>CAJUQV010000015.1:0-78631 GCA_910588335.1 uncultured Ruminiclostridium sp. | reverse complement strand
CGGCATTGTTTCGAGAGTTGTTTGCTCAGGGGAAGTTGACTCCGGTGTCGTTTCGGGGGTTGTTTCTTCAGGAGTGGTTGATCCCTGTGTTGTTTCGGAAGTTGTTTCTTCTGGAACAGTTGTCTCCGGCATTGTTTCGAGAGTTGTTTGCTCAGGGGAAGTTGACTCCGGTGTCGTTTCGTGGGTTGTTTCTTCAGGAGTGGTTGATCCCTGTGTTATTTCGGAAGTTGTTTCTTCGGAAGGAGTTGATTCTGGCATTGTTTCGGGAGAGTCTTCCTCTGAAGAAGTTAATTCCGATGTTGTTTCCTCCATAGATGTAGTAGTTTGCTGTTCTTCGTAAAAATGTGCTTCGTAAGTGTGATTTAATGAACGATAAGGCGCCATATGAGTTTCACCGGAACTTATTGTTACCTGGGGGGCATATATTGCACCACACATAGTAGCAATAACGGACACTCTCGCGTTTGGAGCAAGCGCCGTACCTCTGAATCCATCCCCAAGGGTAATATGAGTATCCTTCACGTCACCGCCGTAGAAATTAAAAATAATTCTTGACGACTCATCGGCATCCCAAGTTCCGATACTTCCGCTGTTAAACACAAAAACATTTTCGCCTTGATTAAGAGCTACATTAACTAAAAGATACGCATTTGGATTATTCTTCACACGGTCATACTCCGCAAGAATATTGCCTGCCTCCTGGGAACCGCAGTTTATACTTCCGTTTACGGAATAAACCGTAACATTATCGCTGTTACTCATAATGCCGCGAAGCTGCGAAGAAGCACTTTCCATAATGGAAAGTAATCTGTCAACCTCTGCCTGCGCGTTTGGCATTTCCACAAAATTTATCGTTCCGTTGGCAATTTTTACACCTTTGTCATAAACCTGGTTGCCTTCAGAGTCAAGATCGGGAGTTACTACCCAATAATCACTTCCTTCGGGTTTATTCCAATTCATACGCGGAACTTCATAGAAAATCTCATTACCGTTGCTTGAAATGCGTCCATAGATGTCAGAACCGACATTTATGGTTTTATTTACGCCGAAGCTTTCACCGCCTACCTGAAGCGAATCCGAAATTATGCACTCGTTTTCAAAACCTGTCTGAGGATAAAGTACAGTTCCTTCGTCAACGGTCACAAATTCAATTTTAGGGTTACCGCCGATATCCGTTCCGCCGTCTTTATCTTCATCACAATTATCAATAATAATCGGCTCAAGCTTATGTATTGTAATAAAATCATTTCTGTACTGTGAAGGAATATTAAAAGAGAATCTCTTCGTGCCCGGTTCGGTAAATTCTACTCTTATCGGAGCGGGTTTATCCGTTTTGGTTCCTTCAAATTCTATATTAATAAGCTTGCCGCCGCTGTAAACACCGAAATAATACACCTTTGTGGTTCCCGGTTCAAAATATCCTTCGCTTGTTACCTCAAAGGAAACGGTACGGTGTTTGTTTAACACAAAGTTATCCATTTGGAAATGACTTCCCAACTTTATGTTTTTAACAGCAAAGTTAGTTTCAAAGTCAACCAGATTTACCATATCGGAAGCGACAATACCATAGTTGGTTAAATCACCCAAAGCCTCGCTGATAAAATCAGGACTCGCCGAATCGGCGCTTGCCGCCACAGCCAAACCGGTAATCGTCATCGACAGGGCGGTAAAAGCAGAAATTATCTTAGTAATCTTCATTCGCCGAAGCCGTATCATTTTCTCGTAACCGTTCATATTTTTCCCCTTTTCTTGACCGTTTTAAAGCATTTATACCGCATCCTGCAATATAAACAACGGCCATATCCTTGACAGCGCAGCCGTAAAATCGACCGATTCTTTTAGCACCCTTTTCTTTATAGTATGGTAATATGACGGAGTAAACATTTTAATGTATTTATTAGTCTTTGCCGATTGTACCAACGTACTCTATTAAACCGCCGCTGCCTCAGAATATATTTTCCTTTATAATGGATTTTACACTTATGCGGTTACAAAGCGGTTACATAACGTTATAAATATGCATTTTTTTACAAGTTTTTATATTTCGGCTTTTTATACAAATTTAGCCCTTGTTTTTATGTTAATTTGTCACCTCCTACCATTTATTGCTTTAAAACACTCTTTTGATTTGTTTCATATTGCAAAAAAAATAGTTTTGTGCTATACTAACAAAGTGATAAATGCTGTAAACAGCGGCAAAAAGCCGCAAACGCACTTTATCAAAATATACACGATAGGATAAATGGGAAATCCCTTCCAATACTTTTTTGCCGTTCCCAACATCTGAACTAACCCAAGTTTAAAAAATTGCAGCATTGCAAATGAAAAGAGGAAAAAATATGACTTACGAAAAAATCTTCAGCGAAGTTCAAAAGAGCTTTAAAAAAGCAAAGATCAGCGATTTCACCAATGAATTTGCTTTTCAGTTCAATATTACGGGGGAAGGGAAAGGCATCTTTTACGCTGCCTATAAAAACGGAGTTCTTTCCATCGAACCTTATGATTACAAAGACAATGACGTAATATTTACCGTCGACGGCAAGACGCTTACCGCTATTGCATCGGGAAAACTTGAGCCTATCGACGCTTTGAATGACGGAAAGCTTTTTATAGACGGAAACCGTGAGATTGCAAAAGAGCTGATGCTCCTTATAGACCATGAGAAAAAGGCCGCCGCAAAATCCGAAAAGTCCGAAAGCAATCCGGAAGCGAAAACCGCTGAAAAAGAATCCACCAAGGCTGCCGAAAAGCCCGCTGCCGCCAAGCAGGAAGCAAAATCTCACAACAAGGGAAAAAATAGAGGTAAAAAGTAATCTTTATACATAAAAGCATAATATATAACAACACCCCGTGAAATTCACGAGGTGTTTCTTTCATTACAGTAAAAGTAAAAAATGCCGTTTACTATATAGTTTTTGCGTAAATCTAATACTAATCTCCGGTCAAGTCGCTGACTTGATTAAAGAGTGATTACTCTTCCTCATCCTCAAGAGCGCTGAGATCAAACTCAAGCGGCTCGCCGCAGTTGGGGCAAAGGATTCCGCCCGCCGCAATTACATCAAAATCAACGGTAATGCTGTTGCTGCATTTGGGACAGGTGATCTCATACATATCCTCATCCTCGCAGCCGCAGTCACACTCGTCATCGTCATATTCGTCACCGTAAAAATCTTCCTCAAGATCTGTGACTGCCTCATCAATATCGGAAACAACATCGGTAAGATCGGCAAGATCCATATCTATTTCGTCAACCTGATGGGCAATATCGTCAAGAACGTCGATAACGGCCGCCAAAAGCTTGCCCTCCTTTGTGGTCTCGTCAAGACTTAAACCTTCCGCCAGTCCCTTGATATAAGAAACCTTTTCCGTAATGTTCATATTATACCACCTTTCCAAAAGCAAACCGCCGTTTTCGGCCGCAAGCCATTACTTATTAAAAATAAAAGTGTAAACGGTCACTTGTTTGCGCGCTCCATGTACTCACCGGTTCTTGTATCAATACGCACCACTTCGCCCACGTCAATAAAAAGAGGAACTCTTATTTCCGCACCGGTCTCCAGTGTGGCGGGTTTAGTGGCGTTCGTAGCGGTATCGCCCTTAAAACCGGGCTCGGTGTCCGTAATCTCCAGCTCAACAAAGTTGGGAGGCTCAACGCCGAACACATTGCCCTTGTAGCTTAAGATTTTGCACACCATATTTTCCTTTACAAAGCGGAAATTATCGCCTAAATCCTTTTTGTTTATGGGCACCTGCTCATAGGTTTCGCTGTCCATAAAATAGTAAAGATCGCCGTCGCTGTAAGAATACTCCATATCCTTTCTTTCAATGAAAGCAGTGGGGAATTTGGCGGTGGGGTTGTAGGATTTTTCAACCACTGCGCCTGTGATAACGTTCTTTGTTTTTGTGCGCACGAAAGCGGAGCCCTTGCCGGGTTTAACGTGCTGAAACTCAATTACCTGAACTACGTTTCCATCCTCTTCAAAGGTAACGCCGTTTCTGAAATCGCCTGCTGAAATCATAAATTAACCTCCGGAATTTTATTAAAAACGATACTGTTTCATTATCTATATTATTGTAGCTTATTTTTGTCCATTTTTCAAGGGTTTTTTGAAAAAAAAATAAAAAAGTTTATATTTTTTTACAGCGCAGCTTATAAAAACTGTATAAGAAAAGCCGTAATCCCGTTATAAAACAAGATTGCGGCTTTTTACTTATACCCGATATATCTATCGTGTTTGTTTTTTTATTGACTCATTCCGATTTTCAGCGCCTTAAGGTTTGCATCTATAAGATGCGATTTTTTGGGAGGCACTACCTTTTTAACGGTCTTTTCTATAACCGCCTCGTCAGCCATCCCGGCTTCCTTGATCATCTTGCCCAAAAGAATAACGTTTGCCATTCCGTGAAGCTCGTTTTCATTGGCAAGCCGGGTCGCGGGAACATAAAAACAGCTTATATCCGCCCTGTCGCAAACAGCTTCGATAAGGGTGCTGTCAATAAAGCAGCTTCCGCCGCTTTTTACGCTGCCGATAAATTTATCGTAGCTGGGAGTGTTCATTACAAGCAGATTGTCGGGTTCAAGCACCAACGGAGAGCCTATGGGATCGTCGCTTATACATACCGAGCAGTTACAGGTGCCGCCTCTCATTTCGGGGCCGTAGGATGGGAGCCACGAAACCTGTTTTTCTCCGTAAAGTCCGAGATAGGCAAGCATCTTTCCGATAAACAGAATGCCCTGTCCGCCGAAGCCCGCCAGAAGTATATCGTTCGTCATCTTACAGCGCCCTCCTTATATACTCCCAAAGGATAGTAAGGTATCATTTCGTCCTTTAATCTCTGAAGCGCCTCAATAGGCGTTTTTCCCCAGTTGGTGGGACAGGTTGACAACACCTCTATAATGGAAAATCCCTGCTTGTTCTTCTGAAACTCAAAGCCCTTTCTGATAGCCTTTTTCGCGGTCATTACTGATTTCGGGTCAATTACCGTCACCCTTTCCGCAAGCGCCACGCCGTCTAACTGGGAGAGCATCTCGCACATTTTTACGGGAAAACCTTCTACGCTTGTGTTGCGGCCGTAGGGAGTGGTCTGGGTAATCTGTCCGGGGAGAGTGGTGGGAGCCATTTGCCCTCCAGTCATTCCGTAGGTAGTATTGTTTACGAATATAACGGTTATGTTTTCGCCCCTTGTGGCGGCGTGAACCGTTTCGGCGGTGCCTATGGCGGCAAGGTCGCCGTCGCCCTGATATGTAAACACGAACTTATCGGGGTTGGCTCTCTTTACGCCTGTTGCCACAGCGGGAGAACGTCCGTGGGAAGCCTCAAGCATATCGCAGTTAAAGTAATCATAAGCCATAACGGAGCAGCCAACCGGGCAAACGCCTATTGTATCGCCCTCTATTCCCATTTCGTCTATGACCTCGGCCACCAGACGGTGAATTATACCGTGTGTACAGCCGGGGCAATAGTGCAGGGGTACGTCGCAAAGGGCGTGAGGTCTTTTGAATTCGGGCATTATTTATCGCCTCCTGTCATTTCCTTTATCTTGTTCAATATTTCGGCGGGGCCGGGGATAACTCCGCCCGTTCTTCCGAAAAATTCCACGGGGATTCTGCAATTCAAAGCAAGCTTTACGTCGTCCACCATCTGACCCATGGACATTTCCACTGTCAGCGCCTTTTTCGCATTTTTGCAGGCCTCGTTTATTTCCTTTTCGGGATAAGGCCAGAGAGTAATAGGTCTGAACACGCCCGCCTTTATACCCTCTTTTCTCGCAAGCTCAACGGCGGACTTGGCAAGTCTTGCGGTGGAGCCGTAAGCGACAACCACTATTTCCGCGTCTTCGGTTTTGTAGCATTCCGCCATGGTTTCGTTCGCCTTTACCTGCTCGTACCTCTCAAAACGTGCGCGTACCTTTTCTTCAAGCTCAGCTGCCTGTAAATAAAGGGAATTTATAATATTGTGCTTTCTTTTGTTTCCGTGACCGGTAGCCGCCCAGGGCTTACCCGACGCGTCGGAAAGCTTTATTTCCGCGCTTTCGTCAAAAGCCACCGGCTCCATCATCTGTCCCAAAAGGCCGTCCGCCAGAATAACGGCAGGCATTCTGTACTTATCCGCCAGATCAAAAGCTTTAGTAACGGTATCTGCCATTTCCTGAACGGTGGAAGGAGCAAATACCAGTACGTGAAAATCGCCGTGACCCAAGGCTCTTGTCACCTGCCAGTAATCCGCCTGAGAGGGCTGAATACCGCCGAGACCCGGACCGCCTCTCTGGACGTTAATGATAACGCAGGGCAGATCGGCTCCCGCTATGTAGGATATTCCCTCGGTTTTAAGGGAAATTCCGGGAGATGAGGAGGACGTCATGCAGCGTATTCCCGAACCCGCGCAGCCGTAAACCATATTTATTGCGGCCACCTCGGATTCCGCCTGCAGGAACACCCCGCCCACCTTGGGCATACGCTTGGACAGATAAGCGGAAATTTCCGTTTGAGGGGTAATGGGGTAACCGAAAAAGCATTTGCAGCCGGCTCTTATCGCCGCCTCCGCCAACGCCTCGTTGCCCTTCATAAGTGTAAGCTCGCTCATTTCTTTTCGCCCCCCTCTACGGTAATTGTAATCGCGCAGTCAGGACACATCATAGCGCAGAATCCGCAGGCGATACATTTTTCATCGTCAATGCAAACGGCGGTATAATAGCCCTTCTTGTTCAGCTTGTCCTGCTGTATTTCCACTATTTTTTTGGGACAGGCGGTGGTGCAAAGACCACAGCCCTTACAGCGGTCAAACTCGACTTTCATTTTTGACATTGTGTTCTCCTTTCGGTTTATTGTTTATTTAAAGTTTAGTTGTTGTTTAAATTTGAAATAATTTTTTGCATATTATGTTTTTTCTTCGGCACGCCGAAGCCTGTTGATTAACTGCTTGAGTTAACCCACCCGTTTCGGCGGTAGCCGCGGCGCAGAAAAAGGAAATAAACCTTAGCCAAACTCCCGGCGGCAGCAAAACTCACCTACATCCCCGCTACTCTATTATATATCAAATCCTCCGCCTCTTCAAGCCTTATTTCCAATGTAAATATTTCCTCGGCAATATTACCCAGGAAATCCTTCTCGTTCCACCATCTTTTCATATCCTCAACGCCGAAGGAATGAGCCTTCGCTCTGGTATTATGCCGCCTGACCGTTTCCTCAAAGGGGATATCATAGTAATACGCAAAGATATTTTCCCCAAACTCCTCCTTTGCCGTTTCAAACAGCCTTTCATAAACCCTTGCGTCCAAAATCCCTTCCAGAATAACAACCTCGCTGTGTCTCCTGCCGTATCTCAAAAGCTCCTCCATCAGCGGCAAAGCGGGAGTCCCCTCTCCGTCCTTTGCCCAAAGCATTTCCCGCCTTACGGTATCCTGTGAAATAACCATTGTATTGCGTCCGAATTTCCGCTGAAGCCTTCCGGCAAGAGTGGATTTTCCGCTTCCGGAATTTCCGCGTATAATTATAAGCTTTGACATTGCTTCCTCCCGTTATATATGACGTATAAATCTAACAGTCGGAAAGCGCTTCAATAGCAATATGCGCCAGCTTTTCTCTCGACGTCATGTCGTTGTACCACTCCCTGTCGTCATAATTCCCTTCTCCCGTCACCACGTCCCCGCTGTATAGAAGCTGTCCGTATTTTTTGCCCTTGGCTTTTGCCACCGCCGCAAAAGCGGCACACTCCATCTCAACGGTTTTGCAGCCCTCAGACCTTCTGTAATCCACCATTTCCTTGGTTTCACGAAACAGTCCGTCGGTAGTCCACGTGATACATTTTATGTAAGGCACATCAAGCCTTTTCAGCGTTATTTCAATCTTCTCAATAACGTTTTCTGAAAGATCCGCATATCTTGAAGGCGGCAGATACCGATAGGAGCCGCCCTCCTCGCGCAAAGCCTTAACGGGCACTATAACGTCCCCCTTGGGAATATTGTCCAGCACCCCGCAGCCGCCGCAGCACACAATTGTTTCCACACCGTTGGAGTACAGATAATCGGCCACGGAAACGGCATTTGCCGAACCTACGGGAGCCTGCATCATACACATCTCCTTACCGCCGTAGCTGATTTTCAGCACCGGAAATTCGCACATTTCCGAATAATAGCCGCCTATTTCCTCACCGCCGTATTTTTCGCCGAACGCTTTAAATACCTCTCCGAAAAAAGTCATAAAACAAAGCTTGGGAAAATACCCGTCCTCATAACCGTAGGCTTCCTTCGGCGAAAGTATTCCCTCTGTTTCCGTACTGTATTCCAATATCGGAATTTCGTTTTTTATTATCATTGGCTCTCCTTTATATATAAAGTAATGATCCCGAAAACGGGAAAATGCGGTAAAATACCCGTCACTGCTCCCAAAGCGGCTTAACATAAACATTTATCTCCATGGAAGGCTCTATCCCCTTAAGGTTTTCCTTTTGGGAACAGGTAAACAGCAGCGGGCAGCCCGAAACCTCCGCCGCCCTTTCGGCGTAATCCACGGAATCGGTCACCGTCTTATTATCGGTAAGCACGCCTAAATTGGAGTTGTTTATTATCCCGTCGCAGGACAAACCCGAAGCCGCTTTTATTTCCTCAAGCAATTCCTTTGCCTCTGTCGGAGTAGAGGTAAGATAGCGGTACTTGTTTACCACATAATAAAGCGCCGTATCGCCGCGGTTTTTCAGAATGTCTCCGTACCGCCCAAGCGCCGTCGCCCCCTCAGGGTCGCCCCCCACGTCGATAATCACTCTCCCCTCTCCGTTTACGATCCCCCCCAAGTCAAAGCTCAAAGCGGGGATATCCAGATTTGAGTTGGCATACATAGGCGCCGCAAGTCTTATCCCTCTGTTTTCAAACAAGCTTCCGAAATCGGCGGTGCGAAAGTAGGGGTTGACTATATCCAGATCAACTACGGTGACTTTGTCTGCTTCCGCAAGCTTTAACGCGAGATTTACCGCAATGTTTGTCTTTCCGCAGCCGTAGTGTCCCGTTATTATAATATTTTTCGGAAAATCAAAGTTCATTTTTCTACCTTTTAAATCGTTAAATTTTTTCATAAATTATATTAATTAGTATTTTAACATATTTTTCGCCGTTTGTAAAGAAAAAATTTATTGAATCGGCAGGAAATCCTCGGAAGTAAATTCTCAAAGTAAATGCAACAGTGCAACTTAGCGGTAGCACTTACTATGAGAAGAAAAAAGTGGTAACATTAAGTCTGAGAAAAAAAGGAGGTCTCAGACTATGAAAAACGAAAAAAACAAACACATGACATTGCAGGATAGAATAGAAATCCAAGAATGTCTAAGCAAGGGAATGACTTATAAATCCATTGCAAAACGCATAGGAAAAAGCGCAACCACTGTATCAAGAGAGGTAAAAGGGCATTTGCAAGCCCACACCAACAGTTTTGTCAAAACCGACGAAACATGCCCTAAGCTGCTTAAGGCCCCATTTGTATGTAATGGGTGTGAAAAAAGAAGCCGCAGCAGCTGCCAATTCAAAAGACAAGTGTACATTGCCAAAAAAGCTCATTCGGATTATGAAGAGCTTCTTTCCGAAGCCCGCAGCGGAATACCCTTGAACAAAGAAAGTTTTTACGAAACAGAGAAAATTATTTCAACAGCTGTGAAAAACGGGCAGCATGTCTATCATGCCATAAAAGCCAACAATCTCTCTGTTTCAATGCCAACCGTATATCGCCACATTAAAATGGGATACTATTCAATTTCTTCCATTGATTTGCCAAGAGCCGTCAAATTTAAACCAAGGCGATCGAAAAAATCCGAGTACGTCCCAAAATGTGTAAAACAAGGTCGTACATACAACGATTATTTGAATTACGTTGAAGAAAATCCGTCCTTGCCTGTGGTTCAGCTTGATACTGTCATAGGGAAAGTCGGCGGCAAGGTAATTATGACAATCCACTTTACCGACAGTGATTTTATGATTGGTATACTTTTAGAAAACAAAACCGCAGCAGAAGCAGCAGAAAAAATTATGCTTCTCAAAACTCGCCTTAAATCATTTAATTTTAATTTCGGAGATATTGCTCCTATATTGCTTACCGATAACGGCGGAGAATTCAGCAATGCAACCGCATTTGAAAATGATGAAAGCGGAAACCTTGAAACACATTTGTTTTACTGCGAACCCAATTCGCCTTATGAAAAAACCGATATCGAAAAAAATCACACATTGTTTCGTGATATTGTTCCTAAGGGGAGTTCATTCGATGATTTTTCGCAAGAAAAGGTCGACTTGATTTTTTCTCATGTTAACGCCGTTAAACGCAAACAATTTAACGGTAAAAGCGCTTATGATGTTTTTACCTTCTATTATTCGGAGATATTAGCCAATGTTTTGGGTATCTCTTTTATTCCTCCTGAAAATGTTATTCAATCGCCAAGGCTGCTTAAAACTATCAAGTAATATTTTCAATTTTCTTATCATAGTAAACGCAACTAAATGTTGCATTTAGTCTGAGAAGCCTTCTTCTTAGGCTTGTTTGCTATCCCATTTTTTATTGATTTGTTTGTTTTTAGCCTCCTTTTTTATTGTTTTTGGCTTTTTTCTTAAAGTTAATGCTGCTGTTTTTCGCACTTAATGCAGCTTCCTTGCTACTGTTGCATTTACTTTGAGAATTTACGGAAATCCTCGGAAGACGCCCTATAAGGTGTTTTTCAAATAAAAAGTCAAAGTCTCCGAGAAAACCCAGAGACTTTGAGTAGGAGAGCATAAACTATTTGCTCCGAAGAGCAAAAGTCTATGTGCAAAAAATTGATTGCCTCTTTTATGGAGGCGCAACTCCGCTCAATAAGAGTGCGGAAAAAGCTTATATGTAAATCAAAACGAGATGATTTACTTTAAATAAATTAAATGATCAAGCTGAAGGAGTTGTAACTGTTGCACTTACTACATGAGTAGTGGCATCAATGGCAACTGTAACGCCACCCTTAAATTTACCGGAAACACCTACGGCATACTTATCACTACCAGCGGTATACTCATAAGCATCGTTAAAATCACCCGGAGCCTCAGAAACAGCTCCGGCAACAATTGCTCCATTGTCATCGTTTCTGTAAATAACACCGTCAACCGCACCTCCGGTAATTGAAGCCAAGAAAGCGCTACCGTTGGGAAGAGTTGCCGAGAGTGTTGTCGTAACTTCATCCGCAATATCTTTATTTACACTACCAGCAGCAGGGGCAGAGCCGTCTATCGTTATTGTAACAGTGTTGTTGGTTTTAGTAACCGCAATCTGCACTATTGAAGAAGGCGCTCCACCCATAGTAACCTTGGCGATAGCGGTATTGATGCTGTTGGATATAGTCTGCGCACCGTCCTGAAGCGTAGTATAAGCCGCCTGCTGCGTCCAGTTTCCGATCAGGGGAACGAGTACGGCTGTCAATATCGCAATAATGGCGATTACTACGATAAGCTCAACAAGAGTAAAGCCTTTCTTCTCTCTAAGCTTTCTGATTTTGTTTAACATTTATCATTTCCTCCTAAGAAATTTTTTACTAAAACTGCCCGCCGCGGTTTATTAAAAAGCCGCTCCGCAAAACAGTTAATAGCCGTAAATAATTTTTATGCCGAAAACCTTAAATTTTTATGGCTTGAATCGGCGTAAAACACAAAAACCGCCAAAGCGAATTTAAATCATAAATTCGCCTTAACGGTTTTGTTTATAAAATTAAAATAAGACAACACGGCTGAAAAGCCGTTATTGCCTTTGAATAACGAACTGCTGAAAATATCCGAAAAAAGAGCGCAACTATGCTGTCTGTCTGTCTGTCTGTCTGTCTGTCTGTCAAAATTGTAGCGCAGGTTCAGCATTTTGTCAAGCCTCTTTCGTAAATTTCGGTATTATAACGGAAATATTTTTCCCGCTTCCGATATTGTTATTATAGCAGATTAAATACAAATTGTCAACCGATTTTAATAAAATTGGAACAAATAACAAAAGTTCAGGTTTGCATTTGGAGGATATTTTTACGGGAACATACGGCGATTGTTCGGGAAAAATGCGCGGTATTGCCTTAAATTTCAGGGGCGTTACATCGCATATGAAAACAACTCATCTTTTGACAATTCTCACGAAAAAAACCTATACTAAAAAAAATTATAAAAAGTACTTGATTTTTTTCCGGACATCTGCTATAATTAGATGGTATTTGAAATATATACTTTGAAAAGGAGGTGTTCACCCATGGCAAAATGCGATATCTGCGGTAAAGGTGTCACTTTCGGTGTTAAGGTTTCTCACTCACACAGATGCTCTAACAGAAGCTTTAAGCCCAATGTACAGAAGGTTAAGGCTGTCGTTAACGGCGCTCCTTGCAGAGTAAACGTCTGCACAAGATGTTTGCGTTCCGGTAAGGTTCAGAGAGCCAACTGATCTTTTGAACAACATATATCCGCATAGAAACGGCTCCCGCTTTGGCGGGGGTTTTTTTATTTTGTTCAGCTTACGTAAAATCGAAAAAAACGTCATTGTAAAATAATCATCCCTCACTTTTTTGTCCGTTTTTTCGCGGCACTGCGTATTTTTACGCATTTCTAAGAAATAAAATACCCCTTGACAAAAGTGTACTAATATAGTATAATTTTATCGTCAAAACCATATTTTGGAAATGAAAAAACTAAACCTCCACAAAGAATTGCTCCCAAAGCACTATTTGCATATCATCCCTAATTTTAAATTTGTCTATAGTATAATTTGCAAATAGTATAAGGCATACTATAAAAATAAAACAGATAAAAAACATATACGAAAGGAAGTGTATTAAAATTGCCGGAAGAATCAACCGCGCTGATAAAGGAACGCTACAATGTCGGCGGTATGACCTGTTCTGCTTGCTCTGCCCACGTTGAAAAATCGGTAAGTAAGCTAAACGGAGTTTCAAAGGCGGAGGTAAATCTGCTCACCAACTCAATGACAGTGGAATACGACGGAAAGAAATGTCAAAGGTCGGATATAATAACCGCCGTGGAACAAGGCGGTTATACCGCCTCCCTGCCTTCCTCCGACGCCGCAAAGGGATCCGAAGAAAAAAGAGAAAGCCCCGCTGAGCTGAGAAAAAAAGAATTTCGCATAATGAAAAAACGGCTGATATGGTCGCTAGTATTCATTATACCGCTCTTTTACATTTCAATGGGGCATATGATGGGCGCTCCTCTTCCAAACTTTTTCCACGGGGCGGAAAACTCGCTTGTTTTCGCTTTTACCCAGTTTTTGCTGGTGATTCCCATAGTCCTGATAAACGGTCATTACTTTACCAACGGCTTTCGCAATCTAATAAAAGGTTCGCCTAATATGGATACTCTTATCGCCTTGGGATCGGGAGCGGCGCTTCTTTACGGAATAATAGCCATATACCGCATAGGCTACGGATTGGGGCACGGCGATACCGCTCTTGCGGAAAGCTATATGATGAATCTTTATTTTGAAAGCTCCGGCACCATACTTACTCTTATTTCTGTGGGAAAAATGCTTGAAGCAAGGGCAAAAGGCAAAACCTCCTCCGCCATAGAAAAGCTTCTGGATCTCACCCCTAAAACGGCGGTGGTGGAGCGCTTCGGAACCGAGCTTACCGTTTCCCCCGACGAAATTTTAAAAGGCGATATCGTTATCGTTAAAGCGGGCGAAAGCGTACCGGTGGACGGCATTATTACCGAAGGCCACGGAACGCTGGATCAGTCGGCGGTTACCGGAGAAAGCATCGGAGTTGAAAAAACCGAGGGAGATAACGTGATTGCCTCCTCCATCAACAAAAGCGGCTACTTTAAAATGCGCGCCGAAAGAGTTGGCGGCGACACCACATTGGCGCAGATCATACGCCTTGTGGAGGACGCCACCGGCTCAAAAGCGCCGATTGCCAAGCTGGCGGATAAAATAAGCGGCATTTTTGTTCCGGTGGTGATAACCATAGCCCTGCTGTCCGGATTTATATGGCTTCTCTGCGGAGAAGGAGCCGAAGTGGCTTTATCGCACGCCATCTCCGTGCTTGTCATATCCTGTCCCTGCGCCCTCGGCCTGGCCACCCCCGTGGCCATTATGGCGGGAACAGGCAAGGGCGCGGAAAACGGGATTCTTATCAAATCCGCCGCCGCCCTTGAAATTGCCCATAAAATAGACGTGGCTGTAATGGACAAAACGGGCACGGTTACTACCGGAAAGCCCTCCGTAACCATTATAGAAAAAGCGGATAACGTTTCCCGCCGCCATATCCTCGCCGTTGCCGCGAGTCTTGAAAAAAAATCCGAGCATCCTCTCGCCGAGGCAATTATGGCCTGTTCGGAAGAAAACAACATTTCTCCCCTTTCCGTAAGCGATTTCGGCGCGGTTTTCGGTAAAGGCGTGCACGGAGAAGTAAAAGGAAAGCCCTGTCTTGCCGGCAACGCGGCGTTAATGAAGGACAGCGGCATTGATATCACCCAATGGACAGCTTTGGCGGACAAATTGGCCGACAATGGGGCGACACCACTTTATATAGCGGAAAACGGCGTTATAATAGGCATTATAGGCGTAGAAGATACCGTAAAGCCTACGGCCGAAGCTGCGGTAAAAGAACTGAAGGAAATGGGAATAGAACCCGTAATGCTCAGCGGAGACAACAAGAGAACGGCGGAGGCTGTCGGAAAACGCTTGGGCTTCGGCCGCGTAATCTCCGAAGTGCTCCCTCAGGATAAGGAAAGCGTGATAAGACAGCTTCAGAACGAAGGGAAACTCGCCGCCATGGTGGGGGACGGCATAAACGACGCTCCCGCCCTCGCCCGCGCGGACGTGGGAATGGCCATAGGCGCAGGCACTGACATAGCCATAGACAGCGCCGATATCGTTCTTATGAAAAACAGCCTTCTTGACGTATCCGGAGCCATAAAATTAAGTCGGGCGGTTATAAAAAATATTAAGGAAAACCTTTTCTGGGCGTTTTTCTATAACGCGCTGTGTATCCCTCTGGCGGCAGGGGCATTTGTGCCGCTTTTAAACTGGCGTCTGGATCCTATGTTCGGAGCACTGGCTATGAGTCTATCCAGCTTTTGCGTGGTTATGAACGCTTTGAGGTTAAAGCTTTTTAAATTTAAGCACACATCCGTTTCCGATTCGGAGACCGAGATTCACGACTCCGTCAAATTGCTCCCCGAAGAGGAAGAAGCGGAAAAAAATAAAGGAGGAAATATTATGAACAAAACAATGACAATCGAGGGAATGAGCTGCGGCCATTGCAGTGCGAGGGTGGAACAAGCGCTTAACGGCTTGACCGGAGTGAAAGCAACGGTAAATCTCGATACAAAAACCGCGTCCATAGAGCTGAGCGAAGAGGTAAGCGACGAAATTCTCAAAAAAGCGGTTGAAGACGCGGGGTATGAGGTAACGGAAATAAAATAAAGCTGATAACCGGTATTCGCAGTCATCGATAAATTTTTCGATGACTGCACCGTAACTTGTCCTCTGCGAAAAACGCTTGAAATCCACGCACAAATCTTGTGAAGACAGGTTTTTAAAACTTGTGCCCATAGGATTTGTACGTGGATTTTCGAGCATATTTTATCAATGACAAGGCAAATTTTCACAGTTGGTATTACTCGATAAGCATGTAAAAAATATAACGCAGTCAGCGGCAAAATCTGCCGAAAAGACGTGTGCATTGATATTGATATTGATTTTAATTCAATCTATTGACAATAGGTTAAATTAAATAAAAATAGTGCGAGGCATAATAACCGCTGTTTTAAGGAGACTTCAAATGATACAAGAACTATTCACATTCTTTAAAGAAAACTTTCCGTTTATAGTGCGTGACAAAGATACCGTACTCGATATCCTCGGAAACAAGAATAACAAAAATATTTATAAAAGAGACGAAAACGGTAAACTTATCGGCGTGTCGGTAATCAACGGAAATACCGTAATCCTTTTCGGAACGGATAAAAAGTATCGAAACAAGGGCCTTGGAAGCGAGCTTTTGGCTTTATCCGAACAAACGGTAAAAAAATGCGGCTTCGACGAAATTGTAATAGGCGCGGGATTCGATTACCTTATGCCGGGAGTTCCCACCAACAAAAGATATTTTAAAACCGAAAACGAAAACTTATACACAAATATTGACGATTCCGCCGCCGCGTTCTTTACTAAAAGAGGTTATGAGCATTCATGGAACTGCGATTGCTTTGATATGAGATTTGAATTAAAAGATTTTACCCATAACGAACGCTTTGTGGGCGAAGCAATAGACGGAATCAATTACAGATGGGCGGAAATTGCCGATATGGACTCGGTATGTGAATGCAGCGATAATGCCTTTGAAGAATTTACGCAATATTACAAAAACAAAGATCTTTATAAGGGAACCGGCAGTGAAAAGATTCTGATAGCCGTTTTAAACGGCGAAACCGTGGGAGCGCTGATCTGTGATTTGGAAGCGGAAGAAAAAGGCTTGGGCAGCATTGGCTGTACCGTTGTAAAACGTTCTTTTCAAGGACGCCACATTGCCGTAAACCTTGTTATTCTCGGAACAAAGTATCTTAAAGAAGCGGGAATGAAGGAAGCCTACCTGGGGTATACATACACGGGACTGGACAGGCTGTACGGATATGCTGGCTATAAAATATGCGTTTACTATATGATGGCGAAAAAAAGCCTGCTGTAAGCTGAGAGCTTGTATTCATAGGATTTGTGCGTGGATTTTCTTTCCGTTTTACCTCATCTCCCTTTTACCGTAAATAATCACCGAAATAACCCATGACACGATATAAACCAATACGCTCAGAACAGGAAGCGCCACCGTCAGGATATCAAAAAACGTCTTGATATCAATACTTTCGCTGACAGAAAAACTCTTCAGCAGTGCCGAAGCCCCGAAACCGATAACAATAAAGACATAATAAAGCACTCGTCCCTTTTCTACCCCCAGCCACAGCACAAAGGGAAATATTACCGCCATGGAAAAGCAGGAGCAGCAAAATCCAACGGACGCCGTCATAAAAAACTCGTTCATACTGTTTCCGCCGCTTATCGACCAAAGCACTCCAAAAACCGCCATAACCGCCAGTTGGTTAATAAGGCACAAAACATACTTTGAGGAAACAAAGGCCTCTTTTCCGTAAGGCAATGCCGCACAGTATTCGTTCCAATGGCTCCTCTCATCATATGCCAGAAGCGTTACGGGCATCATCGCCGCCATAAGACAAAGCAGGGAAAGCGAGGACGTCCTCCACGTTGGGTCAAAGACTGAAAGTCCGGCGAATATAATCATAACCAATAAATAAGAACGACAGTATTTTTTCATCATATAAAAGTCTTTAAGCAAAAGCGCCTTCATAAAGTATCGCTCCTTTCTCCCTTTACCATATAAATAAACAGTTCTTCAATGCTGATAGGGCTGACCGCAGCGTTTTTCGGCGCCGCCTTTCTTAAAATAATCCCCTCTTCCGAATAAGGCGTTTCTTTTTTGTTGAGCACTGCCTTGGAGTCGATTCCCGCCAAAATTCCTTTTTCCCCGCGTACTACGCAGTACTCCTCCAAAAGTCTGTCTTTTTCCTCGCACAGCAGCAGCTTTCCCTTGTGAAGAAACGCAATATAATCGCACAGCTTTTCAAGATCGCTTACGATATGGGAAGAAATAAGTATCGAGTGACCTTCGTCGCGGGTAAAATCGCTCAGCATATCCACAACCTCGTCCCTTACAACGGGATCGAGTCCGCTCGTTGCCTCGTCCAGCAGCAAAAGCCTGCTTTTATGAGACAATGCCGCCGCTATGCCCAATTTCATTTTAGTGCCGCGTGAAAAATCCTTGAATTGCTTGTCTCTCGGTATGTCAAGCTTTACAAGATAATTGTCAAAGGCCTTTTCGTCCCAGTACCTGAAGGTGTGTTTCATTATTTTCCCCACCTGCTCCGCCTTAAGACATTCGGGTATCCCCACTTCGTCGGTAACAACGCCCACTTCCTCTTTGGTCAGTCTGATATTGTCGGTGTTGTCCCTTCCGAGTATGGTAACAGTGCCATCGTCCTTATGGAGAATATTGAGAATAAGCTTTATAAGAGTACTCTTCCCTGCTCCGTTTTCGCCGATCAGCCCCATAATGCAGCCCGAAGGCAGCGTCAGATTAACGTTGTCCAGTTTAAAACTTTTGAATTTCTTAGACAGATTTTTAATTTCCAAAGCGTTAGTCATTTTTATGAAAACTCCTTTCCTCTGTAAGATACGTTAAGATACGTTTGTGCCGAATACTCATACCAATCTTCAATCATTTTATAGACTTGGCCAAAGATTGGTATCAAGCCTGATTCTCCTCCTTTTCCGCTTCAAACGCAAAATCCAACATCTCCTTTATATCGCTTTTGGCCAGATTGCAGGCGGCGGAAAGCCGTACTATCTCCTCAATATGCCCCTCAATCCTTTTCAGGTTTTCCTCACGGAGCAATTCAACGTTTTTCGGCGCCACGTAACAGCCCTTCGCCTGAATCGTATATATGAATCCCTCTCTCTCCAGTTCGTCATAAGCACGCTTGGTGGTAACGAAGCTTATCTTCAAGTCCTTCGCCAATCCCCTTATGGACGGCAGCATTTCGTTCTCTTTTAACGCGCCGCTTATTATCTGGTTTTTTATCTGTGAATATATCTGATCGTATATCGGAGCGCCGCTTTTGTTGTCGATTATGACAGTCATCGCTTTCGCCTCCTCTCTTTTTTACCTTAAACTGTATAGTTTAATTATATACAGTTTATACAGTTTTGTCAATACCTTTTTAAATAATTTTAAAAAAATCGGCAGGAATTTCATTCCTGCCGAAAAACTATTATAATTATGCAAAGCCGCTTATACCAATCTTTAGTCAAGGTACAGTCCAATAATACAGATGACCAAAGATTACTTAAAACCTCAAATCAATTTTTTTACAGCTTTATAAGCACCACATCATAATCAAACGGCGATACATGCAGCTTTCCGCATACTCTCTCACTCTCATGTCTGATTACTCTGAAGCCTTGACAGCTTCCAACCGTTTCATGAAGCAAAAAGTTCCTTGCCTTATGCGACTTGTTAAGATAAATTACCGCCGCTTCTCCCACTTCTTTATCTTCGCGCCTGAAAATACAGTATTCCGGAGTCACCTCAACAAACCTCATGCTTCCTCGCGCAAACGCCTTGCTTGTACCGCGGATGCGGCTCAGCTCAGACGTAAAGGCAATCAAGCTCTTGTCCTCCTCGCCCCAAGGGTAAGGCCTACGGCAGAACGGATCCTTATATCCCTCAAGCCCGGCTTCGTCCGCATAATAAATACACGGTATTCCGGGCAAGAAAAATTGCAGCACCATAGCGCACTTCATAAGCGCCGATCCATACGCATACTGCGACGGCGACAGCCGGTGCTCCGACTGCCACTTTCTGTCATTCCACGCTATATCCTCGCCTGCAAGTCTTGTAATCGCCCTTTCGGTGTCGTGCGTTGAAAGAAAGTTCATCAGTATATCCACACAGGGCTTGGGATAGTGCTCTATAATCGTCATTATTCCGTCCCTAAGAGGTGTGGGATCCGAATATTTAACATAGTTCAATATACACTCCCTGAAGGGGTAATTCATAACGCTGTCCAACTGTTTTCCGGTAAGATATCGGCGGCGAAGACCGTAGCTTTCTTTATTTGAAGCGTCCTCCCACACCTCGCCGTAAATCACCTTATCGTCGCCCATCTTCTTAACCGCAATCCTGAGGCTGTCTATAAACTCGTCCGGCAACTCGTCGGCAACGTCAAGACGCCAGCCCGCTGCCCCCGCTTTTATCCACTTCTGTAAAATTCCGCCGTCGCCGCAGATATATTCGGTATAAGACGGATTGTTTTCGTTTACGTTTGGCAGATTGGTAAAGCCCCACCAGCTTTCGTAGGTGTTGGGATAATTTATAAAGCTGTACCATTGACGATAAGGACTTTCGGAATCGCGGAAGGCGCCGCTGTGCTCCCCGTATCTTCCGAATTTGTTGAAATATACGGAGTCTGCTCCCGTATGACTGAATACCCCGTCCAATATTATTTTTATTCCCATTTCGCCCGCTTTTTGGCATAATTCGATAAACTCTTCCTCGGTTCCCATCAATATATCTATCTTTTCATAGTTTGCTGTACTGTAACGATGGTTTTCGTGTGACTCAAAAATGGGATTAAAATAAATACAGGTAACTCCAAGGCTTTTTAAATAAGGCAGTTTTTCCTTTACACCCTGTAAATTGCCCCCAAAATAGTCACTGTTGGTAACAACGCCATTTTCGTTTGGCTGCCACACCGGAAGCTCGTTCCAATTTAAATGCATTTGTCTGTCCACGGGCATCTGCGGCTCGTTTTCGGGATCCGGCGTTCCTTTGGCAAAACGATCGGGAAAAATCTGGTACATAACCCCGCCCTTAAGCCATTCCGGAGTAGTCATTCCTTCCTCATACACTGTAAGCTGAAACAACTCCCCGTTGTCAAAGCCTCCGAAAGAAGCACCCTGACGTTTAATATATCGACGGCCGCAGTTTCCCGTCAAAGTAAAATAATAGTGGTGCAGTCCCGTGTGTTCGGGTGTATACGAACCTTTATATACATAGAATTTTTCACCGTTTATTTCTTTCTCACCTTCGTTTTCCAAAGCGGAAAATTTTTCCTTAAACCCGGGTCGGAACATTACCACCGAACATTCGGTAACGTGATGAGATATGGGTATATTAAGACAGAAGTCAATTTTCGTGTTTCTTTCCACCGCACCGAAGGGAGACTTATAATAACTGTCAAAACAATCATAAATAGATACGCTCATATAATACTACCCTTTCTTTAAAATATAACGATACTGCGGTGCTTTAACTGCACCGCAGTATTACGGTATCAAACTAAATAAGGTTCCAGATTGTCCTTGCATAATCTAAAACCGCTCTGTCCGCAGAGAATACTCCCGCACCCGCAATGTTCATCAGAGACATTTCGTTCCAGCGCAGTATATCCTTATAGGCTTCGGAAGCCTTTTTCTGAGCCTCGCGGTAGCTGTCGAAATCAGCCAGCGCCATGTACTGGTCGGTAAACCGAAGAGAATTGGCCACCTCGTCGAACTTTGCGCCGTTTATACCGCTGTACATTCTGTTTATAGCGCCCGATATAACGGGATTACCGGTATAATAGCCTTCGGGAGCATAACCGTTCGCTCTCATCACGTCCACCTCGCGGGCGTCCATTCCGAAAATGAAAATATTATCCCTTCCCACCTGTTCGCATATCTCAACATTTGCGCCGTCGAAAGTGCCCATAGTAACCGCGCCGTTAAGCATAAGCTTCATATTGCCGGTGCCGGAAGCCTCCGTCCCCGCAAGAGAAATCTGCTCGGAAATTTCACTGGCAGGCATAAGTATTTCGGACAGCGTAACACGGTAATCTTCCAAGAAAACAACGCTTAATTTATCGCTGATTTTTGGATTCTGTCTGATCTCCTCTCCAAGGCACCAGATCATTTTGATTATTTGCTTTGCCATATAATATCCGGGAGCGGCCTTTGAAGCAAAAATATATGTTTTTGGAACAAATTCCGCGTCGGGATTCTCCAACAGGTAGTTATAATCCGCTATAATGTTCATGGCGTTAAGCTGCTGACGCTTGTACTCATGCAGACGCTTTACTTGAACGTCGAAAATACTGTCGACATTGAGTTTTCTTCCCGTAGTTTTCTCAACGTAATTTGCAAAAGCAATTTTGTTTTCACGCTTTATTGCGGCAAGCTTTTTAAGCACATTCTCGTCTTTTCTGAAAAGACGAAAGTGCTCAAGATCGGAAGCGTTCTTTTTAAATCCGTCGCCTATACATTCGGTAAGCAGATCGGTGAGTCCCTTGTTGGACTGTAAAAGCCATCTTCTGTAAGCAATACCGTTAGTTACGTTCTTGAACTTAACGGGCTTATCGTCATATTCATCCTTGAAAACGCTTTCCTTGATTATCTCGCTGTGAAGCTTGGAAACGCCGTTTACCGAGTGACAGGCGTCAACGCAGAGATTGGCCATCTTGATCTGGCTGTTGCTCACAATTGACATTCTGGCTACCTTTCCGTCGTCACCGAGACGATTTCTTAAGCCTTCGCAGTAGCGGCGGTTTATTTCGCATATAATGGTGTAGATGCGGGGAAGAATGTTTTTGAGCATCGTCTCGTCCCATTTTTCCAATGCTTCGGCCATTACGGTGTGGTTGGTGTATGCGAAAGTGTTTGTGACAATATGCCACGCCTTTGCCCAGCTATAACCGCATTCGTCCAGCATTATTCTCATCAGCTCGGGAATAGCGAGAGTCGGGTGTGTATCGTTAACATGTATGGCAATCTTTTCGTAGAGATTGTCCAATGTTCCGTATATATTCATATGACGCATTACTATGTCGCCTATGGAAGCGGCGCACATAAAATATTGCTGACGAAGTCTCAGGGCTTTTCCGTCCAGATGGTTGTCATTGGGGTAAAGCACCTTTGTAAGGGAGTGAGCTATGTTGTTGGCTCCTATGGCATCTCCGTAGTTGCCGCTGTTGAAGGCGCCCATATCGAAGCTCATGCCTTGTGCGCTCCAAAGGCGCAGCTTTGACACGCCCTCGCTGTCATATCCGCTTACATACATATCGTATGGAACGGCGTTTACGGTAGTATAGTTGACATGATTCACCGAATGATAATTATCCGCCCAGCTTTCCTGTATCTCACCGTCAAAGTGAACCTGAATCGCCTGATCGGGCACCTGAGCCAGCCATACTTCCCCGCCGGGGAGCCATGCGTCGGGAAGCTCCGTCTGCCAGCCCTCCATTATCTTCTGTTTAAATATTCCGTATTCGTAAAGAAGGGAATATCCGGTGGCGGGCAGTGCACAGGTAGCGAGACCGTCCATATAGCAGGCGGCAAGACGTCCGAGGCCGCCGTTTCCAAGACCTGCGTCGGGTTCCTCATCATAAATGCTGTCCATCTTCACATTGAAAGTTTCCTTAACAGCCTTTTCAACCTCCTCGCTCATTCCGAGGTTATACAGATTGGTCTTAAGAGAACGACCCATAAGGAACTCCATGGAGATGTAATAAACCTGCTTTTTCCCCTGGGAGTTGCACTTGGTCATAAATCTGTGGCGCTTTTCCTTAAGGTGGCTTACCACTATCTTTGACAAAGCCTTATAAATCTGTTTGTTGGTAGCTTCTTTGGGTGACGTTCTGAAATCGAACTCCAGAATCCCCTTCATTTGCTTAATTATTTCTTCGGATGTGTACGGTGATGTCATAGCATTCCTTCCCCGCATTCAGATAAACAAATGCGTGATCGTATTTTTTCCTTCTACGGATTAACATATGTAAAGCGCAGCTTACACCAATCCCTTTTTAAACTATGGATAAAATTCATAGCTTAAAAAGGGTTGCACCCAAAACACTAATCCAACAGTTATAAAAGAGATTGGCATTAAACAAGCTGCCGGAATTGCGAAACAATTCCGAGTTTCAGCGAGGGATGAAAATCCCCCGCTGAATCGAGAGATAAAGAGACGTTGCACGCAAAATCTCATAAATCCTTGCCGCCTAAGAGATGGAAAACATACTTCAGCGGTTATATACCAATTTTAATTATACCTCAAAACGGTAAAAATATCAAGTGCGGCAGATATCAATATCCAAAATTAAGCATCATATACATATTTTCCCAAAAAAATTACAAATAATTGTGTATTTTCACCTTTAAAAATTATTTATTTTTTATTTTAAGCATCTTTCTTACCTCGTTGGCAGCGGACACGGATGACACTATAAGCAGTTCGTCATTGCTGAGGAGCTTGGTGCGGCCTCTCGGTATTATCAGCTCGTCTCCTCTTGTGATACATATTATGTTGCACCCGTCGGGAAGTTTTATATCGGCGATTATTTTTCCGTGGTATACATAGTTTTCGGGTATAATCACCTCAAACACCGCTGTTTTTCCGTTTATAGGCATAAGCTCTTTTATGCGGCTGTTGTCAACCTCTCTCTCCATTTGCTTTATGATGTTTTCGGTTCCCGATATGGCTATATCAACTCCGAGAAGCCGCATTGTTTCAACATTTTTCGGATTATTAACCTTAGCTATGGTCTTTTTTACGTCAAAAAGCTTTTTGGCAATCTGACAGATAACAAGATTTACCTCGTCTTCTCCGGTTACCGCAATCACCGAGTCGCATTTATCCGCTCCCGCCTTTTTAAGCACTGCCGCAGTGGAACCGTCGCCCATTACCACGGTAACATCCAAAGTATTGGCAAAATATTGACATGTGGCCTTGTCCTTTTCCACCACCAGTACGTCGTAATATCTTTCAAGCAGGGCTTTTGCCAGATAATATCCTACCTTTCCCCCGCCTATGATTATCGCTTTCATTTCAGCATATGCCGATCATATCAATCTTCAATCAAGCCGTATACCTGATTAAAGACCGCACCCAAAGCACTGATTTACCATATCGGTCTGCAACCGAAAAAATCAGTCCACTACTTTAGAAAAGATCAGCGTATCCCCCTCTCTAAGAAGTATATTATAATTGTTCACAAGAGTGAATTTTCCGTCTTCATTTATGATTGCGTAAAGTACTTCGTTCTCCTCAAATTCTATTTCCACCGCTTTTAACCCGATATATTCCTTGGGAATAGGCATGGTATAGAACTTAACCTTATGGTTGACAAACTGTATGCTGTGCTCCTCCTGATACTCGTCGATAACCGAAAGAGCCGCATCCATGGTGAGGAGGGTAGAGCATATTGTTTTGAGTCCGCACTGCTGAAACACCCATTCCTTATCGGGATCTTTTATTCCTGCCAGTACTTTGGGTATTTTATAAACCTCCCCGGCAATCTGAGCCACCATTATGTTTTCGTTGTCGTTTTCGGTAACGGCACAGACTACGTCGCAGGATTCTATACCGGCCGCCTCAAGATCATCATTATCAATGGGAACACCCTTGGAGGTTAGCCCGGTAAAGCTTTCGTCAAGCCGCTCAAATGAATCGCTCCTTTTGTCCATCACCGCCACGTCATGTCCTCGGTTAGACAAGGCGCAAGCGAGAGCCGCACCCAATCTGCTGCAGCCTACAATTAAAATATTCACTTCAAGTATCGCCTTTCTGTATACTTAATGTTGTTTTTTACAAATTGTTAAAAATTTAATTCCTCACCGGTCTGTAAATACTGAAGCTGATTTCCGAGTTTTTCCCTTAGTTCCTCATATCCCTTCAATCCGGTGCAATGACAGGTGTATATTGCCCCGACGTTTAATTCTTTTATTTCCTTGGCAAGCTTATCTATGTAAGCTCCTTCGACCGTTATCTTCTTTGAGCTGTCGCCCATAAAGTGGAGCCCCGTAAGTATCGCCAGAACGGGAACGCTGCCCCAGTTCTTATATACCGTTCTTATCATATTTGGCAGACCGCAGTGGGCGCAGCCGCCTAAAATAACGCAGCCTCTGTTCCTGTTTTCAAAAGGGAAAATTACCCCAAAGCATTCATGTTCCAGCTCGTCATTTACATATTCGGCGCCTGTTTTGATCTTATAGCTTTTATCGGTGACATAAAAACTCTTGTCTCCAATCTCGTCTTTTAAAAGAAAAAAGCCTTCGCTTACCTGCTGAAAACTGTTAAACAAAACGAAATTATCCCTATTCTTTTTTATTCTGTCCGCCAGATCCCCGACAGGAGCGCTAAGCAATCCTTTTTTTCGGTATGGCGAGCAATCGGCGGCATTTAAGGCAAAAATTTTCATTTTCGGATTCACCTGAAGCAGATTATCAATTCCGCCCGTATAGGAAAGATGATTATGCGGTATTATCGCCGCATCTATGTTTTCGGGATATAGCTTCATTCTTTTAGCGTTATTGATGAGCTTTGTACTGCTGCCCGTGCCGAAGAGGCAGCGAGAATCTCCGTTTTCAATGTAAACCGACATTCCATGTTCCACAAGCAGCTTCTGTGAAACAGCGGTATTCTCGATCAGCATTACAATACGCATTGGTTTCTCCTTTTTACGCTTTTATAAGGAAAAAGCACTTTTTTAAGTATTATATAATTATAGCACAATTTACTTTTTAAAGCAATATAGATAAGAAAAATTTTTGGATATATTGGCTGCGGCGGGAAATATTATAGTAAAACAGTAAAAAACCGTTTAAAGCGAAACTTCAACAAGCTGTCGGAATTGTGAAGCAATTCCGAGGTTCTGTGGGGTATTTTTATCCCACATTGAACCGAGAGATGAAGAGACTTATCCGTTTACTGCGCTCACTCTGTGCGGATTGGCAACAACCAACACAAAATTTTTTGTAGTTTGCCGAATTGGGCTTGTTTGAAAATAAAGGAAATGACGGATTTTTGCCCCAAAATGGTTAGCTTCAAGGAAAAAACACAGTCAAACCGCCGTTTGACAAGGCTTTTTGATGCGGAAGATGACCGTTTGGAGGCGAAAAGACGGCGTTTCCGATTTTTCAAACAAGCCCTATTGTTTCATAAAAACGAGAGGAAATAATATGACCACAATATTTATCTGCGGAGACCCGAAAGATTCGGGCTTTGCACATTTATTAAAAAGCTGCCTTTCCAGAACATATCGGATAACCTACGTCAAAAACTATTCCGTAAACCAATGGGGAAAGGGATACGAGCTTCTGGCGCTTGAGCTTCCGCGCTTTGACGCGGTTGATACCGAAAGTCCCGTTTTTTTACTTAAAAAAAACTGTATACCTGATTTTAGCTTACCGGATAACGGTACCGTAATCGCCTTTTCCGAAAACGAGGAGCAGATAAAGGCGCTTAAAAGCTGTGCCTCACACGTTATAACCTGCGGTTTCGGAAAAACCGACACCTTTTCTTACAGTAGTCTTTCCGACGAGGAAGTAGTGGTTTCCCTTAACAGAGAGATCACCGCTTTTTCCGGAAAAAAGATACAGCCCTTGGAAATTCCCTCGGAAATACCCCAAGGGACGGATATCTATTCGGTAATCGCTTTCACCGCGCTGAGAATACTGCTTGACGATTTCAATTCTGAAATAGGCGAACTTATTTAGAAAGGTATTTTTGTCGTTTACTGTCGGTATATGTTGCTCCCCATATGAAAAAAACAGCGGCTTTTCTCCGCTGTTTTTTTATACAATATCATATTCTCCGAGTTGGCTCTCTGCTTGCAGCCGCCTTTCTTATCTATGATTATCAATTTACTTTACATAATCCTATTTTTCGTTAAAACGCAGCTTACCCTTCAGAACATGTTCTCAGTCTTAGCCTTAGCCAACGCGTCCCTGTAAGGCTGAATAAACGCCTCAATCGCCTGATACTGCTTATTAAGCACCTCGGTATAGGAAGCGTCATGGTAAGTAACTCCGTCGATAAGCGCCTCGTCGGTGGAGGTCATAATATCCACTATTCCCTGATCAACTCCCATAGCGTTGTCAAACACTCTTTCAAATTTATCCGTGTGCAGCATATCATCTAATAGATCCAACTGCTCCACAGTATAAACCGCTTTGAATTTTTCCTTTCTCGCAGTCTGACATTCGGGGCATACTATAAGATCAGCCTTGTCATTGGCAATGTAATCGTACTTGCATCCGGGACATTTATCGTAATAAATCGGACCGGGATCAGTTTTCAATGCGTAATCGGCCGCCTTTGTTTCGGGATCGGTTTCGTAAATGCGGCTGGCCAGTATCCAATCAACGCCGCCCTGAACGTTTTTCGCGCCTGCGGGAACCATATAACCGTAGGTGTCCGCCGAAACATAGTATTTATCGGAAAGGGGATCCTTCGGCATTGGTACGGTAACAATCTCACCCTCCAGACCGTAGGTAAACACCGCCGACTGTGCGCTTTCAAATGTCCACTCCGATTCCATCGCCAAAAACAGCAGATTGCCGTTCATAAAAGCCGTCCCCGGATCAATGTATCCGTCGCCTATAAGTCCTTCCTTTCTCATATTGGAAAGGAAGCTCATAGCGCGCTCTATATTTTCGTTCTTAAGATTATTGACAATGTCGGAATCCGTAACGTCGATCAATTTAACGCCCGTGGTATTGGCGAACATAAGCCCCATCCACTTATTTCCCCTTAAGCCCTCGTTTTCACCGGGATTTTTATCCACCCATTTGGCGGTAATATCCTTAAAGGTGTTCCAGTCCCATTTACCTTCCTCGTAAAGCTCCCAAGGGTCTTTAAGCCCTGCTTCGATAACGGTGCTTCTGTTATAAGTCAAAGTAAAGCCCGGCATTACGTCGGTAGGGAAATAGTAGTGCTTTCCCGCGTAATTAAAATCCTCTATAACGCTCTTAATGTCCTTCCACAGATCTGCGTCCATATCCAGCCAATCGTCAAGAGGGGTATAAGTGTTCTTTGAAACGTAACATGGAAAGGCTATCCAGTCGTACCTTACAAGGTCGGGTGAATTGCCGGTAGCCACATATGTACCCAACTTATCCCACCATTCCGCCCAACCTGCCACTTCCGTGGTAAGGGTTCCTCCGAATCGGGTGGCAAAAACCTCCGCCACATCCTTGGCCTGATCGCCTATGTCATAATAACAGAGCGCCTTTACCTCTCCGGCCAGTTTTCCCTTTTCATAGGCGGGACCCGTTCCGTCCTCGTTTTTCGAGTCCACTTCTCCGATATCCGCCATACTATCATAATCTATTTCATTGTCAAGACTCTCGGTGGTGGTAACGGCAGGTGAAGGAGCGGGAACACTGCCGCCTTCTCCGCCGGAGCAAGCCGACGTAATGAGCATCGAAGCGCACAGAGCTGCCGACAGAATTTTCTTTTTGGTATTCATAATTATTTTTTCCTTTCTTGACGTTTACTTCATTGTAGCATTTTTGGATAGCTTTGTCAAGAAAAAATAATAAAACGGCGTTTTTAACAATACTTTTTGTTTAAAAAAACGAAAAAAATACGATGATATCAAGTTCATTTTTGAAAAAGAAGCATCCGCATTACAGTCTCATTTCTCCCTCAATACCATCAAAATCCACCGTTTTTTCCTCTCCCCATTTCAGTATTATACGCACCGGACCGTACCCGCCTTTTTCCTCCGGATCGCCGTATTGAATCTTTTTAATCGGAAACAGCTCCTCTTCCGTAAAATCATCATGAGATTCCTTGGTGATTACCTGTGAAATAAGAATAAAATTTTCATACCCGTACTTTTCCGTCCTCTTTGTCACAGCGTATACCGTCAGCGATTTTTCCGAATCGGGATTCGTATTGACGCTTTTTACAATATCAAGTCCGTCCCAACCGTCGTAAACGGTCATGGCAAGCTGTATCGGCCTGTTCATACCGTTATAGCCCTTTAAAATGATCGCCTCCGCCTTTCCTTCCCTTTTCGTGATAATTTCAGTATCCCCGTTGTCCGGAAAACCGTAGGCGCCTAAAGTAACGGTCACCGGCGTTCTGAACAGCCTAAGCTTATCCGCCCGCAAAATTCCGTATTTTACGGGAAAATCAGCCAGATTAAGCGCCTGCATATGATGGGTTTCGTAATTCAGGGAATATCCGAAAAACTGCCTTCTGTAAAGTACTCCCCCTCGACTGCCGCACCAGAACGTAACGTTGCACCTTTCGGGTTCGCCTCCGACCCCGCAGCCCTCACCTCCGCAGAGCACGTACTGCATGGATTCCACATTTTCCGCAGGAGAAGCTTCCCAAGGGAATTTACTGTTATAAGCCAGTTTGGAATAATTCCACATACCGTGTATGTCTCCCGTGTTTTTCAAAACCTTTCCGGTTCTGAATACCGTTTCACCGTTAGCGCAGTGATTGGTGAAGCAAAGGGCGGGAGCATCCAGTACGGTTTCCTTTATCTCCCCGCCGCTCAGATTTTCCCACGAACCGTTGCTTTCCTTAGCCGTCCAGAACGGGTGATTTTCCGGAAGATCAAGACACATAAACGCCTTTCCGAGCCAGTAAACCGATTCCGCGCAGGAGTAGCCCTGTACAAGCGGAGTAAACTGTCTGTAAAAGCCCATAGACGGTATCCCGTTCATCAAAAGATCCTCTCTTGACAAAAACTGTAAAAGCGCGCCCGAAGCAATGCGCCTTGCAAGACCCGGATCGGCGGAGGGATTATTCAAAAGAAAGTTTTCGGAAAAAGGACTTGTGGCCGCGTTACGGTAAACGCAGCTTCTGCCCCACATAACGGCGAAGCCGTCCCGATCAAACATATCGGGATATGTTTTCATTAACTCGTTAGAGTTTCTTTCAAATTTTTCCGCAATATAAGGAAGATTTTCATAACCGTACCACTTGTTCCAGATAGGCGCGTACACGTTAAACGCCCAGCAGGAGTAGTAATCAAAAGAGTGGCCGTCCCTGTACCAGCCGTCCCCCGCATAATACCCAAGTACCGCCGAAGCGTGCTCCGCCATTACGTTTTTCTTTATTTCATAGCCTTCCTTATGCAGGAACGCCATAACAAGCATATTAAAAAAGCGCCAGTTCTGAGCTACCGTACTTTCATGCGCGTAGCTTAAAAGCAGATTTGCTATAATATTCTTTTCGGCTCTTGTATACCTTTCCCATATCTCCTCCCTGCATATGTCAAGGCAAATCACCAGAGCGCAGGTCTCAACGGTCTGCTGAAATATGCTGAAGGAATTTTCGGATTTGTCTCCGCTCAATTCCTTTAAATCCTCAAAGTACCCAACAAAGTTTTCGTCGCCTCTTGTACAGGAGCGCAGTATCTGCTTCGAATAATAGTCCCTCAGCAAATATCCGCACACCTCGGTATCGGGGTCGTCATGTATAAGGGGCGCGGCAATAAACATCGTACGGGTTAATCCCTCGAAAATTTCCGCCATTTTTTCTATTTTCAGTCTGTTCCCCTCTGCATATTTATGAGGATAAGTCACCTCGGTCTCGTTTCTTGGCAGCACTATCGGGGCGGACGACGAAGCTATATTCCCGAACACACCCCGCAAAAGGTATTTTGCCGCTTCTGTCCAGCTTTTTCTGGTGAGTCCCGTATAAGGGCTGAGCGCATAATCCGTTTCGGCAGGCTTGAATATCATTTTATTTCTCCTTTAATCTGTTATAACTGTCTTTACCATACCAAGAAGCTTTTTCCGCTTAAGCGAAGAATGGCCTCGGTAAAGAAATAATCCCCGTATATTATCTTCTGATGATGTTCCTTTTCATGATAGCTGACGCTTCCTCCGTCAAGAATACCGTCTGTTAAAGGATCAAAATCACACCACTTTGTCTCCAAAGCTTCAAGTATTTTTATCGCGCCGTCCATATACATCCGTTTTTCATCATCGCTTACCCTTTCCGCAATTTCCAAAAGTCCGCAGGCGGCAATTACTCCCGCGGTGGTATCATAATATACAGGCTCTTCGGGAGCGCGGAAATCCGCCAAAGGCACATAACCCGTCGCGGATATATTGGAAATAAAATAAGAAGCGGCGCGCTTGGCGGCGTCAAGATAACGGTCTTTTCCCGTATGCAGAAAAGAAAGTGCGTATCCGTACAAAGCCCACGCCTGTCCCCTTGACCATGAGGAGCCGCTTGCATAGCCCTGTCCTCCGGGATTGGCCGTAATCAAGCCGGTTTTTACGTCGAAAACAATCTGATGATTTGCGGAGCCGTCGGGCCGAAGCATATACTTCAGCATTGTATCGGCGTGCCTTTCGGCAATGCTTCCGAATCTCGGATCCCCCGTAATCTCGGAAGCGAGGTACAGCAGCGGCAAATTCATCATGGTATCGATTATAGCTCCGCCCGCCGTGTCATGCCCCGGCATCCATTGACCGTCCCACGCCCTGATAATCTCCAGATCTGGATTGTACCTACCCGCCAGCAGAGTGGCGGCGTGCAAAAGCCGCCTTTCGGAGCGCTTGTTTCCTGTAAGGCGGTAATTCGCCCCGGCAGTATGAAGCCAGAGAAAGCCCGCGTCATGATCGATGTTCTCAAAATCATCGAGAGCCGCGTCCAAACGTTTTTCCGAACATTCCGCCGTCTTTCGGAAAAGCTCGTTACCCGAAGCGTGATAAAGCTGCCAAAGCATACCCGCCCAGAAACTGTTTGTCCACCAGCAAATATTGTCCGTATCGGTATATTTTCCGTTACTGTCGGGGATATATGGTATTTTTTCCCCAAGCCGCTCCGCTTCGGCGGCAATTTTAAGCGTAATCTTATCTGATATTTCCGATATGTTCATTCTCGAATGTTTCCTTTCAATATATTATCCCTGTAAAATAATTGCTTGACATATTTCTAAAAAAATGGTATCATACTACGGGTTGTCCTAAAATATGCAATTTGAACTTATTCCTGTAAGAATATGTTCCTTGATTTTAGGACATACCTTTAAACAAAAACGAATAAACACGGTATACAAAAAACAACTTCACTGTTTTTTCTGCTGAGCGCGGCGCAGGACGCCACGGGAGGCGGCGGGGGAACGCGGTGCAAATCCGCGGCAACAGCCATTGCCGTATATGAGATTCCGTTTAAATATAAATACGGGAATCATCACAAGCCGGAATGCCCGCCATACCGCGAGTCGCGGCAGGACTCTCGGGCGGATCGGGTTTTCCTGTGCGGAGAGATCCTGACGCTTTGTTCTTTTTGTTATTATTATAACGGAAAGAAGGTAAACACAATGAAAAAAACAATGAAAGCTCTTTTGCTGGGCGCGGCTCTGGCCTTATCCTCGGTATTCTGCACGGGATGCGGCGCGGATGGAACGCAGCGAGATTCGTCTGCTTCGGTTTGGGACAGCGCGCTTTATACGGAAGATCGGGAGCTTGGAGAGGGAGCGCTTACGCTGAAAGTAGAGGTAGCCGCGGAGGAGAAATCCGTAACCTTTACGATTCATACCGATGAAGACACTCTGGGCGCGGCGCTTATTGAAAACGATCTTGTATCCGGCGAAGAAAGTGAATTCGGCTTGTATATCAAGTTTGTCAACGGTATCGAAGCGGATTTTGACAAGGACGGCAGCTACTGGTCGTTAAGCAAAGACGGCGAATACCTTATGCAGGGAGCCGACTCCACCGCTATTGCCGACGGTGAGCACTATGAGCTTACGCGGGTCAAGGAATAGGCAATCGGATCTCTCTGCCGCAAACGCATCCGAAGCGGGAAACGGCGGCGAAAAGAAGCTGTTTCTAACCCCCTATGAAATGACCGCATTTGCCGTTTTGGGAGCGCTTATGTATTGTTCAAAGGCAATCATGGAATGGGCACCCAACATTCATCTGTTGGGAATGTTTACAATGACTTTCGCTTTGGCATACAGAACAAAAGGACTGATCCCATTATACGTTTATGTATTTCTTAACGGGCTTTTCGCGGGCTTTGCCGTATGGTGGATACCGTATCTGTACATATGGACAATCCTGTGGGGAGTTACAGTGCTTTTGCCGAAAAGGCTGCCGATTCCCGTTTCGGCGGTTATGTATTCGGCAGTCTGCGGGCTGCACGGTCTTTTGTTCGGCGTAATGTACGCTCCGGTTCAAGCGCTGTTTTTCGGTCTTGATTTTAACCAAACACTGGCATGGATAGCGGCGGGACTTCCGTTTGACATAATACACGCAATAGGAAACTTTGCGGCGGGATTTCTGATAATTCCTTTGGTGAAGCTTATAAAGAAGGTAAATATCGGAAACGGGAGCATAAAAAATTAAACAACCGAAAATTTTTTATAATTGCTTAAGTCAAAATATTTTTCAAATCGGCGGTTTCGCCGATTTTTCTTTTTTAAAGCGCAGATTATACAATTGGTAAATAATCGGTATTACGCCTCATAAAACATTCTGATCTCCGTATCCTCAAAGCTGACCGGCACTTTTCCTTCGTCTATAAGCTCAATCATAACCTTTACTATTTCCGGGTCAAACTGTCCTCCCGCGCATCTGCCGAGTTCTTCCTTTATCTCATCGTTGTCCCTTTTCTTTTGATAATGTCTGCCGCCCGCCATTGTATCATAGCTGTCCGCTACGCAGATAATTCTGGCAAAATAAGGAATTTCGTCTCCCTTAAGCCCTTCGTTGTATCCGGTGCCGTCATATCTTTCGTGATGATATTTTGCGCCCTCCCATATACCGGGTATGGAAGTAAAATCCTTCAATATCTCCCCTCCTATAAGAGGATGTCTTTTGACTGTTTCCACCTCTTCCTCTGTAAGCCTTCCGGGCTTATTCAATATCCTGTCGGAAATTCCGATTTTTCCGATATCGTGCAAAAGCGCAATGTTATATATTCTCTCCTGCTCTTCCTCGGACAGATTCAGCCGTCCGGCTATTTCCATCGAATAGGTGGCCACCCTCAGAGAATGTCCGTTGGTGTACTTATCCTTGGCGTCGATAGCGTTGGCAAAGGTGCGCAACGCTTCCCATATAATTCTTTTATACTCCTTCTGCCGCTTTTTGAAATGAGCCGTCTTTAAATGCACCGCCAATACCGCCGCCGAAATAATAACGGCCAATATCAGTATTGCCATTACAATCCTGAACCATATAAGCTCCGTAAGCCTGTGCTTCTTATGTACCGGTATAGCAAGCGAATTTATAACCTTTTCCCCGTCCGAATCCAGCACTTCTATACAAAATTCGTAGTTTCCCCCCGAAAGATTTGTGTAACTGGCGCTCATAGGCTCTTTGTTGGAAAGAACGGTGGCGCCTTCGTCAAAGCCCTTCAGCCTGTACCTTACGTTTATGACTTTCCCCGAATAGGACAATGCCGCGAAATTAATAGTAAGTCTTGTCACTCCGCTGTCAAGCTCCACCCGTTCGGGAGTATTGTAAACCGCGTCGTCGGCAGTAACATGATTTACAGAGGCGATAATTTCGGTTTCTTCCTCCTCCATGTCGGAATAATCAAGCAGTGAAAGACCGCCGGAAGTGCATAAGTACAGCACGCCGTCCTTTTCGGTGTTCCATGTATTGGCGTTCAGCGTACCGGTAAGTCCGTAAGAGGCGCCTAAGATTTGTACTTTTGCGTCCTCACCCGCCAAAAGCTTATCCTTATCCACAATATTTATACCGTTGCTTTGCATAAGCCACAGCTTATTTTCCCTAAGCATAATGTCAAATATGCTTCCGGAACTCTTTGAGTAGCTGTCTAAAAGTCGGAACTCTTTGAAATCCCAGTAGTAAAGACTGTTCCCTGCGCTTATAAACATACCGTTCCCGTTGTCGTCCTTCAACATACGCAGAACTACCCCCGAAGGAAGCCCCTCGTCAAAACCGTAATGGGTTACCGTATCGTCCTTTATGGCATAAATTCCCTCTCCGTCGCTTCCCGCGTAAATGGTTCCGTCATCTCCCTCGCAAAGACAGAGTATTATCGGATAATCTATCCCGTTTTCTTTTGTATAAGTTTTAACGACCCTGTCGTTTTCAATAATGCTTACCCCTTTTTTTGTGGCTATTGCCATCGCGCCGTTTTTCAGTTCTACGGACAGCCTTGTCTGATTTCCCGAAAGGCCGTTTTCCTCATTGAATACAACCGTTTCCCCGCTTTTAGGATCGTAGACAAGCAGGCCGTGATGATAATAAGTGCTTATCCAAAGTCTTCCGCCGCTGTCCTTTGTTATATTGCGTACCCTTTCGTCCTTTAATTCCTCGATAAGCTCCATGACCGATTCGTCTTCAGAAGGACTGAAATTCTTATCGAGTATGATAATGCCGGTGTCTGTACCAAGATAGTGATTTCCGTAATCGTCTATGGCAACGGTGTTTATGAAAATATCGGAGATTCCCGCGGTATAATTCGGAGTGGAAAAAAGGCTGTCTACTATATGTATCACGCCGTAGCTGCTGGAAGCCGCCCACACGTTTCCCTCATAGTCAAAACTTACGGCGCGAGAGGAAGCAGTGCGTTCGCTGTTTACCGTGTGCCAGTTTCCGTCGGAATCAACATATCCGAGTCCGTTCTGAGCCGCTACCCAGATATTGCCGTTTTCGTCCTCCGCAACCCAGTTGTCGGTCATTATTTCGCCGGTTGAATATTCGGCAAGCTTATATGAACCCACGCCATATTTGTCGTCGTTAAAGGACACACGATAAATATAATTTTCGCTGGTACCCAAAAGTATATCGCCGTCGGACGCCGCTCCAAGGCAGTATATGGAAGCCTTAAGGCTGTCGGAATCAAAGCTTCCTATAATTTGCTTTTCTTTAAAGAGCACCGCCCCGCTGTCCACACAAGCCCAGATTACTCCGTTCTTATCCCTTGCGATATTATATACTGTGGAGGAAAGTTCCCCGCCTATTTGCAATAAAGTATTATCATCATTCAGCACCGCTAGTCCTGAGGTGGCACCCACGTATATTTCACCGTTATCTCCTTCAGCCAATGATCGTACTGAAAGAAATTTCGTCTTGTCGGGGTGGGTTATTTTTGTAAACTCCCCCTTTTCAAAGTAAAATACTCCCTGATCGTTTGTACCTATCCAAAGCCTGCCCTTACTGTCCTGAAACAGAGATCTTATGCTTGAAGAGGGGAATACACCGTTTTCCGAATAATTGTGAAAAGTTGTTCCGTCATAACGGATAAGCCCGCCGTAGCTCCCTATCCAAATATAGCCGTCTCTTGTCTGGAGCACGGTATTTGCTTCGCCGGTCGGAAGTCCGTTGGTGTCATCGAAGGTGTATATTACGGTGCTTTCGGTAAAAGCTTCCTCGGCAAATACACCGGGTATTAGAACCGAACAAGCGCAGACTGCCCCTAAAAATAACAAAAATTTAATCAGATATTTTTTCATGATCAATTCTCCCGTGATCATACCGATTTTTTTAAGCTTGTTTTTTCGTAGATTTTCAAGCAAAATTTACCTAAAAGACGCGTTATATATCCTACGAATACAAGCTCTTGCATAAATATAAGCGTGCCCACGAATATTTTATTGCGGTGAACACGCTTTTACTGTTTTTGTCAGTCAATCGAAGTACCGAGAAGCCCGCAGGCTGTTTTATACATAATTTTTTCCCTTTCCTCATCGGTAAGGTCAAGCTTTTCCATATTCACAAGCTCGTCTCTCACATCCCACATTGGGTAGTCGGTGCCGAACATTACCCTGTCGGCGGTAAAAGCCCTGATATATTCAAGAGCTTTTTCGGGAGACACCTCGTAAAGCGAGCTGCTGGTATCCACATAAACGTTGGGGTTATCGGCAAGATATTTCCTGCCTTCGTCCCATTCGCTCCACCCGCCGAAATGTGCGCCGATTGCTATTAGTTTTGGAAAATCCTTAAGAATCGCGGCGAGGTGCTTCGGCGAGGAATAATCATAGCGTTTGTCTCCGGTATGAAACAGTATGGGGAGCCTTCCCTCGGCAGGCTCATATATATCATAAGCCTTCCGCTCGTCTATCCTGAATTTCTGAAAATCGGGATGAAGCTTTATTCCTTTAAGTCCTAAGCCTATGGCTCTGTCTATCTCCGCCTCGATTTCTTTTTTTTCCATCATGGGATGCAGCGAACAGAAGCCTACGAACATCTCCGGATATTCCTTAACGCTTTCCGATATAAAATCGTTTATGCTCTTAACCTGCGCGGGAGTGGTAGCCACGGACTGTACCAGACATTTGTCTACCCCCGCTTTTCCGTACAGATCCATAAGCGTTTTCACCGAACCGTCAAAGCTCATATGAAGCCCGTAAAACGCACCGATATTAACGGAAGCCTTAGCCGCTATTTTTTCGGGAAAAATGTGACAATGAGCATCAAATATTTTCAAAACATCAGATCCTTTTTTTAAATTTTTTTCTTAGAGCTTGTATTCATAGGAATTATACGCGGATTTTCGGTAAATATCAATTTTTATACAAATAACATCCTTTTACATGGTCATTAACAATTCCCACTGCCTGCATATAGGCATATATAATTGTACTGCCTACAAACTTAAAACCGTATTTTTTCAAATCTTTACTGATTTTGTCTGAAAGAGGCGTCTTTGCAGGTATTTCAGCTTCGGAATTGAAATGATTATAAATGGGGTTGTTGTCGACATAAGACCATATAAAGGAATCAAAGCTTCCGTATTTTTCCTGTATTTTTATATATTGCTGTGCGTTCGTTATTACCGATTGGATTTTTAACCTATTACGAACAATTTTTTCATTTTTCATCAATTCATCAATTTTCGCTTCGTCATAGAGGGCTACTTTTTTGCAATCAAACCGATCAAACGATTCTCTAAAAGCTTCTCTTTTATTTAATATTGTTAGCCATGATAACCCGGCCTGCATTCCCTCAAGTATCAGCATTTCAAATAATTTGTCATCATTATGGACAGGTTTTCCCCATTCCATATCATGATATTCTTTATACAAGTCTGTTGTTGCCCAAGAACATCTTTCTATATTCTTGTTTTTCATATTACTCCTTCACAAGCTGCGGTTTGTCGATTTTATTTTACCATACTTACCGGCTTTTACACAAGATTTCAATTGGTAAAATTGACGAAAATATTATCCGTCAACACGAAAGGCAAAAGGGACGTATTATTGTTCCCTGCGTTCAAAAACCGATTTTATTATATCCTTAAGCTTGATTATATCCAACGGCTTTGAAGCGTGGGCGTCCATTCCCGACTGTACGGACATTTTCTGATCCTCCGCGTAGGTATTGGCGGAAAGGGCTATTATGGGTATATTGGCCAGATTTTTGTCCTTAAGCGCCCTTATTGCCATTGTAGCCTCATAGCCGTTCATGCGCGGCATCTGAATATCCATAAGTATAAAATCAAAGTGTCCCGCTCCCGCTTTCAGTACTGCCTCCACAGCCTGATCCCCATCGCCGACTGTTTCCACTATAAAGCCCTCTTCGGTAAGCAGCGCCTCGGCGATTTCACAGTTTATACTGTTGTCCTCCGCCAGGAGCAGCCTTTTTCCTTTAAGTGATATCTCTCGCTTCGTTTTCTTGCTTATCGGAATATTTTTTTCCAATTTTTTAAGCACTAAGGTAACCGAAAACCTTGAGCCCTTTCCCTCCTCGCTTTCCACCGATATTGTTCCGCCCATAAGGTCGACGAGGTTTTTTACTACCGCAAGCCCCAGACCGCTCCCCGCAACTCCGCTTCTGGTAGTATTGCTTTCCCTTGAAAAAGGTTCAAATATGCGCTCCATAAATTCCTCGGAAATACCGAAACCGTTGTCCTCCACAATAAATTTGTATTTCCCGTAGCCGCCTGAATGAACCTCTTCTCTGACCGTAAGAATTACTTTTCCCGAATTATTGTTATATTTGGCGGCATTATCGAGAAGCTGACACAGCATTTCTTTTGTTCTCAACACATCAATGTAAACGGAAAAATGGGTTATACAGGATTTATCTATTATAAACTGTATGGATTTTGCGTTCATTTCTGGGAGCACCGCCTTTTCCACCTCCGCGAGAAGGTCGATAAGATGGCATTCCGTTTCCGCAAGCACGGCCTTGCCCGATTCCATTCGGGTAACCTCCAGCGCCTCGTTTAATATATTAAGAAGCTGATTTCCCGAAAGTTTTATTTTTTCCGCATACTCCTCAACCGCTTCACTGTCGCCCGAATGAAGCTTTATAAGATCCGTAAAGCCCAAAATCGCGTTAAGCGGAGTCTTTATGTCGTGGGACATATTGGAGAGGAAAGTGCTTTTTGCAATGTTAGCCGCCTGCGCCTGTCTTAATGACATCTGAAGCAGCTTTTGTTTTTCCGCCTGCGAGGTAACGTCCTTAGCCATAATAAGAGCGGAAACTTTTCCGTCAGCGCTTTCCCCCAAAAGAGCAACATATTTCAGCAGCCGGCGTCTTCCAAGGTTGTCGGCGGCATGACACTCATAGCTTTGCTCCAGATGACCGTTTTCGCAGCAGCGTATTAGTCTGTTTCTGTCGAAAAAACGAATATATTCTTCAGGCTCATTCTGCCCTTTTGAGGAAAAGTCAATAAAATCCGAAAACTTTGTCTCTCCCCCCGTATTTACCGAGTCGAACAGGTCAAAGGGATGTACATCCTCCATATGAGTAATAGCTGTAATGAAACTGTCATTTGTAAGGTCTATTTCAAAAAAGAAAATCGCATCGTACAATATGGCCTTCCGGTATTGCCTTTCTCTGGCAGAAACTTTCACCAGCTCGCTGTTTACAGTCTCAAGATCGCTCATACGCTTTTTCATTCTCTCGGTGTCATCGGAAATAAAAACATAGTATATACCGCCGACATTTTCCAGATAAGCGTATCTTCCATAGTCGGTGACCCAGCGGGTTGAACCGTCCTTCTGCCTTATCCTGTATTCCACGTAATCCAGATTGTTGGCGCTGTTGGCTATCTGATATGAAATACTGTTTTCCACCCGCTCCAGATCATCGGGATGCACCATGCCTCGGAAAGTACCGCCGGTAAGCTGCTGAAACTCACACATATCATCGCAGCCGAATATCTTCAGCGCAGCCTTGTTTATCCGAAGTATTTCTTCTTTTCCTTCCGCCCGGTAAACAAGAAAGCCGCCGGGCATTTCCTCAACAAGTCTCTTGAAAAAATCGTCGGAACTTTCAGCGGAAATATTCATCAGGTCTTTAAAACTGTCATGCATATAACTTCCTCCGGTTCAATTCTATGAACCTGTCTTCACAAGATTTGTGCGTGGATTTTCGAGCAAATTTTGTCGAGGACAAGGCGGAAAGCCGAAGTAATACTTGATGTATTTCAAGGCTTTCCAACACGGTCATCGGCGAAATATGCCGAAAAGACGCATGTAATATTTTGTGAAGACAGGTTCTGTATTCCGAGTAAATAAAAGCGGAGTTGAAAACAACATATATCTCTCAAACGAACATCAACTTTAAAAGTATTAAAGACTTAAAGCAATTTCCTTTTCGCCCGATATGTACTTTCTGTATGTTACGCCCGCCATATCCATCATTTTTTTTGAAGCTTTTATACTGTCCGTATCGCTGTATTTATCCTCCATATATACAACCTCTCTTATTCCGCATTGTATAATGGCCTTTGTGCATTCGTTGCAGGGGAAAAGCGTAGTGTAAACGGTGGTGCCCTTTAAAGAACCGCCGTTGTTGTTAAGAATGGCGTTAAGCTCCGCGTGGCAAACAAAAGCGTATTTAGTGTCCAGCATCTCGCCGTCTCTTTCCCATGGCATATCGTCGTCGTTGCAGCCGATAGGCATACCGTTATAACCTACCGATATGATTTTTTTGTCGCGGTTTACTATACACGCGCCTACCTGAGTTGAGTTATCCTTGCTTCTTTGCGCGGAGAGTAGGGCTATTCCCATAAAATATTCTTCCCATGAAATATAGTCCTGACGTTTCATTTTTATTACCGTTCCTTTCTGTTGAGGAGCCTTCGTCCGAATCGCCCTTGAAGCACAAAACCGACGAACGTGAAAAAACAAATGTTTTTTTGCATTTTCACAGAACCTGTCTTCACAAGATTTGTACGCAGATCTTCGAGCAAATTTTGATGAGGACAAGGCCTTCCAACACGGTCATCGGCAAAATTTGCCGAAAAGACGCATGAAATATCTTTTGAAGACAGGTTTTTATATTATTTTAACATATATTATGGCGACAGTCAAGAGAAATCACCTTTAAAATTTTATTGTGCCGCATTATAAAGACAAGCCCTAATACCAATCTTTGATCAAATCTACAACTTGATTAAAGATTGGTATTAAAATAATTTATACCGATAGCCTCCCGCACCTCCGTCAATGTCCTTTCAGTGGCTTCAACAGCTTTTTCCGTGCCTTTTTTTAAAATATTCAGCAACTCCGCCTTGTCTCTTTCATACCACTCGCGCCGCTTTCTAAGCGGCAAAAGGGTTTCGTTAAGCACGTTAAACAAAAATTTTTTACACTTCATATCACCTAATCCTCCCTTTTGATAGTGCTCCTTCATTTCGGAAAGATTATGATATTCGGCAAGATATTCCGCAAAATGAGCGTCGGACGAGAAAGCCTCGAGATAGATAAATACTGGATTGTTTTCCGTATGACCGGGATCGGAAACGTTTATATGGGTCGGATCGGTAAACATAGACATTATCTTTTCTTTTAATGTTTTTTCATCGTCCTTAATATAAATGCAGTTACCCAAAGATTTTGACATTTTCCCGGAACCGTCGGTGCCTATAAGCCTGAAGCAGGCGGAGCGTTTCGGAAGTATTTCCTTTGGCTCCACAAGTACATTGCCGCCGTAAATACGGTTGAAAGCGGAAACAAGCTCTCTTGTCTGTTCCAGCATGGGAAGCTGGTCGTCTCCGCATGGAACGTATTTTGCCCTAAAGGCGGTGATATCCGCCGCCTGGCTGACGGGATACGCCATAAAACCGGCAGGTATACTGTGCCCGAAGCCTTTTTCCCTTATCTCGTGCTTAACGGTGGGATTCCGTTCCAGTCTTGCCAACGTCACAAGGTTAAGGAAGTACATTGTAAGTTCGGAAAGAGCGGGAATAGCCGATTGTACGATCATATGCGTTTTTTCGGGATCGAGTCCCACCGCCAAATAGTCAAGCGTCAATTCAAAAAGACTTTTACGCACCTTTTCGGGATTTTCCGCGTTGTCGGTGAGCGCCTGAAGATCGGCTATCATAACGTACATCTGATATTGTTCTGTTTCCTGCAAATGCACCCTGCTGCTCAACGAACCCGCCAGATGCCCTATATGAAGAGAACCTGTGGGACGGTCTCCAGTCAGGATTATGTCTTTTTCTTTCTGCATTTTGAATTCCTTCTTTCTTTTTTATTTGACATAATAAAGGCAACACCGCGCAATGACCGCCTGACGGCTTTGCGTGCGGCTTGCCTGCATATTTTCCGTCATCTTGCACGAATCCTCCTTGAAATACGCCGGTATTCCTGAGTCGGATTTATACAAGCTGACGAAAAATCCGACGGCGCAATCCACACACCATCATTGTGCGGTATTGCCTAAAGTCTGTCATAGTTTTTATTTAAGAACCTGTATTTACAAAATTTGTGCGTGGATTTTCGAGCAAATTTTGTTGTCGATCGGGAATTAGGGCTTGTTTGAAAATAGAGGAAATAACGGATATTTGACCCAAAATGATTAGCTTCAAGAAAAAAACACAGTCAAACCGTCGTTTGACAAGGCTTTTTGACGCAGAAAACGACCGTTTTGGGACGAAAAGACGGCGTTTCCGATTTTTCAAACAAGGCATAGCATAACAAGGTATAGACAAATAATACGGATGATTAAAGGTTGGTATAAAACAAAAACCGCCCGACAAGCCAAAAAACTTGTCGGGGCGGAAATTCCACGGTGCCACCCGATATTTGCGATAAAAAAATCGCCTTATCTAAGGTATAAGACGAACATCGCAGCGATAGCTTAAAAAGCAAAGTACGCAGCGCACGCCTGAATACCCTTTCACACTAACGCAGGAAACGCGGCGCGGACTACTCGGCAAAAACGCCGTTCACCCTGCTCCTCACAAACCCATTCGCCGTAACTGTCCGTATCCGATCTCACCACCACGGATTCTCTGTGACGTCCACATTGCGGTTACTTGCTTTTGTTCAGCGGATTTACAATATTAACTTATCTTAAAGTATATCACGTATTTATATAAATGTCAATAGCAATCCGAAAAAATCGCGAACTATTACTAATACTGTTAACCAATTAAAAATTGGAAAAATGGTTTTTAATTGGTTAACAGTGTTTCGGGTGTAATAACCATTTTGACTATGATTTTATCCTGTGTCAAAATGGTTATTAGTATAATCTTTCATCAAGGTATAGACAAATAATACGTATAATCAAAGATTGGTATAAAATCTGTCAGCTTCCAAGAAAAAATCTGACCGCCGCCGCGCTTAGTATCCATCCGCATATGTCTCCGATAAGCGCCGCCGCAAGGGCGTATCTCATCTTTTTTACCTTTGTTGCGCCAAAATAAACTGCAAGAGTATAAAACGTAGTCTCGCTGCTGCCTAACATTACCGAAGCTACCCGCCCCGCGAAGCTGTCCGCGCCGTTTGACACCAGTATGTTTTCAAATATCGCGGTTGCTCCGCTTCCCGAAAAGGGACGAAGTATAAGAAGCGGAGTGCATTCCGACGGAAATCCGAAAAAATCGGTAACGGGCTTCAAAAATCCGCTCACAAGCTCAACTCCTCCGCAGGAGCGGAACATTCCCACGCTTACCACCAAAGCCATCAGAGACGGAAAAATATCCTTTACCGTGCCTAACCCCTCTTCCACTCCTCTTATGAACTCGCCGAACAAATCCACACGCTTTATCAGGGCGAAAAGACAGACAAAGGCAAAAATCAGCGGTATGGCGTAATCGCCTATATTTATGTTCACTTTTTAGCCGCCTCCCATTTCTCCGGTCTTTTGCGGCAAAGCTTTCCCATAAGTTTCGCCCCAAGCACGGTAAGAGTCACGTTGATAACCGATACCGCCCAAACGGCGGGGAGTATCTCCATTGGAGCGGCGGAACCGTGATTAAGTCTTAAGGCGGCGGCTGTGGTGGGGATAAGCTGTAAGCTGGCGGTATTAAGCACCACAAAAAGTATCATATTGTCGCTGGCGTTTTCCTCAGTCTTTTCTTCTTTTTCAAGAGCCTTTACGGCGGCTATTCCAAAGGGAGTGGAAGCGTTGCCCAGTCCGAGAAGATTCGCGGTTATATTAAGGACTATGTACTGCATCGCCTCCCCCTTTTGTGAGATTCCCTTAAAAAGTCGTTTAAGAACGGGACCGAGACCTTTTGCTACGACTTCCGTAAGACCCGAACTTTGCGCCACACGCATTATTCCGCTCCAAAGGCAGATTATACCGCATAGACTGATACAAAGCGTTACCGCGTCGGAGCAGGAGGATATGAGCGCGTTGCTGACAGTTCCCGCGTCTCCCCTTAAAAAGCCTATAACCACCGACAGGAACACCAGCCCGCCGAAAATATATTTCATCATGGAAAAACACCCCGCTTAAGTTCTTATAAATATATATTTATGACTTACAAAAACGGGATATGCTTATTTTTTCGGAAATTACCGCCGATAAATTTTCTCGGATATATTGATATTGCTTTTTGAATATGGTATACTTTATCTTGAATTAAGACAACACCGTACAAAGACCGCGATGTGCGCTTTGCCGCGCATACGCTTGCATCTTTTCCGTCATTTTTGCCCAAAACTCCTTGAAATACTTCAGTATTCCTGCGTCGTTATAGCCAATCTGACGAAAAAGAAGACTGCGCGTCTGCACGACAATCTTTGTGCGGTATTGCCTAAAAAAAGAAAGGCGGGCTGTAATTATGACAGGAATACTTTTTATATGCCACGGCAACATATGCCGTTCCCCGATGGCGGAATTTGTGATGAAAAAAATTGTTTCCGATTACGGTCTTTCAGCCGAGATATTTGTATCTTCCGCCGCCACAAGCACCGAGGAGCTTGGAAACGACATACATACGGGTACCAGACGCAAGCTTATACAAATGAAAATTCCTTTTTCACCCCGCGCGGCTCGTCAGGTTACAAAAAAAGATTATTCCGAATACGATTTCCTTATTGTAATGGATGGTAATAATATCCGTAATTTAAGGCGCATTATCGGAGATGACAAAGACAATAAGGTATACAAGCTTCTTGATTTTACCAAAAGAAAGGGTCAGGATATAGCCGACCCGTGGTATACGGGGAATTTTGACGAGACGTATGAGGATGTTGTTGAGGGGTGCAAGGGGCTGTTTAATACTGTTAACCAATTAAAAAATGGAAAAAACGGTTTTTAATTGGTTAACAAGTGCTTCGGGTGTAATAACCATTTTGACTATGATTTTATCCTGTGTCAAAATGGTTATTAGTATAATTTTTTGAAAATATTGCCGTCCAAATGAAAAGATACTACTGTTTTAGTGTTGACAAATCAGTAAATCACTAACTAATTTATAAAATAAAAAATCACACAAGTTTGAATATTATAGCAATCAAACAAAAAGATAAACAAACAGGAGCGAAGCGACTAATTGTCCTTTCCGCTTCCCTTTCGGACTCCGAAAGGGAAGTAGGGGAGTCCAAAGGACAAGGGCAACGCCACCAATGCTTGTGTGTTTTTTGCACTATTGTAATTTTGTTTAAACTTTTTTTGATTGCTATAGCTTGTGTAATTTTTAAAATGTGTTCAGAAAATGCAATTAACCCGATAACCGCTTAATCGCCAAAAATCCATAAAAAAATCAAAATCAAGACCACATAAGAACGTTTCAATCAAAGTATCGCTAAAGCTTTATCATCACCTTTTCCCCCGAACTGCCGCTTTCAGCTTCTAACAAAAACCAATCTCTGTGTTTCCTTCTGTAACGGTTTATTTCCCGAAAAATCAAGCGGAGCTGTTTGCCCGTGATTTCAGATACGGAACCGTTTTTTTCGGCTCCCGTTTTCCGATTTATGAAATGCGGTGCCAAATAAGCCGTCAGGCTGTTTAAAACAAGTCTGCTCGGCAATATAATCTTTAAATTCATATCGGAATCTTTAACAATTATTTTCATTATCTTTTATTCCGAATGTTTTGGGGAAATTTTCGGTTTATTCCAATTCCATTTTAAAATTACGTAATACCCACAGTTTAGAACTTGTTCTCATCAGAAAAGTGCGCTGATTTGCGAGCATAATTTTTCGGGTAACAAGGAAAAATTTAGCAGATAAGCATTACGCTATAAACCCGTCAAGAAATTTTGACGCAGTCATCGGGAAAATTCGCAGAAAAGACATGCGCATATCCTATGCGAACATGTTCTTAAAATGAAATGGCGCCCAAAACACCAATCCCACAGTTTTAAAAGGGATTATTATACCTCCTCCACAACTATTTCCACGTTATCTCCATCGTTGCTCTCCACTTCTACAAGCTTCCCTATAAGACCGTTTTCGACCATGGACATAATCTGGTTAAGGTCAATACCGTCAAGAGCGCTGCTGCCCGATACCTGAGACATATTAAAACCAAGTTCTATTCCCGTTTTTATTAAAGTCATGGGGAGATTTATCCTGACCTTGTCGCCGTCACTCGAATTAACAATTATTCTTAACATGAGGCTGTCAATCTTTTTTCTCTCCTCTTTGGGTATCAACTGAACGGGCATTTGCGGCTCACAGCCCAGCAAAGCGTCCACGGTAACTCCGAACAGCTTTGATATTTCCGGCAAAAGCATAATATCCGGGCAGGAAACGTCGTTTTCCCACTTTGAAACAGCCTGCGCCGAAACGCCCAGCTTTTCCGCAAGCTCCTCCTGAGTCCATTCCTTTTCACGCCGTAAGCTTCCGATTTTCTGCCCTAAAGTTGTTTTTGACATATTCTTTAATTCCTTTCGACAAAACAGTAAAAAATATTATAACCATATTTTAAGATATTTTATAGTTTTTTTGAAGGGAACATAGGTTGAAAACGCCTTTATTCCACAACCACAGGTAGAAAAACAGCTCAACCAAAGGTTGAGTCAGAGACTTTTGAGCGAAGGATGTTCATTTACAAGACCGGATTTTCCCGCTTTGCATTTTCCGAATAAGCATATATTAAGCCTATTGGCGGAGGGGAGGAATTAATACTATAGCAACCCAACAACAAGATAAACAAATAGGAGCGAAGCGACTAATTGTCCTTTCCGCTTCCCTTTCGGGCTCCGAAAGGGAAGTAGGGGAGTCCAAAGGACGGGGGCAACGCCCCCAAAGCTTGTGTTTTTTGCACTGTTGTAATTTTGTTTAAACTTTTTTTGGATTGCTATAATCTTTGATCAGATTATAGACAAATAATGTGGAGTATCAAAGATTAGTTCTTAGGGCACATGTCTACAACTTGATTAAAGATTGGTATAAGCCCCATAAAAGCTAAAACGAAGTAAGATCGTTAAGGTCAAAGGGTGTTTCCTGATATACGCAGAAGTTAAGCCAGTTGCTATACATAAGGCTTGCATGACCCTTCCATGTTATAAGCGGAGTAAGCGAGGGATCGTCATGAGGAAAATAATTTTTCGGCACTTCTATTTCAAGCCCCTTTTCCCTGTCCCTTAAATACTCGTTTTTCAACGTGTCACAATCGTATTCCGCGTGTCCCGTTATAAAAATCTGCCGATTGGAACTGTCGGCAATTATGTACGCTCCCGCCTCGTCAGAGGAGGCAAGTACCGTAAGCGCGGGACACAGCTCTATATCCGCAGTGTCTATCTCGGTATGGCGCGAATGAGGTACAAAAAATACGTCGTCAAATCCCTTCAGCAAAGGATGATTTACAACCTCCACCTTATGTGGAAATACCCCGAAAAGCTTTTTCGGCAGCGGCTTTTTATTTATTCCGTAGTGATAGTACAGCCCCGCAAACGCCCCCCAGCAAATATGTACGGTACAAAAGGCGTGGCTCTTGCTCCATTCCATAATGTGGCAAAGCTCTGTCCAGTAGTTGACCTCCTCAAACTCCAGCTTTTCAACGGGAGCTCCCGTTATAAAAATTCCGTCAAAATACTGTTCCCTTACCTTGTCAAAGGTGGTATAAAAATTTTGTAAATGTTCCCACGTTGTGTTTTTCGGCAAATGCGTTTCGGTATAAATCAAAGTAATATCCACCTGAAGCGGCGTGTTGCTGAGGAGCCTTAAAAGCTGAGTTTCCGTTTCGATTTTCGTAGGCATCAAATTGACTATTCCTATTTTAAGGGGTCTTATATCCTGACCCGAAGCGCGGTCGCTTTGCATTACGAATATATTTTCCCGAAGAAGTGTTTTAAAAGCGGGAAGTCCGTTTGGTATTCTTATGGGCATTTTAAATTATTCCTTTTCTTTTTTTAAAATTATATCATATTTCCTATAATATTTCAATATTTTGCTTGAAAACGGGAGAAAATTATAATATAATAATGAGAGAAAAACGTGTTTATATTAATAAAACGGCTGCTCATACAATTTTTTCATATAATCGAAAGGGACAATAAGATGCTTTTACAAGAACCGCTTTTCCTCCCTTATGACCCGATTTTTGAGCACTGCGATTCTCCCTTGAAAAGAGAGGACTCAGACCGGATAATCGGCGCCGCATCCTTCGCGGTAAAGACAATGCTCAAAAAAAATGACAGAACCTACGGAAAAATAAAGCTTTCCGTTTACGAATCCGTCTTTTCTTCTAAGTCCTCTATCGCCGATACCTGCCGACGGGAGTACCCGGACGCTTCGGAGTCTCGGCTGAAAGGGCTTATGAGCTGCGTACTTATACGGGAGCTTAACAAGGGAAAGCGGCTTTTCTTTTTCCCGCTTCAAGAGGAGGAGCAAAAAAGCTTCGGTTCGGTGTATACCATACTCCCACCGATGGAAATAAAGTATTTTTCAAACAGAAACGGGAAAACCGCCGCCCCCGTAAAGTTCGGCCCTGTTTTTTCCTTTATCCTGAAGAAAAAACGGAATGAACTGGCCGTAAAAGTAGGGGCGGCGGTCATGAAGCTTTCCCGAAATGAATTGGCTTTCGTCACCCGATTTAATGAAGAAACGTTTTTCAAAAATGTTTCCGTAAAACCCATTTCAAGCTTCGGAATTACGGAAAAGGGTGATCTCAGCGCTTTTGCGGCGCTTTATACGATAGCATTTCACGGTCTGTCAATCCGTGACATATATACCGTGGACGAGGTGTTCAGCTTTTCCGCTCCCGATATAAGGGGAAAGGACGACGTAAAGCATCAGGCTGCTTCGGAGCTTTCACGCAAATCGGAAACGGCCGGCGATGAGGAGAGAGCATATATTATCAAAAAAATGGGACAAGCGCTGTTTGAATTGCCGCTGCCCGAAGCGGATACAAAAAACCTGCTTGTATTAGCTGAAAATTATGTTTTTTACAATGCGGTTTCCGATATGGGAAACGCTTATCGGAAAGCCCTTGACGCCGTTTCCCCTTCACCCGCGCTAACAAAAGGGAAGGAGGATATAATAGAGCGAGCGCGGCTGCTGTCCGATTACAAATATCCGGCGAAGCTGTGCGAGGAAATGATGGCCTTAGCGGCAGCGGGAAAGACAAATATAACCGCAGCGGGAAGCCGCAAAAAGGCGGAGGCGGTTAGCAAAAAAATCCGCAAAATAAGGGCTTTGGGGGAAAAATAAAGGGTAATGAATAAAAAAGACGCGGAAAACAAAAAATGTAATCTGTGCCCCCGCCGCTGTAATGTGGACAGAAGCAGGGAGACGGGCTTTTGCGGCGCTGCGGAAACCGTAAAAGCCGCGGCGGCTATGCTCCATTTTGGGGAAGAGCCGCCAATATCCGGAAAAAACGGAAGCGGAGCTGTATTCTTTACGGGCTGCAATATGCGCTGCGTTTTCTGTCAGAATTATAAAATCAGCCATTTAGGATATGGAAAGGAAATTTCCGTGGATCGTCTCTCAGAGATTTTTCTGGAATTACAGGAAAAGGGCGCGGAAAATATAAATCTCGTCACCGCCACACATTATGTAAAGCAAATTATAAAGGCGCTTGAAACGGTAAAGTACAGGCTTATTATTCCCGTCGTATTTAACTGCGGCGGTTATGAAAGTGTGGAAACCGTAAAAATGCTGGACGGGCTGGCGGATATTTACCTTCCCGATGTGAAGTACTGCTCCGAAGAGCTTGCGGTAAGATATTCAAAAGCCGTCGGTTATTTTGACGCGGCTTATTCGGCGGTTGAAGAGATGGTGAGACAAACAGGCAGGTATGTTATGGAAAACGGCCTTATGAAAAAGGGGGTAATAATACGACATCTGGTGCTCCCGGGCTGTTACAAAGACAGCATACTGCTGTTTAACAAGCTGAAAAATTTAAGCGGACGGGTTCTTATCAGCGTTATGCGGCAATATTATCCATGTGCAAAAATCGCCGGGTTCCCGGAATTAAACAGGAAACTCACCACCTTCGAGTACAATAAGGTACTGAACGAATGCGAAAGATTGGGGTTTGACGGGTTCGCTCAGGAAAAGGAATCGGCCTGTGGAGAAATGACTCCGGATTTCGATTTGACGGGGATATTACCGTAACGCGATTTTTACAAATTTTACTTGACAATTCACTCCGCGATTGTTATAATGTAGTAAAACAGTAATGATTACTGTTTTCGCTGAAAAAAATAAAGAAAAAGGAGATCAAAAGCTATGAAAAAGTATGTTTGCCCTATCTGCGGTTATGTTCATGAAGGAAACGAGCCTCCCGAAAAATGCCCTCAGTGTGGTGCTCCCGGCTCCAAATTCCAGGAACAGAGCGCGGAAGGTCTTGTATTTGCCGATGAACACAGAGTAGGAGTTGCAAAGGACGTTGATCCCGAAATCGTTGAAGGGCTCAGAATGAACTTTACCGGTGAGTGCACCGAAGTGGGCATGTATCTTGCAATGTCGAGAGTTGCCGACAGAGAAGGCTTCCCGGAAGTTGCTGAAGCATATAAGAGAATTGCTTACGAAGAGGCGGAGCATGCCGCGAAGTTTGCCGAGTTGCTTGGCGAGGTTGTTACCGATTCCACCAAAAAGAATCTTGAACTCAGACTTGCGGCGGAGCACGGTGCTACCGCAGGGAAGATGGATATTGCAAAGAAAGCTAAGGCGCTGGGCTTAGACGCCATTCACGATACCGTTCACGAAATGGCTAAGGACGAGGCAAGACACGGCAAGGCGTTTAACGGTCTTTTAAACAGATATTTCAAGTAAAAACTGCTTTGCAGATATAAAAATTACCAAGCAGAAACTTAATACAAATATTTTATAAACCGCTGTTCAGCTCAAATCGGGTTGAATTGCGGTTTTGTTGTCGTTTGCGTTTTTTGTCTAAAACCTATCGACATATTGTTTCAGTTAAAGTACATACAAATTTTAAATTGCCTGTTGAAGTCAGCGTTTTCGTAATTTTATTCCCTTGCCGTAAACTAAAGCCGCAATCAGCAAAACCGCCCCAATTACCTCAAAAAAATCGGTCAGTCTATATCCCAATATTATATTAACGCACACCAACAGTGCAGATGATCCTATAACGCCAACTATAAAACCGATTATCTCCAATGTTTTAACCTTTTTGTCGCTTAAGAGCACCACTACCGCAGTCATAACCAGACCCGTCAATATAACAATGATCATTTTCTTTATCTTCCTTCTTTAAATTAAAAACAATTCATACCAATATTTAATCAACTTGCATGCTTGATTAAAGATTGCACCCTAAGCATTAGTATCAGTTCTTATCCGCAGCCATATTGTACCATAAACGTCCGTTTCTCCGCAATAGATATATGTACGTTTTATTGTACAGATAAAAACACAATACAAAAAAGCCCGTATAAACGAATAAAAGAAATTTCGTATATACGAGCTTTTAAAAACCGTTTCTGTAATTTATACTATTCTCAGTATTTGTAAAACGTTATATAAAACCGAACCAAAACGAAAAAAGCGGAGAAATACTTAAGCATTTAGTAGTTTTTCCGAAAAGATAACCGATCGAATCCTTTTAGAAAACGTGCGAAATTATCCCGGAACACAAGCTCTCAATCCTCCTTTTTTACCGTAAGCCACCTTACCGCCAGCGCCCCCGCTCCGTTAAACACCGATACGACAACTAAAAAAAACAGATACCTCAATGCCTCGCCAAAGCTTTCAACCGCCAAAACCGCATAACACATATCGGCAATGCTGTGCTCAAATCCGCATAATATAAATACCGATACGCATAAAAACAAACCTGCCACCTTGCCGAACCCATGGGGATTCGCCCTGTAATTTTCCACCGCCAGATACATAAGCACACCGCAAAAAAATGCCAAAATCGGTATTCCTATATAACTTTGCTGCAATTTAGCGCTCATCATTTCCCTTGCCGCCGTATGTAAGGAAGGCTTTGCGATACGCACGAGCGCCATACCCGTTATTGCTCCCAAAAAATTCCCAATCCATATTACAATACAGTTGGGTTTATTCTTATTCGATATAATGTACCCTATTTTTCCCGTAAATAAGTTCATTCCAAAGGCACAAACAGCAAACAGCCCCACTGTAAACAACAAAGCCCCGGCGATTTTATTTTCGCAGCTTATGTAAATTACCGCGCCTATTCCTATCATAAAGCCGGCCGCAATCGCTTTTTTTAAAGTCTCTGCCATATTCACTCACATCTCCCTTTTTAAATTTGAATATGAATACAATATGAATTATTGTAACATTTTCAAATCAAAAAAACAATGGCAAAAAGGTTAATTTTTTGTTGAAAAAAAGGCCGTTTTCTATTGAAATTCACTTGCGGCTGTGTTAAAATAATAACAATATTGCACTGTTCTTTTATAGGAACAAGCTCAATATACTATTTGTATATCAAACTAATAAATTGACGAGGAGGAGAATCATTATGTCCAAGCGTTACGCAAATTTTGCTTTTATCTATGCCATCGCCGCTATGGCATTCGGAGTATTTTACCGCGAATTTACAAAATTTAACGGATTTACGGGAGATACAAGACTTTCGGTTATTCACACTCATTATTTTCTTTTGGGAATGGTGTTTTTTCTGATACTGATGTTGATTGAAAAAAACTTTGCTTTTTCCGCAGAAAAGAATGTGGGAAAATTTATTCTTACATACAACGTAGGTCTGAATATCACCGCTATCGGATTTCTGATAAGAGGTTTAACACAGGTACTTGCCGATAATCCGGAAAAAGCATTGGACGCTTCAATAGCGGGAATTTCTGGGACAGGACATATTGTTATGGGTGTGAGTCTGGGGGTGTTATTGTTTAAAATCAGAAGGGTGGCAGCAAATAATAAATAAATGAATTGAAATTTTATAAGGCCGGATGCGTAATTTGCGAATTCAAACCTACCTATGATAAACTTTCTTAATAAACGCATCTCACACAAGCGCGGAAAATACCGTGAACGAACGGATAATTTACAGCGGGCTGCATAAACAGATTTCACATAAATTTCAAAATCTGTAATAATCCGCTCTCCTTCCTAATATATATTAAAAAACAACAAGGAAGGCGGCGCAAAAATGCTTAAAACAAAGGACAATACATCATCGGAAAAAACCGGAATACTATCCGAAATAGAGAAGATATCAGACCAAATGATAAAAAACGAACAGCTTTTTAATCTGATCACAGATGATTTGCTCATAGAATCACTTATATATGAACAAATTTCGCTGAAGCATCGCTATGCCCATCTTTTAAAAACCGCTAAGGAAAAAGGAATAACGGTAAATTTCATCGACAGATTATAACCGCTGCCCGGCGTCCCCCGCTTCTTAGGCGGCAAGGGTTTAATACTAATCTTTGATCATCCGTTTTATTTGTCTATACCTTGATCAAAGATTAGTATTAGAGACTTTGCATGTAAAGTCTCTTCATCTGTTGGTTCGGCAGGGGATAAAAATTCCCCGCTGAACCCCGGAATTTGACAGATTGTTTAAAAAAGAAAGGACACCGAAAATGGAAGCAATATCCATTACTTTGGCCGCAATATCTCTCTTTTTCTATCTCCGTATATGTGGAAGTCAGAAAAAACCGCTCAAATCAATGCTTTTAAATTCCCTTGCCGGATTGACCGTTCTTGTTACGATATCGGTAATAAGCGGATTTATGGGCTGCGGAATAGCGGTAAATCATACTACGGTATTTCTTTCAACAACATTGGGAATACCCGGAGTTGTTGGAATGGTTTTAATTAAATTTGTTTTATAACTTACATAAAGTATTTTTTGTAGATAATTATACAAATCGTATTAAAAATATTTTTCTATAATTGACTAATTGTATCGGTATTAAAGTTATTATCTCCTGCAACATATACAAACAGTAAAACGGAGCTATTTTTTGGCTCCGTTTTACTGTTTGTATATAATCGTAAAATTGCTTCGCAATTACGAAAACTTATATAAACTGCGCTTTAAAAAACTCTTTACATTACCGATACCAATCTTTAATCAAGTTATAGACTTGATTAAAGATTGCACCCAAATCACTAATTCAACAGTTTTAAAAGGGATTAGTATTAAATGCCTTTTATAGTAAATCCGACAATATCAATCATACTTGTAAATTATATTCTTCTTGATCCTTCTGAATATAGGCGGTACCGTCAGAATAAGCACAAATAACAGTAATGCGCCCGCTATCAATAAAATAGTCGTAATAAAACCGTCGGGATCGCCTTCTACCGGACCCGCTCCGTTCCCGCCTTCAGAGGGAAGAATAGGCGCAGCGGAGGTTGTTTCCTCTGACTGAGATGAGGTCGTATCGAGGGGAGGCTCCGTTATTTCGGGCAGTGATTCGGTTTCGGCAGGAGTTTCAGCCGCCGTAGGCTCTGTTACGGTTTCCGTGGCCGAGGTAGTTGTTGTAACAGCAGGAGGTTCGGTTTCAGTGGGCGGTTCAGTGGTTGATTCCTCTGTAGTAGGTGCTGTATCAAGAGAAATCTGAGGCTCCTCCGTTGTGGTTTCATCTCCGCCTGACGATGTATGCGAAGAGTTATCGGGTTCCTCAAATTCAAAGGGATCGTTTGTTTCCGAGGTTTCGGAAGAGACTTCGGAATCGACTGTATCTGAGGAAACGTTAGATTCGGCCGGCTCGGAATCCGTAGGCTGCGGCTCGGATTCGGAGGGATTGGAAGGGTCGCTTACTTCTCTGTCGGAAATATCCGGCGGCTCTGATTCGCTTGTGCCGGTTCCGCTGTCCCACGGAATAACGATAATCGCATCGTTGCTGCTCTCCGCATATAAGTTTGGCTGCATTGCCGCCGCAAAAACAGCCGCCAATATATAAACAACAAACTTTTTTATTTTCATATTCTTCTTTTCTCTCCTAAGAAAATAATTTAATAACATTTGTAAATAATTATACAATATGTATGATATTTTGTAAAGCGTTTTCAGCCAATTATCATTTTATATTTCCAATTCCAATTATGACAGGCTTTCATAAAATTCGTTGTAAGCTTTGCAGGTATTTTCCGCCGCGTCAGTCATTTTTACTTCTCCGTTTTCAAGCCACAGCGCTCTTTCACACAGATTTATTATTTGTTTACCCGAATAAGACACGAATAAAACGGCAGTGCCGTTCGCCTTCATTTCCGACATTTTTTTCACACATTTTTCACAAAATTTTTCCCCGCATACCGACAGCGCCTCATCCACAATAATTATATCGGTTTTCACAAAAGCGGCGATAGCGAAAGCGAGCCTTGAAGTCATATCCGGTGAACATTTTTTTACGGAGGTATTAAGCTGCTCTTCCAATTCCGCAAATTCAATAATACTCCTGATTCGCTTTTTCATATACTCTCTCGAAAATCCGTGCATAGACCCCGCCAAGTAAACATTGTTCTTTACCGACATTGAGGGATTGAAGCCTTTATTTTCCGCAAATACGGGAGAAATACACCCTTTGGTTACAATTCTTCCCGACGTTGGGGTCATTATCCCCGATATAAGTTTAAGCAAAGTGGTTTTTCCCGCTCCGTTGGCTCCTATAAGCGCTAAAGCAGAACCCTTTTCAAGGGTAAAGGAAATATTTTTCAGTATCTCTATTTTATCAAGCAGCGGCTCCCTTTTAATAAGCCTTGCCGCAAAATCCTTCACACCGTTTTTCGGAGGTACATTATATATCAGAGAGACATTTTCGGCTTTTATGGCGGTAGTCATTGGTTTTCCTTTCATACCAATCCCTTTTAAACTGACGTAATGCCCACAGTTTAAAAAAGGATTGCACCCGAAACACTAATCCCACAGTTTTAAAATGGATTAGTATTACATTTGCTATACATTCATTAAAAATTTATTTTCTCTCGCCTTAAATACGGATATTCCCAGCAGCATTACCAGAAGCGAATAAACCGAAGCCCGGATCAAAGCTGTTTCCGACGGCATACTTCCCAAACAGCATATGGTTCTCATAATCTCCATATAGTGGACAGCGGGGTTTACGGTAAAAATAAAGCGTATTTTTTCCGGTATTATTTCCATCGGATAAAAAACCGGGGATCCGATAAGCCATATAAACGAAAAAACGAGATAAATCAAGCGGAATCTTTTAATAATAGGTTTATATGCCGCTAAAATAAGGGAAAAACCAAAAGCAAACATAAACATAAGCACTATAAGAAGCGGCAGCAAAAGCAGAGCCGAAGAAAACGGGGCGGAGGTAAAAAGCATTATCGGCAGTATAATTATCGTGAAAAATACCGTCAAAACAGCGCTCTGAAGAACGGATGACAATACAAAAAGGTGCTTTGGCAGATATACCGATTTAATATATACCGCGTTTTCCTTTACCGAATCCATCGCCGAATAGGCGGAGCCGAAGAGAAAGAGAAATATTATTTCTCCGCAAAAGAAAAACAAAGGATAGTTATCTACTTTATCTTCAAAGCTTTTGGAAAGGATAATTGTTGTCAGTGCCATCAGCAAAAGAGGACATAAAGCAGTAAGGGCGGTTTTAAGCGGAGTTTTCACAAATCTGCGTTTAAACCCGCGTTTTAATATACGCTTAAAAAAATCAAAATATTTTATTTCATTTTCTATTTTTTCGATAATAAACATCTTTGCTCCCCTTATACCAATGCCATTTTATACCAATCTCAAAACATTAAGTTAAGGCAATACCGCACAAAGATTGTCGTGCAGACGCACAGTCAGCTTTTTCGTCAGATTGCCCAAAACGACGCAGGAATACCGGCGTATTTCAAGAAGTTTTGGGCAAAAATGACGGAAAAGATATAAGCATATGCGCGGCAAAGTGCGCAGCGCGGTCTTTGTGCGGTGTTATCTTAAATTTCTTAAGGCAGCGGCGAAACTATATCGGTTTGTATACGCTTCGCCGTTCCCTTAAAAAACAATCCACTGCTTGGGCAGTGGATTGTAATTCAAGTTATTTCAATAAAATGAAATTACTTTCTCTTCTTAGAGATTACAACTGCGGCAGCAGCGATAGCGGCAGGAATTACGGCGAGAACTACGCCGGTAGCCTGGTTCTTATCGGAGCCTGTACCGTCTGTGGAACCGTTATTGCTGTCACCGGAACCGTTGTTGCTGTCGCCGGTACCATTGGAATCTGTATCGGAAGGAGCAGCTGTGGTATCATCACCACTGTTAGAACCGCCGTTGTTGTCGGAAGTAGTGGGAGCAGCAGTTGTGGTGGTCTCTTCGGGAGCAGCAGTCTGGCTGGTGCTTTCAGTGCTTCCGCCGTTGTTGCCGCCGCCGTTGTTGCTGTCGTCGGTTTCATCGGGATCTTCAGGGCCTACGATGCCAAGAAGAGTGTCAACAACAGTAGCATCCAATGTAAGGAAGTAATAGTCAGAGAAGTGCTTAGTGGAGATGGTCATGAGCTTATTATTGTCATCCTTGATCTCATACCATTCAACTTTGCCATTATCGCCTACATAAGCAACGATATTGGATTTTTTGTCGGTGGGAATTGTAAGATCAAGAGCGGCTGTAGGCTCGAATTCTTCATTATCCTGATTGTAAAGGCTAACGCGAACAACGGTATTTACAGAAAAATTCTGTGTTACCAGACGGGGCTTCCAGTTGTCAAGAACATTGTACACCGCCTCTTTAACACCCTCAACCATATCACTGGGAATTTCATCGCCGGAAGCTATGGATGCTGCCAAAGTAACGGATGTAGCGCTGCCAAACGCACCCTTGGGGCCTGCTACAAGTACGCCGTCTTCGGAACCAACCTCGATGTAGCTCTTATCTACGGGAACAGTAACGGCAGCGTCACTTGCTCCGGGAACTCCGGACCAGCCGGGAAGGTCGGATAAGCCGGGTGTTGCTGTTTCAGCAAAAGCGCTGACAGAAAGCGACATAGCTGCTACGGCTGCAACAACCGCATTGAAAAAACGCTTTTTCATAATTAATCCTCCAAATGAAAAATAAATTTTTTATTGATAACGTCCTGACTTTGAGCCAAGAACAGTTAATCCGATGTTTAAATGTAATTTAAAAATTACGAAAGTGCTTCTCAATCCAATGCTCTGCAGAACATTATATACGATATAAGAAGCCAAGCAAAAACCGAATCCACCGATTGAAAAATATTAGAAGCCAGTCGACCGTTATACACTATTACTGCTTTTTAAAAAAGCAGTCTATATTGGGTATATCAATACGAAGCCTTGTCTGATACGGCAAAACGCCATGCGCTCCTTTCGGCGGAACGATAAGTCCGTACATATTATGAACAAAAGCAAATATTGTTACCGCTGTCGTTATGCAAATTACGGCAATTCCTGTCTTTCGATTTACGGTTTTGGAAACAATACGAAGTTTTCTCTCATTTTCTTCGCCGTCAGGCAAATACTTTCCCTTTAAATTTACCTTAAACTGTGCCTTAAATGCTAAAATAAATTCCGGCACCGCTAAAACCGTAAAAATCATTGTATAATAAGAAAAGCGTTCAAAGAGAGAATGCTTTGTCATTACCACCTGCCAAAATCCCATCATTAAGGTAAGATGTAACAAAATTTCAAGATTTCTCGTTTTTTCTCTTATAAAATACGATACGATAACCGATCCTAATGTGAGAAACAAAGGAAAAGCCGCATACGCGGGATGAAGTCCCTGTCTTATAAAACTCGATCCGAAATACTCCGCATGAAACTTGGACAGTACGAAATTCAAAAGACCGTCCGAAAGCATAAAGTAATAAAATAGCCCAAATAAATAAAGTAAAATCGTACGCGAATTAATCTTAAGCAAGCATACAAAGTACACAGGCACCATGTAAAGAGCTGTAAAATGAAACAGTGATGCAATAAGAACAAAAAGCAAAAATCGCCAGAACTTTTTATCTCTTAAGAATCCGTATGCAAAGCATATAATCGACATGGCGATTGCCTGTCTTATAAAATTCATATCAAGATAAAAAAGGAAAAAATTAACGTACAAAAAAACCGACACAAATGCGTTCTTTGAATATTTCGCTATCAAATAGGCAGGACCCGCAAGGCTTATCGCCGATGTGACTACCATTATCGCACCGGGCTGAGCGGTAAACAATCCCACTATTTTGTTAAGAAGGATATAACCGATTTCCCAATCCTCATAAGTCATATCGGAAAACCCGTGAACCACCATTTTAAAAAAGCCGATTGCGTACTGGGCGTAATCATAGCCGATCCTGTATCTGAAAGCCGAGATCAAAAAACACTGTAAAAAACAAATTGATACAAAAAGTACCTGTTTCAGTCTCGTTTTTTTACCTATGCGGAAAAGCAACGCCCATACAATAATCAATAAAATATTAAGCAGATATACAAGCATTCAATTCCCACCCGACACAGCTTTCTTTTATCCTTCTGTTTGTATTGTTCTTATCCGGCTTTTCTGTATGTATCGAAAAACAAATACCTCTCCGCCGCAAAACGACGCCAAAAATATTTTTTCATTTTCGATTAACGTAATTATATCACAAGCATAAAAAACAGTCAATACCCAACCTGTAAAAGGCGAAAAAATTTGTAAAAATATATTACTTTTGTACATACTGTCCCAATATATTTTGGTGATATTAACATGAAACTTTTTTCGTCTTATAAAACTCCAATGCGTTTAAAAAGCGGCTCCGCGAAATCAATAAAATCACGGAAACAAAAATGACTTTTGATATCAAAAGATAAAAAAACAAATATATGAAAAATCCTCAAATTACTGGACAAATCTCATATTTTGGTGTATAATATTTTCATGTCCAGCCGCCCTAAATTTTCCGTAAAAACATTCGTGAGAAAGTATTTACGCGGCAGACGGCATATTCGGAAAGGCGGCTTTTGCGCTTTATCCATAAGCTCTGCCAGCCGATAACGGTCCTCGTAGGGAAACATCTCCGCGTTTTCGGGAACGGCCGCGGCAAGGTCGTTATTTCCCTTCACATCGCTCACGATTATGTTTTCGCCGCAATACAGAGCTTCCATAACATTAAACGGAAGCCCCTCGAAGCGTCCCGCTGAAATAAGACAGTCACAGCTTCGGTAAAGCGCGTTCATTTTGTCACAGTGACCGATAAAAACCGTTTTATCCTTTACCCCCAAGCTTTCCGCAAGTTTACGGCATTCCTCGGCAAGCGCCCCTTCGCCGGCGAACACTATTTTATAATCTTTTCTGTTAAGTAGCGGAAGAGCTTTTATAATGGTTTTTTGACTCTTTCTTGCGGAAAATTCCCCTGCACAGAGAAAAAGAAAGGTATTTTCGTCGGCCGATAACGATTTTCTTGTTTCTTTTATTGTATCCGACTCGCGTTCGCTGCCCTCAGAGGAGTTTAAGGGAGGAAACTTGTCCGTATCAAGCCCCATACCATTTATAAATACAATTTTACTTCCCAAAGAATATTTTTCAGCTATGCGAAGATCCTCCCCGTTCATTACGGCAAGCAAATCGGTGCGCTTCCTCAGAAGCTTCTCGGCCGTCAGATAAAGCTTCGTTCTTTTACTGCCGTCGTCGCTAAAAAGATAACCGTGACATATGTGAACCGCTTTGGTATTTTTGCACCCGGACAGTATCGCCGCACAGCGTCCCATTGCTCCCGCCAAAGTGGAGTTGGTATATAAAAGGTCAAAGCGTTCCTTTCTCATAAGCTTTGCCAGACTAAATATACCCCCCAAATTGCCCAAGGAGAAAAGCTTCTTTTTAAAGGGCAGTTTGATATGCGCCGCCCCCTCAAACCGAAAATCGTCCTCCGAAGCGGTAAAGACAGCGCACCCCCGCTCAATGAGATATCTTATATAAGGAATATGAAAATTTTTAAAGTGTGAAGCCTTAGAAGCTACCATAAGAATTTTTTTCATAAGCACCACCTAAACAAAAATTTGACAAGGATATAATTATGCGCAAAACAAAAAAAAATACAAATAAGCTAAACGGTCTCGGCTTTATTGCGGCTTCGGTTGTAACGGGGGCGGCCATATTCGGCGCGTTTAACTCCGCAAAAAATGTTGAAGCTTTTTCCGACTCCGATTTTGTAACCGATATTGACGGTATACATGTATTAAATCCAGACGAAACCGATGCAGAAGATCTTCTCCCATCCATAGAAACACTTCCCGGAGGGTATATCCCTCCGGGAACCACGGCGGAGGAGGTGGACGATCCGTTTAATTTCGGGGGAGACGAACAAGAAACGGAGGAGACTTCTCTGAGCGATGGTATTTTTTCCTTTGAAACCGAAACAAAGTCTCCCGAAGTTACAACCGATCCGGCGGACACGGACAATCAGGAAGCTCCCGTTCCCACGCTATACCTTACATATTATACCTTTAATTTGACCGTAGGTCAAGAGGCACAGATATATTGGTATGTTGAAAACAGTATTTTCGGCGGATATCACGAACAGTTTTCCATAGATAATCCCTCGGTAGCCGAGGTGAGCGAATCCGGAGTAATTACCGCCAAATCGGCAGGTTCAGCCAATATTACCGTTACATGGGGCGACCTTACCGCCACCGCGGCGGTAACCGTATCCGAGGCGCAGACAACCTCGCCCCCTCCCGACACTCACCCAATTACCGATCCCGTTTCGGAAAATACCTCGTCCGAAATCCAGGATACCCAACCATCCGAACCGATACCGGAAACGGTGAAGGTGAAGCTTGACGGCTGTCTTTACAACACTTCCGGAAACGCCGTAGCCGATGTTGTTTTAAAAATCGGTGACAATACGGTTGCTACCGATCTAAACGGGTACTTCTCTTTTCCTCATACGGATATCGGAAACATTATGATTTTTTCCGCCATGAACGAACGGTTGGGGTGCACGCTGAACATTTCAAGCAACACCACGGTGTTTCTGCTTTACAGCGGAGAAACGATAGAGTGCTTTTCCTCCTATGATGAGATGGCGACCCGCTTCGTTATCACCGAAATCGATCTTGAAACTCCGAATAAAAGAATTTACGCCGGTGATGTGCTGATTCCTTATTTTCAGTACGAACCGAGAGATGCAACTCTTACTCATACCGAATATGTAAGCTCCAATGAAAATGTGGCGGCCGTTGACGAAAACGGTGTAATTACCGCCAAAGCGGCTGGCGAAGCGATTATAACGCTTATACTTAATAACGGACAGGCGCAGACCGCTTTTACGATTACCGTTAATCCGCAGGAAATCGGCAAATACAGCGGAATAATAGCGGCGGTGGAGATATTGATCATTCTGATCGTTCTGGGTTCGGCATACGTCGTATATAAAAGGTATAAACGAAGAATGGACGATGATAATGCGGCTGTCGTTTCACACAAAAGCCTTTCCGCTTATACCGCTTACACAACGGAAACGGCAGAAAACCACACACCTTCCAATACGGAAAACGAATCGAAAGAAACTATTGAAAAGTAGCGCCACAATCATAAAAATTTATTATTTAAAACGCCGTTTAAAATGCGTCGCGCATATTGAACGGCGTTCATTTTTTAAGCTTTTAGCAGCTTATATAATCCCTTTTTAAAATATGGGATCAGTGTTTTGGGTGCAATCTCTTCTTTTTAAGGCAACACCGCACGCAAAGCCGTCAGGCGGTCATTGCGCGGTGTTGCCTTAAACTGAGGGTATTACGTCAGTTTAAAAAGAGATTGGTATTACAGTGCATTTACGGGTTCCTTCTCCGGGTAAATCCCTTCCTCTTCCTCTTCTTCCCCTTCGGGTATCCACGCCTGACTGAAGCTCACATCTTTAAAAAGAGCGGCAAGCCCCGTAATCTGTTTCAAACGCAGTATCTCGTCCTTTTCCATTCCCAGATGCTTTGCTATCCAGTCATCTGAGCGTCCCAGATCATGGAGCTCTCTCACTATATTTCCCATTAAATCCACATTATGGCTTCCGCGGGCTCTATTGTGCCTTACGGTACTTGCCATACGCTGGGCCAACGGCTTATTTATAACCGAAACGGGCAGAACTCCTCCCTCTCTTTCGTAAATGTCCGGATGCTCAAGCATAACCCTATACCTGTGAAAACCGTCTACTATTATATACAGATCGTCTTTGCCGGAATAATAGCATACAATCGGCATAGTATAGCCGTCCTCCCGTATACTGTCGTACAGCAGCTCAAGCTCCGGAGGCGCCACCGCGTTGGGGTTGTATGTATTGGGAACAATCTTCTCTATGGGAACGGGAGTTATATTGTATACGGGACTTAAAAATTTCATTTACAGCGCCTCCAGACTTTTATATTTCTTTTTGATTCTGTCGATCCTTTCCCTTTGCTTTTTGGACTCTGCAAACCCCATGGATTTACAGTTGTGATCATTTTTTAATATGCAAATACACATGCGTTTCCAACTGGGAATATCCTTTGTGCTTAAAATATCGTCGGTATCGTCGGGGATTTTACCAACGAAAACTATTCTTGTTTTTTTGTCCACGGTGTAATTTGACACCCCGTTAGTCTTTATCTGATAGCCCTTTTCTATAAGCTCGCTTATGGTCTCCTCCGATAATCCTCCGCCTGTGTCGTGCCAGAATTTTATGGAGGTTCTGAATTTTTCGATATATTTTTTCCTGAGTCTGGCGGGAAGTGTGCTCAGCAGAAAATCCGTATAGCTTCTCCACGTATGGCCTTTGGGAAGCTTTATGCTGCGATAAGCCATAGCGGCAGTACGACCGTATATGGAAGCAAAATTCGCGCCCTGTACTCTTCCCAAGAGTCTGACCCATGTTTCGGGTTCCAAAACCCGATAAAGATGAAGGCTGTCTCTGGCATAGTCATTAAAAGGAGAGGCGACTCTCATCTGATTCGGCTTTAATCCTGCGCGAAAGTACATATCATACAGCATGTTGTAAGCATATCCGAACTTATAGTTTGCGGCCCATACGTCCTCTACCTTCCAGTCGTACATCGGCGAACCGCACCATACGTCTTTGAACATTTTCGATATCCAGCAGTTCCCTTTATAGCCGTATTTTTTATTTATAAAGGAATTATATCGCTGAAGCGATTCGGACGCCCGAACGCCCAACAGACATATTGTTTTTCCGCCGCCGTGAATCTCTTTATACCAGCGTCCGAATTGTTTTGAAAGATTTTCTTGATGCATTTTATAGCTGTAATAATAAAAAGGATTGTTTTTAAGATTGATAACATACGGCTTTCGCGGCATGGGTCTTACCCACATTTCCTCCTTTGTATCGTCCCATGGATACCAGTATATCTGATAGTTGCTGAGAGACGTCCTTGCGGCCATGGGCAGGCAAATCCAGTAAGGCTCGATTCTGCCCGCGTTCTTTTCAAAAACGGATTCCACATATCCGGTAGTCACGTTATACTGCGCTTCAAAATCCAGATGGAATACTCCCAACTTTTTTTTAATTTTGTTTTCCAGCATATAATCAAGAACCAGATTCAGCAGCAGCCCGCTGTCTTTCCCTCCGCTGAAGGAAACGTATATGTTGTCAAACTCGCGGAAAATATAGTCCATACGCTTTTTAAAAGCTTCAAGCACATTGATGTCAAGGTATTTTTTTGTCATTATGTCAGTCCTTTTGTCCCAAGCTGTCGATTTTTGTTTATGAAAAGATTTCCGTATAATATTATATCACAGTAAATCGAAAAAATCAACTTTGTGCGGTTGTAAAATACAATATTGTCATCATAAAAGGTTTTTTGACGCAGATATAGCGGGCATTAACGGCAAAAAAAGCTCCAAAAATTTCAAAATAACTACTTGACATACCGAAGCAAATGCGATATAATAATAAGGCTATCATGGAAAGAAGTCTCTATACTTGAACAGTAATCATTACCGTGACGGCATTATACAACACCGTTTCCAAGGCTGCTTGATTTGAAGCGGCATCGGTGCCCTGCCAACAAAAACAAAAATATCGGGCGAAACGGCAAAATAACAACTTAACGATAATCGGAAAGGAAGGACGAATATGAAAAGAACATACCAGCCCAAGAAGCGTCAAAGAAAGATGGAACACGGCTTCAGAAAAAGAATGTCCACAAGCAACGGCAGAAAGGTACTTGCCAGAAGACGTGCCAAAGGCAGAAAAAGACTTTCTCACTAAGCTGTGAATTACTCCAAAAAATATGTAAGCGTTAAGAAGGATCGTGAGTTCAGATTTCTTTTTAAAAAGGGAAAAAGTATTGTCAACAGCGCATTTGTGTGTTATATGCGCCCCAATAAAAGGCGGGTAAACCGTTTGGGGCTGGTGACCTCTAAAAAAATAGGCGGAGCCGTAAAACGAACCCGTGCAAGAAGGGTTTTAAAAGAAGCTTTCCGACGGTTGGAACCGGAACTCAGATTGAAATGGGACAAGCGGTATGATTTTATTTTTGTCGCCAGAGGGCGTACCCCTTTTATGAAATCAAACAAGCTTTACGAAATTATGAAAAAGCTTATATCGGAGCAAATCGGCAGAGAAAATGACAAAGAAAAAGGATAAAAGATAGACGGTTTCCGCCGTCTTTGTTTACCGTGCTGTTTTCCGTACCGCACCGGAATTATCCGCCGGATTACGCGGCTTTAGAGAAAGCAGCTTTTTCTCCTTTTCTATACCGTATTTTTGAATAGACCCGAAGGCATAATATGCGTTTCGGCATTATACGAAAAATGAAATATATTTTGATCGGGCTTATAAAATTGTATAGAATGACTTTGTCGGAAAGATTGCCGCGTTTATGCCGCTTTACGCCAAGCTGCTCACAGTATGCGCTTACTGCTGTCAGCCGTTTCGGAGCGGTTAAGGGCGGCTTTTTGGCATTTTGGAGAATTTGCAGGTGCAACCCTTTTTCCGCGGGAGGGTGGGATCCCGTCCCGGAGGAATATTATTTTTTTCGCTCGCTTAAAAATCATATTAAAAGCAAGTTTAAAGAAAAATAGTCTGCGGAAGAAAACGAATACAATACTTTATCCAAAACCACGCTCCCGTACGCAGCGCCTTGGCGGAGCACTTTCAGATTGTAAACACAGACAAATAAGGCGAGATTTAGGCGGCTCGATTATTTATTCAGAACAAAAAGGTTGTGATTTAAATAGAATTTTTATATTCCATTATAGGTATGCCTCTTGGCTATATTATGTGGGCGTGCTATCTTCTGGTCAATAATTTCGGCTGGGCAATAATTATTTTTACCGTTCTTATAAAGGCGGCAATGTTCCCGCTAACTTTAAAACAGCAAAAGAATATGGCCAAATCCCAGCTTTTTACGCCAAAAGTTAAAGAAATACAGCAAAAGTACCGCAACAATCAGGAAAAAATGCAGGAGGAAATGGGAAAGCTTCAGAAGGAAGGCTACAACCCCATGGGCGGCTGCGGCACCATGTTAGTTACTTTCCTTATCCTGTTCGGAGTTATCGACGTTGTATACAAACCCATGACTCATATGGAGCATCTGAACTGGGGCGACAGCACGGCGGTTTCCACCATAGTGGCGAGAGCCAAACAAACGGATTACGCCCTGACGCTTTTGGCAAATGAGGACGATCTGCAAATATATCTTGATTATCTCAGCGATCCAAACACGCTTACCATTAGAACCCAAAAGGACATAGACGCTCTCACGGATGAGGCTAAAGCCACCGCGGACATTCAGGAACAGGTTGTTATTCCGGAAGAGCGTGAATTTGATATTAACAAGGCTAAGTCCGAAATTATCTATACAAAAAATGACATAATGACAAAATACGGCATAACCGAGGAACAGTGGAACAGACTTTCCTCGCTTACCGACGAAACGGTTGCCACTCTTGCCGACGGAAAGTCCAGACTTTCCGCGCAGGTTAAAAATTCGCTTAATATGGCAAAAAACGGAAGCTTTGTTTCGTTAAGACAGGAACTTGCCGCACTCAGAGTGTATACCGATCATAAGGAAGCTTTTGCTGACATAGCAATAACGCAGGAAGCTATGGATAAACTGGACAATCTTAGCAATAATATGCAGTTTGCGGGACTTGATTTAGGCGCTACTCCCGGATTCGAGCTTCCTCTTATTCTTATTCCGATATTATCGCTCATTATGTCATTGGCACAGATGATAATTTCGCAGATTATACAGAAAAAAACCAATCCCGATATGCCCGAACAGCCGGGCTGCGCCAAGTTTACGCTGTATGTCATGCCGCTGTTTTCTCTGTATATTGCCTTTCAGGTACCAGCGGGAGTCGGTTTCTATTGGGCGATGAGTTATTTGTTCGGAATATTGCAGTCTCTTGTCGTTTATAAATTCTGGCCCACAGAAAAGCTAAAGGAGCAGGCGAGGAAAGAGCTTGAAAAGAAAAACGTAAATCTTACCGCTACCGCCACCGTGGTGGATATTGACGAAGAGGGCAACGAAATAAAGGTGTCCAAGAAAATGACAGATATGTCCGCAAAGGAGATAAAGGAATATCAGCGTAAAAAATTGGAAGAGGCGAGAAAAGCCGACGCCGAAAAGTACGGAGACGAAAATATTCCGGAGCTGCCTCCGATAGACATTGACGATGACGATAAAACCGACGGCAAAAGCTGACGAAGCTTTGAAAAATTATCAATAATTATCCTTATACTATACAAGAATGTTTATGAAAGGAAATATAAAAATGGAAAAAATATATTCCGCAAAGCTGCTGGAGGACGCCAAGGAGCAGGCATACAGGGAATTGGAAGCCGAAGGGGCGGATCGTGACGAGATCGAGTTCACTATACTGGAGCAGCCTGTCAAGAAGCTTTTCTCCACAAAGGGCGAGTATAAGATCAAAGCGGAGTGGAATCCTGTAGAGGTTGATGTCAAAAGCGTTTTCGCTTCCTCGGTAGAAGCCGTTAAGGAAGAAGAGCCAGCAGAAAAGGCGGCTTCCCACTCGGATTCCGCCGCCGAAGCGGTTCGGACGGAAATTCAGGCGGCGGAAGAAACATCGGACGACCCCGCGCTTAGCTGTGCCAAGATACAAAGAGCAACCTCATACCTTGCCGATGTGCTCAAAAAATTAGGCATGGAGGAATTTACCATTACTCCCGTTAAGCGGGGAGAAACCGTTGTACTGGATATTGAAGGCAGCGATTTGGGCGTGGTTATCGGAAGAAGAGGGGAAACCCTTGACGCACTTCAGTATTTGACTATATTGGCAGGCAACCGGGGTGAAGAAAATTACTGCCGATTAAGTATCGACTGCTGCGGTTATCGGGAGAAACGCAGAGAAACGCTGGAAACTCTTGCGGTAAAGACCGCAAAAAAAGTGCTTAAAGCAGGAAGACGCATTACTTTGGAGCCTATGAATCCTTATGAGCGCAGGATTATTCACAGCAAGGTCGCAGAAATTGACGGTGTAAGCAGCCGTTCTATGGGAGAGGAGCCGTTCAGAAAAGTTGTAATAAGCGCAAATGAGCCGCACAGAGCTCCCAGAAGAGCAAGCGGAAACAGAAACGGAAATTATTCTACGGATTCATATAAGCGCAGTTCCGGGTTTTCCACTTCCTTTGAAAGAGAATATAAGAGGAAGGACGCTCCTGCGGTTGAAGCTTCCGAGTATTCCGAAGAGACGGTAGAGCTGGAGAAAAGCGTTAGTCTTTACGGTAAAATAGAACTGTAAGAAAAATAATTTGAAAACGTCTTTTTTCAGACGCAGACATAAAAACAGCGTATCAATCGTTTTTGATACGCTGTTTTTATGCAACAATGCTTTTAATTTTCTTTAGTATAGCACCATAATATTAAGCCTATAACTTGATTAAAGATTGCACCCAAAACACTAATCCAACAGTTTTAAAAGGGATTAGTATAAAAGGCGAATGACATCCGACAGCGATTATAATCCGGTTGCCGCCTTATCAGCATGCTCCAACGCAGCCGACAGCGCCTTTGCCGAAGCTGTAAGCTCCCTTTGCTCCGTTCCGCTCAAGGGAATTTCCAGCACTTTTTCCACACCTTTTGCTCCCACAACAGAGGGAATACTCAAACACATTCCTTCGATTCCGTACTCCCCGCTCAGCAAAGTGGAAACGGGCAGAACCGAGTGTTCGTCTCTCGAAATGCTTTCCGCAATTTTTGCCACGGCCATGGCAATACCGTAATAGGTAGCCCCCTTGCGCTGAATAATTTCGTATGCGCTGTCTCTTACTTCTGCATACAGCCTCTGTGTGGTAACCTTATAATGCGCGATTCCTCTGAGCTCACAGAAATGGTCAAGATCAATTCCCGAAACGTTTGCTCCGCTCCATACCGCAAGCTCGCTGTCCCCATGTTCGCCTATGATAACGGCATGAACGCTTCTCGCGTCAACATCGAGACTCCGTCCGATAAGATATTTGAGCCGCGCCGTATCAAGTACGGTTCCGGATCCGATAACCCTTTTAGGTGAAAATCCCGACATTTTGATCGCCGCATAGGTGAGAATATCAACCGGATTGGTAACTACCATTAAAATTCCCTTGCATTCCCTTTTTTTAATTTCGGGTATAATCTGTGCAAAAATCGCAAGATTTTTGTCGATTAGGTCGAGTCTTGTTTCACCCGGCTTTTGGTTTGCACCTGCGGCAATAATAATAAGCGCCGCGTCTGCAATGTCGTCGTAATCCCCCGCATATATCTCCATAGGAGCGCTGTACGGTAAACCGTGACTTATATCCAGTGCTTCACCTTCAGCCCTTTTTCTGTCACTGTCAATAAGCACCATTTCCGAAAAAAGGCCTCTCTGCATAAGGGTGAAGGCTATTGATGCACCCACAAAGCCGCATCCGATAATAGCTACCTTGCGGTTATCGGTTTCTTTTTCTTTGGGAGCACTTGACTCGTTTTCATTTACCGCGTTCTTCTTTATCTCCGCTATCTCGTTGGCATTTTCCGTCATTCGGCTTTTCCTCCCCTCACATTAAGAAAGAAGTCGGTGCCCAAGAAATCCGCGCCGCTTCCAAGCTGTTCCTCTATCCTAAGAAGCCGGTTGTACTTAGCAACACGTTCGCTTCGGCAGGGGGCGCCGGTTTTTATCTGCCCGGAATTAACTCCTACCGCCAAATCAGCAATAAAGCTGTCCTCCGTTTCGCCGGAACGGTGGGATATAACGGTGGTGTAGCCTGCCATCTGTGCCGTTTTCACCGCGTCAAGCGTTTCCGATACCGTACCTATCTGATTGGGTTTTATCAGTATGGAATTTCCACAGCCCGAAGCAATGCCTTTTTTCAGCCTTTGGCTGTTGGTTACAAACAAATCGTCCCCAACTAACTGAAGTTTATTTCCCAGACGTTTTGTCAGCATTTCCCAGCCCTGCCAGTCCTCCTGATCCAATCCGTCCTCCAGGGAAAACAACGGGTATTTGTCGGAAAGACTTTGCCAGTGATCTATAAGCGTTTCCGATGTAAATTCCTTTCCGCTTTTCGGCATACGGTATATTCCCTTTTGCCCCGTTTTCCATTCCGACGCGGCCGCGTCCATAGCCAGAAGGAAATGCGTTCTCGCCCTGTAGCCCGCTTTTTCCGCCGCCTCAATAATAAAATCGAGAGCCTCTTCGTCGCTTCCCAAATCGGGAGCGAATCCTCCCTCATCTCCCACCGAAACGGCCAATCCGCGCTTTTTAAGCAAGGCAGCCAAAGAATGATATATCTCCGTAGCGAATCTCATACATTCTTTAAAAGTAGGCGCACCAATCGGCATTATCATAAACTCCTGTACGTCCACATTATTTGAAGCGTGTGCGCCGCCGTTCAGAATGTTCATCATTGGCATAGGGAGCGTAACGGCATTTATTCCCCCCAGAAATTTATAAAGGGGAATCTTCATTGATTGTGCCGCCGCCTTGGCGCAGGCCATTGAAACGGCGAGAGTTGCGTTTGCGCCTAAGTTTTTCTTTTCTCGGCTTCCGTCAAGTTTTATCATTATGCTGTCGATCTCCTGAAGGTCGGCAGCGTTTTTCCCCTTTATCCCTTCGGCGATATTGTTTTTTACGTTGGCCACAGCCTTCAGCACGCCTTTTCCACCGTACTGATTATCTCCGTCCCTCAGTTCAAGAGCCTCAAAATCTCCGGTGGAAGCTCCGCTGGGGGCACAGCCTATTGCTCTTGTACCATCGGCAAGCGTTATCTGCGCTTCAACGGTTGGATTGCCCCTTGAATCGAATATTTGTCTGGCGGTAACAGATTCTATTGTGGTTTTAAGATGTTTCATTCCGTAATTTCCTTTCTGTGTTTTTATACTAAGGGCTATCTGAAAAGTCGCAATTTGCACAATTTCTACTAACTGCGGACGCTTTCTGCGTCAAAAATGCTCGAAATACTTTAGTATTCCTGCGCTTTTTTCCTTGAAATCGCCACGCATTTAGCGAAATTGCACAAAATTGCTTAGTTTTCAGATACGCCCTAATTGCAATTCAATCTGTAGATAAATAAATTGAATTGCAATTACACCTTATGCCAATCTTTAATTAAATTGTAGACTTGATTAAAGATTGCACCCTAAGCACTAATTTTTGATCATCCGTATAATTTATCTATACCTTGATCAAAGATTAGTATTATACTTGCCGCCTAAACAATAGAACAAACAGCGGTAAGTATAAAGGTAATTTTATAGGTAGTTTTTGTAAATTAAACGTAAATTATACCCTAAGGAAATTTTTTCTTCAAAGCATCACAATCAGCGCCGTCAAAGCGGCAGCGGCCAATATTCCCAATCCGACGCATATAGGTATCCATATTCTTTTGCCGTTTTTGGCGGCGCTTCCATCCCTCACCGCCGACAGCAGCTTTCTTGCGCTTTTATCCAGCTCCGACTGTTCCGCGGCAGCCTTATTGGGTTTTAAAAAAAGTATCGCACGGTCGAAATACTCGTTTTCGGTGTCCTTTATTTCCACAATGAGCTTATTTACTCCACGCATTTTAATATCCTTCCTTTTTATATTTTACAATTTGTATTATTGGAATTTTTCCCCAAAATATACGCTTTCCACAGGTTTTCCCGTGGAAAGTGTGGAAAACAAGGAAACTTTTTGCATTTGAAAGTTAAAAACTGTGGAAAACTTCGTGGAAAGTGTTAAAAAAGCTTAATTTTATTTGTTCGGTTGAAAGTTGAATAAGTGTGAAAAGTTTTTTCGTTTTTTTCTTAAAATTAAAAAAAATAATATTTTACATAATATAAAATTTATATAATATAATAAATTTTATAAGAAAAAAATTTGCAAATCATTATTTTACGGGCACTTAACTTTCGGTATATTTTTTTGCAATTTTACAAAGGGTATTTTTGAGTTTTACTCTCTGTAAAATCAGGTTTTCAACAGGTTTTCCAGTGGAAAGTGTGGAAAACAAGGCTGCTTTTTGCCTTTGATCGTTAAAAACTGTGGAAAACTTCGTGGAAAGTGTTAAGAAAGCTTAATTTTATTTGTTTGGATGAAAGTTGAATATGCGTGAAAAGTTTTCCTCTTTTTAATTTAAAATTTAAAAATTATTATTCTTTGTAATACAAATTATACATAATATATTAATAAATTATTAAGAGAAATTTACGCAGATATTATCTTATTATAGCTTAGCCTTTGATATATTTTTTTCGCAATTTTACAAAGGTTATTTTTGAGTTTTACTTTCCGTAAAATTGAGTTTTCCACAGATGTCCCCGTGGAAAGTGTTGAAAAACAGGAAGTTTTTAACCTTTTGAGGCAAAAAACTGTTGAAAACTCGGTGGAAAATGTTGAAAAAGGCTCTGTTATAAGGTTGATTTTAGAACATGGAAGTGGAAAAACAGCTTTTATAAGAATAGTATAACACCCGTTTATATTACATTACATGTCGGTTAAAGATTATTATAAAAATTGTTCTAAAAAATAACCGAATATGTTAAATTACACAAAGTTTTGAGAAAGCTATTGCAAATTAAAAAAAATGTTGTAAAATATACTTTTGAAAAACGGAAAAGGAGTATTTCGATGGTAAGAGAAATGACTCATGGAAAGCCCATGTCCCTGATATTGGGCTTTTGCCTGCCGATGCTGTTAGGTAATTTGTTTCAGCAGCTTTACAGCATGGTAGACACAATCATAGTGGGTAAATTCATAGATGTGGACGCATTGGCGGGGGTAGGCTCCACAGGTTCGGTGAGCTTTCTGATAATCGGTTTTACAACGGGCATAACAAGCGGTTCCTGTATACTTCCCGCCCAATGCTTCGGCGGAGGCAATTATTCGGAAATGCGCAGATATATTGCAAACGCCCTGTATCTGTGCATAGCTACGACGATAATAGTAACGGGAGTGGCCGTTGCCTTCTGTTATCCCCTTCTGGAGCTTATGAGAACGCCCGCGGAAATAATAGACATTGCCTATAACTATATAATAGTGGTATTCGGCGGCATATGCGTCACAATGGCGTATAATTTGATGGCGGGTATACTAAGGGCAATGGGGGACAGCAGATCGCCGTTATACTTTCTCATATTGGCTTCGGTTATAAATATCGGTCTTGATCTTTTATTTATAATAGTATTTAATATGGGCGTAGCGGGGGCAGGCTGGGCCACCGTTATTTCACAGGGCATCTCCGCCGCGCTTTGCTTTATTTATATAAAAAGAAGCTATCCCATACTGCAATTTGACAAATCTGAATTTAAGCTTGAAAGAAAACGTATTTTAAGCATTGCCCGAATAAGCGTTCCCATGGGGCTCCAGTTTTCCATTACCGCAGTGGGTTCGGTCATACTTCAGAGCGCGGTAAACAGCATAGACAAAATCGCCGTGGCCGCCGTTACCGCCGCCGGAAAAATGCAGAATATGATAGTTGCCCCTTTGGAAACGTTAGGCGTCACAATGGCCACTTACGCGGGGCAGAATTTAGGAATTGGGAACATAAAAAGAATCGGAAACGGGGTAAAATGCTCCTTAATGGCCGGTATTATATACTCTCTGGCGGCGTTGGCGGCAGTATGGCTGTTCAGCGCGCCGCTTTGCCTGCTGTTTGTAGACGCCGAGGAAACTCAGGTGATAAATCAGGCGGTATATTTTATCAGAATATGCGCCTGCTTTTATCCGATGCTTGCCCTGTTGTTTGTGTTCAGGAACGTACTTCAGGGATTGGGTTATTCGCTTCTGCCAATGATGGCTGGCGCATGCGAGCTGGCGGCGAGGGTAGTAATAGCGATGGGATTTGTTCCCACATTAGGATTTGACGCAGCCTGTTTTGCTTCGCCTCTTGCATGGGCTGCGGCGGTTATATTGCTTACGGCGGTTTATTTTGTTAAAATGGGAGGACTCAAAAAGAGAACGGATAAAAATGGAATTTTGAAAAATTATTATAATGCCTCGTAAAAATTAAAAGCGTTTTGCGGCAATCTAAGAAAATACCGCAGCTGTTGTCTGACAAGCAAAATACAAAATTTCAACATGATATTGAAATTTTGTGCAAACCAATCAAAAAACAAAAAAGCGGCGAAAATAAAAATTGCCGCTTTTTTGTAAGCCATTTTGTCAAAATCTACCGCTGAGGTTTTCCTTGTTATTTCTGCCACAAAAACAGAAAACGTTTTTTCATTACTCCTCTTGATTTTTTCCAATGTCAATGATACAATAAAAACAATAACAAAACTTTGAGAAAGGAACCTTCTGTAATGAACATCAACACTGTAACCGTTACCGGCACCGGTAAAATATCCGCTTCCCCCGATCTTGTCACTCTCTCCTGCACCGTATCGGCAAAAGACAAAAATTATTCCGCCCTTACCGAGACGGAAGCGGAAAAAACATCAGAAATTATAAGCGCTCTTGTAAAAGCGGGCTTTGAGGAAAAAGACATAAAAACCTCGGATTTTAACCTTAGCACCGAATACGAAAATTGTTCCACCTCCGATAATAAGTGGGTCAGACGCTTTACGGGCTATTCCCTGACCCGCGACCTGAAGTTTGAATTCGATCTGGACGCCGATCGGCTGAACAGTGTTATAGCCGCTCTTACTTCCTGTGAAAAAGCCGCCCCCACGTTTAATCTAAGTTTTACCGTAAAAGAAAAGGACGGTCTTTACGACCTGCTGCTTGAAAAAGCGGTCAGGGACGCCGCCCATAAAGCCGGTGTGATAGCCGCCGCGGCGGGAATGACACTCGGAAGCGTACAAAATATATCCTACGGCAGCGACGAAAGACCATTTGTTTCTCCAACTCTTTTCCGCGGTGAAGCAGATGGAGCGGGACCGCTGAGATGTGCCGCCAAAATAAATATAGTTCCGGAAGATATCGTATCTGAAATCAATGTAACGGTTGTTTACCAATTGAGCTGAAAATACGGGCGTTTTTAGGATATATATTTTTTTCATACGTAAAAAAAACGATTAAATGTTTGTTTACTTTTTTTATTGACATTTTTCGTAAATAATGATAAAATTAAAATAAGATTTTTAAAAAACGCTTGGTACAATTGCTGTACATTCACTAAGGAGATTAAAAACAATGAACACACGAATAGGACGCAAACTTCTTATCACAATCATTATCTGCATTGTCTTGGCATCAGCGCTTATCAGCACAATAATTATATTTACATCAAGCTCAAATACCGACGCTCTTATGATGAGCCATGCGGAAACAGGCCTGAGAATTCTCCAGCATCGTCTTGACGAGCAGCAAGGGCGGCTTGATCAAATAGCAGAAGATATGACAAGCTCGGATTTCGCTTTGTCGGAGGACGAAAATACCATTGCCGGCTACTGGAGTACCGAAAGAGATTCGGATTTCGATTTCATAGCGGTATTTAACAGCGACGGAACTGTGAAAATGCAATCTGAAAACTATATGCTTTCCGATTTCAATTTAGGGAAAGTCGGATCCGACGGTTACAAAGGCTACGTTTCCGATTCCTCCGCAGGAATAACCATGCAGTCGGTAAAGCCGCTAAGCGGAGGAGGAGCTATCGTTGTGGGAATGCATATGAACCGCAACGAATGGCTGGATTCGATAAAAGCCGAGATAGAATCCGAGCTGACACTGTTCCACGGCAAAATACGCGTTGCCACCACTCTTACCGATTCTGAGGGCAACAGAGCGGTAGGCACCGAAATGCCATCTTATGTTGCCTCCGAAGTTATCTCAAAGGGAGAGCCTTATAACGGAATGGCGATACTGGACGGACAGGATCATTATGTTCATTATCTTCCGCTCTATGATATAAACGGAAAAATAGCGGGCGCCTTATTTTCGGGAAGCTCTTCCGCCCAATCAGATCAGCTTCAGATCACAATGATAATCATTGCCACTTCCGTAGCGGTGGTAGTTGCCGTTCTGTCAATCATTCTTATAAGCACTTTGCTGTCAAAATCCGTGCTTCAGCCTATAAAGGAGGCCGAAAGACTGGCGGCCAATATGTCCAAAGGCGACCTCAGCACTGACGGTCAGGAGCATAAATACGGCAACGATGAAATAGGCGATTTTATGCGCAACCTTGAATTTACCGTAAAGACTCTGGGTGAATATGTACAGGATATAAATCATGTGCTTTTGGGAATGGCGGACGGTGATTTTACAGTTGAACCATCCCTTACATATTTGGGCGATTTTTCCGAGATTAATCACTGCTTCAATAAAATAGAGGAATCCCTTACAGAAGTGATAAGCACTATCGGACAATCTTCCAATGACGTTATGACAGGTTCCAATCAGATTGCCGAAGGCTCCAAGATACTGGCGGACGGCACCACAAGACAGGCGGCGGCCATAGAAGAATTATCCGCCACCATCAATGAAATTACCAATAAAGTACAAAGCAGTGCCGACAACGCGGCGGAAGCCGATAAAATATCCAAGGAAAGCACAGGAAAAATAGAGTATCAGAATACCGAAGTCGAGCATATGCTCAAGGCGATGGAAGAGATAAAACAAAGATCCGATGAAATTCAAAATATTATCAAATCCATTGACGACATTGCTTTCCAGACCAATGTACTTGCCCTTAACGCAGCCGTGGAAGCGGCAAGAGCGGGAGAAGCCGGCAAGGGCTTCGCAGTGGTTGCCGACGAGGTAAGAAGCTTAGCCGCCAAAAGCAGCGAAGCCGCGCAGCAAACCGGCGAGCTTATTACCGCCACCATTGACGCGGTGGACAAGGGTACCGATATAGCCCAGAACACCGCTGCGATAATGAAGGAGGTTACCGAGCTTTCCGAAAGAACCAGTTCTTACATAAGCGATATTTCAGTAGCTGCGGAGGAACAGGCGGACGCAATAACACAAGTCAAGATAGGAATAGAACAAATTTCCACTGTTGTACAGCAGAATTCGGCTACCGCCGAGGAAACGGCCGCCGCCTGCACCGTTCTAAGCGAACAGTCCGTTCAGCTTGAGAATCAGGTTTTAAAACTTAAAGTTGACGCGGCACAGCATGTCGAAGAACAGTAAAAATCGGTAAAAAACAATTTAAAAACAGTTTTCAAAAGACTTGTGCATAAACCTTTAAATGAGTTTTGTCAATTACAAAATAAAACCCCCGATGATACAAATCGGGGGTTTTATTAAAGCGCAGTTTAAACAATCTGCCGGAATTGCGAAACAATTACGAGGTTCAGTCCATTGAGCTGCCATATGCCTCCCCTTTTATGCGGGGGGCATATGGCAGCAATTATACTGAATGTGATTGCCGCTTTTCTTTTTTCAATAACTTCTCAAACTTGCAAAACTTCTTAAAATATGTTATATTACTAGAGCGTGTTCACGTAAAACTGTACAAAACAGCTAAAACATGCTAAAATA
>CAJUQV010000014.1 GCA_910588335.1 uncultured Ruminiclostridium sp. | reverse complement strand
ACAATCAAAAAAAAGGAATCCCCCAAAGGGATTCCAAAATGAAAAATTTGAATGTGTAGAACAAAAGAAAGGAGACAACTAAAAGTTAAGTAAATCAAAGTGATTTAACTTACTTGTATTATACACCTTTTTGTTGTATTTGTCAATAACATTTTTAAATACTGAAAAAAATTGTATGTTTTGCCAAATATGTGGTTAGAAAATTAACAAACTTAACGGGAAAAAGATAAAAAAACCAATCTCAATTCAGTGTGGGATATAAATTCACCACTGAATCTCGGAATGACTTAGTAATTACGACATACATTCAAAGTCTAATACTAATCTTTGATCAAGGTATAGACCAATAACATTAGTGCTTAGGGTGCAGTCTTTGATCAAGTCTGCAACTTGATTAAAGACTGGTATAACCAAAATCAAAAGAAGCTTCAGAAATTCAGCCTTCTTCTCGTTTCTTCAATAAGCTTGGGTTGTATTAACGGATATGTCCAATTACAAGCGAGTTTATCGGATATAATTATTGTATCGATTTCATGGTGCAATTCTTTTTCAAATGAACTGACATCGGCATAAAACAACATTCCGAAGCTTTCTTCCTCATCATTTTTATTTATGGAATTTTTTCCCAATACGGAATAAACGCATACAGGAGTAAGCTTGAAGTCAATCGCACCCGTTTCCTCGCGCAGCTCGCGGCAGGCGGCTTCAAAAATTGACTCTCCCGTCTCTCTGTGTCCGCCGGGAATTTCATAAGTATCTCTTTGCCTGTGCTTACAGAATATCCATTTTCCTTCGGCTCTGGCAACAATTACCGCAAATTTTAGAAGGCTGTCCTCCGCTTTGTCGTAAAATTTTACGTCAATCATTTTCCGCTCCTATTAAGACATTTTTACACGTTAAACCTGAACAGCACCACATCGCCGTCATTCATAACGTATTCTTTTCCCTCAAGTCTTACGAGTCCCTTTTCTTTGGCTCCCGCCATTCCTCCGTTGTTTACCAGATCGTCAAAGGAAACTACCTCGGCTCGTATAAAGCCTTTTTCAAAATCGGTATGAATTTTTCCCGCCGCTTGGGGCGCTTTGGTTCCTTTGGTTATTGTCCAGGCTCTCACCTCCTGAGGTCCGGCGGTAAGATAAGAGATCAGGCCGAGAAGCGCATAGCCTTTGCTGATAATACGGTTAAGTCCGCTTTCCTCCAATCCCAGATCCGCCAAAAACATGTCCCTGTCTTCTTTATCCATTCCGGCGATTTCCGCCTCAATCTGTGCGCAGATCGGTAGAACTGTGCTGTTTTCTTTTTCGGCAATATTCAGTATTGCTTTATACTCTTTGTTGTTGTTTATATCCCCCGTAAAGTCGGATTCACACATATTTGCGGCATATATAACCGGTTTGTTGGATAAAAGAGGAACTGTTTTTATAATTTCTGATTCTTCATCTGAAAAATCAAAGGAACGGGCGGTATTTCCGTCCTCCATGTGAGTAATAAGCTTTTCCAAGAAATCAATCTCCTTTTGAATTGTTTTATCTCCCTTAAGAAGCTTTTTATCCTTGTCAAGTCTGCGCTGCAATATTTCAAGATCGCTGAATATAAGTTCCAGATTTATTGTTTCTATATCTCTTGCGGCGCCGATAGAGCCGTCGACATGTATTATATTGTCATCCTCAAAGCAGCGGACAACATGCACTATTGCATCAACTTCCCTTATATCACCGAGAAACTTATTTCCAAGCCCCTCTCCCTTTGAAGCGCCCTTTACCAATCCCGCTATATCAACAAATTCCAGTGTTGCCGGCGTGAACTTTTCGGGAGTGTACATTTCCGCAAGCTTGTCCAAACGCTTGTCGGGAACGCTTACGATTCCCACATTCGGCTCAATGGTACAAAACGGATAATTTGCCGATTCCGCTCCCGCGTTGGTGAGTGCGTTGAAAAGAGTACTTTTTCCTACATTGGGCAGTCCTACCATACCTAATTTCATATTTTTTCATTTCTCCTTTATATATTTGAAATCTTTATCTCCATATCTGAATTCCATTGTGCGTTTTATGGTGATTGTGTGTTTTTTTAAAGTAAATATCCCCTTGCCGCTTCGACAAATAAACCTTGTAGAGTACTTATCGCCATTCCTTTGGTAAATTCCTTCTCCTAAATTTCTGCCTTTCATATCCTTTCCCATTAAATCAACTCATTTATTGAATAAAAGAGCTTTATATACATAATAAGTATATCATTTTTGCTAATTTTTGTCAATCAACCACCTAAAATTTTCTCAATATATCTTTCAAATTCTTTTCTTTATTAGTTGCTTATTACCTGCATGAAGCACAAACGGGCACATTTGGTTACTCACCATTTTAGCCATATTGGTACTGTGTTGATTGCCATTCCTTTCATATCATAATTTCCCTTACCTTAAAAAATTATGTGTTTTTTGGATTGACAGGATGATAAAGTATATCGGCTTTATGACTGCGCAATATTGTTTTTATAGCCGTTACGGCTTCCAATATAACGTCTTGTTTATTTTTCTTTTAATCGTTAAATGATTTGCCTTCATATATGCTTTTTTCGGCTTCGTAGAAACGCGTGCCGAATAACAGCATATCAACATAAATATTCAGCACAATGGCGATATTTGCTATTGTATTAAGGATAATACTAGGGCTTGTTTGAAAAATCGGAAACGCCGTCTTTTCGCCCCCAAACGGTCATCTTCTGCGTCAAAAAGCCTCGTCAAACGACAGTTTGACTGCGTTTTTTTCCTTGAAGCTAACCATTTTGGGGCAAAAATCCATCATTCCATCTATTTTCAAACAAGCCCTAATCTTTGGTCAAGGTATAGACAAATATATGGATGATCAAAGATTGCTATAATTTGCTCTTGCCGCTCTGTGTCACGTTATTTCCTTGGATTGCTATAGTTTTCCTCTTAACTTCAATCTACAATTTATTTTTTTATTTTTTTCAATCCACCGTTGAATTTATCAACTATAAATCCCTTGCATTCAACCTTTGCTTGTGTTATACTTTTAGGCGAAGAGAAAAATACGCTTGCAACAACATTAAAATGAAGGGGTTATGTTGATATGGTAAACGAATTTAATACCACCTTGAAAAATCTCAGAAAAATCAAGGGAATAACTCAGGAGCAGCTTGCCGAATCGGTGGGAGTTTCACCCCAGGCGGTGTCAAAATGGGAGATGAACGGTTATCCGGACGCTTCTCTTTTGCCGGCGATAGCCGAGTTTCTGGGCGTTTCCATAGACGAGCTTTTTGGCAATCAAAAGGAAAATGTGGAAATGGAAAAAAGAATAGTTGATTATGTGAGAGAAACTCCCGAAGAGGAAATGTACAAAAAAATAATGAAGATAGGAAGAGCGATAATATGTGGAATTATGGGTATGAATGATTTTTACGCACTTGACGGCTGGGGAGACGAAGAGGATATTCCATTTAACAAGGCATATTCTCCTCCCTTCAGTCAATTTGAAAATGATAACGGATTTTTGCAGATAAGATGGGGAAAAAGGCTCAATTATCTTTATGTAATGCCGGAGTTTGAGGGCGGTTATGATGATCTGCTTCGATATGATGAAAGTTATTTGAGACTCTATCGGTTTATGTCTATTCCAAATGCCCTCAGAGCTATGTATTTTTTTACGGGAAGAAAAAAGAATGCCTATTTTACCGTTGATTCTGTTGTGACCGCTTTGGGCATAGAAAAAAAGAACGCCGAGGAGATAGTGAAAGGAATGAAAGAGCTTTCCTTTGTAGACGAGGCTATATTGGATACCGGTAAGGGCGATGAGTTTATATTTCATTACAAAGCGGGAATAAATTTTATTTCATTTATGACATTTTCTTATAATCTTCTGAATATGCCCCAAAACTTTCATTGTCAAAGCAATCGGAGAAACGATGACAACCCTTATTTTAAGCACAACACATACGGCAAGGATGATTTATCCGATAAATGAAAAAACAGAAAAAATTTTATAAAAAGCAAACCAAAAGCATAAGAACGACACTATATAATCAAGAAACATCATGGAGGCAGGATTATGGCCGTATTTATAAAAAAGTTTTTTAAAACACAAAAAAACAATGGAAAAAAGTCTAAGATTATGTTATTATTTAAAAATGTCGGAAACGTCAATCCTACGATAAGGACTGACAGCAACTTTTGTTCCGAAGCATATTTTGCTTTTGCGGAGAAGTGCGAAAGGCTTTTTTCATAAAAAACGTAAAAAATCTTGTTACAAGTGTATAATAACCCATAATATGTAAAAAAATATACGAAAGGGAGACCGAAAAATTGAAAAAGAAGAAAAAAGAGAATGAAAACAAATTCCATACCGAGTACGGCATAGCCAAAAACGTAGTTTACATACTCGGAAAAATCAAGCGATATTATCCTACGCTGCTGTTCATTATGGGGTTAAGCGTAATAACCCATTCCTCTATGAACTATCTCTGGAGTTTTGTTGGTAAGTTTATTTTAGACATACTTGAGGCGCAGAGCGCCGCAGGGAATCCCGATACAGCGCCTCTTTTAAAGCTGCTGGTGCTTGTGGCGGCGGTATTGCTGACTTTTACCGTGCTCAATGTGTACACAAACAACAGGGTATGGTACAAAATGATTTGCGTGCGAATGAGGATCATTACCGAGCGGGTGGCAAAGATGATGTCTATGGATTACCAGACATTGGAGCAGCCGGATATATTGGATATGCACGAAAAAGCTACCAATGCCACCGGCGGTAATACCAACGGCATAGAGGGAATGATGCATTCAATACACGATATCGGAGTCGACGCGGTTACGCTTATTGTTACGCTGACTATGATAGTGGTTCTGGATTGGCGCTTGATTGCGGCGTTGGCGGTGATTGCGGTATTACAGTTCCTGTTTTTCCGCCATACGGTAAAGAGGGACAGAAAAGAGGTCTGGGATAAGCTGGGCAATGTCTGGCGGAAAATAAACTACATGGAGCAGACCACCCGCAGCTTCGATTACGCAAAGGACATTCGCCTTTTCGGAATGAAAAACTGGCTTCTGGGAAAGCAGCGGGATATTATAAACGAAAAGCAGGGCAAAATGCTTCACAGCAAAAATCTATGGATGTTAAACTCTGCGGTGGCCCACGGGCTTCAGATTGTTATGATGGCGATGGTTTACTATGTGTTTATAAACGCATTTCTGGGGAGCAATATTTCTATAGGCGACTTCACTCTATATACGGGACTGGCTTTCTCCTTTTCCTCCGCTCTTACGGGAATATTCAACGCCATGGGCACCTTAAAGGAACGCAGTATGCAGACGGACGATTTCCGCTCTTTTACGGATCTTCCCGAAGAGGACGAGTCGCAGTGCGTGCCGGTGCCGAAAAAGGACAAGTATGTATTCGAGTTTAAAAACGTTTCCTTTAAATATAAGGGTCAAGAGGGCTACGCGCTGAAAAACCTCAGTCTTACCCTTGAAGCGGGAAAGCGCCTTGCGGTGGTAGGGCTGAACGGAGCGGGAAAAACCACCTTTATAAAGCTTCTTCTGCGGCTTTACGACGTTACCGAGGGAGAGATACTCTTAAACGGAACGAATATAAAGAAATTCAGAAGGAAGGAATACTTCGGGCTGTTTTCCCCCGTTTTTCAAAACGTAGAGATATTTGCCTTCCCCATGGCGGAAAACGTTTCCATGAAAACACCGGAGGACACCGACAAGGTGCTTTGTGAAAGCTGTCTTGAATTGAGCGGGCTTAAGGAAAAGCTTTTAAGTCTCGAAAAAGGCGTCGATACCCAGCTTTTAAAGATTATCGACGACAACGGCGTCGATCTTTCGGGAGGGGAAAAGCAGAAGCTTGCCCTTGCGAGAGCTCTTTACAAAAACGCTCCCGTAATAGTGCTTGACGAGCCGACCGCCGCTTTGGACGCTCTTGCGGAATACAGACTTTACAAAAGCTTTGACGAGATAATAGGGAACAAGACGGCTGTTTATATCTCCCACCGTCTTTCCTCCACCCGCTTCTGCGACAGTATAGCCATGTTTAAATCGGGAGAAATGGTCGAGTGCGGCACTCACGAGGAGCTGCTCCGAAAGGGCGGCGCTTACGCGGAAATGTTTGAGATTCAGGCGCAGTACTATAAAGACGAAAACGGCGGCGAAAATAATGAAAACAGCTTCGGAGAGGAGGCGGCGTTAAGTGTTTAAAAAGAATAAAGAAAAATCGAGCGGAACGTCCATCGCGGTGAAAACCTTAAAATATTTTATTCCTATAGCATGGAAATTACATAAGGGGTATTTCTTTGTAAGCCTGTTGAAAACAATTGTTGACGCGGTTCAGCCCTTTGTGTCAATCATTGTTTCTCCCCTTATCATAGCCGAGCTGTTGGGTGAGAGAAATATAGAAAAACTTATATTATACACCGCTGTTATAGCGGTAGGCTCCAATCTTTTATCGTTGGCGGGTTCACAGCTTGGGGTAATAATAGAAAAATATTCGGAAAAATTTGACAATTATTTCTCCGTACAAATGGGCAGGCGGGTAATGGAAATGGATTTCCAGCATACGGAGGATAAACGGGCGTTGGATCAGGTGGAAGCGGCAAATACGGGAATGAGCTGGTATTCCGGCGGTGTAGTCGGGATTTGTTCCCCTTTCTTTGAAATGATTTCCAATATTCTAAAGATATTGGGCTCGGTAACGCTTATTGCAGTCTACGCTCCGGTCCTTTTCCTTATAACCGCCGTAGTGGTAGCCGTAAAGGTTTTTGTTACCAACAAGACGAATAAAATAGAAATAGAGGCCCATAAGGGGCTTTCAAAACTAAACCGTGTTTTCGGATATTACGGCTTTACTTTGACGGACTTCCGCTACGGAAAGGACATCAGGCTTTACGGCGCCGGGGATATGATGCTCGGAAAGTGGAACAGCGTTACCCATGAACAGATAAGCCACTGGGCAAAAAGAGCAAACAGCGAGCTGCCTTGGGATCATGTTTCCAACGGATTCGGTGTGGCAAGGGATATTGCTTCTTACTTATATTTAGGAATACTTGTGCTTACGGGGAGCATAACAATTCCCGTATTTACCCAGATGCTTTCCGCCGGCTCCGCTTTTCAAAGCTCCATGTCCGCTCTTCTTTGGAATGTGCAGAATATAGTAAAACGCACTAATTACGCTTACGAGTATATAAAGCTTATGGAATATCCCGCCGCGATAGAAAAGGGAAGCCGTCATGTAAAGAACATAGATCACACCATCGAATTCAGAAACGTTTCCTTTACCTATCCCAATACTGACGTGAAGGTATTGGATGGGGTTTCTATTACCCTTCATCAGGGGGAGCATCTTTCCGTGGTCGGACTTAACGGCGCGGGAAAAACCACCTTTGTTAAACTTCTTTGCCGCCTTTACGATCCCACTGACGGGGAAATACTTTTGGACGGGATTGATATAAAGGAATACGATTACAGCGAATATATGAATATATTCTCACCTGTTTTTCAGGATTTCAGATTATTTGCCTTTTCAATAAATGAAAATATCATTCTGGATAATGTGAATGATGCTCAGAATAATGTGGACGGAATAATAGAACAGGTGGGGCTTAAGGAAAAAGTGGATTCGCTTGAAAAAGGTTCCGGTACAATGCTGTTTAAATCTTTTGACGAAAACGGAATAGAACCTTCGGGCGGTGAGCAGCAGAAAATTGCCATAGCCAGGGCACTGTACAAGAAAGCGCCGGTGGTTATATTGGACGAGCCTACTGCGGCGCTGGACCCGGTTGCGGAATATGATATTTACAGGCATTTTGATACTTTGGTAGGAGGAAAAACGGCCATTTATATTTCCCACAGGCTTTCAAGCTGTAAGTTTTGTGACAGAATTGCGGTTTTTTCGGAGGGCAGGATAAAGGAGTACGGGACGCATGAAGAACTTGTTGAAATAGACGGAGGGGTTTATTCGGAAATGTTCAGGGCGCAGGCGAGGTATTACAATTAAAAACTTTGTGAATTAACATAAACATTGTATTTTTTGTTACAGGGAAGTATTTTATTATGACGGTACAGCATTGATTACTAAGGCTGTACCGTCTTTTACTGTTCTTCTGTTTGGATAGTGCGTCTAAAAGAAAATTGATTTCTCATGTAAAGTTGTAATATCTTTTTTCAGGAAAATGAAAATTGTGTGAAAGTTTTGAAAACAGGTTGAAATTAAAATCTGAACAATGTATAATATATCAATCTGATATATTTCGCTAATTTATTGTGAATACATTATCGTAGAATTAAGAAAGGAAAATAGAAATGTCAAATGAAAAAAAGATTGATTGTGTGATTTTAGGTTTATTAAGCCATGAGGAATTAACGGGATATGAAATTAAGAAGCGAATGGATACCACTCTTAAATATTTTTGGAGTGCAAGTTATGGCAGCATATACCCCGCCTTAAGTGATTTGGTTAATCGCGGGCTGGCTACGAGAAGGGAAGATACAAAAAACAAAAGGAATAAGCTGATATATACCATAACTGAAAACGGACGTGATTATTTGAAAAAGTGGCTCTCGCTGCCTATTGAAAAGGACGAACTTCGTTATGAAACATTATTAAAATTATTTTTCGGAAGTGAAAAAGGCGAGAAACAGGCGCTCATTCATATTGAAGCATTTGAAAAGAAAATCGAAGAAGAATTACCATATCTTTTATATGCCGAAGCAATTTTAAATAAAAGCTTAAATGATGACGCTGCACACCAATATTATCTGCTTACGGTAAGGTTTGGTATAAAAACCTATCGGACGTATTTGGAATGGTGTAAGGAATCAAAAAAGCTTTTAATTGGAGGACAATAGTATGTTTGGAAATTTGGGGTTTTCATACATAGGACTACTTTTTTTATTGATGTTATTTATTCCCAATATAATATGGTCAAAAGGAAAACCGCAGGGATATACATCTAAAAAGGAAAATAAAATTCTTGTGTTCTTTGAAAGATCGGGAGAAGCATTGACCTGCTGCTGTTCATTGATTTTTTCTGATTTTAATATACATGAATGGACGCTTTGGTCTTTGTGGCTGATTGCGGCTTTAATTTTAATGTTAATGTATGAAGCATGGTGGGTGCGTTATTTTCGGAGTGAACGCAGGTTATCGGATTTTTACAGTAGTTTTTTTGGTGTCCCCATCGCCGGGGCAGTTCTGCCGGTTATTGCTTTTTTTATGCTGGGAATATACGGAAGAGTTGTATGTATGTTAATAGCAACACTTATTTTAGGTATTGGGCATATAGGAATACATATTCAACACAAAAACAGTATTGATATTGGGAATTAGAAAAAAGTACGACTTGTAACATACGGAATGTTTGCGCTGCACTGTATGCGGAAAACGTCGAAAAGCTTATTTACGCTTTCCGACGTTTTATTTTCTATTCAATAATATTATTTATCCGCATTACTTTTCGTGCTCATCGGAATATGCTCATCCAACACAAAATCGATCTGTCCCGCACCTACGTTTACCGCCGATAATGTGACTTTAACTTTGTCGCCCATGGCATACACGGTATTGGAAAGCATTTCCACAAGCATAATCCCGTTTCTTACTTCATACTCGCCTTCGGGAAGGGTAAAGGTATCTATTCTTCCTTCCACGGTATTTGGCAACTCGACAAATATTCCGCTGTTTATTACGCCCGATATGATTCCCTCAAACTGTTCGCCCACATGGCTTTTCATATACTCGGCAGCATAATATTTTTCGCAGTCTCTTTCCGCGTTTATCGCTGTGACTTCCGTCTCGCTGGCTCTTGCGGAATTTTCATTGGCGAAGCGGGTGTAGCGTTTTTCCAGCTTGGCTGCCTCTCCCATAACATAATCGGTAAGTATCCTATGAATGGATAAATCCGCAAGACGGCGTATGGGCGATGTAAAGTGGGCGTATTCCTTCATGACCAATCCGAAGTGACCTATGGGATTTTCGCTGTATTTTGCCTTCATCATTGTGCGCAGTGTCATACGATGTATAATCGGCGCTCTCGGATCATCCTTGCATTCCCTTAAGATATTAGCCAGATCCTTGGCGGAGGAGGTCTCCTTTATCCCCTTTGGTTCAATGCCCATAGCCACTAATGTGTCTTTAAGCATCATAAGCTTTTCCGCCGTGGGAGCTTCATGAACTCGGTAAACAAAGGGAATATGATTGGACATCCCCACTTTTGCGGCGCAGTTGTTGGCGGCTAACATAAATTCCTCTATGATACCTTCGGCAACGCCGCTCTGCCTTGCCTTAATATCTATACAAATTCCGTTTTCGTCGCAGATTATCTTGCTTTCCACGCTGTTGATTTCCGGGGCGCCTCTTTTTATCCTGTTTTGTATAAGTATTGAAGCAAGCTCGTTCATTACGGGTATTTGGTTTATTACTTCCGAGTATTTTTGTTCTATCTCTTCGTCGGTTTCGCCCGCCAGAATCTTGTTTACCTCGCTGTATACGCCCTTGACTCTTGACCTGATAAGGGATTTTACAAAACGGTACTTGGTGATCTCCCCCTCGTTGTCAAGCTCCATAAGGCAGGAAAAAGCCAGACGCTCCTCGTTGGGGTTAAGGGAGCAAATACCGTTGCTCAGTTCCTTGGGCAGCATTGGTATTACCATATCGGCGATGTAAACACTGGTTCCTCTTTTGCGGGCTTCTTGATCCAAAGCGGTGCCTTTTTTTACATAGTGTGACACGTCGGCTATATGAACGCCCAACTTGAATCCCTTTGCGGTCTTTTCGATGCTAATCGCGTCGTCTATATCCTTTGTGTCCGCTCCGTCTATGGTGAAAATGGGAAGATCGCGAAGATCGGTGCGCATTGCCTTTTCACCGGAAGGAATGCCCTTTTTCTCGATTTCCTCGGCTTCGCGTATTACCTCATCGGGAAATTCGGTGGGTATCTGTTTTTCTTCTATATACGCCTTCACCGAGACTCTGGCTATATCGGAACTGCCGAATACTTCCGTTACGGTGGCCACGTGCTCCGAGTGCCGTTCGCCTCTTCTTTTTATTTCAAAGCGCACTTTATCTCCCACTCTCACCGCCTGTTCCCCGAAGCCCACTATGACAAGGGGTACGGGGGAGGAAAATGAGGATGGCTGTAAGCGTATTTCTCCGTTGTAGTCCACTACCACTCCGGTGAGCATATTTGAGGAAAACTCCAAAACCGAGGTTACCACCGCTGTACGTGAACGGTTGTATTCATCCTTATCCGCAATTATTTTTACAAGCACTCGGTCACCCGGAACCGCGCCGTGAAAGTCCTTTCCTCTTATGAATACCTCTTCGCCCTCTTCCTCCTCTTCCTCTTCGTTACGGCAGTTCTCTAACTTAACAAAACCGTGTCCGCGTGCGCAGCGGGTCACTGTTCCGAGATAAAATTTATCGGGATTTTTCAGGGAATAGCGGAGCTTGGAGTAATTCAACACTTTAAAGCGCTTCATATCCTCAAGCTCGCGGCTGATTATCTTATTATCCTTCTTTTTTCCGATAATGGAAATTATTTCGGGTTCGGTAAGCCCTTTCTCTCCTCTTTCATACAGCAAAACGAAAATTTTTTCTCTGATATCGGTACGCATTGGCTTGTCCTTTCGTAAATAATAAGCTTCCGTTAACTTAAAAGGGGCGAAAAATCGCCCCTTGATATTTTTCTGTTATTCTGCCGCGGGCGTTGTAGTATCCTCAGCCGCCGATGTGGTTTCATCTGCCGATGTATCTTCAGACGCCGTTGTGTCCGCAGAAGACGTATCTTCGGCTGCGGTTGTGGTTACCGCGGGAGTGGTAGTGGAAGCCGAACCGCCGTCGGACTTGCCCCAGCCGTAAATGGTTATAAGGTTAACAAGCAGGGCCACTATGAAAACCACGATAGCCGCCGTTTTTGTCATACGGGCAAGCTTGGCTTCCTTTGTCCTGCCTGAATTCTTCTGATAGTAATTGTCTCCGCTGGTGCCTGAAATGGTCTGAGACATACCCTGCTTGGAATCCTGCATAAGTACCACAAGAATGATAAAAACACACGCTAAGATCAGCAGTATCGCCGCAACTATCTCTAAAACTGACATTTATAAATCTTCCTTCCTGTTTTTGTTCTGTCCTAATTTTAATTAAAAAGCTATAAAAGAAGCTTTTGTATTGACACGCATTACATTATAACACAGATTTCGGAAAAAAGCAATAGTTTTTTTTAGATTTTAGGAAGATTTTAGCTTTTTTGGATGTTGTTTGTAAAGCTGTTGATTCCGTGTAAAAATTTTATTTGACAAATCGGTTTTAATATAGTAAAATTAGAATAATTATATAAAGCTTAAGAGGAATATTATTCCAATGTATTATCCGGTTCTTTATACCAATCTTTGATCATCTATATATTTGTCATTAATATTATTGACCGTAACGTAAAAAACGGAGGCAGGCCATGACAAAATTCTTAATAAGGCTTTTTATAGGAAAAACCGCGGACTACTCCTTTGATATACGAAAGAAATACGGCTTTCTTTCGGGAATTACCGGAATAATACTTAATCTTCTCCTTTTTACGGGAAAGCTTATAGCGGGCATTCTTTCGGGCGCCGTATCGGTAGTGGCGGACGCGCTGAACAATTTGTCAGACGCCGGTTCTTCCATAGTTAATATGGTGGGGTTTAAAATTGCCATGACCCCTCCGGACAGGGAACATCCCTTCGGACACGGAAGAGCGGAATATGTGGCGGGACTCATTATTTCTTTTATAATCACGCTGATGGGAGTAGAACTGGCCAAAAGCTCCGTCGACAAAATAATCGTTCCCGAAGTTCCGGACATAAGCGTGCTTACGTTTGTGATCCTGTTTGCGTCGGTATTGGTAAAGCTCTGGATGTTTTTTTTCAACAGAAAGCTGGGATCCGAAATTAACTCGGTATCCCTTAAAGCCACCGCCGCCGACAGCATTTCCGACGTAACCGCTACGGCCGCCGTTATTTTGGGAATGGCGGCGAGCGTTATTTTCGACGTTAACATTGACGGCTGGGCGGGCTTGCTGGTATCCGCCTTTATAGTGGTGTCGGGGATTAAGACCGCTAAGGAAAGCCTGTCGCCTCTTATGGGACAGATGCCCGAAAAGGAATTGGTGGATGATATAAAGAGCACGGTGAATTCCTATGAGGGAATAATCGGAATGCACGACCTGATCGTGCACAATTACGGAGTTGGAATAAGCTTTATTTCCTTTCATGCGGAGGTTGCTTCCTCAATGCCGCTTTCCGACGCACACACTCTTGTGGACGGTATCGAAACGGAATTTAAAAAAAAATTCGGCTGTGGCGTAACTATTCATATCGACCCGGTGGACATAGACGACGAGGAAACGACGGAGCTTTTCGGGGCGGTGAAGAAAGTTGTGAAGGGAATAGACGAGGGTCTTTCCATACACGATTTTCGCGTGGTTAAAAACCCTGCGGGAAACACGCTTATATTCGATTTGGCGGTTCCGTATAAATTCAGGCTTTCCGACAGACAGATCCGTGAAATGACGGTCGGCGGAATCAATGCCATTGACAAAAATGCGGTTCCCATTGTAAGTATAGAAAGACAACTGGCGGAACTTGACTAAAAAGGGATTTTGTGGTAAAATTACAATATATGGATCAGTATCAGTCAAACCCCGTATTTTGCCTGTGAAACGAGGAACATTTCTGTGGAAAAAAAGCTTATAGTAATAGAAGGTCTTGACGGAGGCGGAAAAACTACTCAGATAGAACTTATAAAAAAAGTTTATCCTGATTTCAGATATATAACTTTTCCCAATTACGATTCACCGTCGGGAAAAATAATAAAAAATTATCTTAACGGTGATTACAGCGAGGAGAACAGCTATATCAGCGCCTATACCGCCAGTTGTTTTTACGCCGTGGACAGGTATACAAGCTATAAAACAGACTGGGAAAAGGATATAAAAGCGGGCAAAATCGTTGTTTCCGCACGTTATGTGAGCAGCAACGCCATGTATCAGATGACAAAGCTTTCCGAGGAAAAATGGGAGGAGTATCTGAATTGGCTGTATGATATGGAGTATAATAAATTCGGAATGCCGAAGCCTTACGCCACTCTTTTTCTCGATATGCCCACGGATATTTCAAGAAAGCTTCTTCTTAAGCGCTACGGGGGAGACGAGAAAAAACTTGATATTCACGAAAGCAATCTTCTGTACATGAATGAATGCCGCAGGGCGGCGGAATATGTTGCGGAAAAGGAAGGCTGGATAATGATCCCATGCGCCGAAGGCGGGGAACCGCTTTCCGTTGATCATATACATCAGACTATCATATTAAAAATAAAGGAATTGTTAGAATAATTTATGTTGGAATTCAGAGAAATAAGAATTGAGGACAGGGATCGGGCAAAGAAGCTTTTGTCCCTTTCGGGCTACCGAGGCTGTGAATACACTTTCGGTAATAATTTTATATGGAGCGAGCCTTTTAATATCAAGGTTGCCTTTTACAAGGATTTTTACATTGTGAGCAGCGAGGGAGAGTTTTTCTATCCTTCCGGTAAGGGCAATTTTAAGGAGATCGTCGAGGAGCTCAGAAATTACAGCCGCTCACAGGGGTGCCGTCTTTGCTTCGGCAGCTCTCCCAAAAGCGGAATGGAGTATCTTAAGGAAACCTACGGAGACGGGGTGGAGATTTATTCAAATCCCGATTTTTTCGATTATTGTTACAATTATGACGATTTGTCCACCCTTGTGGGAAAGAAATACCATTCCAAAAGAAACTTTATCAACCGTTTTATACAAAATGACTGGAGTTATGAGGATATATCCGATGAAAACGTTAAGGAATGCGAAACGGTATTGGAAAAATGGAAAGATGAAAACTCCGGCAGCGGTGACCCATCCCTTGAACAGGAGCTGACCGCCTGTAAAAAGGGTCTTGAGTATTTTGGCGAGCTGGGATTTATCGGAGGACTTCTGAAGGTTGAGGGAAATCCCGTGGCTTTTACCTTCGGTGAAGGGATAAACGGAGACACCTTTGACGTACATGTGGAAAAGGCGCTCTCCGATTACGATGGAACTTATCCCATGATAAACAGGGAATTTGTAAGCCGCCGCTGTTCCGATTACAAATATATCAACCGCGAGGAGGACGTAGGAGAGGAAAACCTCAGAAAGGCTAAGCTGTCCTATCACCCGGCGTTTATGGAAGAAAAATTCCGTATAATTTTTAAAGACTAAAAATATTAAAAGAAAGGAATCATTATGGTATATTGTTTTTTGGCAGACGGATTTGAGGAAATGGAGGCTTTTTGTCCTATTGATATCCTCCGCAGGGGAGACTGTGAGGTTACCGTTGTGGGAGTGGGGGAAGAGATCATTACCGGTTCTCACGGAATCAGCGTATGCACTGACCTAACCGATAGCGAGATAACTCTTGACGATAATATTGATATGGTGATACTTCCCGGCGGTATGCCCGGAACCTTAAATCTTGAAAAGAACGCAAACGTTCGGAAAGCCGTGGAGTTTTGTGTTAACAACGGCAAGTATATTTCCGCCATCTGTGCCGCCCCCTCTATTCTGGGTCATATGGGACTGCTTAAAGGAAAAGAGGCCGTTTGTTTCCCCGGTTTTGAGGAACAGCTTGGCTGCGCCAAGCTATCCGAAGACTTTGTGTGCAGAGACGGTCATGTTATCACCGCCAAGGGTGCGGGTGTGGCGCAGGAGTTCGGCTTTAAGCTGTTGGAGTGCCTTAAAGGCAAGGAAACGGCAGACAGGATAAAGGCTTCTTTGCAATGCAGATAAAAAGCGTGCTGCGAAAGGAGCTTTTGGCGGCGAGAAAGCTTGTTCCCGAAGAAAAAAGAAGGGAACTGTCCGTCAAGGCAGCCGAAACGCTTTTTTCAACGGAGGAGTTTAAGCGGGCGGACAGAATATTTTGCTATATAAATAAAGAAGAAGAGATATATACCCTTGGAATAGTTTCCCGCGCTATTTCGTTGGGGAAAAAAGTAGCGGCGCCATTGTGCAGCGGCGGCGAAATGATCTTTAAATACATTACCGGTGAAAATGATCTGGAAAAAGGCGTTTTTTCCGTGTATGAGCCGAAGTCTTACTGTCACGGCGCAGAAGTAAGTCCGGATACGGTTTGTATTACCCCCGCCCTTTGCTATAACCGTCAAGGATACAGGATAGGGTACGGAAAAGGCTTTTATGACAGGTTTTTTGAAAAAAATGAATGCGTAAAAATTGGGCTTTGTTTTGAGGAAAATATAATTGATTTTAACCCATCTAATGGAGATAAAGCCGTAGATATAATAGTGACCGATAAGGGCGTTTATAGGATAAAAAGCTTGATACTATAAGACAATTTGAAAATTCGGAATGATTTGCAAACAGTATTTCGGGTGTGATTCCCAATAAATCTGTTTGTTATCGGATTGGGAACAAGTTCTAATTGAGAATCGGTATGAAATATCCGGTTCAGCGCTTCTCGCAAAGAAGGGAATGATCTGAAATGGACAACAACGACGAAAGACGGGAAAAGGACGAATTATCCGAAATACTCTCCCGAAATAAAGAACGCAGACAAAAAGAGGAGAATAATGACGTGTCCTCCGATATGGATAAAACCGGCGTTTTTAGCGGAGAGATTTTCGGTTCCGGGAAAAATGAGCAGAACGCCGTTCCGGACAGCCTTAATGCCAAGCGTATCGACGAGGCGGAGGAAATGGACGAGGAGGGGCTTCACGATATCGAGTTTGACGAGGAGACCGAAAAACCTATTTCAGATAAGGCCTTAAAGCGTGCCCGTGAAGCCCGAAAGCAGCTTAAAAAGCAGAGAGAAGCCAGAAAGACGGTAATACGCATTCTTTTGGGCGTTGCCGTATCGGCGGCGGTGATCTTTTTCGGAGTTAGATTGGGCGTTAAGCTGTACGATATGATAACCGATTTCGGCGGAATGGAGAACAGCGAATTCGAGGTGTCGGTTGAAATACCCGAAAACCCTACTGTGGAACAGGTAGCTCAGGCGCTTAAGGAAAGCGGAATAGTACAGGAGCCGGAATTTTTTAAGCTTTATTTTAGCTATAAGAGCAAGGATAAAGAGTGGAGACACAGCGGAGATACCTTTGAAGGGGGAGAGTTTATCTTATCCTCTTCCATGAATTACAGCACCATAATAGATACTCTTTTACCTTCAAGCGCAGGAAAGTCTACGGTTGAAGTTACAATTATCGAAGGCATGACGGCAATAGAAATAGGTCGCCTTCTTGAGGACAAATTTGTTTGTCGGGCGGAGGATTTTGAAAAATTCTATCGTGAAAAGATGAATAAGTATGATTTTGAGCGGAGGGTTACGCCGGGTTCATTGAAATTCAATCAGCTTGAGGGCTACCTTTTCCCCGATAAGTATGAATTTTATGAATGCCGTGAGTTAAAGGCAAATCCCGAAGGAGATATAGATACTTCGGAACAGGCGGAGGAGGCGGCAAGCAAGATATATTCAAACTTCAACTCAAAAATAACCAAGACAATGTACAAGCAGATGAACACAATGGGTCTTACTCTTGACGAGCTTATAACTCTCGCCTCCATGGTACAGTCGGAGGTAAGCAATGTGGAGGATATGAGAAAGGTAGCTTCCGTATTTTTAAACCGTTTAAAAGTGGGCGGAGACCTTTCAAAACTCCAGTCGGACGTTACCGTGTTTTACGTTCAGGATTTTATAGAACCTTATTATAAAGACTACGGCCTTGTTACCTCGCTTGCGGCAATATCCAATGCCTACGATACCTACGAGTGCGACGGTATTCCCGCGGGACCCATCTGCAACCCCGGAATGGACGCTATAAGCGCCGTACTGGACGCGGAATCCACCGATTATTACTATTTCTGCGCCAATGAGGAAACGGGAGAGACTTTTTACGCCAGAACGCTTGAGGAGCACGAGGAAAATCTTGTGTTGGCGGGGATTAGTTAGACCATATGAAACTGTAGATTAAATACCAATTTTTAATTAAGTCTACAACTTGATTAAAGATTGGTATTATGTTAGTATAATACTGATTTTAATTCAAAACACTATTTTTAAATCATTCATAAATTTCATCTTGTGTACAGTATGACTTAAAAATAGTATAAGTAATTATTGAAAAGGTGACGTTATGCTTGAATTGCTTTCACCGGCGGGTGATTTTGAATGTCTTGAGGCGGCGGTCAGATTTGGCTGCGACGCGGTTTATCTGGGGGGAAAGGGTTACGGAATGAGAGCCGCTTCAAAGAATTTCGATTTTGATCATCTGAAAAGCGCCGCGGAGCTTGCACATAAGGCGGGAGTAAGGGTTTACATTACGGTCAACACGTTGCCCGGTAACGCCGAAATCGACGCTTTTCCCGAATTCATAAAAAACGCGGAGTCAGCGGGAGTGGACGCGGCGATAATTTGCGATCTGGGCGTACTGTCCCTGACAAAAAAATATGCGCCTTCCCTTGAAATACATATGTCGACTCAGTTCGGCATTGTAAATTACGCCGCCGCTTCGGAGCTTTATAAAATGGGAGCAAAAAGGGTAGTTTTGTCGCGGGAAACAAGCCTTGAAGAAATTAAGGTGATCCGTGACAAAATACCTTCGGATATGGAAATAGAGGCCTTTGTTCACGGGGCAATGTGCGTTTCATTTTCCGGGCGCTGTCTTTTATCCGCTTATATGACCGGAAGGAACGCCAACAGAGGAGAATGCGCCCAGCCCTGCCGCTGGAAATACGCTTTAATGGAGGAAAAACGACCCGATCAGTTTTTCCCAGTTTTTGAGGATGACGGTGGGACGTATATACTCAACGCCAGGGATATGTGTATGATAGAGCATTTGGACAAGCTTATCGACGCGGGGGTAAGCAGCTTTAAAATAGAGGGCAGGGCAAAATCCGCTTATTATGTGGCCACCGTGACCAACGCTTACAGAGAGGCTTTAAATTGCGCAAAGGAGAAAAAGCCGCTTCCCGAATGGGTAAGGGAAGAGGTTTTTAACGTAAGTCATAGGGATTATTGCACCGGATTTTATTTCGGAAAATACGACGCTTCACAGATATACGAAAACAGCGGTTATCTGAGAAGCTGTGATTTCGTTGGAGTAATCGACGGGTACGAGAACGGAAAAGTGCTCCTCACCCAAAGGAATTATTTTACTCTTGACGATGATTTGGAAGTATTGACACCGGGAAGCGCGCCCGTCAATTTTAAGCCGACCGCAATGTACAATTCGGATAACGAGGAGATAAAAACAGCCAATAGGGCTACAGAAAAACTTACGGCCGTATGCGAAAGGTCGTATCCTAAGGGTGCGATTATAAGGCGGATTACCGAAAAAAAATAATAAAAAGGAGATTATTTATGTCAAAAACAGAAAACACGGAATTGACTGTATTATGCTTACTGCATGATGATGACAGATATTTGCTTCAAAACAGAGTGAAAAAAGATTGGAACGGGTATGCGCTGCCGGGCGGACATATTGAAGCGGGTGAGTCGATTGTAGATGCGGTAGTGCGTGAAATGAAGGAGGAAACAGGCTTGACTGTTTTAAATCCCAAGCTTTGCGGAGTGAAACAGTTTCCCATAGAAAACGGACGATATATTGTTTTTCTTTTTATCGCGGATAAATTTAAGGGAAAACTTATTTCTTCAGATGAAGGGGATATGTATTGGATAAAAAAAGATGAATTGTCTGCTGTGAATCTGGTAGATGATTTTAATGAGCTTATTCAGGTTATGCTAAGTGACAGCTTAAGCGAATTTCAATATATTATTGATGGTGACGATTGGAAAGTTGTAATTAAATAATATTAGGCCTTGTTTGAAAATAGAGGAAATGACGGATTTTTGCCCCAAAAAGGTTATCTTTAAGGAAAAAACGCAGTCAAACCGTTGTTTGATACTAATCCCTTTTAAAACTGTTGGATTAGTGTTTTGGGTGCAACCCTTTTTAAACTATGAATTTTATCCATAGTTTAAAAAGGGATTGGTATGACGAGGCTTTTTGATTCGGAAGATGATCGTTTGGGGACGAAAAGACGGCGTTTCCGATTTTTTAAACAAGCCGTAATACTTATTAAAAGGAAAACAGAAAAAATGGATTTAAAAGCGTATTGGGAAGCGGTGCTTAAACAGGACGCGCAAGCAATGAAAAAATTTTTTCATAAAGACGCTTACGTAAATTGGCACAATACCAATGAACATTTTACGGTTGAAGAATTTATCAGGGTCAATTGCGAATATCCCGGGGAATGGGAGGGAAAAATCGAGAGGGTAGAGAAGCTTAAAAATCTTTTTATTGCCGCCGTTAACGTATACTCCTCCGACAGAAGCCTTTCCTTTCACGTTGTCTCGTTTATAAAAACCGAAGATAATAAGATAACGGCTGTCGACGAATATTGGGGCGACGACGGAGAAGCGCCTAAGTGGCGAGACGATAAAAAAATAGGTACTGAAATTCGTCCAAAAGCGCAAAGCGGTGTTGTTTGATTTAATTGATAAATTATGGACAAATCATGAGATGAATAAACTTTTTTCGTTTCAAATAGGTTGACAAAATTCCGCTGTCGTGTTATAATATAAAAAGTTGCTAATCTACTTTAAATCATTAAAGTTAACGAAACAGAAAGAACAAAAAAACAGGAGACAACCGAAATGGCAGCGAGAAAAGGCAATTTAATGAGCGTGAGAGCCGATATAAAGGTTCTTGACGCAACTTTAAGAGACGGCGGACTTTGCAACAACTTTGAATTTACCGATGAATTTGTTACCGAGCTGTATAAATCAAACGTTAAAAGCGGCGTGGACTATATGGAATTCGGATATAAGGCAAGCAAGAATCTTTTTAAAAAAACCGACTACGGAAAGTGGAAATTCTGCGACGAGGAGGATATCCGAAAAATAGTCGGAGAAAACGTATCGGATATGAAGATAGCGGTTATGGCCGACGTGGGTCGCTGCGATTATAAAACCGACTTTTTGCCTAAATGCGAGAGCGTTGTGGATATGGTTAGAGTCGCCTGTTACATTCATCAGATTCCTGCGGCGGTTGAGATGATAGAATATCTTCATAATCTGGGGTATGAAACAAGCTGCAACATTATGGCAATATCCCAGTGCAACTCCAATCAGGTGGAGGAAGCTTTGGAGATGATCTGCGCTTCCACGGTGGACGTTATTTATCTTGTGGACAGCTACGGTTCATTGTATCCCGAAAATGCGGCGGAGCTGGCTAAGGAATACCTTGAAGTTGCCGAAAAGAACGGCAAAAAGGTGGGATTTCACGGACACAATAACCAGAATCTGGCATTTGCCAATACCATAGAAACATTGTCTTACGGTGTTTCCTATGTGGACGCAACTGCGTCGGGAATGGGAAGAGGAGCGGGCAACTTCGCTATGGAGCTGCTGTTGGGCTTCCTGAAAAATCCAAAGTACAGTCTTTACAGTCTGCTTGAGTTTATTGAAAGGTATATGATCCCGCTGAAGCAGCAGGGGATTGTGTGGGGCTATGATTTGCAGTACCTTTTCACCGGACAGCTTAACAGACATCCCCGTGAAGCTATGACTTTTACGGCGGATGGGAGAAGCGATTACTGCGAATTTTATAAATCTCTGCTTGAAAACTTTTAAAAAATTTATCTATATAAAATAAAAAAACACTCTTATAAAAAGCAACTGATTTTTATAAGAGTGTTTTTTATTAAACTGGAATGTTTTCGTTTTCATTGCCCGTTACCGTAATAGCACCGTCTTCTATAATGGATAAAAGACAGTCGATAACCTTCGGGTCAAATTGTGTTCCTTTATTGCTTAATAACTCGTTGAATATAACTTCTGTGGGAAGGCTGCTTCGATAACAGCGGCGGCTGTTCATGGCGTCAAAGGAATCGGAAACGCAGATAATTCGCGCTACAAGAGGAATATTTTCTCCCGCCAGACCGTGGGGATATCCCTTTCCGTCATAGCGCTCGTGATGGCTCAATGCCCCCATGGCTATACCCTCTATAGAGGTAAAATCACGCAGTATCTCTCCGCCGTAGACGGTATGTTTTTTCATTATCTCAAATTCTTCTTGCGTCAGTTTTCCCGGCTTACAGAGTATTTCGTCGGGAATGTATATTTTGCCGCAGTCGTGCATAAGTGCTATATAATAAATACGTTTGCAGTCGTATTCGGTAAAGTTCATTTTTTCGGCGATCATTCTGGAGTATCTTGCCACGCGGAGAGAATGTCCCATTGTGTTTGGATCCTTGGTTTCAATGAAATTTACGATAGTCCGCATGGTTTGTTCTATCGTTTTTTCGTCCCTCTCCCGCTGTTCAATCAGCCGCCTAAGATTCACCTTAACTATTATCAGAGCAAGAAAGCAGCTTATCCAGATGATGGTCATTGCGCCCAAAACCCAGAAGAGCGGATTATTAAAAATGTTTGCTTTTAAGTGATAACGTATCTCTCCTTCGGAAAAGTCGGCCGTATAATTCATCTCTTTTTCGGGAAGGTAAAGAATAAAGCCAACCGTTATGCCCCCATCTTTTTCGGATATTTCCCGTTTGGGCGGAATTGGTACCTCATAAAGATCGGATTCCGGATAATACACGAAATAATCTCCCTCATTTAGTGGGAGCAAAGGCCCTACCGAGCACATGGAGCAGTCAAGTATGATATCATATCTTGAATAATTGGCGAGATCTAGCGTCTGAACTTTTTCGTTTCCGCTTTTCACGTTCTGATGTATCTCAAAATCACCGTTCCATGTATTGTTTATGTACATGAATTCGGGAATATACAGGGAAGCGTTCCATTCAACCACGGTGTCCGGCGAATTGTTGGTGACTATCATTTCATAAATAGTTCCCACAGCGTTTGCATATAAAACGTTTCCGTTTTCGTCTGACATTTCATTGCTTAGCCAAGAACCGGAATCCCCGCCTCTTTTGGTTATTTCTATCGTTATATCGTCAAAGACGAATTTTGATACTCCGTCCGGCGCTTCGGAAAATCTATGTACCCTTTCCGTGCCGGTATAAAGGTAGTTTTGCAGAAAAAGAACCGCGCCTCCCGCCGCGATCAGAACGGGCAGGATTATATTTATGATCGTCAGAATACGATTGTTTTTCTTAAGCATTGTCTATATCACCGCCATTTCTTGAACCTTGGCATTAGTGTTTGTTTTGTTTATCTTATAAATTTTAGCATATAATTTTATTTATGTCAAGGACGGTGAAGAAATTACATTTTAAATTAAAGGCGGTATATCTTAGTATAAATATGTCCGTTTTTGATCACGAGGGGCTTTTAGAGGTTCCCTCAATTTCTTTCAGGCTTTTACCGCCTGTTTTATTCTATTAACCGCCTCCGTAAGCAATACTCGCGGACAGGCGGTATTTACCCTTATAAAGCCTTCTCCTCCTTTTCCGAACAGGGAGCCGTTATGTACCCTGACTTTTGCGTTTTTCAGGAAAAATTCCTCCGGATCGCTTAAATTCGGGAGTGCCCGACTGCAATCTATCCATGCCAGATAAGTACCCTCCGGTTGGATAAGCGAAATTTCCCCGTCCTTTGGAAAAGCCGCACCGAGCAAATCAAAATTGCCCTTTATGTATTTTAAAAGCTCGTCCAGCCATTCCTCTCCGTGATTATAGGCCGCCTTCACCGCTGTTTCCGCCATAATGCTCAGTTCTCCGCCGAAGGTGGCGGAGCAGGCTTCGCTGACTTTCCTGCGCATCTCCCGGTTTGATATAATTATATTTGCCGCCTGTATTCCCGCTATATTAAAGGTTTTGGTCGGCGAGGTGCAGGTAACGGCAATATTTGCCAGATCCTCGGAAATCGCGGCAATGGGCACATGCGGACGGTCGCAGAATATGAAGTCCGAGTGTATCTCGTCGGAAATTATCTTCACATTATGCTTTAGGCATATCCGTCCCACATCCGTAAGCTCTTCCCTTGTCCATACTCTTCCGGCGGGATTGTGCGGGGAGCAGAGCAGGAATATTTTTACGGAGTTTTCTTTTATTTTTTCTTCAATATCCTCAAAATCGGGCTCGTATCTGCCGTACTTAAGCCTAAGCTCCGATATTACGATGTTGCGGCGGTTAACGTTTATCAGCTCGGCAAAGGGGTGATAAACGGGCTGACAGATAAGCACGCCGTCTCCTTCTTCGCTTAAAGCTCGTACCGCGGCGGCTATGGCGAACAGCACTCCGGGTACCTTTACAATTTGTGATTCTTTTATTTCCCAGTTCATCCTGCGTTTGTACCAGCCGATAACCGACTTGTCGTACTCTTTGCCTACAATGCCATAGCCGAAGATACCGTGTTCGACCGTTTTTTTCAGCGCTTCGCATATGGCGGGGGCAGTTCTGAAATCCATATCCGCTACCCACATTTGTATAACATCGGGATCGTCGGTGGGGAAACAGTCGTATTTCAGAGAGTTTGTCCCTCTGCGCTCATAAACGGTGTCAAAAAAAGAGCTTTCGATTTTCATGATATAAATCTCCTTTTAGAGCTTGTGTTCATTGGATTTTTGCATGTACAATTTTTACTTTAATTGTAACATTTAAGGCTTTTTTTGTCAACCTGTTTGTGAAAACCTTACTTGACAAAACCTCGCCTATGTGGTAAAATAATTCAAAAGATAAATTATTTCCGATAATCGTTTTGACGCTGGATAAAATCAAAGTCGAAATGGTTATTGCACCTTAAGCGCTGTTAACCAATTTAAAATTGTTTTTCTGATATTGGTTACATAGTATAAGTCATATCATTTTTGGTATGACTTTTTGTAATTTCCGTAATTTGATAGGAGAAGCTTTATGGAGCATAAGTCACAGGCTAAAATTATAAGCTGCAATTACGATAATACTGCCATTTGTGCCGGCGCGGCAAGAATATCCACTACTGAGGGAGATTCCGACGAAGTATTTGAAAAATCAAAAAATAACCCCAACAATGAAAAACTTATAAAAAAAGTGCTGCAATCCGGTCACCGCTCAACCGTCGAACACGCGGTGTTTACTCTTTCCATGCGAAACGTGTCGGTTTATGTTGAACAGTTTTTCATAGAGTTCAGACTTGCCTCATTCACGGTAAAATCAAGGCGCTATGTGGATTTTGCCCGTCAGGGCTATTATATTCCGGATGGCTTGCCGGAGGCTGAGCAGGACTTCTATCGCGAATATATGGATATGCTTTTTGACGCATATCAAAAGCTTCTTTTGAACGATATCCCAAAAGAGGACGCGCGTTTTTTGCTTCCTTATTCATTTAACAGCAATTTTTACTGCACTTTGAACGCCCGTGAGCTTATAAACCTGATACGTGCCGCAAAATACGGCAGGGGAAGGGGAATTCCGGAGCTTAACGCGCTTGCCGATCAGATAGTTGAACAGCTTAAGGAAGTATTTCCCTGTATACTGGACGAGATAGCTCCGCCGCCCGCCGTGTCCGGAGAAAGAACGGAGGATGGTGCGTTCTTTCATACGGCGGCTTTATCCGAAGATCCTATTTTCCGTACCGAAGACGAGGCGGGCGAAGTGGAAATGCTGAACTCTCCCGCCGCTCCCATGAAATTGCTCGAAGCGGCTTGTAAATTAAGCGGTTCACTGTCGGATTCGCCTTTGGAGATGGGAGAGCTGATTCTGTCCCAGCGTCCGAGGGAGCTGGAGCAGCTCGGTTATACCTTTTCAATATCCGACGTCACCTTATCGGGAATAACTCACCTGGTGCGTCACCGTATGCAGTCCATAATTGTCCCCCCGATACAGACCGCCGATTTTGGACGTTATATTATGCCCCGATCAATCTCAAACAGCGAAAAAGCGCGCGAAATATACACGGACGCCATTGTAAAAGCCCATAAAGCTGTAATATCGCTTCAAAAAAACGTTACGTTAAAAAAATATATTTATTATTTCGCTTTAAGCGGAAATTTAATGAACGTTATGACCACTGTGAATGCGCGGGAGCTTCTTTTGTTTATAAGGCTGAGAACCTGCAACCGCGCCCAGTGGGAAGTTAAAAACGCGGCTGTACGTATGCTGAAAGAGCTTAGGGAGCATTTTCCGGAGCTTTTCGACCTTTACGGGCCAAGCTGCTATGTCTGCGGCGTTTGTCCCGAAGGGGATAAAAGCTGCGGAAAAATGAAAGATGTAAGAGAAAGGTTTTCAGAGCGCGGAACCAAAGCGCTGATATAAGAACATGTTCCAATAGGATTGTCGCACATCTTTTCGGCGAAATTTTCCGCACTCTTCGTCAGAAAAGCTTGAAATACATCAAGTATTCCTGCGCTTTTCTTCCTTGGATTGCGAAAAATTTCACTCGAAAATCCGCACACCACTCCTAATTGGAACAAGTTCTGAATTTTTCGGAACGAAAGGAACAAAATGTGTCAGTAAAAACAATTACCGCCGAAGAGCTGAAGGAGCAGGAAATTTACGCCCGAAAGGTGCGCTCCGTAACTCATACTTATTTTGAAAAGCCTGTTGCCTACGTCCATACTTACGGCTGTCAGCAGAATGTTTCCGACGGTGAAAAGATTAAGGGTATGCTGGAGAAAATGGGCTACGGATTTACAGATGAGATAGAAAAAGCCGCTCTGATATTGTTTAACACCTGCGCCGTAAGAGAAAATGCCGTGGATCGTGTTTTCGGGAACGTGGGGGCGTTAAAGCGTCTGAAAAAGAAAAATCCCGATATTGTTATAGCGATATGCGGCTGTATGGTGCAGCAGGAGGAAACGGCACGGAAAATAAAAAACACATTCCCCTTTGTGGATATAATTTTCGGTACCCACGTACTGCATAAATTTCCGGAGCTTTTGTGCAGGCATTTGTTCGAGGGGGGAAGAATACTGGAAATTCCCGATTGCGACGGTGTTATTGCCGAAAATATATCGGTAAAAAGGGAAAGCGATTTTAAAGCGAGCGTTCCCATAATGTATGGCTGCAATAACTTCTGTACCTACTGCGTGGTGCCTTTGGTAAGGGGAAGAGAGAGGTCGAGAAATGCGGAGGATATCATTTCCGAAGTAAGGGAGCTTGTGGATAACGGCTATAAGGATATACTGCTTTTGGGGCAAAACGTGAATTCCTACGGAAAAGGCACCGAGGTTGATTTTCCGGAGCTTTTGTCAAGACTTGACCGACTGGAAGGTGAATTTAAAATAGAATTTATGACCTCGCACCCAAGAGACTGCACCGAAAGACTTATAGACGTTATAGCCGACAGCGAAAAAATATGTCATCATCTTCATCTTCCCGTACAGTGCGGCAGCGACAGGATTCTGAAGCTTATGAACAGGCATTATGACAAAGCGCATTATCTCGGTCTTGTGGATTACGCCCGCAAAAGGATTCCCGGCCTTAACCTTACCACAGATATTATAGTCGGTTTTCCGGGTGAAACAAGGGAGGATTTTGATCAGACCCTTGAACTTATGAGAAACGTCTGCTTTGATTCCGCCTTTACATTTATTTACAGTCCACGCCTTGGCACAAAGGCGGCCGAAATGGAGGATCCCGTAAGCGCCGAGGAAAAAGGAAAATGGTTCAGGGAGCTGCTTGAGGTTCAGGGCGAATGCGGCAGCAAAAGTTATCAAAAATACGTGGGCAGAACCGTAAAGGTATTGTGCGACGGAAAGGGAAGAACTTCCGAAGAGTATTTTACGGGAAAATCGAGAGAGAATATCATCGTTGACTTTAACGGTGCGGAAAAAGATATCGGAACCTTTGTGAATGTCAGGATAACCGAGGCAAAGGCTTGGGCGCTGATAGGCGAAAAGGTATGATAAGTAAATAAAAAAATTATAAGAATATGAAAGGAAAAACAAAAATGGACGTTATTAAGGCAGCAAGAGAATTGGGAAGAGCGATACAGAACGATGAGCGCTATAAGGGTTATATTGAGGCGAAGCAGGAAAACGATAAGGACGAGGCACTGCAGCAGCTTATCGGTGAATTTAATCTTAAAAGAGAAAACATGCAGCTTGAAATGGACAAGCCCGAGGGCGTCAGAGACAACGCCAAGCTTGAAAGATACAACAACGAACTTCAGGAATGCTACGAAAGGGTTATGGGCAATGCGCATATGGCCAATTTCGCCATTATGAAAAACGCTCTGGATAATCTTTTGCAGGAGGTTCAGGGTATTATCTCTCTGTGCTGCGACGGTGAGGATCCGGACACCTGTCAGGTGCAGCATAATTGCACTTCCGATTGTTCCACCTGCGGCGGCTGTCACTGAATCGGGAATTGTTGAATGACTTTTGAGAAGAACGTTTTTACGGGTTTTCTTGTAAAAGGAGAGCTTAATGCCGCTATATCATATCTCAGCGGTTTCAGTGATCAATCCGAGCTTTGCGGTAGATACCGAGAAGTTTTTGATGAGGATAAGCGTCCCGTATATGAGAATGACGCTTATCTTAACGAAATACTTGATGTTTACAGAAAATATTACAGAGAAGTATTTTATCTGAATAATAATACCAAAGAAGCGGAAAAGCGAATGGGGGAGAGGTTCGGGGCTATTTTCGGCAATTTCGTTACCTGTTCCAGTATTGAAGAAACAGAAGAAAAATATGTGTTCCAGGCTTTTAACGAACGCGGATTCAGTTTTTTGGGAGGACGTACCGGCGGATTTCTCGGCCCGTATGTCTGGTCGGATACCGAGAAGAAAAAGTACGACGTTGAACTTCCGGACGGAAACTCGGAGTATACCGTTATGCTGCTGGACGGATTTATATCAAGAAGCTGGCTGGATTACATTTCCTTCGGCATGACGGGTACCGGCGGATGGACGGATTCCGACGGTATAATAAACTGTGTGAAGAGCAGTTATGATATTGAAGGAGAGGCGTTTAGGGTCTCATTATTAAAGCACGAGGCTCAGCACTCGATGGACCTTATAAAATTCGGAAATATTTCTTCCGATGATCTTGAATACAGGGCGAAGCTTGTGGAACTGATTTATTCGGAGCAAAGAAATATGCTTGAAAAGTTTCTTTTGGAATCGGACAATTCCAACGCCAAAAACGGTCACGCTCTCGCTTCATATAAAATAGCGGAGAAATTTTCCTTTAAAACGGGGCTTGACTTCAAGGAACTTGCCGCTCTTTCGGCAAAAGAAACACAAGCCGTGGCTTTGGAGCTGTTTTCCGAAAGCAGCGATGAGATTGCGAAAAAATACGCGATGAAATAAATGTACATTTTTTATTAAGGCGGAACAAAAGTGGAAAAAACGGAAAAAACTACTCCGATGCTTGCGCAGTATCAGGAGATAAAGGCTCAATATCCGAATTACGTATTGTTTTTCAGGCTGGGAGATTTTTTTGAAATGTTCTATAAGGACGCAGAGGACATTTCAAAGGAACTTGACCTTGCTTTGACCTCAAGGGCGGGAGTACATATGTGCGGAGTGCCCCATCATTCCGCCGTCTCTTACATAAAACGGCTTATAGATAACGGCCGCAGAGTCGCGATATGCGAGCAGGTGGAGGATCCGTCTCTTGCAAAGGGACTTGTAAAGCGGGAGGTAGTGAGAATAATAACTCCCGGTACCGTTATAGAGGACGGTATGCTGGATGAAAGCAAAAACAATTATATTCTCTGTTTGTATTACGCTGAAAAAAGCTGCGGAATGGTGTTCGCGGATGTTTCTACGGGAGAGATACATCTGATTCAGAAAAGCGCCAAAAACGTTGCCGAGCTTTCCAAGGGGATAATCGGCGAGATAGGCAGCTATATGCCTTCCGAAATACTGTTCAATGATAAATTTCTGGATCTTGATCAGGTTCACTTTTTTATAACGGAAAAGGTCAGCCGCTGCGTTGCCGACGTGCTCCCCGATGAAAGCTTTTCCCCCGATAACGCCGAAAATCTTACGGAGCAGTTTGTTACCGAAAGCAGCGGAAGCATACCCGACGGTATGGAACTTTGCAAAAAGGCTGCATATGCTCTTTTCGGGTATATAAATACCAACTATAAAAGTGAAGTTTCCCGCTCGGTTAAATTCATTGTTCATGGCGGCAGTGAATACATGGAGCTTAACTTTTCCGCCAGAAGGAATCTGGAGCTTATTGAAACCATGCGTAGCAGGGAATATAGGGGTTCTCTTCTTTGGGTGCTTGATAAAACAAAGACGAGTCTCGGAAAGCGCAGGCTGAAGCAGGTGGTAAGCCAGCCGCTTATGAAGCAGATAAAGATAATGGAGAGGCTGGACGCCGTGGAGGAGCTTGCTTCCGATATGGCCAAGCTTGAAGGGCTTAGGGAAAGTCTCGACGGAATAACCGATTTGGAGCGTCTTATGTCAAGAATTGCCTACAAAATGGCAAGCCCGAAGGACGTTTATTCCTTGGGCAGGGCGTGCGGTAAGCTTCCAAAGGTGAAGGAGTCGCTGAGTCTTTTCGGATGCTCGCTGCTGAAAAGCCTTAACGGTAAAATAAGCTCGCATGATGACATAACCGCTTTAGTGGAAAACGCTCTTGCCGACGATCAGCCCCTGAGCACCAAGGACGGCGGATATATAAAGACGGGATTTAACGAGGAACTGGACAGGCTTAGAAGCATTATGGACGGCGGCGGTGAGCTGCTAAAAAAAATCGAGGAGCGGGAAAAAGAGGCTACGGGAATAAAAACCCTTAAGGTAGGCTTTAACCGTGTTTTCGGATACTATATCGAAGTATCCAAGGGACAGGTGGATCAGGTTCCCGACCGCTATGTAAGGAAACAAACCCTTACTACCGGAGAAAGATATATTACTCAGGAACTTAAGAAAATCGAAGGGGAAATGCTTACGGCGGGGGAAAGAATTATAAAGCTTGAAGCGCAGATTTTCGCCGAGGTGAGGAAGTTCATTTCCGAAAGAATGGAATCTGTGCTGAAAACCGCCGAGGGCATAGCGGATACGGACGTGCTGGCAAGCTTTGCGCGAGCAGCAATAGAAAACAACTATACCAAGCCGGATATAACTTTGGACAGCGTTATAGACATAAAGGCTGGGCGTCATCCCGTTGTGGAAAAAATTCTTTCCGACATTCCTTTTACCCCTAACGACGCGTATCTGGATCTTAAGAAAAACCGTCTTATAATGATAACCGGCCCCAATATGTCGGGTAAATCCACTTTTATGCGTCAGGTGGCGCTGATAACGCTTATGGCGCAAATCGGCTGCTTTGTGCCCGCAAAACACGCCCGCATAGGAGTGGTGGACAAGATATTTACCAGAGTGGGAGCCAGCGACGACCTTACGTCGGGTAAATCCACCTTTATGGTGGAAATGGACGAGGTGGCGGAGATACTCACGCAGGCGACGAGCCATAGCCTTGTGATAATGGACGAAATCGGCAGAGGTACATCCACCTTTGACGGAATAAGCATAGCAAAGGCGGTGGCGGAATATATAAACGGAAAGAATATAGGATGCAGAACGTTGTTCGCGACTCATTATCACGAGCTTATCTCTCTTGAAAAAAGCAACGAGGGAATACGTAATTTTAGTGTAGCCGTGGTAAAAAAAGGCGACGATATTAAATTTCTCCACAAGATTGTGGAGGGCGGCACCGACGACAGTTACGGAATCGAGGTAGCAAAGTTGGCGGGCATTCCGAAAAAGGTTATTGAAGCGGCAAAGACCGCCCTCGAAGGTATGGAGGCTGAAAATAAGATTGATCTGGAAAATCGGCTAAAAAAGGAGAGAGAGGGCGAAATACAAATGGATTTTTCCGAGATAAATAAAGATAAGGTTATACAAAGGCTGAAAAATCTTGATATGGACGATCTCACGCCGAGAGAGGCATGGCAGGTTCTTGAGGAACTTAAAACGCTGGTTTGAATATTGTTCTCCGTTGTTTTTTTGATTTTTTTCGCGGCAAGTATTGTGAAAAGGTTTCATTTGATGGAGCGGAAAGTGTAGGTTTGAGAAAGGACAGATGCGCAAATGATAAAGCTGCTTGATAAAAGTGTCTATGAGCTTATAGCGGCGGGAGAGGTAATTGAGCGTCCTGCTTCGGTTATTAAGGAGCTGATAGAAAATTCCGTGGACGCGGGAGCGAAAAGAATTTCCGTGGAAATAAAAAACGGCGGCATAACCTATATGAGAGTCACCGACGACGGCTGCGGAATGTCTCACGGCGAGGTTCCCACCGCCTTTTTGCGTCATGCCACAAGCAAGCTTTCAGTGGCTGAGGAGCTTGAGAACATTTCCACTCTCGGTTTCAGAGGAGAAGCGCTGGCTTCGGTAGCGGCGGTAACAAAGGCGGAGCTTTTAACCAAAAGAAAAGAGGATAATTTGGGCACCGCATATAAAGCCGAAGGGGGAGAAGAAACCTTGTATGAAAAAACAGGCTGTCCAGACGGCACCACGATAATACTGAGAGATCTTTTTTTCAACACTCCCGCAAGGCTTAAATTCCTGAAAAAGGATTCCACCGAGGCAAATTACGTACAGTCGGTGGTGGATAGGCTTGCTTTAAGCTATCCGGACGTTGCTTTTACTTTTATAAAAGACAATAAGACCGTAAGGGTCACTTCCGGAGACGGTCGGCTTTATTCGGTTATTTATTCCGTGTTCGGAAAACAGTTCGCAGCTTCTCTTACGGAGGTGGATTACGGTCGAAGCCCCATACAGGTAAGCGGTTATATAACTACTCCTTACGCCTGCCGCGCCAACCGTCAGATGCAGTACTTTTTTATAAACGGACGTTCCGTCAGAAATAACACCTGTATGGCGGCTTTGGAGGAAGGCTATAAAAACAGCGTTATGGTGGGCAAATTCCCCGCATGCGTTTTAAATATAGAAATGCCCGCAGGCGATGTGGACGTAAATGTCAGTCCGTCGAAAACAGAGGTGAGGTTCGCCGACGAAAGGTCGATTTTTGAAACGATATATCTGGCGGTAAAAAACGGAATACTGAATGCGGAAAACGGAAAGGAAACCGCATTTGGTTCCGACAATAAGAAAATTTTTAAACTTGGCGGTGCTCTTTCGGACGAAACAGAGGCTTTTTCCGATGGTGAAGATAAATCGAATAGTACCGAAAACGTTTCCGACGGTTATAACCTTAATACTTCCGAAAGCGCTTACAGCAGCGTTGCCGAAATATCCGTAAGCAAGGTATACGGCATTGATTCCAAAGGGGCGGACAAGGAAAAGCTTTCGGGTTTAAAAAGCTTTAAGTCCGTATACAAGCCGTTGCCTCCAAAAAACGTATTTATTCAGGAGGTGTTTTCGGGGGAGAATGAGGAAGCTGTCGAAAAAGGGGAAGCAAATAAGGAAGTAAATACGGTTGGATATGAGTTTTTGAACAAATCCAGCTTTATCCGTCCCGGCTCTGAGGAGGAAAAGAACATCCGTACTCCCGATCCTATTATCGAAGAGCGGTACAAGCCTTCCCTCAAATTTATAGGAGAACTGTTTAAAACATACATAGTATGCGAATGCGGGGACGAGCTTATTCTGATGGATAAGCACGCCGCTCATGAGAGAATACGCTTTGAGGAACTTAAAAAAGACCTTCACGTAAGCGCACAGATCCTGACCCAGCCTGTAAAGCTTACATTGTCAATTGAGGAAACTACCGCCCTTGCCGACAATGCCGTGTATCTTGATAGCCTGGGTATTGAACTGTTTTTCCCCGCCGAATCCGAAGCCGAAATAACGGCCTTTCCATCCCTTCTCACCGACCTTTCTCCTTCGGATACGCTTCAAAGGATAGCGTCTGTGCTGCTTAAGGGCGGGGACGATATAGAGGGGCTTTTGTTTGACGAGGTACTTCACACGGTGGCATGCAAGGGCGCGATAAAGGCTAATGAGCATACATCTCCAAAGGAATTGGAACTTCTGGCAAAGCGAGTGTGGGATGACGGAGCAATACGCTATTGTCCCCATGGAAGACCTATTATTACCAAAATGTCAAAGTACAATATTGAAAGGAACTTCGGACGTATTCAGTAATTATGCAAAACAACAGTGTTAAGGCAACACCGCACAATGATTGTGTGTGGATTGCGCCGCCAGATTTTTCGTCAGCGACGCAGGAATACTGGCGTATTTCAAGGAGGATTTGTGCAAGATGACGGAAAATATGCAAGCAAGCCGCACGCAAAGCCGTAAGGAGGTCATTGCGCGGGGTTGCCATAATAAAGATAAGATATTTATCGTCGCAGTATGCGGTCCCACCGCGTCGGGAAAGACAGATTTGGGAATAAAGCTGGCAAAGAAAACCGACGGAGAGATAATTTCTGCCGATTCAATGCAGATATACCGAGGTATGGAAATCGCTTCCGCAAAACCGTCAAAGGAAGAAATGAAAGGAGTAAAACATCATCTGATGGATTTTTTGCCTCCTACAAAGGCTTTTTCTGTAGCGGACTATGTGGAGCTTGCCCGTCGGTGTATTGAGGATATCCGGAGCAGGGGCAAGCTTCCCATAATAGTGGGAGGAACGGGACTTTATATTTCATCTCTTTTAGACAACATAAAATTTGATGATACGGGAAGTGATTCCGAATTTCGTGAAAATATGAAGAAAATCGCCGAAAAGGAAGGAAACACCGTTCTTTGGGAAAAACTTAAGACGGTTGATCCCGAAACGGCGGCGCGGCTTCACCCTAACAACCTGAACCGTATTATAAGAGCTCTTGAGGTGTTTCATTTAAGCGGAGAGACCATAAGCCGCTCCGTTGTAAGGAGCAGAAGAGAAGAAACGCCTTACAGGGCGTGTTATATAATGCCGGATTATCCGAGGGAGACGCTCTACGACAGGATAAACCGCAGGGTGGATATAATGTTGAAAAAAGGGCTTGTCGATGAGGCAAGGGAATTTTTTTCCCACACGGATTATGTTACGGCGGCTCAGGCGATAGGCTATAAGGAGCTTAAAGCGTATATTGACGGTGAAAAGGAACTTTCCGAATGTATCGAAAAGCTGAAGCGTGTTACGCGGAATTACGCTAAAAGGCAGCTTACATGGTTTAATAAAATTAAAGACTTAAACCGCATTGAAATAGAAAGTGGCTCCGATGAAGAAAAAATTTTAAAAATCGCTGAAAATTTAGTGAAAAGATATAGCTTTTTTTGAAAATATGTGGTATAATGTACATTATAAGAATGTCTAATTGTATCCAAATATCAATAAATCCCTTCATAATAGGTTTTTATGACATTAGGAAACTATTTGGACTCACATTGTAACATTTTTGCAATTTTAATAATGACTTTGTGACCTTTTGTGACTTTAATTTGACTCTAATTTCGGTTTTATGAACAAATTCCTATTTTAGCTTAAATTACATTTCCGAATTCTCGCTTAATTGTTATGATCATCGCTTAATTGTTCAATGAGGGGAAGAATCCCCAGAAAAAGCATCTCGTTTGCATAACCGCTTTTCGGTTTTTGTATCAGTCTTTCCGCGTATGAAAACCGACGGGTGCGGTGCAAAAGAGCTGTATAATTCAACCCACTGTGGAAAAGTTTTAAGCTGCTTTTCCTTGAGCACAGAAAGGATCGTATACCATGGCAAAGGATATCAATTTACAGGACGTTTTTCTCAATCAAGCGAGAAAAGAGAAAATACCGGTAACAATTTTTATTACCAACGGATTTCAGTTTAAGGGCGTTGTAAGAGGTTTTGACAACTACACCGTTATTTTGGATACTGACGGAAAGCAAAATCTTATATACAAGCACGCGATCAGTACCATAACTCCTTTTAAGAGCATTTCACTTTTAGATGCTTTTGATAAGGACGAGCCCGCTGAATAATACGCAATGGCGGGAAAAAGACAGGTTGCCGTAACCGCCCGTATTGTCTGGGGTTTGGTTATTGTCTTTTTGCTGATCACCATAATCAGTCAGCTTTTTATTCATTACAATAACCCTATACGAACCGAGCCGGCAATGACATACAACTCGGAGGAATATATCCAGACAACGGGAGTTTATATTCGTAATGAAAAGTACGTTAATTACAACGGTGCGGGAATTATCAGCTATGTGTATTCGGACGGGGAAAAACTCGCTAAAAATGCTGTGGTGGCGCAGGTGTATGCTTCTCAGACCGACCTTGCTCTTCAACTTAAAATAGATGAACTGAATAAGCAGATTGAAGTGCTTCGTGACGCAGAAAAGCTTATAGGAAGCGACAATTCACAGCTTGAGGCTTTTTCCAATCAGATATATGAGTGTCATACAAAAATTATTCAAAACGTTATTGACGGAGAATACGGGGAAGCGGCCGGACAGAAGAACGATTATCTTAATCTTCAGAGTAAGCGTCAGATAGTCAACGGAACCACAAGTGATTATAAGGACAAAATTTCTCAGCTCAGCGGCGAGATATCTTCGCTTAAGGCTCAGGTATCTTCCGCTCCGCACGATCTTACGCTTACGGATACGGGATATTTTGTAACATCGGCGGACGGCTATGAAACCGTGCTTAATTACGATGTTATCCCCACTCTTACGGAGGATCGGCTTGAGGAGATAATAAAAAATCCGGAGCTTACGGTAGCATCCAATGTTATAGGGAAGGTTATATCCGACTATAAGTGGAAGATGGTATGTACCGTTCCCAAGGATAATTCCATGAACATTTATGAGAACGCCACGCTTAAAGTCCGTATCGGAAGCGATGTTAATCCTGTAAGAGCCTATGTGGAGAACATAAGAGAGCTTGAATCGGGAAAGTGTATGCTTGTTCTCAGCTTTGACGTGTTCAACGAAAGGTACATAATGAACCGTACCGCTCAGATAAAAATACTGTTTGACGAAACAAGCGGAATACGAATTCCTTCCGCCGCCATACATTTTGACGAAAAAGGAGAGAAAGGCGTATTCATAAAGATTGGAGTCAACGTACATTTTAGACGTATAGAGGTAATTCGTACCGAAGGGGATTATACCCTTGTAAGGGATACCACCGAAAAAGACGGCTTTCTGTCTTTGTACGATTCTGTTATTGTTGAAGGGACTGAACTTTATGACGGAAAAATCATTCAGCAGTAATAATGAAGAGCTGCCCGATACTAACACGGCGAAGGCAGGAGCTGCCGACGCCGATTTTATCGGGATTGCCGAAAGCTATAAAAGGATTGTCGAAAACATCGAAAAAGCTATGCTCAGAGCGGGAAGAACGGATAAGGTAAGGCTTATGGCGGTGACTAAGACGGTTCCTTACGAAAAGGTTAATTTTGCGGCTTCTCTCGGTGTGAATCTTTTGGGAGAAAATCGCGTGCAGGAGTTTCTCGGTAAGTATGATTTCTACGACAAAAACTGTGAGATTCATTTTATCGGCGGTCTTCAAAGCAACAAGGTCAAATATATAACCGACAAGGTCAGTATGATACATTCCGTTGACAACATAAAATTGGCGACCGAAATAGACAAAAGGGCGCTTGCCGTCGGGAAGGTTATCGATATTCTGATCGAGGTCAATATCGGCAGAGAAGAAAGCAAAGGCGGCGTTTTACGCGAAGAGCTGGACGAATTGGTCTCCTTTTGTTTTTCTCTTTCGGGAGCAAGACTCAGAGGTTTTATGGCTATACCTCCGCCTGCCTTAAACGGCGGCAATGAAAAATATTTTGAGTTGATGGAGCGGATATACTGCGACTATCGTTTAAAATACGGCGGCATTGATACTCTTTCAATGGGAATGTCGCGGGATTACGAACAAGCGGTGCTTTACGGATCAAATATAGTAAGAGTAGGAAGTGCGCTGTTCGGTAAAAGAAAATATAAAGAAGCGTAAAACCGCTTTCGGAAAGGAAAAAAGATGGGATTTTTAGACGCTATAAAAAAAATATCCGGCTACGAGGAAGAAGACGAAGATTTGGATTATAACGACAATGAGGATAATGACGAAAGCGTAAGCGCAGATGAGGACTACGGTTATAAACGAACCCCGAATATCACTAGCGTCCCAAGGTCGGGCAAGGTACTTAATATTCCCGCTACAACGAGGCTTCAGGTAATAGTTTTCAAAGCCGAAAGATTTAACGACGTTGTGGAGATAGCTGATCATTTCAAAAGTAAAAAAGCAATAGTTCTTAACCTTGACAATACAAATAAGGATGTGGCTAACAGACTTATAGATTTTCTTGCCGGCGTAGCTTATGCGGCGGACGGAGAGCTTAAGCGCATAGCCAACACATCATATATTCTTGTTCCTTATAATGTGGATATTTCGGGCGATTTGTTGGAAGAACTCGGAGGAGATATTATGCAATGATATCGGCTAACACGTATCTGCCCGTAAACGGGGAGGAAACGGAGTTTTGCCGCCATATCAGGGATATATCTCTGATAAGTGAAAAAACCTTCACTCCCAAGTTCAGCGGTTTTCTTACAGAGAGGGAACAAAGGCTCGCGGAGTACACCGCTTCCTCCGTTGGAGTTGAATGCGGTTTTTGGGGTGGATATGAGGGTGCTGTGAGAAAAATGTTTTCCTCTCCTTCGGTGGAAATGGATAATTATCCTTTTGAAGCAGTAACTTTTTTCTTTCGCCCTAAAGATAAGCTTACTCATCGTGATTTTTTGGGAGCGCTTATGTCCCTTGGGATCAAAAGAGATCAGATAGGCGACATAGCCGTGATTGAAGGCGGAGCGGCGGTATTTGCCACAAAAAACGCCGCTGCCCTTATTTCCGCCGAGATTGAAAAAATCGGAAGAGTAGGTGTAAAACAGGAAGCTGGTCTTAAGATTGTAATTCCACAACAGGAATTTGAGGAAATTTTCGCGGTTATCGCTTCCGAAAGGATAGACGTTTTAGTGGCGGCTGCCTGCGGAATAAGCCGTGAAAAAGCGGTTGCGTTGATAAAATCGGGAAAGGTCGTATCCGATGATATTGAGGTTTCTTCTGTTTCAAGGAATATAGACGAGGGAGAGGTCTTTTCGGTAAAGGGATACGGAAAGTTTATTTTTTCACGGCTTGGTTTTGAAACGAAAAAAGGCAAAAAACACGCCCTGCTAAAAAAGTATAAATGATTAAGGTTTCGGGGCAGGATAATCAGTACAATAAAAAAACAAACACGGAGGCGTTCAATGGAAGCAAAGGACATAAAGGAAAAGAAATTCGCTAAAGGCTTAAACGGTTATAAAATGGAGGAGGTTGACGATTTTCTTGAGGAAATGTCGGCCGAATTTGCCAATCTGAAAAAGCTAAGCGAGGAACAGGAAAAGAAGATGGAAGTGCTCGCAGATAAGATACGCGAGTACAGAAACGACGAGGATGCAATAAAGGAAGCTCTTTTGGGCGCTCAGAAGCAGAGCAGCTCTGTTTTGGCTGTCGCTAAGGAAAAATCCGATAAAATGATGAGCGACGCTAAGGAAAAGTCTGAAAAAATGATTAAAGATGCCGAGGACAGAGTTAATGAGAAGGAGGAATACGCTAAAAAGCTTGTTGATGATGCTAACGCCGAGAAAACCAAAATTATCGCCGAGTGTGAGCGTAAATCTGCCGAGATAAAAGCCGCGATGGAGGCCGAGATAAGAAAGCAGGAATCCATTCTTGCAAAAACAAGAGATGAAAGCAAAGCGTTTATCGAAAGGCTCCTTAAGGGGTATCAGGAGCACATCACTTACATTAACTCTATTCCCGCAAAGTGCGATAACGAATTTGTGCTGAATGCCAAGGATACCATAAAGTTTACAGAGGAACAGAAGCCCCTTGAAGAAGCTCCCAATACCGATAAGGCTGAGGAGTCTCCCAAGCCTGTTGCGGCAAAGGAAAAGAAGGCGGAGTTAAAACTCGAAAAAATCAATAAGGAAAACGAAGCGATAGTACTTGAAAAAACTACAGAGATTGCTTCAAAGCCCGTATTCGAAGAAGAGGCAGTTGCCGAGGACGTGGAGGAATACGACGAAACAAGCAGTCCTTTATTTGACAAGTCTAAACGTAAGTCCAAATATGAAAAGCTTCAGTTTGGAAGCAACAATAAAAAGTAAAAACTAAATCAATTGTACACCGAAAAATGAACGGATAAAAGGAAAGACAATGACTTATATTGCTTTGGCCGCTGCGGCACTGCTTGTCGGAATAGATCAGTTAACAAAGTACCTTGCCGTAACATATATAAAGCCTCAAGGAACCGTTAATATTTTAAGTATTGGCGAAAACGAATGGCTTAATTTTACCTACAAGGAGAATACGGGAGCGGCGTTCAGTATTCTTAAGGATAAACAAACCTTTTTAATTATATTAACCTCCATAGTTATATTGGGGGTTATTATATTGATGTTGTCAAAACGAGTAAAAAAAACGTCTTATATATGGTGCTTCTCTTTTATTATAGCAGGCGGTATCGGTAACCTTATCGACAGGATAGTCAATAATTATGTGGTTGATTTTATTGATTTTAGGATAATAAAATTTGCCGTATTCAATTTTGCCGATATTTGTGCGGTAATGGGCACATTTTTTTTGATGTTGTTTTATATTCATGATGAGATAAAGACGTCTAAGGAGAAAAAGATAAGAGCATGTGCCGAGGAAGATTCATCAGAAGTAAAAGCGGAGGGCGTAAATCCCGAAACTGATCTTAATACCTACGAGGCTTTCGACAAAAAGAATTCCGGCGCATCTATAAAGGCTGAAATTAGAAAAAAAGAGGATAAATGAGTAAGCTGATTTTAACGGTATTATCCGAAAACGTACGCGCGGACAAATACGTTTCCGACAATTCGGAGCTTTCCCGTTCAACAGCGTCTGTCTTGTTGGAAAAAGGCAAATGTTTAGTTAACGGAAAGGTGTGCGGGAAAAATTTCAGGCTGAAATCCGGGGATATTATTGAGATCGAATTGCCGGAAGCGGAAGAGCCGGAAATAAAAGCCGAAAATATATCATTAAATATATTGTATGAGGATAAGGATCTTCTTGTGGTAAACAAGCCAAAGGGAATGGTAGTGCATCCCGCTCCGGGGCATTACGCCGGAACCCTTGTGAATGCCTTAATGTATCATTGTAAAGGCAGTCTTTCGGGAATAAACGGAGTGATACGTCCCGGCATAGTCCACAGGATAGATAAGGATACCAGCGGACTCCTGATAGTTGCTAAAAACGATGCGGCTCATAACGGTCTTGCGCAGCAGATAAAATGTCACAGCTTCATTAGAAGATATGAAGCGATTGTTTTGGGGGGAATGAAAGAAAACGGAACAGTAAACGCCCCTTTGGCGAGGCACAGAATCGACCGAAAAAAAATGGCGGTATGTGAAAACGGAAGAGAAGCAAAGACAATTTACGAGGTTATAGAAAATTATCAAAAACATTCGCATCTTCGTCTTACCTTGGAAACGGGGAGAACTCATCAGATAAGGGTTCATATGGCGTATATCGGTCATCCTGTTGCGGGGGATCCGGTTTACGGCGACGGAAAGCCCAAATGGCTGGAAGGGCAGTGCCTCCATGCAAGGGAAATAGGCTTTGTCCATCCGATAACGGGAGAAAACCTGTTTTTTTCCTCCGAACTTCCCGAATATTTTAAAAAAATGCTGAAAAATATCGGCGGTAATGCAGATTTATAAAAATAGAATAAGAGGGATATATGAACTTTAAAAACGTTATTATAATGACCGATATAGACGGCACCTTAGTGACCGACGAAAAAAAGATACTTCCCAAGGATATGGAAGCCATAAACCGTTTCAGATCGGGCGGCGGAATATTTACCTTAGCTACGGGACGCGGCTATTCAATGGCAAAACCTGTAGCCGAAAGAGTAGGTCTTAATACTCCCGCCGTAATTTTCAACGGCTCAGCGGTTTATGATTTTAACAATGATAAGTTTTTATGGCACAGCGCTCTTCCCGAATCCGCAAAAAATACGGCTGAAGAGCTTATAGAAGCCTTTCCCGATATCGCCATTGAAATTTTGTGCCGCGACAAGGTTTACGTTCCCTCAATAAATCAAATCGAACGGGAGCATCTTGCTTTAGAAAACGTACAGCCCATAATGTGCGGCGTTGACGAGATAAACGAGGAAAGCTGGCTTAAAATGCTGATAGCATATCCCCCCGAAAATATACAGAAAATAATTGATTTTGTGTATGAACGTCCCAAGTATACGAATTCGGCTCACTGGGTACGAAGCGAGAATCATTATTTTGAAATGCTCCCTCTTGGAGTGAACAAGGGAAGCGGCTTCCAAAAACTTCTTGAGATAATGGAAAAAAAGGACGCTTTCACAGTAGGGGTAGGCGATTACAACAACGATATCGAGCTGATAGAACAGGCGAGTCTCGGCGTAGCGGTGGCCTCGGCGCAGCAGTCCGCGAAGGACGCGGCTGATCTGGTTGTTTGCGACAACAACAGCGGGGCGATTTCCGAGGTTATTGACTACATAGAAAAAATGTAAAAGCGTTTTTAAGGAGACATAATAAGATGGTGGAATCAAAGGGCTGGAACTGGGAAACCGCTGACGAATCATTTTGGCTTGATCCCTCCGATGAAAGCTATTACTTCTGTGAAAAGTGGAAAAAACAGGGCAGTAGGTCTATACTGGACTTAGGCTGTGGATTGGGCAGACATTCACTGCTTTTTGCCCGAAACGGATTTAAGGTAACGGCGGTTGATATTTCCGAGTATGCGATTAAAAAATTAAGAGAAGCCGAGAAGCGGGAAAATGTCATAATCACCTCAAAGGTCTGTGATATGCTTGAATTACCCTATCGGGAAAATTCCTTTGACTGTATTTTTTCGTATAATGCGGTTTCACATACCGATACTATGGGATTTAAAAGAATATTGGATAAGATAAAGAAAATATTAAAGCCGGACGGTGAAATATTTCTTACCCTATGTTCAAAGGCAGCCTATTCCTTTTGTGAAGCAAACTATCCGCATGTGGATGAAAATACGGTAATTAAAACGGAGGACGGTCCCGAAAAAAATGTTCCGCACTTTTTTGTAAATCTGAATGATATAAAAAAATTTTTTGAACCCGAATTTGAGCTTATAAGAGTTATACATTCGGGCAATTGTATTTCATACGGAAAAATACAAAACAGCAAGCATTATCATATATGGGCAAAACTCAAAAAGAAATCCGAGCCTCTTGATTATTCGGATATAATCGGTAATAGAATAACGGGAAAGACGGACAGACCTCTCGGAACTTTCCATCCAAGAATAAAATCCCTTTACTATCCGGTTAACTACGGTTATGTAGAAGGCGTGTCAGCGGGAGACGGATCGGATCAGGACGTTTATTATCTGGGCGAAGACAGAGCCGTAAGCGAATTTACCGGAAGGATAATTGCGGTTGTTCACAGATTTAACGATGTGGAGGACAAATGGGTGGTTGCAAAAGACGGCTGTGAGTTTTCCAAAGAGGAAATAGAAAGCGCTGTTGATTTTCAGGAAAAATTTTTTGACAGCGAGGTAATTTTAAAATAAGGTATTGTGTAATTCGGAAAAAAGTGGTATAATATTTTAAAAGAGCAAAAAAATAGAATATAAAGACATTATATAAATACACAGAAAGGAAACTATCAAATGGATCAGGTACACAAGAAGCAGCTTGAAATAAACGCTGCCAAGGTAAGGTTGGGAATTATAGAGGGTGTTTACGGCGCAAAATGCGGTCACCCCGGCGGATCGCTTTCCGTATGCGATGCGCTCACATATCTGTATTTCAACAGGATGAATATTGATCCCCAGAATCCCACAATGCCTGACAGGGACAGGCTGGTGCTCTCTAAGGGACATACCGCTCCGGCCCTCTACTCGGTGTTGGCAAACAGAGGATTTTTTCCCGTTGAGGATCTGAAAACCCTTCGTCATATCGACAGCTATTTGCAGGGTCACCCCGTTTTGGGTAAGATCCCCGGCGTTGATATGAGCACCGGTTCTTTGGGACAGGGAATTTCCGCCGCCTGCGGCATGGCTCTTTCGGGAAAGCTGGATAACGATATATACAGAGTTTACGCCGTTCTCGGCGATGGCGAGCTTGAAGAAGGCCTTGTGTGGGAGGCGGCAATGCTGGCTGCTCATTATCAGCTTGACAATCTGGTGGCGGTAGTGGATAACAACGGACTTCAGATAGACGGAAAAATCAGCGAGGTAATGAGTCCGTACCCCATAGACGAAAAGTTCAGGTCATTCGGCTGGCATGTTATCGTTATCGACGGACACGATTTTGATGCTATTGAAAAGGCTTTCAATGAAGCCGAAACGGTAGCCAACCAGCCTACCGCCATTATTTTAAAGACCACCAAGGGTAAGGGCGTAAGCTACATGGAAAATCAGGTGGGATGGCATGGCAAGGCTCCTAACGAAGAGGAATACAACACCGCCGTCGCCGAATTAAAGGCAAAGCTTGACGAGCTTACTAAGTAATTGGAAAGGATCGGTATTACAGAATTATGGATAAAAAAGCAACTCGTGACAGTTACGGTGAAGCTCTTGTTATGCTTGCCGAAAAAAGACCCGACCTTATTGTGCTTGATGCTGATTTGGCGGCAGCGACAAAGACGGGTATATATAAAAAAGCATATCCCGACCGCTTTTTTGACTGCGGTATCGCGGAAGCAGATATGATGGGCGTTGCGGCGGGTATCGCCACAACCGGAAAGCTTGTTTTTGCCAGCAGTTTCGCAATGTTTGCCGCGGGACGTGCCTTTGAGATAGTGAGAAACAGCATTTGCTATCCTCACCTCAATGTTAAGATCGGCGCTACACACGCGGGAATATCCGTAGGCGAGGACGGCGCTTCACACCAGTGCAATGAGGATATAGCCCTTATGCGTGTACTCCCCGGAATGACGGTCATCAACCCTGCCGACGACGTTGAAACTAAGGCGGCGGTATTGGCGATGGCGGATTACGTAGGCCCTACCTATATGAGATTTGGAAGACTTGCAATTCCCACCTTCAATGACCCTAAAACCTATAAATTTGAGCTGGGAAAAGGCATTGAGCTGAGAAGCGGTAATGATATCGCCATTATCGCAACGGGTCTTATGGTAAACGAAGCCATCGAAGCGGGAAAAATCCTTGCGGAGCAGGGAATCAATGCCCGTGTTATCAACATTCACACCATTAAGCCCATTGACCGCGATATTATAATCATAGCCGCCAAGGAAACCGGCAAGATAATCACCGTTGAGGAGCACTCCGTTATCGGAGGTCTCGGCAGCGCCGTTTCCGAAGTCGTTACCGAAACGGTTCCCGTTCCTGTTATTAAAATCGGCGTTCAGGATAAATTCGGACACAGCGGTCCCGCTGTTCCTTTGCTTAAGGAGTTCGGTCTTTGCTCCGATAATATTGTCAAGGTTACCAAGGAAGCCTTGGGTAAATAGTTCTTTAGCCCACCCGTTTTTTCGGGTGGGTTTTCGTATGCGTTGTTACCGTTATTCAAACAAGCCTTAGTATAACTCTTGAACAATTTCGGCTTGGCCGTCTGCCGAAATACCTCGTCGGAAACCCTTGAAATATGCGTATATTCCTGCGGCTTTCTTCCTTGTTTCGGAAGTCTTTGGGCGCATAAAAAATTCAAGAGTTAGGGCGTATTTGAAAACTAAGCAATTTTGTGCAATTTTGCTAAATGCGTGGCGATTTCAAGGAAAAAAGCGCAGGAATACTAAAGTATTTCGAGCATTTTTGACGCAGAAAGCGTCCGCAGTTAGTAAAAATTGTGCAAATTGCGACTTTTCAGATAGCCCCTAGTTTCGGAGCAATAAAAGCTGAATTTTTACTTTTTGATTTTTGTCAGGATAATCTCTCGCTCAATTTTTATAAATTTTTAAATTGTCATAATATACAAAATTATAATTTTTTTTAAACACTATAAAAAAACTGTTGCGAAAAACGCGAAAATGTAGTATAATAAATCAAATACGGTTTTATAAAAGAAATATAACCTGCATTCACGTTTTATAAGCTTAATTCAAATCTTTAAAAAACAGCGAAAGGAAAATGAAATGGAGCTTTGCCTGACAAACGGACATGTTGTTGACAGCGTAAACAGGATCGACGAAATTCTGGACGTGAGAATCGTCGACGGAAAAATTGCCGAAGTGGGAAGATCGCTTCCCATGGACGAAAACACCCTCTGTATCGACTGTTCGGGTCTCACCGTGATCCCCGGAGTCTGCGATATGCACATTCATATGCGCGATCCGGGACAGACGGAAAAGGAGGATATCTTTACCGCTTCCGAAGCGGCTGCGGCGGGCGGAGTTACCGCCGTTGCCTGTATGCCCAACACTACCCCTCCCGTGGACTGCCCCGAAACGGTAAAATATATTCTCGATATGGCAAAGAGCGCCAAAACTAAAGTATATCCCATAGGCTCGATCACAAAAGGTTTGTCGGGCGCGGAACTTACCGATTTTGCAGAACTTAAGTCGGCGGGCTGTGTGGGAGTAAGCGACGACGGAAAACCCGTTAAAAACGCAATGATGATGAAAGCCGCCATAAAAAACGCCGCCCTTGAAAGGCTGACCATAATAAGCCACTGCGAGGATCCAGATATAATAGACGGCGGTATAATGAATATGGGCGCAGTCAGCGATGTCTTAGGCATAAAAGGCATGGCGCGTTCCAGCGAAAATTATATAACCGCAAGGGAAATTTTTCTGGCTGAGGAGCAGGGGCTTCCGATTCATATTGCCCATGTTTCCACAAAAGAAGCGGTTGATATAATACGTCATATGAAAAAGTCCGGTGCAAAGGTCACCTGTGAAACCGCTCCGCATTATTTTACTTTAACGGAGGACAAGCTTTTTTCCAAAGACGCGGATTACCGAATGAATCCTCCTTTAAGAGAGCAGGCGGACGTTGATGCAATTATCGAGGGTATATGCGATGGTACGATAGACTGTATTGTCACCGATCATGCTCCCCATACCAAAGAGCAGAAAGCGGATTTTTACACCGCTCCCAACGGCGTGGTGGGGCTAGAAACCTCTCTTGCCGTAACCGTAACCGCTCTTCTCAGCACAGGAAAAATATCTCATGTACGGCTTGTGGAGCTTATGTGCGTCAATCCGAGACGCATTCTGGGAATAAGCGGCGGGGATTTGTCCGTAGGCAGTGTCGCGGATATAACTATATTCAGCGAGAACGAGCAGTGGACGGTACAGCCCGAAAAACTGCGATCCAAATCAAAGAACACCTGTTTTAAAGGAATGACCCTCAGCGGAAAAGTAAAGTATACCCTGCTGAATGGAAAAATTGTTTACAGAGATTAAAAAACCTGAAAGAAAGGATGCTGAAAAATGTCGTTTGACAGACTTATCGAAAAGATTGCGAGAACCAATAATCCTACTGTGGCGGGGCTTGACCCGAAGTTGGACTATGTACCCAATTATATAAAGGAAAAAGCCTTTGAAAAATACGGGGAAACCTTAAAAGGCGCGTCCAAGGCGCTCCTTTGGTTCAATAAAGGCCTTATTGACGCTCTTTGCGACATTGTTCCAGCGGTAAAGCCGCAGGCAGCGTATTACGAAATGTACGGATATTCGGGCTTAAAAACACTTTATAAGACTCAGGAATACGCTCGAAAAAAGGGAATGTACGTGATAACCGACGCAAAAAGAAACGATATAGGTACCACCATGGAAGCCTATGCCGTTGGTCATCTGGGAAAAGTCAGGGTAGGAGCGGAAGAGTACGAGCCTTTTTTGGGAGACGCTCTCACCGTAAACGGATATCTTGGCAGCGACGGAATAAATCCCGTTATAAAGGTGTGCAAACAGTATGATAAGGGTATGTTTGTTCTTGCCAAAACCTCAAATCCTTCTTCGGGCGAATTACAGGATATGAAGATAGGCGACCGTACGGTTTATGAGGTAATGGGCGATATGTGCGAGGAATGGGGGAAGGAGCTTTCCGGAAAATACGGTTACAGCGGAGTTGGAATAGTTGCGGGCGCTACATACCCCGAACAGATAGAGATCTTAAGAAAAAGGCTCCCTCACACTTTCTTTCTTATTCCCGGCTACGGAGCGCAGGGCGCGAGCGCCAAGGATATTGCAGCTGCTTTTGATAAAAACGGCTTAGGGGGGATAGTAAACAGCTCAAGAGGAATTATGTGCGCATATCAAAAGGAAAAGTGCGACGAAAAGGATTATGCGGGGTCGGCGCGAAGGGAAGCCGTTCGTATGCGCGACGAAATAATGAGCTTTGTAAACAGGGTACAGATATAAGGCAACACTCCTCAAAGACTGCGCTGCGCGCTTTGCCGCGCATACGCTTGCATCTTTTCCGTCATTTTTGCCCAAAACTCCTTGAAATACGCCGGTATTCCCGCGTCGTTTCGGACAATCTGACGAAAAAGCTGACTGCGCGTCTGCACGACAATCTCTGTGCGGTATTGCCATAAAGAAAAATACCGATAAAATCCGTTAGATATAAAAGCATTATACACATTGGAAAGGAAAATGAAAAAATGGACTTCGGAAAAGCGAAAACTGCGTACCTGATATTGTCGGACGGTACGGTATTCAAAGGAAAAAGCTTTGGAAAAGAAGGGACGGTCATCGGCGAAACGGTTTTTACCACCGCTATGACGGGTTATCAGGAAACCCTAACCGATCCCAGCTATTGCGGGCAGATAGTGACTCAGACCTTTCCCTTAATAGGAAACTATGGAGTAAACGGCTATGATGATGAATCGGATGGCAGCGCTGTCAGCGGATACGTGGTAAGAGAAAAATGCGATTTTCCGTCTAATTTCCGCTGCGAGGGCACAATAGAGGACTTTCTTAAAAAACATGGAATAGTCGGTATTTATGACATAGATACCCGCCGCCTTACGAGGATCATACGCGAAACAGGCGTAATGAACGGTATGGTTACCACCGAAGAATTTGTTATGGAAGAGGCGCTTGAAAAAATAAAAGGATATAAGGCGGAAAGACCCGTGCCTAAGGTAAGCTGTAAGGAATCGGTAAAATTTGAAGCGGAAAACAAAAAATTCAGCGTGGTTCTGATGGATTACGGCTGTAAGCACAACATAAGAAAAGAGCTTGTAAACCGCGGCTGCGACGTCACCGTAATGCCTTGGAACAGCACTGCCGAGGAGGTCTGCGCTTTGAATCCCGACGGCATAATGCTCTCAAACGGGCCGGGAGACCCCACCGACAATCCCGAAGCTATTGAAACATTGAAAAAGCTTTCCGAAAAAAAGATACCAACCTTCGGTATCTGTCTCGGTCATCAGCTTTATGCTCTTGCCAACGGCGCTTCCACCGTTAAGCTCAAATACGGACACAGAGGTGAAAATCAGCCGGTTACCGATCTGGGGCTGAGAAGAACGTTTATCACCAGCCAAAACCACGGCTATGCGGTATTGAACGGCAGCATAAGCGAAAATGTGGGTAAGGTCAGCCATGTAAACGCTAACGACGGTACCTGCGAGGGCGTAAGATATACCAACGCCCCCGCATTTACGGTACAGTTCCACCCCGAAGCCTGCGGCGGTCCACAGGATACCGCCTATCTTTTCGACGAATTTATCAAGTTAATGGAGGAGCGTAAGTAATGCCACTTAGAAGCGATATAAAAAAAGTTCTTATGATAGGCTCCGGCCCTATCGTAATCGGACAGGCGGCCGAATTTGACTACGCGGGCTCACAGGCCTGCCGCGTGCTGAAACAGGAAGGCCTTGAGGTGGTATTGGTGAACTCCAACCCCGCCACCATAATGACCGATAAGCATATGGCGGACAAGATATATATAGAGCCGCTCACATTGGACTGCCTTAAAAGAATAATCGAAATCGAAAAACCCGACAGCATTCTGTCCACATTAGGCGGCCAGACGGGTCTTACGATGTCCATGCAGCTTGCCGAGGAAGGCTTTCTAAACAGCCACGGCGTAAAGCTTTTGGGAGCAGATCCCCAGACAATTCATAAGGCGGAGGACAGACAGGCTTTCAAGGACACAATGGAATCCATAGGCGAGCCTTGTATCCCATCAAAGGTTGTGGAAACTCTGGAAGACGCGATGAACTTCGCAAATAACGAGATAGGCTATCCCGTGATAGTGCGCCCCGCCTTTACCCTTGGCGGTACGGGCGGCGGTATCGCCAATAATGAGACGGAGCTTCACGAGATTGCCATAAACGGCTTGAGAATGTCTCCCATACATCAGATATTGGTGGAAAAGTGCATAAGCGGATGGAAGGAGATAGAGTTTGAGGTTATCCGCGACGCGAGAGGAAACGTTATCACCGTATGCTCAATGGAAAACTTCGACCCCGTTGGCGTTCACACCGGCGACAGCATTGTCGTCGCCCCCGCCGTCACTCTTTCCGATAAAGAGTACCAGATGTTGCGCACCGCCGCTTTGAACATTGTTCAGGCGCTTAAGGTCGAAGGCGGCTGCAACTGCCAGTTTGCCCTTCATCCCGAAAGCTTCGAGTATGCCGTAATAGAAGTAAACCCCCGCGTAAGCCGCTCCTCCGCCTTGGCTTCAAAGGCCACGGGATATCCCATCGCTAAGGTTGCCACAAGGATCGCCATAGGATACTCTCTCGACGAGATAATAAATCAGGTAACGGGCAAAACCTACGCTTGCTTCGAGCCTACCATAGATTATATCGTTGTAAAATTCCCCAAATGGCCCTTCGATAAGTTTGTTTACGCCAAAAAGACTTTGGGAACGCAGATGAAGGCAACAGGCGAAATAATGTCCATCGGCACAAGCTTCGAGGCGGCTATGATGAAGGCCGTCCGCTCCATAGAGCTGGGAATGGACACCATGAGCAAAAAGGCTTTTGCGGAGCTTACCGACGGGGAGGTTCTGGAAAAGCTTCACGATGTGGACGTAGACCGCGCATTCTGTGTGTTTGAGGCTTTAAAACGCGGAATAGCTCCGGAAAAGATCAGCGAAATTACCAAAATCGACAAATGGTTTATATACAAGCTTAAAAACCTCAAGGAGCTTGAGGACTGGCTTTCCGACGGCGAACTGACTCAGGAAAAGTATGATATCGCAAAAAAATACTGTTACCTCGACAAAACAATAGAAGCGCTTTCGGGAAAAACTCTTGGGGAATGGGGAATCGAAAGAAGAAACGCGGTTTATAAGATGGTTGACACCTGCGCCGCCGAGTTTTCCGCTGACACTCCGTATTTTTACAGTACTTACGACGAAGAGAACGAGGCCGAGGAGTTTATAAAGCAGCACCCCACCGATAAGAAAAAGGTTCTTGTATTCGGCTCCGGTCCCATAAGAATAGGACAGGGAATCGAATTTGACTATTGCTCCGTTCATTGTGTATGGGCGCTTAAGGAAATGGGCTGCGAGGCCATTCTCTGCAACAACAACCCCGAAACCGTTTCTACCGACTTTGACACGGGCGACCGCCTTTACTTCGACCCACTTACTTTTGAGGACGTGGACAGCCTTATCGCCACCGAAAAGCCCGACGGAGTTGTGGTACAGTTCGGCGGTCAGACCGCGATAAAGCTTACAAAGCACCTTCAGGATATAGGCGCAAATATTCTGGGAACCTCCGCTGAAAGCATTGACGCGGCGGAGGACAGAGAGCTGTTTGACGAGCTTCTGGAGCGCTGCGATATTCCGAGACCCGCCGGTGAAACGGTATTTACCGTTGAAGAAGCTTTGGGGGCGGCCAACAGGTTGGGATATCCCGTCCTTCTTCGTCCCTCTTACGTTTTGGGCGGACAAAATATGATTATTGCTCACGCCGACAGCGACGTTACCGAATATATGAAGATAATCACCGCTCAGAAGCTTGAAAATCCCGTTCTTATAGATAAGTATATGATGGGCACTGAGGTGGAAGTAGACGCTATCTGCGATGGCACCGACTTCCTTATCCCCGGTATTATGGAACATATTGAAAGAGCGGGCGTTCACAGCGGAGACAGCATTTCCGTCTACCCCGCCCAGAATCTTACCGACAGAGTGAAAAAGGTTATTATAACCTATACCGAAAGACTTGCCAAGGCTCTTAACGTAATAGGTCTTGTCAACATTCAGTATGTGGTATACGATCATCAGGTTTACGTTATCGAGGTCAACCCCCGCTCCTCCCGTACCGTTCCTTATATAAGCAAGGTAACGGGCGTTCCCATGGTGGATATTGCCACCAAAATAATGTTAGGCCATTCTCTTAAAGAGCAGGGCTACACAAGCGGCCTGTACCCGGCAGGCGATTACGTGGCGGTAAAGGTGCCCGTGTTCAGCTTTGAAAAGCTTCACGACGTTGACACTCAGCTTGGACCCGAAATGAAATCCACCGGCGAATGTCTCGGCATTGCGAAAACCTTTTCCGAAGCCCTTTACAAAGGACTTATCGCCGCGGGCTTCAAAATGCAGTATTCGGGCGGAGTTCTCTTCTCGGTAAGAGATCAGGATAAGTCGGAGATAATAGACCTTGCCAGCCGCTTTGAGGCGCTGGGCTTCGATATTTACGCCACAAGTGGCACCGCTTCGCTTCTGAACCGCAATATGATAGCCACTAATTTTACCTACCGCATAAACGAGGGCAAGGAGCCTAACGTAATATCCCTTCTTGAAAGCGGAAAGATAAACTACGTTATCTCCACTTCGGAGACGGGACGCGACCCCGCCCGCGACAGCGTAAAGATGAGAAGAAAGGCATCGGAGCGTTCGATAGCCTGTCTTACCGCGATAGATACGGCAAACGCTCTGGTCTCCTGCCTTGAAATGCACAAGTCCATAGACGATGTGGAAATGATAGACATTACGAAAATATAGGGATAAAGATGAAAATAGGTACAATAAAAGTAAAGCGCAATTATCAAATAGCCCAGATGGTGCTGGACGCCGTGGCAGTTTTGATAATAGTGGCAACGGTACAGTGCGTACTCTCTTTCGGCGAATTTATCACTAATCAGAATCAGCTTATACTGAGCGTCAACAGCGAGATTGAGGGCTTGGTGGCGTGGCAATGGAATTTGATTTGGATTTTAGTCGACGCTGCAGTTGCCGCCGTTTCTCTGGTTATGATATATAAATCAAAAAAAAAGCCCGTGAAATACACCGTTACCGAGGAAAACGCTCAGAAATACAGCGATATTTATATAACCGCCGTTACCTGTGTGCGCATACCAGTACTCCTTGCGGTTTTTGAGCTTATGGCCATGCACCAGTCCGTTATGACGGGCAATACAAAGAATATTTTTACTCTTCAGATACCTTTGGATATTCTTCTTTCAATAATAATAGTAAGGTTTTCGCTTCATAGGGTAAAGGCGAGTCAGCCGAAGCCCAAGGAAGTGACGTTTAAAGATAACTGAGAAAAGCAATATTACTAATTTACGATTGACAGCAAAAATTTATCTGTACTTTTATCGGAAATTATAAAAATCCGCATACTTTCTGTGTGCGGATTTTTAAAAAAGGAGCGTAAATGAAAAAAAGACATATAGACGATAACATATCATTGGTTCCTTATTATCCCAATTACGACGTCGCACTTAAATGGTATCAGGATCCGCAGCTCTGTAAACAGGTAGACAATATCGACCATGTTTACACCTTGGATCGCTTAAAGGCGATGTATGGCTATCTTTCCACACACGGAGACTGCTATTACATAGAATACTTCGGCGCACCGGTAGGCGATATCACCTTAAAGGAAAACGGAGAGATAAGTCTTGTTATATGTAAGGAACATCAGAATAAGCATATCGGAAGAAAATGCGTGAAAAATATTCTGGAGCTGGCAAAAGAAAAGGGAATGAAGCAGGTAAAAGCCGAAATTTATTCCTTTAACGAGCAAAGCAAAAATATGTTTCTTTCCATAGGCTTCTGTCATTTCGGCGGCGATTGGTATTGCTATGACTTTGAGGATAATATGGATTTCACCGTAAACGAGATGCTGGAGATGCAAAGAAGCTTACAGAACAAATACAAAGGTAAGTGGGAACAAATTTCTATCGAAACCGGAAAAAACAAACTGCTCTGGATGACAGGCGAAATCGGTGAAGTAATAGACATTATCAAGAAAAACGGCGGAGCTAAAGCCTGCGAGGACGGCGCAATCCGAAAAGAACTTGTGGAGGAGCTTGCCGACGTGCTGATGTATTATAACGACGTATTGCTTTGTTACGGAATAACGGCGGAGGAGTTAAAGGAGAGCTATTCCAATAAATATAAAAGGAATATGGTGCGCTGGTAAATCGGAGTTTTCCGATTTACTGTTTACAGAAAGGAAAAAAGATGGCATATTTTTGTAACGCTTATCCTGTTCTTGAAAGAACGGAAATCGCCAAGGGCATTTTTTCCTATGTGATAAGCTGTCCCGAGGTTGCCGCTGAGGCAAAGGCGGGTCAGTTTGTGCACATAAGGGCTGAGGGCTTCACCCTGCGCCGCCCTATCTCCATTTGCGGGATAGACCGGGAAAATGGCGCCTTGCGAATTGTTTTCGAGGTAAGAGGCGGGGGAACGGACACCCTGTCGCGGCTTAAACCGGGCGATAAAATGGATATGATAGCCCCTCTCGGAAACGGCTTTACGGTAAAGGAAATTCCCGAAGATAAAAACATTGTTGTCGTGGGCGGCGGTATAGGCGTTCCCCCAATGCTTGGAGTATCCGCCGAATATAAAAAAGTAAAGGCGGTAATCGGATTCAGGAGCAGGGACAAGGTCATCTTGGAGGAAGATTTAAAACGCATGGGCGTTGACGTTACCGTATGCACCGACGACGGCAGCTATGGGGAAAGCGGAGTGGTGACCAACCCCCTTGAAAAAGAGCTGGAAAAGGGCAATACCGCCATTATCTACGCATGCGGTCCCACCCCGATGCTTAAGGCGGTAAAGGCGGCGGCGGAAAAATACAATATTCCCTGCGAGCTTTCCTTGGAGCAGAGAATGGCGTGCGGCGTGGGAGCCTGCGTAGGTTGCGCCTGCAATATAAGACGCGGAGGAAAGGATCTTGTTTTAAGAGTGTGCAAGGACGGTCCGGTATTTAAGGCGGAGGAGGTAGTGTTATGAGCGAAAGCGTTATAAAAAGCAAAAAAGACTTGTCCGTAACGGTAGCGGGAGTAAAATTCCCCAATCCCGTCATAGCTGCTTCGGGCACCTACGGCTTCGGACAGGATTACACCGATCTCTATCCTCTGAACATTTTAGGAGGAATTTCCTGCAAGGGAACCACCATTAACCCCAAAGACGGAAACCCTGCCCCCCGCATAGCGGAAACTCCCGCGGGAATGTTAAACTCTGTGGGGCTGCAAAATCCCGGCGTCGACGTATTCATTTCCGAACACCTTCCCAAGGCGAAAAGAGACGGCAACGTTATTATTGCCAATATCGCGGGAGCAACCCTCGACGATTACAGAGCGGTTGCGGAAAAGCTTGACGGTACCGATGTTGATATGATAGAGCTGAACATTTCCTGTCCCAACGTAAAACAGGGCGGCGCGAGCTGGGGCATTTCCTGCGATGGAGCGGCAACGGTAACAAAAGCAGTTCGCGCGGTAACTAAAAAACCCCTTATGGTAAAGCTCACTCCCAACGTCACCAATATAACCGAAATAGCAAAGGCGGCCGAAGCGGAGGGCGCGGATTGTCTTTCCCTTATAAATACTTTGCTTGGCATGAGAATAGATATAAAAACAAGAAGACCCATTTTAAAAAACAATGTGGGCGGTTTTTCAGGACCCGCCGTTTTCCCCGTGGCGGTAAGAATGGTGTGGCAGGTGGCGAACGCCGTAGGTATAGACGTAGTGGGTCTGGGCGGAATCACCACTGCCGAGGACTCGGTGGAAATGATGATGGCGGGCGCAAAGGCGGTACAGGTAGGCACCGCCATCTTTACCGACCCTTACGCGCCCGTCAGAATAATAGAAGGTCTTGAAAGCTATATGGAGGAAAATAATCTTAATTCGCTTGAAGAAATTGTGGGGACTGTCCGGCCATGGTAACTAAGCTTTATCTTATAAGACACTGCGAAGCTTTGGGCAATATAAACGGCACTTTTCAGGGGAGCATTGACGAGGATATCACCGAAAAGGGTCAAAGACAGCTTGACAAGCTTGCCGTAAAATGTAAGGATATACCATTTGACGTTATATACTCTTCTCCGCTGATCCGCGCGGTAAAAACAGCACAGGCGGCCAACAAACATCACGGCCTTGAAATAATTACCGACAGCGCCTTTTCCGAGATAAACGGCGGGGAATTCGAGGGAGTAAAATGGGAGGAGCTTCCCGTTTTATTCCCCGATACATACAATAAATGGAGAAACGATTTTGCGAAATTTGCTACCGAAAAGGGCGAGGCCATGACCGACGTATATCGCCGCGTTTCTTTGGGAGCAATGAAGGCGGTACGGGAAAATAAAGGCAGAACCGTACTTATCGTTTCTCACGGCTGTGCCATAAGAAACCTATGCTGTTATCTGAGAGGCTTTTCCTTGGAGGAAATAAGCGGCTGTGAATGGGTGGACAACACCGGAATATGCCGTTACGATTTTGAAGAGGATTTAAAACCCACCGAGATATTTGTCAACGACTGCGCCCATATTATGAACGATCCTTCTACCGTTCCTCATCAAATGTTTTGGAGAAACAAAAATTCGGAGTAAAATTTATTGTCTGCAAACGGGCTTTATAATGCCGCAGGCTATTTTTTCACCCGCGTTACCTGAAGGCTGAGTCGTAAAATCATCGGGCATAGAATGTACAATGACGGTTTTTCCCGATATATCCGAAATGTTGAATTTGTCGGTGAGAAATACCAGAACCGCTTTCCCCTCCGCGTTAAAAAGCGGCGGCATATCACCCGCGTGACAGGGATGTTGGCAGTTGTCGGGATTATAATGACCGTCCGCTTTGGCGAATGGATCGGACTTGTCTCCTTTGCACTCCGTACCCGTGTGAATATGAAAGCCGAAAAACGGATTTGTACAGGAACCGCATTTTTGAGGCAGGCAGTCTATTTCGGCGTGCACCAATACGCCGCCGCATACTCGGTGAAACATAACCTTTCCTTTTATGCGCGGATATTTTTCACTTCCGCATATGCAAGCCTCCGCGTCGGGCTTGTTCCTAAGAGCCGATATAATATCGAAATTTTCCATATATGTTTTTCCTTTCTTACCGTGTATGTTATAAGTATATGCCGATAAGAAAAATAATGTTAATACTAATCTTTGGTCAAGATATAGATAAGTAATGGCTGACCAAAGATTAGTGCTTGGGGTGCAATCTTTAATCAAGTCTACAACTTGATTAAAGATGATTAAAGATTGGTATAAGGCGGTGTTTTATGGACATAAATTTTTGTATAAAATGCGGGAGCAAGCTTATTTTAAAAGAAATCGGCGACGAGGGCAATCAAAAGTACTGCGAAAAATGCGATAAATATTATTTTGATAATCCCGTTCCTTGCGTACTTGTATTGATATTGAATCAAAACAAAGAAGTCCTGCTCCTGAAGCAAAGCTATATTATTAAAGACAAATGGACGTTATGCAGCGGATATACCAAGAAAGAAGAAACCCTTGAGGAAACGGTATCAAGAGAAGTTTTTGAGGAAACGGGTCAGACTGTATTATCGTGCGATTATATTAAAAGTTATTATTTTGCCCCCAAAAATCTGATTATGGCGGGTTTTATAGCTTATGTAAACAAAAAAGAATTCGGAGACTCAAAAGAGGTTGACGATTTGAAATGGGAAAGCTTGGAAACTACGGGAGAACTGCTCGCAAGAGAAAACAACTTATCCGGCAAGCACTTTGACGAATGCTTCAATTTTTTAAAAGGAGAACAACTTTGAGAAACGATATTACGGAATACTTGAAATCCGAACTTCGCCGCAGGTGCGAAAGTCCCTCCAATAAATTCGGCATAGGCATTTATGACCATATAAAAGCCGTGGCAAAAAACGCGGAGCTGCTTTCCCGACAGCTTGGCGCAAATGAGGAAATTACGGTTATCGCCGCATGGCTTCACGATATCGCGTCGGTTACGGATTATGACCTGTACGAAAATCACCATATCTACGGAGCTAAGATGGCGAGGGAAATATTAAGCGGTTTTGATTACGACGAAGAAAAAATAAAGCAAGTGTGCGATTGTATAAAAAATCATCGCGGAAGCGTTGTTTTCGATAAATCCACTCCCGAAGAGATATGCGTTGCCGACGCCGACGCCGTTTCGCATTTTGACAGCGTTCCGAGCCTTCTGTATCTTGCTTTTTCGGTAAAAGGAATGAGCTACGATGAAGGCGTGGAATTCGTGGTAAATAAACTGAAAAGAAGCTATGCTAAGCTTTCCGATAAAAGCAGGGTTTTTTACAAAGAAAAATACTCCTATGTAATGGAATTTTTGGGAGTTGTATAAGCAGATAACAACCGATTACCCCACAATGAATCTTGCTGGGTAATCGGTTGTTATTTGCTTATAGCACTATAAATTTTTGCCGCGGCTTATACGTTTGATGAGGGGAGGCTCTTGATAATTTCGGAACACTCGTTGTAATCGATAATTTGGGAATCGGCAAACTCCGGCATTTCCTCTATCGGCTTGATCTTTCCGCTTTCGATATCCTCGATATACTTTTTCATTTGCTCCTCGCTGATTCTCGACGCCGGTGAATCCTTTGCAACAGTGCCTCCGATATATATGGTATCACCTTCGTGAAATTCAAATATCTCTATTTCGGAGGATCCAAGCAGGTTATCCGCTTCGTTGTCGGGAGAGGGAATATAATTTCCGTTTTCATCGGGTATAAGTCTGCCTGCACGTTTGACCGTGCTTTCCGCGATATTTATATCGTTTCCGTCGGAATCCCGCATACTGTAATCGTAACCGGGATTAGGATTTTGTTCGGGCACAGTGTGTCCGGACGCGTTATCGGCGGACGTGGCAAAGGCTGCGGTGGTTCCTATAATAAGTGCTGAGGAAAGAGCAACGGTGAAAAAAGAAGCTTTTTTAAATTTCATAATAGATACTATCCTTTCTTCAGCGGCGTTTCCGCTGAAACTGTTAAACATCGGAGCGGCTTTGCTCCGTTTTTCTTCCATGGCAATCAGCGCTTTTGCGTATCCGGCCTTTGCATCTTCGCCGAAATGCCGTATTGTCAGTTCGTCGCAAACAAGCTCGATATCCCGATTAGCCAGAACATACATAACCCATACCAGCGGATTGAACCAATGCACGCATAATACGGCAATAAGCAATACTTTTCTTGCGCTGTCAAATCTCCGTATATGTGTGTATTCGTGTTCAAGAACATATTCCGATATAATGGTATTGGACAAATCGTGCGTCTTTGGCAAAAGTATCACGGGTTGGAATATTCCATAGGTAAGGGGAGAAGTGATCCTGTCGCACCATCTTACCGATACATTGCGGTTTAGTCTGCGCTCTTTCAGCCATCCTTTGATAAAGTCGCTGTTATCGGGAATAGAGGTTTTAAATTCTCGACAGCATTTCAAATACATCAGTATAAAAAACGACCCTGATATAAGAACCCCCGCCGCCCATATAACGTAGATCAAGGGTATATCCACCGTCATATTTTCGGCGCTTTCGGCTGCGGGTATTATTTCGGGAGCAATTGACCGATTTTTTACGCCGCCTTTTTCCGAAACCGAAAAAATGCTGAACATAAACGGTACGGAAAAGGGAACAAGCAGCCTTAAAGCCGCCGTCTCCCAGAACAGCAAAAACGTTTTTTTGGGCAGACGGTTTATCCCCAAAGCGCGGACAATTACGCCGACAATTATAATCAGCGCTCCTGCGAAGCTCATTTGCGCAAAAGTCATTTTTTTCAACCTTTCTTCTTATATATAAGACTGTAGTAGTGCACGTTTATATACTACAACAGTAGTGTGGAAGTGACAGGACGGTATTGTGAAAAATATGTGATTTTTCTTTTGTGTCAAAACCCTCATAATGGCATAAAATGCTTGAGGGGGTTATAACATTGATATTTGAAATTCTTTTATTGGTGGCCGCCTTATCGGTGGATTCACTGGCGGCAGCGGTCAGCTACGGGCTGGCGAAAATAAAAATAGGGTTTACGCGTTCACTCTTAATAAGCATAATTTGCAGTATGTTCCTTGTGTTTTCGGCCGCTTTTGCGGGGGTAATCGGCGCTTACATAGACGAAGGGATCACTAAGACCGTGAGCTTTCTTATTCTTTTTGTAATAGGTATAATTAAGCTTATGGAAAAAGATAAAAGCGAGCGTCCCGAAACCTTGTCGGCTTCCAAAACCGTGCTTTTTGCGGTATCAATGTCGGTGGACGGTCTTGCGGCAGGATTCGGCGCGGGACTTACGGCGGAGGACAATTTATGGGCTGTGGGCGCCGCGGCGTGTATTATTACATTCCTTACGGTGTTTTTGGGTAATATAGCGGGGTTAAAAGTGAATAAAAAAGCGCCTGCGGTGATGCAGAAGCTTGGAGGAGTTGCAATTATTGCTGTTGGTGTGTGTAAACTTATCTAATTTTTTTAGAACAATCTGCTTGCTTTTAAACAGTGGGCGGGTTGTTTTTTTGTATTACAAGGAATTATATTGAAGATTGATTTTTTTACAATGTTATATTTTTGCACCGATGGTGCAGAACCGCTCCCGCGGGGGGGCAGAACTCATTCCTTTCGGAACCCCTTACGCCAAGGCGTAAACGCCGAAGCCTCTGAGGTCGTTCATTGAATATTTAATATTGTTCCCATACCGTGATTTCGGAAATATATCTTATCCTATTTGGTATTTCTGTTTATAAACACCGCCTTAAGCTTGTCATAAACAATAATCTGCGATTTATAAAGGCTGAAATACCCGGAAAGCATATAAGAAGCGGAGCATATTATTATAAAGTAAGGCAGTCCTTCCACACCGAAAAGCTCTATACTAAGCAACATAGACGCTATGGGAGCATTGGTGGCTCCGCAGAATACGCCCACAAGCCCTAACGCCGCCCCGAATCCGGGATCCATACCGATAAGCGGCGCAATGGTACAGCCTAAGGTTGCGCCCACAAAAAAGGTAGGAACTATTTCTCCCCCTTTGAAACCGCATCCCAAAGTGATCACCGTAAACAAAAGCTTAAGCAGAAACGCTTCCGGCCTCGCGGTGCCGTTCAGAATGGCGTTGTCCACTATACCCATTCCCGAACCGTTATAATCGGTGCCGAACAGTAAAGTGAGCAAAGCTATTGCGAGACCTCCCGCCGCCGCTCTTATATAATCGTTCTTAATCACCTTTTCCAACAGCGCCTCGCCCTTTGAAAAAGAAACGCAAAGAAAAATACTGGCCACTGCGAAAATCACGCCGAGTGCTATGCTTTGAATTAAAGAAACGGGAGAAATAGCGGGAATATCGTTCAATATGTAATTAACCGGGTGGATATTCAGAATAAGAGTTATATAATATGTGAAAACTGAGCTGAAGACGCAGGGCATAATGGCGCTGTCGTAAATAACGCCTACGCTTATTACTTCCATTACGAAAACCACGGCGGTAAGCGGTGTTCCGAAAAGTGCCGTAAATACCGCGCTCATTCCGCACAGTACTATAACGTGCATATCCTTGTCATCAAGCTTAAAAATCCGACCCAATGACGAACCAAGGCTGCCGCCTAACTGTAACGCCGCCCCCTCGCGGCCGGCCGAACCGCCCAACAGGTGGGTAAGCACCGTACCCGTAAGTATTCCGGGAGCCATTGTAAAGGGAACCTTACCGTCTTTTCGTATGGAATTTATAACGTAATTTGTTCCGCCAATCTTTTCAAGTTTGAAGATGTGATATAAAAATACTATCACAACGCCCCCCACGGGCAAAAACCATATTATAAAGTTATGCTCGGAACGAAAGTCGGTTGCAAGCTCTATCAGCATGTGAAAAAGGCATCCCGCCCCGCCGCAGACCAAGGCGGTAATTATACTTAACATCAGCCATTTGAGAAAGACCGTTATATATTTTCCCATTCTTTTTAGCTTTAATAAGATAAATTCTTTATCGAAATTCATTTTGCCCCGTGACCTCTTTTTCATTCGAATGTTTTATGATTATTATACCACGCCTTCGCTCGTTTTTCAATAGGCGGCTTATTCGTTTTAACTGTAATTTTTCCTTGTTATACCAACCTTTTATAAACTATGGATTTTAGTTTATAAAGGGTTGCACCCAAAACACTAATCCAACAGTTTTATTAAATTCTTACGATTTTCTTAAATTCCTTATATGAATCACAAAATTTATTGCAATCCGATGGTCGTTGTGATAAAATAAAATAAAAAACAAACGGAAAGGTAACGGCCTTATGAACGAAACAATACTTATTGTAGATGATGAAAAAGAAATAGCCGATCTTATAGAGCTTTATTTAAAAAACGACGGATATGATGTAAAAAAATTTTACAGCGGTATTGAAGCACTGAGCTATGCGGAAAAAAACGCCGTTGATCTGGCTATTCTCGATGTAATGCTCCCTGATATCGACGGTTTTCATATTTGCGGCAAAATAAGGGAAAAACATTACTATCCGATAATAATGCTTACCGCTAAGGTTGAAGAAAACGACAAGATAATGGGGCTTGCCATAGGCGCGGACGATTATATTACAAAGCCGTTTAATCCTCTTGAGGTAACGGCGAGAGTAAAGGCTCAGCTTCGGCGTTATATGAAGTATAACACAGTGGGAGAATCCGAAAAGACAGTGGAGGAAATAGATATAAACGGTCTTGTGATAAATAAAAGCAATCACAAATGCTGTCTTTACGATAAAGAGATAATACTGACCCCCATTGAGTTTTCAACACTTTGGCATCTGTGCCTTAACAGGGGGAAGGTGGTGTCTTCGGAAGAACTGTATGAAGCGGTGTGGGGGGAAAAATATCTTGACAGTAACAACACCGTTATGGCGCATATAGCAAGACTCAGGGAGAAACTGGGAGAGCCTGCGCGAAATCCGAGGTTTATTAAAACGGTTTGGGGGGTAGGATACAAAATTGAAAAATAAAAAATACCGTAACAGTTTTACATTGCTTAAAAAAAAGCTTACCGTAAGGTTCATACTTTATAATGTATTCATATTCGGCGGATTAATTATAGCTTTAATGTTTATATACGCTTTAATAAGCGGTTCATTGGGGGAGCTGATCGTAACATTTCTCAAATACTTTTTTCATATGGATTACGGTACGGCTTCCAATATATACTGGGCATTCAGAGAAAGAGAAATATACTTCATTTGCGTGGCGGTGGTTATAATATTGTTTGTTTCTTTCAGACTTTGTATTAGGATGTATACGAAATACCTTATTGAAATACAGGAAGCGCTGCTTAAAATGACAACCGATAATTCGGCGGAAATCAGCCTTTCTTATGAGCTGAATGAAATAGAGGAGGGATTTCGCACCGTAAGGCAGGCGTTGGAACGCAGAACGGCGGAAGCGAAAATGTCGGAGCAGCGAAAAAATGACCTTATCGTCTACCTTGCTCATGATTTGAAAACTCCTTTAACTTCGGTAGTAGGCTATTTGACATTGCTTCGGGACGAAAAGGAAGTATCCGTTGAGCTTCGGCAAAAATATCTTGCCATTTCTCTTGATAAAGCTATGAGACTGGAGGATTTAATCAACGAGTTTTTTGATATAACAAGGTTCAATCTTACAGATATAGAGTTACAGTACAGCAGCGTAAATCTTACACGCCTTCTTGAACAGTCCGCCTACGAATTTCAGCCGATGTTGAATGAAAAAAATCTTACCTACTCACTTCACGCGGCGGAAAACATTATGATAAAATGCGACGCTGACAAGCTGCAAAGAGTGATAGACAATCTGCTTCGGAATGCGGTTTTTTACTGCTATGAAAATACGGTAATTGATATAAATGCGCAGTCATCAGAGGGTTGTATTGCCGTAAGCATCAAGAACAGGGGAGATCATATACCGCCGGAAAAGCTTGCGCGTTTATTTGAACAGTTTTTCCGTTTGGACAGCTCAAGAGGAACAAATAAAGGCGGCGCCGGACTTGGTCTTGCCATTGCCGGAAAGATTGCCGAGCTGCATGGGGGAACTATTGAAGCTAAGAGCGAGGGAGAAACGGTGGAGTTTGTTCTTAGGATTCCGATTTTATAGGAGTTTTTACAAAATTCGGAAACGTAATACTGCCCTATTGATATAAAGGGAATTTTTATAATAAATTTTCTTCGCTCCAATTTTGCATAGCCATTAAAACAGGCACAAAACCGATTCCCATTTCGGTAAGCGTATATTCTACCCTCGGAGGTACTTCTGCGTATACCGTTCGTCTGATAAATCCGTCATCCTCCAGTTCCCGCAGTTGTTTGGTCAGGGTGGCGTGTGTAATGCCGTCCAATCTGCGCCGAAGCTCGTTAAATCTTTGCATTTTATAAAACGATATATACCATATAATCAGTATTTTCCATTTACCGCTTATAACCGACTGAAGTCTGCACATCGACCGGCATTTTGCAAGCTGTTCCGGCTGTGAATGCTTATTTTCCGACATAACCGCTCCTTTTTATATTCATCCATTCCGAAAAATGTGTTGGTATTACCTTCTATAAAAGTATAACATAATAGTAAGAGGCTGTCAATAAAGGTATCTTTTTAAATACCATGTATAGAAAATAATCGTACTTTACAGTGTTCGGATAAAGTGTTATACTTATAACAATCCAATAAATAATTCAGCACAGTAAGGCAATTAAAATTTAACATGGCTTCATTGTCGTCTTTGACGGATTTGGGTAAGCAGCCCGACTTCGTTCTCCGCCTTGCTCAGTGATATTTGCTGCCTCCTTTGTGTAGAATTATTTTTGGATTATGGATCACGGAAAGCTTTTCGGATAAATTATTGGGAGGAATTTCGGTATGAATTTTACGGGAACGATTTGGCGGCCGCCCTATGAGGCATGGTCGGCTCTTTTGCAGGTTACTGCGGGATGTACGCACCATAATTGCAAATTCTGCACATTATATGATGATATACCTTTTAAATTCAGAATGTCGCAGATTAGTGAGATAGAAGCCGATATAATCGAGATATATCGTAATATGCCCAAAGTGACGAGGCTTTTTCTTGTGGGAGCAAACCCGTTTGTATTAAGTACGGAAAAGCTTAAGGTAATAGCCAACATAGCTAAACAGTATCTTCACAAGCTGGACAGTATAGGCTGTTTTGCAAGAATAACGGATATAACGCCTAAAAGTGTCGATGAGCTCAGATCACTGCGTGTGTTGGGCTATAACCGAATAACAATAGGCGTTGAAACGGGCGATGACGAGGCACTTTCATTTATGAACAAGGGATATGAATCAAAGGATATCATAGAACAATGTGCAAAACTCGACGAGGCAAATATTGAGTATGATATTTTTTATCTTGCGGGAATATACGGTAAGGGAAAATCGGGGAAGGGAATCATAAATACAATTAATATTTTTAATAGATTACAGCCCCAAATAATAGGCGCTTCAATGCTTACGGTTTATCCAAATTCTGAGTTGTACGGTGAAATATTGCGCGGAACATGGGAGGAGGAAAGTGAAAAAGAAAAGCTGGAGGAACTTATGCTTCTTATTGAAGGGCTTGAAATAAGGACACATTTTGCGGCTCTCGGCGCGTCGAATCTGTTTCAGCTTCACGGCGATCTGCCTTTGGAAAAGACAGCGCTGATAAACGAAATAAACGGTATACTGAAAAAATACGATGAGAGTGTTTTAAGAGATTACCGTATAAATTTAAAACATTTATAGTCGTCGAAATGTTTGTTTAATCAAATAAAAGGATATGCTCTTTTATAAAATTTAAATCCGAACCTCGCATTTTGCAGTGAGGTTCGGATTTGTTGTTACAGTTTTTAAATTTTTATTTTGGCTTTATATTCCAAATTTATCAGTGATAGGCATTTGACCAAAGATAGTATTAGGCTTTGAAAATCGGAGGATCCATTCCGTTATCAAGATTATTTTTAATCGGATCACTCGCTTCCGGTTGAACATTCTGTTCGGGTTTTTCCGCTTGTTCGGAGACGATTGTGTCTTTGGGGGCATCATCGGATTTTTCTTTTTCGTAATTTTCGTCTATTTCACCTTTCATAAGCTTTTCAAAATCCGCACCGTCAATTTTTTCGTTTTTCATAAGATATTTTGCAAGAATATGAAGTTGATCTATATGATTTTCCAGAATATCCTTCGCTTTTTCGTAGCTTGTTTCGATTAGCTCACGAATTTCTGCGTCAATTTCTGCGGCAATATTTTCGGAATAATTTCTGCCTTGAGAGTAATCGCGGCCTAAGAAAACTTCCGTTTCATCGTGACCGTAGACTACAGGGCCTAATTTTTCACTGAAGCCGTATTTTGTTACCATGCTTCTGGCAATCTTTGTAGCGCGTTCAATGTCATTGGATGCGCCTGTGGAGATATCATCCAAAATAATTTTTTCGGAAACACGGCCGCCTAAAAGAGTAATGATGTTTTCCTCCATCTGGGTCTTGCTCACAAAGCTTCTGTCATGTTCCGGAAGGGACATTGTATATCCGCCCGCCATTCCTCTTGGGATAATTGATACCTGATGAACTTTGTCCTGAGACGGACAGTAGTATGTGCAGACGGCGTGTCCCGCTTCATGATATGCCGTAAGACGGCGTTCTTTTTCGCTTACTACTTTTGATTTCTTTTCGGGGCCGGCCACCACTTTGATAGTGGCTTCTTCAATATCCGCTTCAATAATGGCGCGCCTGTTTGCCCTTGCCGCAAGAAGGGCGGCTTCGTTTACAAGGTTTTCAAGATCTGCGCCGGTAAATCCCGCGGTGGTTTTTGCAATAGTTGAAAGATTTACATCGGATGCCAGCTTCTTGTTTCTTGTGTGAACCTTGAGTATTTCTTCGCGTCCTTTTATATCGGGGTAATTTACCACAATTTGTCTGTCAAAGCGCCCCGGACGGAGCAATGCGGGGTCTAAAATATCGCGTCTGTTAGTGGCGGCAATAATGATTATGCCCTGATTTTCCGAGAAACCGTCCATTTCTACCAGCAATTGGTTCAATGTTTGTTCTCGTTCGTCATGTCCGCCTCCAAGACCCGCTCCTCTTTGTCTGCCCACTGCGTCTATTTCATCAATGAAAATAATCGAAGGAGTATGCTTTTTTGCCTGATCAAACAAATCTCTTACTCTCGAAGCGCCCACGCCGACGAACATTTCCACAAAGTCGGAGCCGCTTATTGAAAAAAACGGTACATTGGCTTCACCGGCCACGGCCTTTGCAAGCAATGTTTTACCGGTACCGGGAGGTCCCATAAGGAGTACGCCTTTAGGTACTCTTGCTCCTATATCAAGATATTTTTTCGGATTTTTCATGAAATCAACGATTTCGGCCAATTCCTCTTTTTCTTCGTCCGCACCCGCAACGTCGTTAAAAGTAACTCTCTTTCCGGTTGAAGGCTGATTTCTTGTGTTAGCCTTTGAAAACTGGTTCATTTTTCCGCCGCCTGTAGTCTGGCGCATTATTATAAAGGTAAATCCTATCATAAGCGCTATAAGCAGGAGATACGGAAGGAAGCTTGTAAGGAACGAGTTGTCCGCGACCGCTATATAGTCTTCTTCCAACGGTTCCTTGGGGTATTTGGCGTTGTACTGATCACGGTAGCTGCTGCCGTCGCTGAAATCCCCATAAATATCACTTATAAAAAGGCTGACATATGGAATATAATATACCCTTGGCTTGCTTTCGCCTCTTAACATATACCTTAATTCACCTGAGTTAAGGTCAAGAGTATAGGCTGAAACCTCAAGATTGTCAAAGTGCTCCATAACCGATGAATACGATTCGGTTTTTGCTCTTGGAGTGATAGAACGTAAAATAGAAATCAATCCTACTATTAAAAAAATTATTATTACAATGTAGATTATAGTGCCGCCGCGTTTCTTTTGCATATATTCCGCCTTTCCTTGTCTTTGCTCTAATTTGTTATTGTATATATTTCAGGCTTTAATATACCTACATAAGGAAGATTTCTGTAATTTTGGGCGTAGTCCATACCGTATCCCACAATAAAACCGTCCTGTATATCAAAGCACTTGTAATCGGGTATCAGGTTAATATTTCTTTTGATGTTTCTTTCGATAAACGTACATATCCTGATTGATGAGGGATTAAGCTCTTTTATTTTTTCCCTGACCGCGTAAAGAGTGGCGGCAGTATCCAAGATATCTTCAACAAGAATAATATCTTTACCCGCTATATCTTCTCCCAATGAGTCTTTAAGAGTGTCTTCCAATTCGATTTTTCCGGAGGAGACCGTACTGTTTCCGTATGATTTGGCGGTAAGAAACGCTATCTTGCAGTCTGTGTCGATAGCTCTCATCAAATCGGACATAAATATCACACTGCCCTTGAGTATTCCTACCAGAACGAGATTTTTATCCCTGTAATCGTTGGAAATTTTTTTTCCTGTTTGTTTAACTTTTTCCCTTATTTCTTCCTCGGTAAAAAGTATTTTTTCAATGCTGCTGTTCATTTTGTGTCTTTTTCCCTTTGCCGCGGCAAAAAAGGAACTCCTTTTCAGTCTTTCAGAATATTATAACATAGTCTTATAAAAAAATCAAATGAATTTATGAAATTTATGTGTGTATTTTCAGTTCTTTTTTCGATATTTTTGTATTACAATCTGTATTTCGGCCTTTCCTTTTCGGACTATGGCAAATTTATTCTTCTCTATGTTGATTTTTCCCGTTCCCGATTTTATTATTTCTTCAAAGCCTTTTATCTTTATTGCGGTTGGTTCGATATCCCGTTCTTTCAGAATAAGTGAAATGGCTCTGGTCAGAATCGGACGGGGAAGGGAAGCGAGTCTTTCGCTGTCATATGTTTTATCGCCGATTTTTGCAGCGCAGAGTTCTTTTTTTGCCATATTTTCAAGAAAGACACTGTCTTCCGAGAGTGCGGCGGTCATGCGGTTTACGCCCCCGTAAAGCGATGGGTTTATTTCCAACAGTTTCGGCAAAATCTCAAGCCTTATCTTATTGCGTGTATATGCGGTTGAGAAATTTGTTTTATCGGTTACATATCTCAGCCCGTTTATATCGCAATACGCCTCTATTTCTTCGCGGGTACATAAAATAAGCGGCCTTATCAAATAATCCCTTACCGGAGGGATTCCGCATAGGCCTTTTAGACCCGTACCCCTTAGCAGATTCAAAAAAACCGTTTCGGTATTGTCGCAGGAATTGTGAGCGGTGGCCACTTTTGCGCTTAAACGCGCCGATTCCTCCAAAAAGGCTCGATATCTCAGTGTTCTTGCCGTTTCCTCAACGCTTGTATGCTTTTCCATGGCTTTTGACACATCTATTGAAAATATTTTTAAAGGAATATTCATTTCTTTGCACAGCGCTTCCGCAAAGGCCTGATCACTGTCGCTTTCCGCACCTCTCAGATTGTGATTAACATGACAGGCGGACAATTCAAAACCAATCTCTTCCTTTATTTTATTAAGGCAGTGAATAAGGGTTACGCTGTCTGCTCCTCCGCTTAGTGCGACTATAATTTTTTCGTCTTTATTTATCATATTGTGATTTTTTATGGCGGAAAGCACTTTATTTATGACTGTATCGGCAATATGGCTTCTATTGTTTATTTCTTTAAGCATGGGTATAGTCTACCCCCGTAAAACGCGTATACTCGCCCTCCCAGTTCATGGGAACAGTTCCGGTTTCACCATGCCTGTTCTTTGCGACTATACATTCGCAGGCGTTTGGATATTCCGCTTCTTTATTGTAATATCCGTCACGATAAAGAAACATTACTATATCCGCGTCCTGTTCGATTGAACCGGAATCGCGGAGGTCGGATAGCATGGGGCGCTTATCGGGACGCTGTTCCGGACCTCGTGAAAGCTGGGACAGGCTTATTACCGGAACATTTAGCTCCTTTGCCATTATTTTGAGGTTTCTGGTAATTTCGGAAATTTCCGCCACTCTGTTCCCGTCACGTCTTCCCGTCGACATAAGCTGCAAATAGTCTATAATAACCAGACCCAAATTTTTCATTCGTCTGAGCTTCGCTTTCATTTCTCCCAAGGAAATATTGGCGGTATCGTCAATGTATATTTCCACCTGCGACAAAACGTCCACCGCTTCGCCTATATCCGTCCACTTGCTGTCGGGTATTATACCGGTGCGCAGGGCGTCGGATGAAAGTCTCGCCTCACTTTGGAGAATACGAGCCGCTATTTGTTCTTTCGACATTTCCAAAGAAAAAATACATATTTTTTGATTTTTATAGTTTTTGGCAACATTGGCGGCAATATTTGTGGCAAACGAGGTTTTACCCATACCGGGGCGGGCGGCAATAAGTATGAAATCCGAAGGATTAAGCCCGTAAATTATTTTATCGAGACTTGAGTAAGAGGTGCTGAGTCCCGAACCGTGAGCGCTTTCGGGGTTTTCGGCAAGCTCGGACAGAGCTTCGAGCTGCTGGGTTACCAACGGCTTTATATGGGTGAGGCCGTGAAGATCTTTTTCGTCTCTTATGTCAAATATTTTCTTTTCCGCAAGATCCAAAAGTACTGAGGTTTCTTCCGTTCCGGCTGCTGCAAGGTCAAATATCTCTTTTGATATTGTCATAAGCTGCCGCACCATGTACTTATCGCGGATTATCTTGATATAGCTTTCAATAGTAGAGGGAGTTATGGAGGAATCCGCCAGCTTCATCAGGTATGATTTTGCTTCCTCATCGGATTCAAATATCCCTTGTCGCAGGGAATTTTCCATTAAGGTCACAATGTCTATTTGCTGTCCCGATATGTTCATCTGGTAGATAACGGAGAACAAATCGCTGTGAAGCTGTATTTTAAAGTGTTCCGGACGCAGATTGGCGGTTATTTCCGAAACGGACGGCGTTTCGACTAAGACGGCGCCCAATACCGCCTGTTCGGCGTCCAGGTTAAAGGGCAGATTTATTTCCGACAGATCAATAGTAGCGGGCATAAAACACTTCCTTAACAAATTTTAGACAAATAGTTCAATTATTGTAGTCCTATTGCAAGCAATAGGACAGCAAAGTCAGTGGCTGATGATTGTCTTCGCAGCTTTTATTTTTTTCCAAAAAGTCCCCGCGAAAATATTATTCCGTGATTTGCTCAACCATTACGGTAAATTTTGCGGAAACTCCGTTATAAAGTCTTGCTTCCGCTCCAAAGCCGCCAAAGGTCTTTATTTCGCTGTCAAGAACAAGCTTCCTTTTGTCGATGTCGCAGTTAAACTGTTTTTTTATCTGTGCCGAAATATCCTTGGCGGTTACGGCTCCGAAAAGTCTGCCGCTTGTGCCGCCCTTTGCCATAATTTTTACGGTTTTTCCATCTATTTTTGAGGCAATTTCCTTGGCATTTGCAATTTCAACGTCAATTTTGTGCTGTGCGGACGCTTTTTGTCCTTCCAGAAGGTTCATATTGGCGGCAGTAGCCTCCACCGCGAGTTTTTTTGCAATAAGACAGTTCCGGGCGTAGCCGTCCTTTACTTCTTTGATTTCGCCCTTTTTCCCTGTGCCTTTTACATCTTCCAGTAAAATTACTTTCATTTTTTTCCACCTTTCGTTTTAAGCATATCGGTGCAGTGGCACCGAAAATACAGGTTTAAAAACAATTACGGAGTTTTTTATAATTGTTTTTCCTTTGGTTTAGAAACTGTTCCAATAGGAATTGGCGCACATCTTTTCGGCATATTTTGCCGCTGACTTGCGTTTTGTCATTTGCTTTGTTGTCGGCGCGTCCTTGCGCCGACTTTGGGCCAATGACTAACACATCGTGTGTTAAAAATCCTTGACGGGCTTATCACATAAGCTGCCCGCCTGCGGATTTTTGCCTTGTCATCAAAAAAATATGCTCGAAAATCCGCCCACCATTTCTATTGGAACAGTTTCTTATTTCAGCTTACGCTGTCGTAATAATTGTCTATTGCTTCCTTTACTCTCTTTTCGGCGTCTTCAAGAGAAATGCTTTTTAGCTGCGCCGCGGCCATTGTCTGATGACCTCCGCCGCCTAAGTACTCCATTACCAACTGAACGTTAAGAGCGCCAAGTGAGCGGGCGCTTACATATATTTCGTCTCCTATGTTGCGGTAATATACAAACGAAGCATCCACGTTTTCTATGTTCAGAAGCTCGTCTGCCGCCTGTGGCGCTATAAGACGCATATCCGGGCTGAACATGGTGGTAGTGGCTACGGCGCAGCGTTTATATATTTCCGCATTGGAAACAAGCGCGACCTTCTGGCGGTAATTTTCTATGGAGTTGGCGAAAAGGCCTTTTACGTTAACGGTGTCCGCGCCTAATTTCCGTAAGAACGCCGCCGCTTCGAAAGTACGCACTCCGGTTTTTATGGTAAAGTTTTTGGTGTCCAACATAATACCTGCCAATAAAGCTTCCGCCTGAAGCGCGGATATTTTTCCCGCTTCACCGAAATATCCCAAAATTTCCGTGACCATCTCTGATGCGGAGGATGCGTAGGGTTCATGATAAAAAATAAGTGAATTGTCGATATAGTTAACGGTTTTTCTGTGGTGATCTATGATTACCACTTGTTTTGCCTTTGAATGAAGCTCACCGCTTTCAAGCATGGCAGGGTTATGTGTATCCATAATAATCAGAAGCGAATTGTCGGTTATGCTTTCAACTGCGTTTTCTGGAGACAAAAACAGGGGATCGGGGCTGTCCGGCCGGTTTAAACGACTGATAAGCTGAGTGCTTAAGGAAGCGAGACTGTTTACTACTACGTCCGCCTTATGTCCGAGGTTTCTTATAGCACACGCCAAGCCTACCGAAGAGCCTACGCTGTCCAAGTCGCTGAACTTGTGACCCATTATGTAAACTCTGTCGGAGCTTTCCACAAGCTGTATTAACTGGTTGGCAATGATTCTCGCCTTTACCTTGGTAGAGCGTTCGATTCCTTTTGAAACGCCGCCGTAGAATTCAAATCCGGTAACTGTTTTGATGGCAGCCTGGTCTCCGCCTCTTCCCTGTGCCATTTCAAGAGCCTGTTTTGCAAAGCTCTCGCTTTCCGCGATCGTGGAAGCAGTTCGTCCTATACCTATTGATAAGGTAACGTTCATTCTGTCATTGACCTGAATCTCTCTCGCTTTATCCAAAAGCTTGACTTTTCCCTCAATAAGCTTAGCGATATGTCTTTCTTCAACCACCGCCCAAAACCTGTCGCGGGAGGATTTTCTCAAAATACCGGTGGTTTCCGCGATAAAGTCCTCCAGAAGTCTGTCTATCTGTACCGTCACATGGGCGGTTTCGCTTTCAAGGCTGCTGTTGAACAGCTCCTCAAAGCTATCTATCATTATAAGCATTACTACGGGGTGAGAAAGCTTTTTTTCCTGCATTATGTCTACATAATCGGTTATATCTCTAAGGTAAATCAGGAATATGTCGCTTTCATGTTCTTCAACGGGCTGATTGGCATAAGCGCGGTAATATCTTCCTGCGTGCTGTATCTGGATACCTTCGTCTACTGTGAAGCACTCAAACGGAAGCTCGGATATAAGGTCAAATGAGTTTCCGTAGAAAGCTTCATGTGAGAAATCCTTGGCAAATCCCTTGTTGAACCAGATTATTTTGCGCTGCGAGTCAATAATAACAACGCTCATCGGAAGACTGTACAGGGACATTTTGTTTTCCGACTTGATTTCTTCACTTATAAGAGCGGAATATTGAAAATTTCTTCTTGTCACCTGTACTAACTTTCCTACGGCAAAGCCCGCCGCCAACACGATAAACGGCGCCAATATCCAAAACATATCGGGAGAATGCAGAAAAGTCATCGATGACATAAACAGCAGCAATATTATCAGTGAAATGATTGACATTACCAATCCGCCGTCGCGGAAAAAATTCTTCATTTTAAAAGAACCTCTCAATTTACGGATTCTATATTTCCATTATGATAGGAAGGATCATAGGACTTCTTTTTGTTTTTTGATAAATGAACCCGCTTAAGGTTTCTCTGAGTGCGGGTTTAATGGAGCCCCAATCTCTTATGCTCTTGGAACATTGTTCTTCAAGCGTTTTTTTGGCAATCGCCGTGGCTTCATCCATAAGCTTTTCGGATTCTTTAACATATACAAAGCCTCTTGAAACAATCTCCGGTCCTGCCTCTATGTTTCCCGTGCTTTTGCGTACTGTGGCCGCTACTATAATAAGTCCGTCCTCTGCCAAATGTTTTCTGTCCCTCAGCACAACGGAGCCTACGTCTCCTACGCCAAGACCGTCCACAAGTATGCTGCCCGAAGGAACGACTCCGGATATTTTCATTGAAATCCTGTTGGTTTCAAGCACTTGACCTATATCCGCGAGAAAAATGTTTTCTTCCGGTATTCCCATTTTTCTCGCTAACATGGCATGTTTTTTAAGGTGTTTGTATTCACCGTGAATGGGAATGAAATACTTTGGCTTTGTCAGGGAAATCATCATTTTTAATTCCTCCTGGCAGGCGTGCCCCGAAACGTGTACGTCGTACATCTTTTCGTAGACCACGTCGGCGCCTAATTTCATCAGGTCGTTTACTACGTTTCCCACAAGCTTTTCGTTTCCGGGGATAGGGGTTGCGGAAATTATTATAAGGTCGTTTGGAGTAATAGTTACTTGCCTGTGGTCGTTTCCCGCCATTCTCGCCAAAGCGGATAAAGGTTCTCCCTGGCTTCCGGTGGTAACTATAACTAATTTTTCGGGGGGGTAATTTTTTATTTGTTCGATATCTATGAGTATTCCGCTTGGTATGCGTATATAATTAAGATCAATGGCAGTCTGCATAACATTCAGCATACTTCTTCCGCTTACCGCCACTTTTCTGTCCTGTAATACGGCGTTGTCTATGATCTGCTGTATACGGTGTATATTACTGGAAAATGAGGCTACTATTATCCTTCTGCCTTCCGCTTGGTTGAAGATGTTTTTAAAACTGTTTCCTACGGTGCTTTCCGACATGGTGTAGCCGGGTCTTTCCGCATTGGTGCTTTCGGAAAGCAACGCCAAGACTCCGCGTCTTCCAAGCTCGCCGAATCGCGCCATGTCTATTATTCCACCCTCAATAGGTGTGTAGTCGATCTTAAAGTCGCCCGTGTGGACAATTATTCCCGCAGGTGCATGTATTGCTATTGCACAGGCGTCCGGTATGGAATGATTTACTCTTATGAATTCCGCCGCCATGCAGCCCAATTTCACAGTATCTCCGGGCTTTACCGTAATCAGGGTTGAAGAAGCAAGAATTCCATGTTCTCTGAGCTTTCCTTCCACAAGTCCCAATGTGAGTCTTGTGCCGTAAACGGGAACGTTTACTTTTTTAAGGAGATAGGCGAGACTTCCTATATGATCTTCGTGACCATGGGTAAGAAGCACCCCTCTGACTTTTTCTTTGTTGTTTACAAGATAAGTGAAATCGGGTATTACCGAATCAACGCCGGGCATTTCGTCATCAGGGAACGCCAAGCCGCAGTCTATTATAAAAATATCATTGGCACATTCATAGACGTAAATGTTTTTTCCTATCTCGTTGAGACCGCCGAGAGAGAAAATTTTAAGGGGGGTGGCTTTAAACTCTCTTGCAGGATGTCTGTTTTGTATATTTCGGCGGTTTGTTGTTTCCTGCTTCTGGAAAGCCGTTTTTTTGTTGTTCTGACCGATGCCGGCCGCTGTGGAGAAATGCTGCTTTTGTGGTGCTCCGGATGCAAGCTTTGCCGTGTGTTTTCCCGAAGTGTTTTTTGGCTGTCCAAATGAAGGCTGTTTGTTTTTGTTCAGTTCGTTTGAGGTAGTGCTTTGTTTTTTTCCGCTCATTTTCTGATAAAATTTTTGCTGATTATCATTTTTTCCTTTAAAATTGATGAAATTATTGTTTTTTGCCATAAATTTTCCTTTCGGCATAGGGATACGCTTAAGCCTTGTCCACACAGGCCTAATGATGGTATTATGTCATTATAACCGCCGCCTGATGTTCCCTGCCTCTTAGGCGGCAGGGTTTATAAGACTTTGCAGGCAAAGTCTCTCCATCTCTCGGTTCAGTGGCAGATAAAAATCCCTCACTGTATCTCGGAATTGCGAAGCAATTCCGTCAGCTTGTTTAAGCTAAACTTTAATATTATGAAGGCGGTTTATGGTTGTATGAATGGAATGACGAAAAAGCCCTATGCAATTGTATTTTTGTATTTATATAAAGCTCTGCGCTTTTATTTGCTTTTGGAACATTGCGGTTTAAAATTTGTCCGTAATCATATTAGGGACAAATTGAATACAGGTTGGATTTTTACCGCTTTTTTCCATTTTTGGCATTATTATACTATCATAGTATATAACAAAAAAGTCGGCTTGTCAAGGAAAATTACGGCGGAAAAAAAGTAAAAGGCTTTACTGTCGGCAAAATTTGATTTTTTTCCCAAAAAGTTTTTTTCTGATAATCGTTTTTGCCCCGAAGCGAACATTAGAATCTGTATTCCGCTTTGGGGCAAAAATTATTTTTCCAACATCATTCTGACCTTTAATTCCACATCATCGCAGAGCGCTTTTGCGGTTTCCTGAGAGTAGCTTTCCGCGAACAGAAAAAGTCCGTCTCCCTGTCTGCTTGAACGAAGCAGTACTCTGTTGCCTTCTTCTCCGAGGAAAACTCCTTCGCTGACTCCGTTAGAGCCTTCGGCAAGCTTGCTAAGAATACGCTGAGGAGGACAATGAATACGCAGAAATCGGTTTTCCGTCTCAAGCTTTGGAAGTTTTTCCAGATAATTGCCTAATGTCATATAAGAATCGGAAATAATCTGAAGAGCGTTGAGCGCCAATAAAAGACCGTCAAAGAGAAACGGCTGCGATGCGGCCAGTTCTCTTGCTCCTTTATCGCTGTTGTCGTTGCTGCACCTGTAAAATCTTCTCACCGTTTTTCCGGTAAGTTTTGCCGTTTCATCTACTGTAGATGGAAATTCCAAAGGCACCGCTATATCGAATCCTTTTTGCATAAGGTCGTAGCATACGATTGTAATTAACTTGGTGTAATCCGCTTTTTCCTTTTCGCTGACATACAACTCCGCTTTTGTGCCGTCACGGTTTATATTTATCGTAAGAGCTTCTCCGGACGGATTACTTATCCTATGAAGCGGAGAGGCGGCTGCCGAGTTAATAAGAGGATTTGAACAACTGATATTTACTTTGTATCGGCAGTTAAAGTCGCTTGCCGTTTCCAAAGCGCCGGAGTAAAGCAGGGAAGAGTTTTTAAAGGCCTTAATTTCACCGAAACCGTCCCATTTCGCGTTACGGTAATCACCTCTGTTCAAAGCTGCTTCAAGTTTTCTTTCCTGTACACGGGTAAGGGGCAGACCCGCCTTGTTCAGTATGGTAATTTTACATTTTGAGGAGGCTTCTATATTTACCAGTCCGCCGGCGTTCATTATTCTGCTGAGATGAATCAGGGCAGGAAGTGATGTAATACCGCAGTCTATGACTTTTCCGCCCGCTCCCGAAAATCCGGCGCAAAAACACGCTTTTAATACCGAGGCTGCATTTCCCGTACCGCAGGAGACGATTACCCTGTCTCCGAACACCGCCGCCCCGCTGCTGCCCAATTTCGTCATAAAGGCGGGGGTAATATCGGAATTGGTTTCTCCGGAAACGCCCTTTTCGTCTAAAGCGGAGAATGGAGATACGCCGTATTTAAAATCTTCTCTCTGCATTACTCCTTTTGGAATAGTTTTGTTGTCCCATACCTTAACCTTAGGTTCAAGACTGCTGTCTTGCCCGAGTATACTTCCGCTTCCGAGCACAGCGTCCTCGTATACCGCCGAGCCTTGTTCCATTACAGCGTTTTCGCATATTATCCCTCCGTTGCATTTTGTGCGGTCGGATAAAAAAGCACCGTTGGATACTACGCATTCGTAAAGTTTACTGTTTTTGCCTATATTTACATTGTCATCTACCACACAGCCGGCGTTTATCACGGTTCCGGCGCCGACTTTAACGTTGTTTCCTATATAACAGGGTGCTATTATTGTAGCGTCGCTTATCGGAGGTACTTCTCTTTTGAATTCACAGTTTACAAGTCCTCTCAGCATATCTCTTTGACATCTTTTATAAGAGGTAAAATCGCCTATATCGCACCAATAACCGTTTTCTTCGTAGGAAGCCAGTTTCATTCCTGATTTAAGCATCTGGGGAAAAACATTTTTTGAGAAATCCCACATGGTATTTTCGGGTATCAATTTCATCACTTTGTCGGAAAGAATGTACACTCCCGTGTTTACATAATCGCTTACCGCTCCCGTATATGAAGGTTTTTCGGAAAATCCGGTTACGAATCCGTTCTCTGAGATAACGCAGCCGTATTCCCGCGGGTCTTCAACGCGGCTGGTTATTATTGTGGCGTCGGCACCGCTTTTGATATGATGGGAAAGCGCGGCAGAAAGGTTAAAGTCGCACATTGCATCACCGCTTATAACTATAAAGTGTTCTCCTTCCTTAAGTTCCCACATTTCAGCCGCTTTTTTTACGCACCCTGCCGTTCCCAGAGGAGTGTCCTCGTATGAAAAGTCAAGATTTATGCCATTGTAGCGCCGGGCGTCAAAGTGCTCTTCAATTTGTGAGCCTAAGTAACGCAATGTAAATATGGCGTCGGTGCAGCTGTGTTTGGAAAGCAGGTCAAGAATATATTCGCTTACGGGACGCCCGCAAAGCTTGACCATAGGCTTGGGAAGTGTGCAGGTGAGCGGACGAAGGCGGCTTCCTTCTCCTCCCGCCATTATTACAGCTTTCATATAATATCCTCCTTTTATCATGGAAAATGTTTTATTAGGGGCAATATCGCTTAGTTATGATACGCCTTATACTATTTTTAAATCATACTATAGGTAAATTAAAATTTGAAATGATTTTCAAATAGTGCTTAAGGTGTAATTGCAATTCAATCTATTTGTCTATAGATTGAATTGCAATTAGTATTAAATCGGAACTTGTCTTTTGTAAATGCTTCTTTAATTTATTATCTCAAAGGCGGAGCGACTTATTCATTTCTTTAGCAAAAGTTGCCGTATCGGCATAATATGTAGTACGGCTTTATTGTTTTTGCCGCAGGATTCTTCGGAGATCGCGCGAAGCGTATGGAGAGCGGAACGGCGGGAAAATTTATTTTTTATTTCGGGAAAAGGTTTCGGAAAAGTCCGGTCAACTGTTCCCATAAGCTGAAAGATTAGAAAGGACTGATGATATATGGAAGTATGGCTGCTGACAGTTAAAAGCTATACCGAGGCAATCAGAGGAAGAAACTTCCTACAAGGGGTAAATATAAATGGCAGTGTTGAAAAGATAAGCGGCAGAGGCGGCTGCACCTTCGCCATTCGGATAAAGGGCGATCCGAACAGGGCGTCAAGACTTTTAGGCACTGTAGGTGTTGATGTACTAAAAATTCTGGAAGGTAGAAAAAAATAATGGTTTATCTGGATAACGCCGCTACAACCTATCCAAAGCCGCCATCTGTAATCAGCAAAAGCTCCTTTGCGCTTGTAAATTATGGCGCAAACCCCGGACGATCGGGGCACAAGCTTTCAATGGAAACCGGCGAAGCTGTTTATGAGGCCAGACAACGCTGTGCAGATTTTTTCGAAGCAAAAACTGAAAATGTTTGCTTCATGCTCAACTGTACCGAAGCTATAAATACCGCCCTAAAAGGCATAGCGGAGCCGGGTTGTCATTTTATTACAAGCGATTGGGAGCACAATGCGGTTTTAAGGCCTCTTACCGCTTTGTCGAAGGAAGATGGAATAAGTTTTTCTGTTGCGAGGGTGACCGACAACGACAATGAAACCGCTATGAATTTCGCGCGGCTTATAAAACCCGAAACGAAGGGAATTATTTGTACTGCCGCCAGCAATGTTTCGGGACATATTCTGCCTTATAAAAGACTTGCCGCTATTTGCAAAAAGAACAACATTTGTTTTATACTTGACGCGGCACAGGGGGCGGGAGTACTGCCGATAAGTCTGTCAGATGGAATAAACATAATCTGCGCCGCAGGACATAAGGGTCTTTATGGACCTATGGGCACAGGTCTTATGATAACCGACGGGAAGTACAGGTTAAAAACTCTTATAGAGGGTGGAACGGGCAGCGCCTCAAAAGAGCCGGAACAGCCCGAATTTTTGCCGGACAGATTTGAAAGCGGCACTATAAATACCTCCGGAGCCATAGCTCTTGGAGAAGGGGTAAGATTTGTTTCGGAAAAAGGCGTAAGTTCAATATATGAGCATGAGTGGCAGCTTTGCTCTTACGCTTTCAATCACCTGAGGAAAAATCGCCGTGTTATATTGTACGGTGGATTTACACGAAAAAATGCGCCTCTTTTTTCTTTTAACATAGTCGGGCTGAGTTCAGATGATACAGCCGCCAGACTAAGCGAGAGCGGATTTTATTTAAGGGGCGGGTTTCACTGCGCTTATCTTGCGCACAAAAAGTTAGGTACTCTTGAAACAGGAACTGTTAGGCTGGCGCCTTCCGTTTATACTACCAAGTACGAAGTAAGCTTGTTTTTGAGAGCAGTAGACAAAATAACAAGAGGAAAATAAATTCATAAAACGGCAAATCGGCCTGCAGGAAAATCACGCAGGCCGATTTGCCGTTTCGGATTATGATATTATATATGTGCGCATATATTCTCATATTTCATGTATATAGAAAATGCACAAAATATATATAGAAAAACTTACGTTTTTTACAAATTCGTGGAATGTCATTTACTTTTATGAAAAAGTGTGATAAAATAATAAATACACTGATTTATACAATTTAAAACCTGTTGGCATAAAATGACATTTATCCCGAAATTTTTAGGGTGTTAATACATGTTCTACAAAGAAAAACATTAATTAAAAACGGAGTAATTCGATGAAAATTCGTACACTATTTATATTTTCGCTGATTTTTTTCTCAATCTCATCAATAATTGCATATGCATTTTACTGCTCCGGAACAATGAATTCCATTGCGGAAAAGCAGTATGAACGGCTTTATTCGGATATTGCGCTAAATGAGAGCAAGAATATTTCGGAATATGTAAAAAACGTTTCTTCAAGCGCCTCTATTGTGGCATGTGATGACAATATTAGGAATTACGCCTTTTATAATACCGATGAAAAAAATGAGGCTTTTGAATCCGCAATGAATTATCTGTCTGATCAAACGGGAATAATTCGTATTGTGGTTATTGAAAAGTCTACCGGGGTTGTCTCTATAAGCGCTTCCAACGACGCCAATTTAGCATATAAGCTGTTTGATGATGATATGATGTCTAAAATAGAGGAGGGTGAAGCTTACATAAGTACTGTTTTGGACAGCAACAACAGAGAAAGCGGTTATGAGATTGTTTCTCCTTCAATACTTGATGACAGAATTATTTTAGTGTATTTTTCCAATTCATATATTGACGGCATAATAAAAGCGGGATCATTTCCGACTAACGGTCGTGTAGTTCTTGTGGACGGTCTTCATCACATTGTTGATACTGCATATGTGGGAACTATGGAGGAGATAAGCGCAAAAAATGGTTATGCTCAATATAATATCATATGCGACGCGATAAATAACACGGCTCTTCTTAATAATTCAAGGCATTTTGAAATCGGGAAAAATCCTCAGATTGCCTATACGGTTAAGGCGCAGGGCTGTGGCTGGTATGTTGCCGCTATGGCGGAGGCTGATAAGGCGTATGGCTTTTCATCGGTAGCATCATCCAATGTGGTAGGTCTTGTTGTAGCGCTTTCGATAATTTTTATAGCATTTTATATTTTTGCGGTGGTTGTTATTACCAAGCCTCTTTCAAAGATTGAGGAGACATTGGTGAAAATTAACCGAGGTGACCATGATTCGAGAATTGATGTTGTCAACAAAAACGAATATGGTGAAATTGCCGCCGCTTTCAACAGGCTTATTGATAATCTTGTTGTGAGCGAAAGGCGTTACCGTACAATAGTGGAGTTGTCCGATGATATAGTTTTTGATTGGAATATGAAAACCAACAACGTTGTATTTTCCAACAACTTTAATAAAAAATTCAGTTATCGTCCTCCTTCGGATCATTTCAGCGACAGTTTCTTTATTAAAGGCAGAGTGCATCCGGAGGACAACGAGCGTTACCGCAAGGATCTTACAGTGTTGGAGAAAGGCGAGGAATTCAAGGACAAAACTTACCGTTGGAAAAACATTTACGGTGATTATATTTGGATGTCCATGAAAACTTCAACTATCCGTGACAACGACGGGAATATAGTAAAGATCATAGGCGTGTTGTCTGATGTTGACAGAGCCAAGAAGGGTGAAATGCAGCTTATACAGCGCGCAAGCTATGATGCGCTGACCGGAGTTTACAATCGTGAGACCATTGAGAATGTTATTAACGAGGAAATTTGTAAGGTCGCCGGAGGAAACGACGGGTTTGCGATACTATTCGTTGATATTGACGATTTCAAGATATATAACGATAAGTACAGCCATGCCACCGGAGATCAGGTTTTAAAGTTTGTTACGGATTCAATTGGAGAGATTACGGAAGATTTTGGTTTTACGGGAAGATACGGAGGAGACGAGTTTATAGTATGTATCCGAAACAGTTCCACCAATATTCCCGAAAATGTGGCAAGAGATATACTTGCCAAGCTTAAAGCCGGATTTATGTGTGACATGGATGATCATCTCAGTGTAAGCGTAAGTATAGGCATATATAACGTAAACAGTTCCGATAAGACAGTTGAGGAGATTATCTCCATTGCCGACGAGGCTATGTACAGGATTAAAAAGAACGGTAAGGCAAGTTTTGGAATGGTTACCGAGTAAAAAAACAGCAAAAAAAATAAGTCGTTTGTAAATCATCAAACGGCTTATTTTTAAATCGCAATTTAAACAAGCTGCCGGAATATTCCGAAGTTTAGTGTGGGATTTTTATTTCCCGCTGAAGCCAAATGTAAAAAAATTGCAGGCAAATTTTAATAACCCCTTGCCGCTTAATACTAATCCCTTTTAGAGTGTGTTCACATAAAAATAGCGTCAAAAATCATAGCAAGCATAATCAC
>CAJUQV010000013.1 GCA_910588335.1 uncultured Ruminiclostridium sp. | reverse complement strand
TTGCATTATACTTCTTTGAGAATTTGGTGTCAAGTTTTATTATACAACATCATTTCGCAGTCTGAGGTTATTATACCACACTGTCTTTAAACTTTCAATCTCAATGTATAATTTGAATTAAAATTTGTGTACTTGCACAACACAAATCCGGTCAGATCAAAAGAAATAGCTAAGACATTGCCTTTCAAATGAACTGTTCACAGTTCTGTTTTTGCATGATATAAAGATGTTGAGTTGCTATGGAAGAGATGGACATCATCCAACATAACGGTGGTACACTTGTTCATGATTGTTGGTCTGTTTATTTGCATATGACTTTGATGTTCCTTTTGATAACAATCAAGCGGAAAGGGGTATTCGGAATATTAAGGTAAATACCAAAGTATCCGGCTGCTTTCGATCCCTTGAAGGGGCAAAGGAGTACATAAAAATCATGTCATATGTCTGCACAGCTATCAAACATGGTTTTTCCGGCTTTGAAGCTATCCTGCTTGCTATTTTAGGCAAATCTGTGTCCTTTTTTGCTCAGGTGTTCTGAATTACAAATGAAGAGCGGCGTATTGATATTAGCTGCAAGGGAAAGCGGCGGGTTGTTTTACTCACAAAAAAGATTTGTGTGGCGCTGAAAAAAAGGCGTTGACTGGGATTTATCGCGTATCGGCGGTAAGAATAACTTGATTATTGCCGACAAGGACAACCGACTTCAGTCATTCGGGGATTTTATGAAAAAATACGGCGGCTTGAGTTGATCGTTTTTTAGATATATCTTTGCTCCTAAATTATCTCTTGACGATTTTATGCGCCGAACGCCTGTCAAAAGACGAGGAAGAAAGACGCAGGAATATGTGAATATTTCAAGGATTTCTGACGAAATATTTTAATAGTAGGGCAGGCAGAAAATTCAATGGTAATTGAGGGAGCAATATATCAAGTATAAATTTTTGACGGGTACGTAAGAGAACAGATCGAAACGGGTGTGTTAAATTGTTTATAACTATAAAATTTTTAAAATTTAATATGTTTGAGGGGAATACCGATGTTGAAGATATGCGCGTTAAAATCTAAACAATTACGTTTTCTATTTGTGGAACTGGTAAAACGTGAATTTATGGATAAAAAATATCCCGAAATATTGGCTTTTTCAGAGCTTAAGGAATTTGAACAGCGCCCTTTTAAGCAGCTTTCAAGCGGAATGAAATCGAGAATAGCGTTTTCTATCGCAAGTATGATAGAACCCGAAATACTTATTCTCGACGAGGTTTTATCTGTTGGTGACGGAGCGTTTCGTGAAAAAAGCGAATCAAAGATGAGAGAGATTATTCAAAACGGAAAAGCTACCATCCTTGTTTCCCACTCCATTCCTCAGATACGCAGAATGTGCAATAAAGTGCTTTGGCTTGACCACGGAAATCAGATAAGATTCGGAGAAGCAGCGTCTGTGTGCGACGAATACGATGCTTTTCTTAAAACAGGCATACTTCCCGAAAAGGAAAACAAATGAAAACCATAAAATATTTGTCTGCTGTCATAAATTCTATGATATTATCCCGCCGCTATGTGAACCCATACAGTGCGGAAGCGCTGCCAATCCCAAAATCAAAGCCCTGAGCGTGAAAATTTACAATCATTACCGCACGTCAAATATCACTATGCGGAGGATCCGGAGCTTTTCATCAAAATTCTGAACACCTGAGAATTTTATCGCGAGAAAAACGGTTATACAATACCGGTTGGATAAACAAACGGGAGTGCTTACAAAACGCAGCTTCGGCAAGTTTTTAAAATACGGTTTTATCGGAGCAGCAGCCACGTTAAAACTGCTTCTTAATTTCTCAAGATTTAGAGAAAATTTTATTAAAAGACGGGAAGAAATTACTTCGTTTGAGTTTTGGAAAAAAAGGCTGTAATCTTATTAACAGTAAGATTACAGCCTTTTTATTATTTAATTATTGCGCCGCTTTGCTTTTTCTTTTAGCCTCGATATCCGCCAGCGCTTCCTTTCTGGAAAGTCCGATCTTGCCCTGCTGGTCGATTTTGATTATCTTAACGATTATCTCGTCGCCCACGTTGCAAATATCCTCTACCTTTTCAACACGTCTGTTTTCCAGCTCGGAAATGTGTACCATTCCTTCTTTTCCCGGAGCGAACTCAACGAACGCGCCGAAACCGGTGACCCTAACTACCTTTCCTTTATAAATAGAACCGATTTCGGGAACGAGAGTGATAGCTTTTATCATTTCAACGCAATCTCTGGACTTCTTTTCGTCGCTGCCGCAGATAAATACATTGCCATCCTCGTCGATATCTATCTTTACCTCGTAATCGGCGCAGAGCTTCTGTATAACCTTTCCGCCGGTGCCGATAACCTCGCGTATCTTGTCAACGGGAACCTTCATATTGATCATCTTGGGTGCCCACCGGTTTACGGTAGGACGCGATGCGGGAATGGCCTTAAGCATTACTTCGTCAAGGATATAATCACGCGCCTTGTGAGTCTTGGCGAAAGCGTCCTTTATTATTTCAGGTGTGAGCCCGTCTATTTTAAGATCCATCTGAATAGCGGTAATGCCCTTATGAGTGCCGCCTACTTTAAAGTCCATATCTCCGAAAAAGTCCTCAAGCCCCTGAATGTCCACCATAGTCATCCAGCGTTCGCCCTCGGTGATAAGACCGCAGGAAATGCCCGCTACGGGGGATTTTATGGGAACGCCCGCGTCCATAAGGGACAGTGTGGATCCGCAAATGGAAGCCTGCGAGGTGGAACCGTTGGATGACAGAACCTCGGAAACAAGACGGATAGCGTAAGGAAACTCCTCAACGGAGGGAATAACCGGCTCCAACGCTCTCTGAGCAAGGGCGCCGTGGCCTATTTCACGCCTTCCGGGGCCTCTGCTGGGCTTGGTTTCGCCTACGGAGTATGAGGGGAAGTTGTAGTGGTGCATATAGCGCTTTTCTTCTTCCTCGTCAAGACCGTCCAGTTTCTGGGCGTCGCTTACGGGACCTAACGTTGTAACGGTGAGCACCTGTGTCTGACCTCTTGTGAAAAGACCGGAGCCGTGAACGCGAGGGAGGAGTCCCACCTCAGCCGCCAAGGGTCTCATCTGATCCATTCCGCGTCCGTCAACGCGCTTTTGCTCGTCTAGGAGCCAGCGGCGAACGATAAACTTCTGAAGCTTGTATATACATTCGTCGATCATGGGAATCTGTTCGGGATATTTTTCGTCATACTCGGCGTGGATTTCGTCTTTTATGGGCTGAAGTCTCTCCTCGCGTACATTCTTGTCATCGGTATCCAGCGCGTACTTTACCTTTTCGGTGTACTTGCCCTGAATATCCTCAAACAAGTCGTGATCAACATCCATAGATTCAAAAGTAAATTTAGGCTTTCCTATTTCTTCTCTTATTTTATTTACAAATGGTATAATCGAGGAGACAATTTCCTCATGCCCCTTCATAATGGCGTTAAACATGGTATCGTCATCAATCTCGTTGGCTCCAGCTTCTATCATTACCACCTTTTTCTCGCTGGAAGCAACGGTAAGCTGCAGATCGGACTTTGCTCTCTGCTCCGCATCGGGCATTAGCACAATTTCACCGTCCACAAGGCCGACGGAAATTCCTCCTATCGGACCATTCCACGGAATATCGGAGATGGATACGGCAATTGAAGCGCCTATCATGGCAATAATTTCGGGCTGGGTATCGGGATCGACGGCAAGTACGGTCATAACGATTGATACATCGTTTCTCATGTCCTTGGGGAACAACGGGCGCATGGGACGATCCACAACTCTTGAGGTAAGAATGGCCTTTTCGCTGGGTCTGCCTTCTCTTTTAAGGAAACTGCCGGGGATTTTTCCCACGGCGTACAGCTTTTCCTCATAATCAACGGACAGGGGGAAGAAGTCCACTCCGTCGCGGGGCTTCTCACTGGCGGTAACGTTTACCATTACCACGGTGTCTCCGTAATGCACCCAGCAGGAGCCGTTGGCAAGCCCGCAGGTCTTTCCCGTTTCAACGGAAAGCTCTCGGCCCGCAAAGGTAGTTTTAAACACCTTGTATTTTTCAAACATTCTTTTTACCTTGCCTTTCCTTTTTCGAGGAAACGATTTAGCAATAAATTCAGCTTTTTCATATCAAAAAAGCTCAATTTAATGCTAAATTTCCGCTTCCCCTTATTTTTTTACAATTCTGTCCATAACAGGCACAAAAGGACAGAACGACAAAGCGTTCCGTCCTTTAGGTACTTGTCTTTTATATCAATCTTTAATCAATACCCACATGAACATGTTCTTAATTAAAGATTGCACCTAATACTAATCCCTTTTAAAACTGTTGGATTACTGTTTTGGGTGCAACACTTTTTAAACTATGGATAAAATCCATAGTTTAAAAAGTGATTGGTATAAAACAACAATCTTTGACCGACGGCATTATTTGTCTGTCAAAATGCCAAAGATTATTACTTACGAATACCAAGCTTCGCAACAATGGCACGGTAACGCTCAATATCCTTTTTCTGGAGATAGTTGAGCAGGTTGCGCCTGTGACCTACCATTTTGTGTAGACCGCGTCTTGAATGATGATCCTTCTTATGATTTTTCAGGTGCTCGGTAAGATCGGAAATTCTTTTGGTGAGAATGGCGATCTGTACCTCAGGGGAACCCGTATCGTTTTCGTGGGTACGGTTTTTTTCGATAATCTCGGTTTTTTCTTCTTTCAGTAACATAATTACACCTCTTAAAATTTATTTTCCCGTTCATAGCAAAGGGATATGGTGCTTCCCCAATGGGCAAATTCCTCAATGCCAAGAAAGGGATTTTTTTACTGTAAACGCAGCAAATATATTATACCATGATACAAGGTTTTTGTAAATAGGTTTTGAAAAATTACTTTTTTATTTTTTTGGGGAAAGTATAACCGCATTTGTTTCTCGGTTACTATAACCGCTGTCGGATTGCTTGCCAATTCAAAACTGCGCTTTAATCACTTTAAAACTGTGAGCATTATGTCATTTTAAAATCAGCCCGCATTTTTACGGCCGACTTTTTTATTGCTCCCTATGCTTTTTTTCTCGCCGTGGACTTTTTCCGGCTGGGTATTTTCCCTTACGTTCTCGGCTGTGACTGTTATTTTGCTTAAAGTAGGATCGGAAGGAGCGTCAAACATTGTTTCGGAAAGAATTTCTTCCATAATGGTACGCAGTCCTCTGGCTCCGGTTTTGCGTTCCACCGCTTTTTTGGCTATTTCCCTGAGAGCGTCGGGCTGAATTGAAAGCTCTATTCCGTCTAAGCCGAAAAGATAGGTGTACTGTTTTACCAAGGCGTTCTTCGGTTCGACGAGAATCTTTATCAGAGCTTCCTCGTCTAATTCGTCCAGTACCGTCACAATAGGAAGTCTGCCCACCAATTCGGGAATAATTCCGTATTTCACAAGATCCTCCGGAGCAACCTCGTGGAAAGCCTCGGTAAGACTGTGTTCCTTCTGACTTCTTACCTCCGCTCCGAATCCCAACGCAGAAGAATGTATACGGGAAATTATTGTTTTTTCTATTCCCTCAAAGGCTCCGCCGCATATAAAGAGTATATTTTCAGTATTTATCTGGATAAATTCCTGATTGGGGTGTTTTCTTCCTCCCTGAGGAGGAACGTTTGAAACGGTGCCTTCGACTATTTTTAAAAGGGCCTGCTGCACTCCCTCGCCGCTTACGTCTCTGGTGATGGAAGTATTTTCGGAACGGCGGGAAATCTTGTCAATCTCATCAATATAGACAATACCCCTTTCTGCCGCTTCGATATCAAAATCCGCCGCCTGTATCAGTCTTAAAAGAACGTTTTCAACGTCCTCTCCCACGTAACCCGCCTGCGTAAGCGTAGTCGCATCGGCTATGGCGAAGGGAACGTTCAGTATTTCCGCCAGAGTCTGAGCCAACATGGTTTTTCCCACACCAGTGGGACCCAAAAGAAGAACGTTGCTTTTCTGAAGCTCTATATTGTTGTCATCTTCTCCAACGCTTTCATTGGCGAGAACTCTTTTATAGTGGTTGTAAACCGCTACGGACAACACCTTTTTCGCTTCTTCCTGTCCTATGATATATTCGTCAAGGATAGCTTTTATTTCGGCGGGCTTATGAAGCTTATCCTTTTTAAGGGAGCCTATGACGGGACGTGACTTTGGTCTGTCGGTTCTCGGTATTTCTCCCTCCTCCAGCAGCATATTGTAGGAGGCCAAAACACATTCGTTGCATATAACGCCGTTTTTGCCTATCATCATTCTTGAAACATAGTCTTCTGTTTTACCGCAGAAATTACATTTTAACATAAAGCCGATCATGCCTTTCCGAAATTATTTTAGTGTCGATTAAAAGTGCTCTTTGTTTTTTAACAAATGATTTTTTAGAAAGGATACGGTTTAAAGCTTGTGTTCATAGGATTTGTGCGTGGATTTTCGAGCAAATATTGACGAGGACAAGGCTTTCCAACACGATCATCGGCAATATTTGCCGAAAAGACGCGTGCTATATCCTATGAACACAAGCTCTTAACGTTTTTCAAATATTTTGTCCACTATGCCGTATTCCAAAGCCTGTTGGGCGGTCATATAATTGTCTCTGTCGGTGTCTGCCACTATTCTCTCATAAGGCTGACCGGTCATTTCGGACAGCATTCTGTTCATCTTGTCTTTAACATAGATAATGTGCTTAGCGACAATATCTATATCGGAAGCCTGCGCGCGTCCGGTTCCGCCGGAAGGCTGATGAATCATTACTTCGGCGTTTGGAAGACAGATTCTCTTGCCCTTGGTTCCCGCAGCAAGCAGGAACGCACCCATGGAAGCAGCCATACCCATACAGATAGTGGAAACGTCGCACTTAATATACTGCATGGTATCATAGATTGCCATACCATCGGTGATGGAGCCGCCGGGGCTGTTGATATAAAGCTGGATATCCTTGTCTGCGTCCTGTCCCTCAAGAAACAGGAGCTGAGCCACAACAAGGCTGGCGGTGGTGGCGTTTACCTCTTCGTGAAGCATAACTATACGGTCATTGAGAAGTCTCGAATAAATATCATAAGCTCTTTCACCGCGTCCTGTCTGTTCAATTACTGTAGGCACCAGACTCATATAGGTTTTATCATCCATTTTGTTGTCCTTTCCAAATATTATTCTGCACATTTCAGCATTTTTTACTGTTTTTTTCATTTTCTTGTTTAACAGCAAACCGCATAACTGCAAAAGCGCATTATGCGGTAAACCTGTTAATGTTAATCAAAAAAGCTTAAGAAGCTATCTCGGCGTTGTCCTTTACAAAATTAAACGCCTTTTCAACCTTGATATCTTCGCTTAAAGCCTCGACGGAAATTATATTCTTTACCTTTTCAACCTCCATCTTATGCTCTTCGGCGAGATCGGCGTAGTGCTTCTCGATTTCTTCTTCGGCAGCCTCTATATTTTCATACTGAGCGATTTTTTCCAAAGCCAGTCTCAGCTTGATCTGCTTGGTTGCAGCTTCCCTGAAATTTTCCCTGAACTGCTCCATTGTTGCGCCGGTATACTTAAGGTAATCCTTAACGGTAATACCCTGATATCTGTTTCTGAATTCCCAGTCACGCACCATTTCGGTAATACGGTTTTCGTACATTACTTCGGGGATTTCGCCCTCAAGCTTATCTATAATGGAGTTGTTGAGAGAATTTTCCACTTCGTTATCTGCGGCGGCTTCGGCCTGTTCGGTAAGCTTTTTCCTGATATCGGCTTTAAGCTCGTCCAAGGTGTCAAATTCGCTTACGTCCTTGGCAAATTCGTCGTCAAGTGGAGCTAATTCCTTGCCCTTAATTTCATGGATAAGACATTTGAATACCGCAGCCTTGCCTTTAAGTTCATCGGCGCTGTAATCTTCCGGGAAGGTAACGTTTACCTCAAAGGATTCGTCAATGCTCTTCCCTGCGATCTGATCCTCGAATCCGGGGATAAATTGTCCGCTGCCTAAAACAAGGCTGTAATTGTCGGCCTTTCCGCCTTCAAAGGGAACGTCGTCCACAAATCCCTCGAAATCGAATACAACCGTGTCGCCATTCTGCGCGGGACGGTCGTCAATGTCTATTATACGAGCGTTTCTGTCCTGCATTGAAGCAAGCTGCTTGTCCACATCCTCATCTGTAATGTTTTTGACAATTTTTGTGGCTTTTATTCCCTTATAGTCTGAAATATTTACTTCGGGCTTAGTAGTAAACACAGCCTTGAATACTACGCCCTCCTCCTTGCTTACGGAGGACACTTCGATATTGGGCATATCAACAACGTCAAGTCCCGCTTCCTTTATAACACTGTCGATATTTTCTCTGTACAAAGCGTTGACGGCGTCGTCATAGAATACTCCTTCGCCGTAATGAGTCTCGATCATCTTACGGGTGGCTTTGCCTTTTCTGAATCCGGGAACGATTATGTTCTTTCTTTTTTTCAGGAATGCTTTTTCAACAGCGGCTTCAAATTCATCGACGCTGTTTTTGAATTCCACCTCCGCAGTATTTGCGGCGGTCTTGTTGTTAGAAATAATTTCCATTTAATTTTCCTCCGTTTTTGCAGTCTTTAGTATTATACCATATTTTTGCAAAAATTTCCAGTGATTTTCCGAAAATTTTTTAAAAATTTCACAAAATTTGTTTTTTTGCGGTAAAAAAGGATTATTACTTACTTGTAACCAATAAACGCCGCAATTAAAGATTATTAAGCGCAGTTAACGCAGCTTATATACGATAATAGGTCACTCCACCGATACGGGCGTAAATCCGACGCAGTCACAGGAAGTTATCCTGAAATCAATTCCGTCATATTCACCGTTAAATGCCTTTTTTACGGCCGCTCCGTGCACGTGTCCGTAATAACAGCGGTTGATGCCGTACTTTTTCATCACGTCTAACATATAATCATTTTTTTCGCTTCCGAATATAGGCGGATAGTGAAGGAACGCGATAAGCTTTCCGCCTAATTTCTGTCCCTCCCGCGCCGACATTTCCAGCCGTCCCGCCTCTCTGTTCAGCAGCTTCGCGTCAAACGGGGCGGTATCGTCGTTTATCCAGCCTCTTGTTCCGCATACCGATATACCGTCGGCAAGATAGGCGTTGTTGTTGAGAACTTTTATTCTGTCAAAGCCTTTTTCCTGTAAAAAGGCGTCCATTTTGGATTTTGTATTCCACCAGTAATCATGGTTGCCCTTTATAAAGATTTTGTTGCCCTTAAGCTCGCTGTTAATAAAGGAAAAGTCCTTTTCGGTGCTTTCAAGGCTCATAGCCCACGATATATCGCCGTTCACCACAACCGTGTCCGAATCCGACACAAGCCCGTTCCAGTTTTCGGTTATCTTGTCCACATAGCTGTTCCAGCCCTTGAATATATCCATAGGCTTATCCGCACCCAAAGATAAGTGCAGATCTCCAAGCACATATAAACTCAATTGTTCTCACCTGCCATTCGAAAATGATCACCCGCTGTCCTTCAAAAATTATCCGGTAATTACTTGGTTAAGAAATTCATTACCGTTTCGGGCATTTTTTCCCGTTCTATAACGTCTCTGAACCGTACCGCCTTGTTTTTGGTCGCCGCCAAAGGCTCCGGAATAACCGTTTTGGTCATAGCCTCAAGCTTTTCGATAATATCGAATTCGTCCGTGCCCTCGCCGGAGTTAATGCCCCCAAGCGCTTCAAAAACGGCGGCGCCGAATTTATATGGATTGGCTGTAGAAGCGATAACCGTTTTGGTATTATCTCCGGTGCTCTTTTTATAATCGCCGTATACCTTATAGGCAACCGCGGTGTGAGTATCCATAAGATAGGAATATGAACCGAAGCAATCCTTTATGGCCGCCTTTGTTTCCTTGTCATTGCAGCAGCCCGCGTAAAACAGCCCCGATATCTTTTCCTTTACTTCGGGGGTAACCTCGTATCTTCCGTTTTCTTTGAGAGAAGAGAACCATTTGTTCACAAGATCGGTGTTTTCTCCAGAAAGATGGTACAAAAGCCGTTCCAGATTGCTTGAAATAAGTATATCCATAGATGGGGAAATAGTGGTATAAAACTCTCTGTTGCGGTCGTAAACGCCGGTGTTGATAAAATCGGTAAGGATATTGTTGGCGTTGGATGCGCAGATAAGCTTATTGATGGGAAGTCCCATTTCTTTTGCGTAATAGGCGGCTAAGATGTTGCCGAAATTTCCTGTGGGGACAACTATGTTTATTTTTTCGCCATACCGTATTTCCTCATTTTTTATCAGTTCAGCATATGCGGAGATATAATATACTATCTGAGGGCAAAGCCTGCCCCAGTTTATGGAATTGGCGCTGGACAGTACGATTCCGTTCTTTTCAAGCTCGGAAGCAAAATTCTTATCGGTAAATATAGCCTTTACCCCGTTCTGACAGTCGTCGAAATTTCCCTTTACGGCGCATACAAAGACGTTATCTCCTTCTTGGGTCTGCATCTGGCGCTTTTGCATATCGCTTACGCCCTCTTCGGGATAGAATACGCTGATGGTTGTTCCCTCAACGTTTTTAAAGCCCTCTAACGCCGCCTTTCCGGTATCGCCCGATGTTGCAACCAGAATAGCCGTTTTCTTGTCGGGAATAGTTTTTTTCGCGGAAACGGTCAAAAGATATGGGAGTATCTGAAGCGCCATATCCTTAAAAGCACAGGTAGGACCGTGCCATAGCTCAAGGATATAAGTGCCCTTTAAAAGATGGGATATTTCCGCTATGTTTTCGGTATCGAAATTACCGCCGTAGGCATTTTCCACACAGTATCTTATTTCCTCATCGGAAAAATCCTCAAGAAACAGCCTGAATATTTCAAATGCTCTTTCGGCGTAGCTTTTTTCGCAAAGATTGAGAATGTCATTCTCGCCCATTTTCGGAAGCTCTTCGGGAACGAACAGACCGCCCTCGTGAGAAAGACCCTGCGCAATGGCCTGAGCGCTTGTGATTTTTATCTGAGGATTTCTGGTGCTTTTGTATTTCATCGCGGTTTCCTTTCCGTTAAAACAATTTATTGATAGTATAACATATATTTACGCTAAAAGCAAATACTTTTTTATATAAATCAACTTACGCCAATCTTTGGTCAACCATATATTTGTCTGTACCTTGACAGAAGATTGGTATTATCGGCAGCTCAACGCCGTAAAATCCGATTTATAATATTCGATATCCAGAATACGGGGATATTTTTCGGTTGTTACGGTCACATACGCCGTATCAAAACGGCGGTAAAGGCTTTCGTATTGCGGGTTAAGCTCCACAAAGCGCTCGGAAGCGGCGATTATCCTTTTCATCTTAGCCTTTGTCATTGCTCCCGTACCATCGTCATACGATCCGTATTTTCTGGTCTTTACCTCGGTAAATATTATAAATTCTCCGTCCGTTGAAATAATGTCTATTTCTCCGTGCTTTATTCTGAAATTTCTTTTGAGAATCCTCGCGCCGTTTTCCTCAAGGTAGTCGCAAACCGCATTTTCACCGGCTTTTCCTCTTGCTTCGGCGGCTTCGGTCATGCTCATTTCCCGTACTCCTTCAGTCCGCCTGTTTTGGCGATAATGTTGCGCAGAAAAAGCTGTCGGTGTTCCGGGGTATATCCGTATTTTTTCAGCGCTTCTATATGCTGTGGGGTTCCGTAGCCTTTATTTGCCGCAAAATTAAATTCGGGATATTTTTTATCCAGTTCTCTCATATAACGGTCTCTTGTTACCTTCGCCAAAATACTTGCGGCGGCTATCGAGGCGCTTATACCGTCGCCTTTTACAACGGTTTCGGCTTTGACTCCTATGTCGGGCAGTCTGTTTCCGTCCACCAAAGCGAGATTCGGCGGCAGGGACAGGCCTTCCGACGCCCTTTTCATAGCCAGAAAAGTAGCTTGTAATATATTGAGACTGTTTATTTCTTCCACGGTGGCGCAGGCTACCGAATAGGAAACGGCTTTCTCGGTTATTTCATCATACAGGGCTTCTCTTTTTTCCTCGGTCAGCTTTTTGCTGTCGTCAAGGCTTTCTATAAAGGCACTGTCGTCAAGGATAACGGCGGCGGCGTAAACCGAACCTATCCACGGGCCTCTGCCCGCTTCGTCTATGCCGCAAATTATTCCGTATTGCTGTCTTAAGAATTTGTCGTATTCAAATCTTTGTATACATTCCCTGAGTTTTTTTTCTTTTCTGTCCATTTTCATGCCCGTTTCTTTATTTTTAAGGAGTTGTTTTGAAATAAATAAAATCTCTATAGCAATCCAAAAAAAGTTTAAATAAAATTACAAACAGTGTAAAAAAACACAAGCTTTGGGGGCGTTGCCACCGTCCTTCGGACTCCCCTACTTCCATTTCGGAGTCCGAAATGGAAACGGAAAGGACAATTAGTCGCTTCGCTCCTATTTATCTTTTTATTGGATTGCTATAAATTCTTTTAAAGTTTATTCCTGCCGCCGCTTTTTCTTCTTTATTGCGTTTTTGGCGGTTCTTCCAGAGTGATTTTTCCCAATTTCCCGCTTCTGTACTCGTCCAACAGCGCTGCTGCCGCCCTTTCCGTATCGGGAATCCCTCCCGCCATCATCATTCCTCTTGCTCTCGCGATAAGCTCGCATACCCTTCCGTCAAGCCCCTTAAGCTTATACCTTTCAATCAGCCTGTCCGGATAGTGAATTTTAAGAAATTCCCCCAAGCTGTCCGCCAGTGCTTCGGCGTCCAGAACTTCATCCTTTACCGCTCCCGTAAACGCCAGCTTTTCCGCCGCTTCCTTGTCTTCAAATTTAGACCACAATATTCCCGGCATATCCAGCAGCTCCACCTCTTTGTCAATGGTGACCCACTGTTTTCCCCTTGTGACTCCGGGACGGTCTCCGACCGTGGTTTTTTTTGAATTGGCCATTCGGTTTATAAAGGAGGATTTCCCCACGTTGGGAATACCCAAAACCATTATTCTTAGCATTCTCCCTATCATACCCTTGGCGCGCCTTTTTTCCAGCAATTCGCCCAGTTCTTTTTTCAGGAGAGGGACAAAGCCTTTTATCCCCTTGCCGCTTCGGCAGTCGCAGCATAATACCGCGTATCCCTGCTTCTGATAGTGTTTTTTCCACTTTTCGGTAGCGGAATCGTCGGCGTAATCACACTTGTTCAGAAGCATTATCCGCGGCTTGCTCCCCACCAGCTCGTTTATAACGGGATTTCGGCTGGATTCGGGTATCCGCGCGTCAACTATCTCCACAACAGCGTCAACCTGTTTCAGATCCGCCTCAATCATTCGGCGGGTCTTGGTCATATGTCCGGGAAACCACTGTATATTGCCTTCATAGCTCATTATAAAACTCCGATCCTGTCCAAAGGATAAATGCGGAAAACCGCCTTTCCCATAATATAGCGCAAATCAATACAGCCCACATAATAATCGGTGTCCGCGTTTTCCACATATCTGCTGTCGGTGGAGTGATTTCTGTTATCGCCTAACACGAATACCGAGTTTTCGTCCACCGTAACCGGATAGTCCGCGTTGCCCAGATTGCCGGGGTCTATGCTTTCCTTTATATAATCTTCTTTCAGGGCTTTTCCGTTGCGGTAGACCGTTCCGGTTTCCCTGTCGATATCTATAACGTCGCCCTCAAGACCGATTACCCGTTTTACGATCATTTCTCCCTTTCCGCCCGTTTCACGGTTAGGGAGTCCTTCCGCCCATACGGCGATTATATCTCCGTAGGATGGCTTATAAAAAAATCTCAATATCACAAGCCTGTCGTTTTCCAGCAGGGTTGGTTCCATTGACGCACCTATTACCATACTTATGCTGATTACAAAGGTAAGTATCATAAACGCGGCCACAATGGATTCGAGAACCGTCTGCATATACAGATAAAACTCGTTTTTACGTTCCCTCGCCTTTTCCGTCCCGCTCTTTTCCTGTTCGTCGTCAAATGTGAAATCATTTCCGAAATTTACTCTTGGGACATATCCGAAGGCCTGACCCGATGTATACATGATATCATATTCCGTATCGTCTATATCGTGAAGCGTCGCCTCTTCGTCAAGACGGTGCTCATTTTCCTTTGGCTTCGCGTTTTCCCTCTTTTTTTCTTTAGGGGATACTGCCGCGGTGACAGCCGCGACCTTTTTTTTAGATATGGACTGAGTGCCGGGCGGTGCGGTCATCCGAATATCCTTTTCGTCCGCTTCGTCAGCCAAACGTCTCGGTACATATCCGAAAGCCCGACTCGGCATATACATGATATTATGTTCCGTATCGTCTATATCGTGAAGCGCCGCCTCTTCGTCAAGACGGTACTCATTTTCGTTTGGCTTTGCGTTTTCCCTCTTTTTTTCTTTAGAAGATACTGCCGCAGTGACAGCCGCGACCTTTTTTTTAGATATGGACGGGGCGCCGGGCGGTGCGGTTATCCGAATATCCTTTTCGTCCGCGTCGGCGGCCAAATGCCTTGGTACATATCTGTTCATTTAAGCGCCTTTCACTCGATAGCTCCGAATGTGCTGAACGGGAAAATTGAAAACAAAGCCCTTCCCGCGATATAGTTCTTGTCGATAAAGCCGATAACGCTCAGAAGTCGGCTGTCCTTTGAGTTATTCCTGTTATCTCCCATTACAAAGTAGCTGTTTTCGGGTACGGTATACTCTTTTCCGCTTATCATATCTTGACTGAGATTGGTGGCTGTTTCTATCTTATGTCCGTCCTCATAAAGAAAGCCGTCCTTTGTTTCCATAACCAGCGGTTCGCCGTTTCGATATACTGTTCCCGCCGCGAAATCTATTTTAATGGAATCTCCCGGAAGGCCGATAATTCTTTTTACAATTGGCTTTCCGCCGTCAAGACCCGCCGCCTGTACTATAACTATATCGTTGTAGCCGGGTGTGTAAAACAGGTCGGAAACTACCAGCTTCTGCCCTCCCATAAGCGTGGGATTCATAGAGGTGCCGTCCACCGTGTTTATGCGGATAATAAAGGTAAAAATCAGCACTATCATAACAACGGCCGTAAGCACGCTTTCCAGCCAATCAAACACTTCTTTCGCCGCGGTATGCGCATTTTTCTTGGCCTCCTTTTTGGCTTCCTCCCTGCGCTGTAATTCAAGATGCCCGGTGCTTTTGACCTCTATGGGCTTAAGCTCCTCTTCAAGATTATCGTCTCTGCCATTCAGAAACTTTCTATATTCATCAGGGTCAACCGCATCCATTGTATCATTGACGAGGTCATCCTCTTTATGGGGGAAATATCCGCCTTTGGAGTATATCTTATCGGGATCCACGGATTCCATTGTTCCGTTTTTTTCTCTTTCTTCCTCCTGCATATTCGTTTCCTTTCCGAAAAATCGCGTAATATCAATCTTTGATCAAGGTATTGACAAATAATATGGATGACCAAAGGTTAGTACTTAAAGATTGGTATTAAACAAACCTATAAAAACAGGAAAGACCGCGTCACATATCCACGGCGCCGAACAAAGCTGCCTCACCCGCCGGCTTAAGATATGCAATGCAGCCTTTAAGCTCCATATACCGATTTAGATTCGGCCCGCATGCAATATGCGGAATCAAAGCCGTACCCAAAGCGCTGTTTTAAACCATACGGCATTACAATTACGCAGCGGTATGATTAAAAAACAGCAATAAACGGTCAGCAGCAAAAGTTTCCTGTTTTCGTGCGAAAAATCAGTTAAACTTGCTCTTAACCTTAGCGGCCTTACCAACTCTGTCGCGCAGATAGTAAAGCTTAGCTCTGCGAACCTTGCTCATTCTCACAACTTCTACCTTCTCTACGGAAGGAGCATGGAGCGGGAAAACTCTTTCAACGCCGCAGCCGTGCGCAACTCTGCGTACGGTGAAGGTTTCGGATATACCGCCGTGCTTCTTGGCGATAACGGTGCCTTCGTAAGCCTGAATACGAGTTTTGTTTCCTTCGGTGATTCTTACGTGTACCCTCACGGTGTCGCCAACCTCAAACTTGGGTGCGTCCTGCTTGATACTGTCCTGTGCAATAAGCTTAAGTGCGTCCATTTGTTATTCCTCCGTTTTTCAGACGATCATACATTGAAGGTTTCACCGGGAGAGCGGTAATATGCAGAGGATCGTCAATAGTTATGTCGATACGGCAATGCCGTTCGGGCATTACTCACGCCGGCAATAAGATTTCGGATGAAAAAAATATCGCCGCGGTACTAAATGCTTTAATATTATATCACTTCGGTGAGGAAAATGCAAGCAAATTTTGATAATTCGGCAAAAATATTATTTTAACCCGGATAATGGGCGTGTTTTGGTTGATTTTTTACAAGCAGTCAATATTTATTGCTCCCAAAGTACTGATTTCCGGACTTTCATATTTTCATATTATTTGTTTGTCGAATATTAGCGCGGATCTATTTAAGCAAAAAATCCATGAGAAAAATATAGATCAGCACCGAAACCGCCGTCATATTTACGGCTCCACTCAGTACCAATATAGTCAATGCGCCCAAAGTAAGAAGGTAACCCAAGACTTCGGCGATATTAAGAACCTTTTGAGCGGCGGAATAAGAAAGAGTTCCGTAGCAGGCTTTTTCCAGCAGCCTTTTTCCGTCGAGGGAGCCTATCGGAATAAGATTAAATATCCCTATAACCATATTGGCGCCTCCGAACATAAGCTTAAAAATGCTGTCTTTGGGCAAAATGAAGCAGTATACTATAAAAAGCAGAAAATTAACCGTACAGCCCGCCGCCAGAACAGCGCACGAAGCGTCGCTTCGCTGTCTTATGCAGATTCCTCCGCCGCTGAAAATTATTTCATCCGGGAGCTTTCCTTCGGCCAACATCACCGCAAGATGGCTAAACTCGTGACAAAAGCAGGCGGCAAGGCAGTATATTCCGTACCCTGCCTTGTCAAAAGCCAGAAAAATTCCAACCGCCGCAAAAAAGGAAAAATCGAAGCGAATCCTCACTCCACACAATATAAATTCTACCATCCGAAAAGCCGCTCCAAATATGTGCTTATATTATAATAAAGTTCGGGCGCCAAAAGCTGAGTAAGCTTATAAAAAAGGCAGAACAGAACCGAAAAGGCTATCTGAAAGGTCAATATGCTGCCCTGCGTCTTTTTTTTCACCGTTCTGGGGTCGGAAAAGAATTTTATTTCTTTTATTTCGGGGACATTTTCGCGGGAGCCGATCTCTTCATTTTCCGGCTTTTTTATAATGTTGTCCGTATGGGAATTTATCTGAGTATCCGTAGGCGAAGGCGCCGTATTTTTGTATATTTCCGTCATTTTCTTTTTCCTTTCTTCCTTTTACATTTATAGGCTGTCCAGTTAAATTATATTAAGATAAATCCGAAAAATGCGTTTTTTGAAGCCGTTTTTACAAGATATATGAGGGCTTGTTTAAAAAAAATGAAAAAGTGAAAGTTGGGTGAAAATTTTGCCATAGGGATTGACTAAACCGGCGCGAAATTTTATAATATAATTGCAGTTATATATAATTACAATTATAAATAGAGGTGTTGGTATGCCTGCAAAAGCAAAAGTCACAAAGGAAATGATTGTAGACGCAGCCTTTGAAATTGCAAAAGAAACGGGAGCAGAAAACATAAACGCCCGAACAATTTCGCAAAAGCTGGGCTGTTCAACGCAGCCTGTTTTATATCATTTTGAAAGAATTGAAGATGTCCGAATTGCGACACATAAAAAAGGAAGCGAATACCATCTTAATTATGTAACAAATTTAAGCGGCAAATACGAACGGCCTATGTTAGAAATGGGAATGAGATATATTCAGTTTGCCGTAAAAGAAAAAAATCTTTTCCGGTTTCTATTCCATTCAAATTACTATACAAGCGGCGGCATTTCCGATTGGCTTACGGAGAAAAATTTAGCTCCCGTATTTTCTGTTTTAAAGGCACAGGCAAATATAGACGCCCGGCAAGCTTATAGTATGTTTTCTCAAATTTTTTTAGTGACACACGGAATAGCCAGCCTGCTTGCTGATAATGCAATGACTTATGATGAAGAATATTGTATAAAAACACTGTCTAATGCTTATTTTGGAACAATGCATCTAATGAAAGAAGGAAATTTATTATGAAAAACACTGCGCAGATAGGATTACCGAAAACAATAGCGATTGTTTTCGGTACGACAGGACTATTTACGGCTTTGTATCTCATAACGGGAACAGCATTCCCGCAACTACCCACCCTTTTGATATTCTGTATACTCGGCGGATTGTTCTTAATGCCTGTGGAATGGTTTCTAATGCTACGGCAAAGCAAAAAGGACTATGGTAAATATTCTCTTGGGGCTGCACTTATTGGACAGGAGAAACAACCCATAATAAAAACAATCTTCTTTGCATTGCTATTATTTGGCGCAGCGGGAATATTTTCATTTACAATACAACCGCTTGAGAATATGTTGTTATCTGCATTACGGGAAAAGCTGCTGTCATTTTTACCCATAGGATTTGACTGGAATAATATAGAATACATAAAGAGTTTTCCTAAAAATATTATAATAGCTACTTGTGCGGTATATTTCATATTTAATGTTTTTTTCGGCCCCATTACAGAAGAATTTTTCTTTCGCGGATATTTAACGGCACATAACGGTATATACGGAAAACGGACGCCAATATTCATAACGATTATTTTTTCGTTTTATCATTTTTGGCTTCCTTTTCAAAACATTTTTCGTATTTTTGTATTTTTGCCTATGGCATATATCAGTTATCGAAAAAAGAATTTGTATATATGTATGGCTTCGCATATTTTCTGCAATTTATTTTCGACAATCTCTTTCATCATCGCCGTAGTTAATTAAACATAAATATATATTTACATAATTTCAGCGACAAAGCAATAAATAATCCATGTAAAAACAGAGCGTATAAACCCGTTAGATTTATACGCTCTATTTATGTATAGCATTAAACTATAAAACCAATAAAACGGTAATGCGGAAATTTGGACAAGAAAAATCCGAAAGGTCAGCTTATCAGCAATCCGCTTATGTAAATAAGCGAAGCGCCTTCGATGTTCTGGGGTACTATTTTTACGGTATGAGCGCCTTTTTCGGCAAAGGAGGCGATTTCAGCCGCTTCCGCGTAGTTTCCCCAACCGCCGGGGAATCTGGTATCCACACTGTTTACAAGTACGTCGTCAATGTATACGTCAAGAACCGTTCCGCCACCCGTCACTTTGCCGAACAGAAGGCCTATATTTTTTGCCTCCACATTCTCAAAAATAAGACAGGTGTTTTCGCCGTCGAAAATGTTGGATCCTCTGGCGGTCCAGCAGCCTATGAAGTTTCCGAAATTGTTTTCGGGTTTGGAGGCGATTTTGCCGGAGGGATCGTAGGCATCGCTGTTTGAAGGGGTGATCAGAGCGGCGTCGGCAAATTTATCCTTTGTGTAAGGAGTGGAGAAGTCGCTTTCACTTCCCGATATATTTTCCTTATTTTTGTCTGCCGAGGACAGGTAATGGGTAATGATATCGGTGAGCACCTTATGTCCTTGCGTGTTAGGATGGATATTGTCGTCGGAAATATCCGTCCATTTTATATAACCCTTGTCAATTACGTCAAGAATGGCGTTTCTGTAAGAAATAAATGGGAGATCATAGCTCTTGGCTATGTCGTAATGATAATTCTGGAAAGATATTCCGCTGTCCTGAGTCATACCTATACATACTATCGCTGGAGCGCTTTCGGCGTTCCAGATTTTTCGCAGAAGGCTGTCATAGCTGTTGACGTTGCGCATAGTGGCTTCGGTAGTATCGTTTACGGAAAATTCCACAAAAACTATATCGGGATTATTGTCCAGCACGTCTCTCTGAACCCGGTGCACGCCGATGTAAGAGCCTGTGGCTCCGATACCCGCACGCACGTAATTTATCGAGGAATCGGGATAGGTATCCTCAAACCAGTCGGTTACAAGCCTTGCGTAACACCCGCTGTCGCCGGCACTGGAGCCTTGGGTTATGGAGCCGCCTATATAGGCGACGGTTATAGCTTCGCCTGCCGCCGCCTTTTTCATGGCTCCCGCCAGCCTAACCTGATTTCCCGTGTTAAGCTCGGAAAGAACCGCCATTCTGTCGGTTAAGGCTCCTCCTAAGGTATATTCCGAATCCGCCGCATTCTCAGCATAGCTGAAATCGTCGTTGCTGCCTACGGTGGGAGGGGTTTCGGTATCGCTGACTACTCCGATATCCTCCGGAGTTTTGGCTCCGCCAGCGTTATTTTCGTTTTCTTCTTCCTGTGAGGGAGCGCTTGTGCCGGCGTCGCTCTCAGAGCCGTTTTCCTGTGATGAGGTAGTTGTACCGCTTTCATTATCTGCGTTTTCCCCGCCACAGCCCGCGGCGCCCAATAAAAGTGCCGAGGCAAGCATGATTGCCGTTATTTTTTTAAGCCGCATTTTCATTCCTCCGTAAAGTTGTTCTCGCTATATTCAAAATTATACCGTAAGTCATAAAATAAACCGAAAATCGAAAATCCGGAATAATTTGAAAATAGACTTTGAGTGTATTATAACACATTTTTGTTCTTATTTCAAGTTAAACCGTGTAAATATCCGTACCCGATACTATGGTTTGATTGAAAAATCGGAAACGCCGTCTTTTCACCCCCAAACGGTCATCTTTCGGGTCAAAAGGCCACGCCAAACGACGGTTTGACTGTGTTTTTTTACTTGGAGCTAACCATTTTGGGTCAAATATCCGTCATTTACTCTATTTTCAAACAAGCCCTAATTTCCTTTTAAAATCGTGGTCATTGCGTCAGTTTAAAATCGCTTGCTTTCCGCAGAATACGCGGTGAAGCATTTTTCTTCAAATATTTATAAAAAAATTTTAAAAGCTATTGAAAACACTCTTCGATTGTGTTAAAATTATATTCAGCCGATTATCCGTGCTTTCGGAAAATACATATACAAATAAAGTGGGTGTTTTGGTTTGATTGCCTATTTAAACGATATTCTGGAAAATATTAAAAGTGTGATAAGCTATATCACAATAATAGATGTATTTGATATTATTTTTCTCTCCGTTATTTTGTTTCTGGGAATAAAGCTTATGAGAGAAACAAGGGCTGAGCAGCTTATAAAGGGTATCGTGCTGCTTGGCGTGGCTTTGTTTGTCTTGGATCAGATGCAGTTCAAGGTGATGGGGGTTATCGCGGAGACCTTTGTGAATATAGGTATATTGGCTGTAATTATAATGTTTCAGCCGGAGCTGAGGCGAATATTGGAAAAGGTCGGCCGCACTACCGGAATGTCAAAAAAGCTTCCGTTCCTTGAGGGGGCGGGTTCAGCGGAGATCGCAAGGGCAAACGCCGCTATCAACAGTATTGTCAAAGCCTGTGAAAACCTTTCCCGTACAATGACCGGAGCGTTGATCGTAATAGAACAGCAGACAAAATTAGGGGAACAGATCGAAACCGGAACCTATATCAACGCCGAACCGAGCGCAGAGCTGTTCGGAAACATTTTTGTACCAAACACACCGCTCCATGACGGGGCGGTTATTATGAGAAACGGCCTTATACTTTCCGCCGCCTGTTATCTGCCAAAGCCCGCCAAGGAAGAGCTTGTGCCCAAGGAATTAGGCACAAGGCACCGTGCCGCCATAGGAATGAGCGAAGTGTCCGACGCGATTGTTGTGGTGGTTTCCGAGGAAACCGGAGTTATTTCCATTGCGGAAAACGGAAAGCTTACAAGAAACTTTTCGGGGGTAACGCTCAGAAAATATCTTACCGAAAGGCTTATTCCCGAAACCAATGAAAACTCGAAGAAAAGCAGGAACGGAAAAAAGAACCACGAAAAAAAATAAAAGTATCCCAAATTAAGCGCAAAAGAAAACCGCCGAAAAAAACACCCGTGACAGCCGATTTGTAATAGGCGGTAGTAAGTCGATTTGTCCTGATATTGATTGTAATTGTTTTATTTTAAGAGCGATAAGGGAAAATATGAAATGAAAAATATTCTGAATTTCTTTATGAATAATTTAAAAACGCTTATAATGTCGGTGGTTTTTGCCGTCATTATCTGGTTTGCCGTATCAATACAGGTGTTCCCAAACGAATACGATCATGTGGACGGCATAAAGGTCGTCGCCGAGCCCACCGGTTATATGCAGCAAGAAAACCTTCGCATAACCGACTTTGAGAAGGAGGTTTCCATTCAAATAATGGGCAAGCGCTACGTTATAGGCACCCTTTCCGCCGAGGATTTTTCCGCCGCTTTGGATTTGTCGGAGATAACCTCACCCGGCAAGCATATAGTCAATGTAAACGTAAATATGCTTCAACCCAATTCGGATTATGAGATAATGACCAAAAACCTTACCGCATCTATTGAGGTAGAGCGGATTGTATCAAAAGAAATAATCCCCGAGGTTAATATAGACTCCCTAAGCGTCGGCAATGAGCTTCAGATACAAGCGGACGATATAAATGTTTATTCTCCCACCGTAACCGTAACCGGTGAGCAGTCGTTGGTAGACTCGGTGGCAAAAGCGGTAATAGAACCCGAATTTGAAGGGGTATTAACGGAAACCACGAGGCTTAACGGAACGCTTTACCTTTACGATTCGGAAAACACAAAAATACAGACGAGCGAGTTGGAATATCAAGCGGATAATTATACCGTAACCATACCTGTTTACAGGGTAAAGACTCTTCCCCTGAACGTTTCGGTTATACCTACTCAAACCTTTGATTCAAACAGCCTGAAATACAGTATTTTCCCGCAGGAGATAACAATTGCGGCTCCGGCGGGGGACGCCAGCATTGAAAATCTCGAAAGAGTGGACGTTGGAGAAATCAATCTTACCGACGTCACCGCCCGCGATCTTCAAGGCGGAATCAGACTGCCCATCTCTCTTCCGGAGGGATACAAGAATCTTTCGGGAGTCGGTATAGCGCAGGTAAGCTTTGAGAATATCGACAGCTACGGAAGTCTCGAATTCCCCGTTTCAACCTCACATTTCACAATACTTAACGGAGATCCCGCCTATGATTATTCAATCGTGACAAGTCAGATAGACGTTACGGCGGTAGGACCTTCGGATATTGTCAAGAATCTTTCCTCGGACGATATATTCGGAACCATCAATCTTCTGGGAATACAGGTGGATCCGGGGGTAAGAAACATTACCGTTGCCGTAAGAGTTTCGGGGCAGTACAGAACGGCGTGGATCACCGGTGATTATAAGGTGGATATAAGAATAAGCGAGAAAGCTCCGGAAACCGAAACAGGATGAAATAACGGCTGATTGACGTTATACCCGCAGTCTATGTGCCTTATGGACAACCCTGCATAAATCAAGAGAAAGAGATGGGTATAAAAATGGAGATCGCACTGGGTGTAATTATAATAGTCCTGCTTATAGCCATAATTGTTTTGCAGTTTATGGGAAAGCGCACCTCGGATCTGAGTCGCATTACCGCACTGCTGCGGAGTCATGCGGACGAACAGCGCGACAGCGTGGCCAAGCAAATTTCGGACGGAGCGACGGAACAGTTCAAACGCTTCGGCCTAATACAGGAAAGCGTACAGTCAACCTTGCAGCGTAACCGCGAGGAAGTAAACCTTCGTCTCCGTGAGTTTCAGGAACAGCTTGACAGCCGTTTGTCAGCAAACGGACAGCAAGTGAGAGAAACGCTGCAATCAAGCCGTACAGAAACAAATGCCACATTACAGGAAAACAGGAACGAAATCAATCTCCGTCTCCGCGAATTTCAGGAACAGCTTGACGGCCGTCTTTCTTCGATTCAGAGAAACAACGCCGAAAATATAGAAAAAATAAACTTAACCCTTGAAAGCAAGATGAAATCGCTTCAGGAAAGCAATGAAAAGCGGCTTGAACAGATGCAGGGCGTTGTTGACGAAAAGCTTCAGAAAACCCTTGAAACACGGCTTGCCCAATCTTTTGAGCTGGTCAGCAGGCAGCTTGAGAGCGTGGGGCAGGGGTTGGGAGAAATGAAAGCCCTTGCCGCCGACGCGAAAAGCCTTAAAAACGCTCTTACAAATGTCAAGGAGCGGGGAACTTACGGAGAAGTGCGGCTTGAAAAGCTGCTGTCCGATATTCTTGCTCCCTCCCAATATGAAACAAATGCGGAAATATCGGGAGGAAAGCGGGTTGAGTTTGTTGTAAAGCTTCCCGGAAACGGCGACGTTCCTTTGCTGCTTCCCATTGACAGCAAATTTCCCATTGAAGATTATAACCGTCTCCTTGACGCGGAGGACAAAACCGCAATTGATGAAGCGAGAAAGTCTTTGGCCGCGAAGATACGTTCTTTTGCAAAGGATATATCGGATAAGTATATTTTACCTCCGAAAACAACCGATTTCGCGTTAATGTTTCTTCCTACCGAGGGACTTTATGCCGAGGTCGTGCAGAATGCACCGCTTTTTGAAGAACTGCGCAATAAGTATAAGGTGACGGCCGTGGGGGCTACCACGTTATCCGCGTTCCTGTCATCACTGCAAATCGGTTTTAAGACTCTCGCGATAGAACAGCGTTCACAGGAGGTCTGGGATATTCTGCGGGCGGTTAAGAAGCAGTTCGGGGAATTTGAAAATGTGCTGTCAACCGCTCATAAACAGATACAGACGGCGGATAAAACTCTTGAAACAATTGTGGGCAGAAGAACGCGGATGATAAACAAAGCGCTCCGTGATGTGGAGGAGCTTGGAGAAACAGGAAGCATAAAGCTACTCGAAGTTACCGACGAAGCCGATGAATAATACCAATCTTTAATAAAGTCTACAATTTGATTAAAGATTGTATGACAGAAATATAGTGTTTTTCGCCAAAAAAGAAAAAAATATTTGTCCTTTTTTGAAGTTACTTACAAATTACTTGTTTAGTTTTGCAAGAATCAAAAAAATAACTTGCATTTTTTGCAGCTTTGAAATATAATAGATAAAGTAAATAAAGAAAACGCACAGAAAAACAGGCTTCGTATTTGAATAATTTTATTTATTTGTGTTCAGAGTTTATATTTAATGGAAAGGAAAGGTTGCAAAAATGTACAAGGATATGACAAAAGAGCAGCTTGCGGCTGAAAAAGCCGCAGTCAAAGCAAAATACGAGGAATACAAGGCTGAGGGGCTTAAGCTCGATATGTCAAGAGGTAAACCCGCCACGGAACAGCTTGATCTTACCGACGACATGCTTTTACACTGTCTTGACGGCGCTCATATAAGCGAAACGGGCGTAGACTGCCGCAACTACGGGGTACTGGACGGAATTTACGAAGCTAAGCGCCTCTTTATGGCAATGCTTGAAGTAGGAAGATATGAGATAATAGTGGGCGGAAACTCCAGCCTTTGCATGATGTATGACAGCATAGCGAGAGCCATGCTTCTCGGCGTAATGGGCGGTAAAAAGCCATGGAGCAAGTACGATCATGTCAAATTTCTTTGTCCCGCTCCGGGCTATGACAGACATTTTGCCATTTGTGAGAGTATGGGTATTGAGATGATAACCGTTCCTTATAAAGAAGACGGTCCAGATATGGATATGATAGAGGAGCTGGTATCAAAGGACGAAGAGATAAAAGGAATCTGGTGCGTTCCCATGTACTCCAATCCCATGGGGATAACCTATTCCGATGAGGTGGTCAGGCGTTTTGCCAACCTTTCGCCAAAGGCGGATGATTTCAGGATATACTGGGACAACGCTTACTGCGTCCATCATCTTACCGATACTCCGGATCACCTTCTTAACATACTGGAGGAGTGCAAAAAAACAGGCAAGGAAGATATGGTATATATTTTCACCTCAACCTCCAAGATAAGCTTTCCCGGCGGAGGATTGGCGGTGCTTGCCGCCAGCGAGGACAACATCAACTTCATAAAAAATCAGATGGCATACCAGACTATAGGCTACGATAAGCTCAATCAGTTAAGACACGCGCGTTTCTTTAAAGACTTTGACGGTATAAAGGAGCATATGAAAAAGCATCGCGCTATTATCGAGCCAAAATTCAATGCGGTTCTTGACGCTCTCGACAGGGAGATAGCTCCTTTGGGTATAGGAAACTGGCACAAGCCGAACGGAGGCTACTTTATCGCTTTTGACGGACTTGACGGCACGGCAAAGAGAACGGTGCAGCTCTGTAAGGAAGCCGGAGTAGTGCTTACCGATGCCGGAGCCACATTCCCTTACGGAATGGATCCCCGTGACAGAAATATCAGACTTGCTCCTACTTTCCCAACGGTGGATGAGCTGAAAAAAGCTATAGAAATTTTCTGTACGGCGGTAAAATTAGCGAGTATTGAAGTTATGGAAGATAATTCAAATTTATAATCTTATAAAAATAATAAAGGACTGCGGATTCGTACAAGCGAACCGCGGTCTTTTTTGTTGGTTTTATTTTTTTGAGGAAATTTATAAATAACGGCAGTTATTCCTTTGAGATAACCTTGAAACACTTTAGGGCTTGTTTGAAAATAGAGGGAATGACGAATTTTTGACCCCAAATGGTTGCTTCAAGGAAAAAGCAGTCAAACTGTCGTTTGACGAGGCTTTTTGACGCAGAAGATGACTGTTTGGGGGCGAAAAGACGGCGTTTCCGATTTTTCAAACAAGCCATAGTATTAGTTTTCTGATACACACTAATTTCCGGCAAGAGTATTAACGTTATTTACTTTCATTTATAAATTACTATAACTTCATATAATAAGAATTATACCGTGTTATGATACAAAAGTCAACCTTTTTTCAATATTTTAATAATTTTATCATTTTTAGAAATTATAAATTTTTTATAATTTCTAAGCTTTTTTGCCTTTAAAAAGCATATTTAATGAACGGCATAATTCTTATTATAGGTATTTTTCAGTATTTTTAATTTTAACGGCAGAATGCCGCATTTTATACCAAATGTGATGTTAAGAGTGCCTTTTATTACAATAATATTGATTTTTTTGAATTTAAGGAGTATAATAAAATTGATATATCATTCTAATTTTCAATTAACCGTATATGCTGCAAATACTTTTGTTAAAAACCAACGTAAATGTTTTAATCAAAACTAACAGGAGCGAAAAATGATAAATGTAATTTATCCCATAATAGGCATACAAACATCTCTTCCGTTTTATCTTACGGGAATAGGCACATGTGATCCCGAATACGGCATAAAAAGAGAAAAAGGTCTTTTTTCCCATCTGTTTCTTTTTACCTCGGAAGGACAAGGCTTGCTTACAGTAAACGGCAATTCATATATTCAAAAAGAGGGCAGCATGTTTTATCTCGCACCTGGAGTGTCCCACGAATATTGGCCGCACGGGAGCGGGTGGGTAACAAACTGGATTGTTTTTAAGGGAGACAGCTCTAATGAGCTTTTGTCGAAAATTGGTTTTTCCGACTTTGAATACTCTGCCGATACAAATATGTTGATTTACCGCAATATTTTTAAAAGGATATTGTCAATAGCAAAAGAACCGCTTAAAGGCGCCGAAAAGTCCTCAATACTCCTGTATGAATTCATATTAACCGCCGCGGATATGCTTCTTTGTTCAACAAAAGAAAAGTCCGGAATGAGCAGCGTTATTGAGCCTGCCATAATACATATAAACGAACACTATACCGATGATATTACGCTTGAAAACCTCGCTAAGATATCCGGAGTTTCTCTGCAGCATTTTTGCCGTGTGTTTAAAACAAAGACGGGTATGCGTCCTATGGAGTATCTTGCAAAAAAACGTATTTCGGAAGCCAAGATATTGCTCATCAACACCGGAGAAAGCATAGGATATGTGTCCTCCGCCGTCGGTTATGGGGATCAGAATTACTTCGGAATGGTGTTTAAAAAATATGAGGGGATTACGCCGAGCGATTACAGAAAGCAAAGAGGATTGGTGATAATATAAGAGAAAAAAGCTAATACCAACCCCTTTTTAAACTATGGATAAAATCCGTAGTTTAAAAAGGGATGCACCCAAAACACTAATCCAACAATTTTAAAAGGGATTAGTATAAGCCGCCGCTTTGCGTATGGAAATAAACTTTATCTCAAAATACGATTTATAAAAGTAAAGTTGTCTTTTCCATTCGCAAAGCGGCGGCTTATTAATTGGTTTAAGTGCTACATAGAATTAGCTTATTTTTTATTCGCTGCAAGGCTTCATAGTTGGAAACAGCAGCACGTCTCTTATCGAAGCGCTGTCGGTCAGCAGCATAACGAATCTATCCAGTCCCATTCCCAGTCCACCTGTGGGAGGGAGTCCATATTCCAAAGCCGTAACAAAGTCCTCGTCCACCTGCGCGTTTGTGCCGCCCGCTTTTCTTCTCTGCTCAACCTGCTTCACAAAGCGCTCTTTCTGATCAATAGGATCGTTCAGCTCCGAGAAAGCGTTGCCAAACTCCGTGGAGTAAATGAAATACTCAAATCTTTCGGTAAATGCGGGTTCGTCGGGCTTTCTCTTTGCCAAAGGCGAGTTTTCAACGGGATAATCATAAATAATAGTAGGTTGTATCAGCTTTTCCTCTACAAATTCCTCAAAGAAAGCGATAAGAACATCGCCCTTTGTGGCGTTTTCGCTTACCTCAACGTTTTTAGCCTTGGCCGCCGCTCTCGCTTCATCATCGGTTGTCCAGCCGTAATAATCAACCTCGGCGTACTTTTTCACCGCCTCGGTCATCTTCATGCGGGTCCACGGTTTGCCTATCTCAATATCGGTTCCGAGATAGGAAATAGTGTCGGTACCGCATATCTTCACGGCAATGGTGCGGTACATATTTTCGATAAGATCCATCATTCCGAAATAATCCGTGTATGCCTGATACATTTCAATGGACGTAAATTCGGGATTGTGGGTGGCGTCCATTCCTTCATTCCGGAAAATGCGCCCTACTTCGTAAACCTTGTCAAAGCCGCCCACTATAAGTCTTTTCAGATACAGCTCCGTCTCGATTCTAAGGTACATATCTATGTCGAGAGCGTTGTGGTGGGTGACAAAGGGACGTGCCGAAGCTCCTATTTCGAGAGTGTGAAGCACCGGCGTGTCCACCTCCACATAGCCTAAATTGTCCAGATAACTTCTTATTTCACGCAGCACCTTAGAACGGATAATAAAGGTGTTCTTTACCTCCGGATTCGCGATAAGGTCAAGATAACGCTTTCTGTAACGCTCCTCCTTGTCCTTTAAGCCGTGCCACTTTTCGGGAAGGGGCAGAAGAGATTTGGAAAGCAGGGTTATCTCCTTGGCGTGAACGGAGATTTCCCCCCTTTTGGTGCGGAAAACAAAGCCCTTTATTCCCACAATATCGCCCAAATCCCACTTTTTAAATTCCTTAAAGCTCTCTTCGCCAACATCGTCTATTCTTACATAAACCTGCATACGGTCAGAAGAATCGCGAATATCAATAAAATTGGCCTTTCCCATATCACGCCAGCTTGTGATTCTTCCCGCTACGGCAACTGTTTCATTTTCGTATTTATCGAACTGTGCCCGTATCTCGCTGTTTTTGATTGAAACGGGGAATTTGGTAATCTCATAAGGATTTTTCCCATCCGCCTTAAGCTGATTAAGCTTTTCGATCCTTATTCTGTGCTGTTCGCTAAGCTGCTCCAGGTACTGCTCTTCGGTAATTTCCGAAGCCCCTTCGGGAGCAATGCCGGCGTTTTCCTTTATTTCATTCTGTTCCTTTGCCATTGATGTCTTTACCTTTCATAATACTTTCTTTTTGTGAACACTCCCGACAGATTATACTAATCCTTTTTAAAAGTGTAAAATCAGTGTTGGGGACAATACCATTTTATACTGAGAGTATTAGATTATTTGGAAATATCCAATATCTCAAATTTCAGTATGCCCACGGGAGCTTCTACTTCCACGATATCGCCCTTGGCTCTTCCCATGCAGGCTTTTCCCACCGGGGACTCGTCGGAAATCTTCTTTTTCCTCATATCCACTTCCTTTGAGCCTACTATATGATATTCCGTTTCATCGCCGGTTTCAAGATCCTTTAAAACAACCCTGTTGCCCACGCCCACATGTTCGGTGGAAAGATCGCTGGAATCCAGCACCTTGACGTTCTGAAGGGTGGCTTCTATTTCGGCTATGCGGGCTTCGATTATACCCTGCTCGTTTTTGGCTTCGTCATACTCGCTGTTTTCCGAAAGGTCGCCGAAAGAGAGGGCTACCTTTATTTTATCCGCTATTTCACGCCTTTTGACGCTTTTAAGCTCCTCCAGCTCATCCTGAAGTTTTTTAAGACCTTCCGTGGTTAAAACATGCTGCTTGTCTGCCATAACTTTCTTCCTCCGATAATTGTTTTCACAGAACTCGCCCAATAAGGGCGGGCTCTTGCTGTTTTGGGAGCATTTCCCCGTGTTTGTCTCACAAGTAGATTTTTATAAATTAAAGAGCAGTTTAAGAACATGTATTCATAGGATTTGCCCGTGGATTTTCGATCAATTTTTGTCGAAAGCAAGGCTTTCCAGCGCGATCGTTAGCAAAATTTGCCAAAAAGACGAGTGCAATATTCTATGAATACAAGCTCTAAACAAGTTGCCGGAATTGCTTCGCAATTCCGAATTTCGGTGTGGGATTTTCATCCCACACCGAACAGAAGATGAAAAGACTTTTCCTGCAAAATTTCATAAACCATACTGCCAAAGAGGCGAGAAACATCCGGCAGCGGTCATATTGATGTTATTTTTACGTTATACTTACGCTTTTTTCATGCCTTCAATCACTTCAAAAGCCTTGCTTATCTGCGGGTCGGTTGATGACACATCGGCGGGGCTGTAATCGGGCTCGCCTCTCAGCTCTACCGAAAAGTCAACCTTTATTCCGCCGGAAAGTGTATTCGACGCCGTTGGGATAAGCTCCGCAGTAGTAATCACAATGGCGGTGCCGTCAGAGAGGTTTTTGGTTTCGGTTATAGTTCCTTTTCCGGCAGTCTGGCGACCCACTATTTTAGCGGAGGCAAAATCTCTTAGGCTTATGGCGAAAAGCTCCGCCGCTCCCACGGTTTCTTCATTGACGATCACCGTTATGGGAACGGTGATCTCCGCTTCGCCCAGCGTTTCCGCGAATTTCGACACGGTACCGTTTTTGTATCTGGCGTTGGCAATAACTTGACCTGAAACGAACTTGTTAAGCATTCCCGAAACCGGCTCGAATATACCCGTACAGCTTCTTACGTCTATAACATAACCTAACACGCCGCCCGCCTGTAAATTCTGAAGCTCGGATACGAACTGGCTTTCCGTTTCTGCGTTTAAGGCGTCTACCCTTATGTATCCGTAGCCCGAAACTACTCTTGAACTTACAGAGCGTATCGTAAACGAACGCCTTGTGGCGGTGACGGTAAAGCCCTCGCCGTTTCTCTGGAGTGAAAGGCGCACATTCGTGCTTTCGTCTCCCGCAAGTGCGTTAATGGCGTTTTCAGCTCCCATTTCAAGCACATTAGCGCCGTCTACCGCCGTTATGATGTCACCTACCTGTATATTCATTGAAGAAGCAGGTGAGTTAGGGTAAATTTGAGATACCACAATATATCCGCTTTCCTCTTTTTCAGCCTCGAATCCCACTGAAATTAAGGTTCCGCTTTCCACCTGCATTTTCTTATACGCCTGAGCGGAGGTGAGATACCTTGCTCCCGCGTCCTCAAGACCATTGACATAACCGCCTACAACGCCGTTTATAAGCGTTTCCTCGTCTATATCGTAATATGAGGCGCTTCTCACGTAAGTGTCTATCTCCTGTATTTTTGAATATATTTCCTCGCGTTCGGTAACACCGCCTATAAGCCTGTTAAACATATTGGTGGACACGGTGACGGTGACCACGTAGGTTATGGCACAGGCGATTGCCACAAGGCTTATAAGCATACTCACTGAAACTTTTCTGTTCATTGTATTCCTTTTTAAATTTAAAATAGTTTATTGGATTATTTTTCGGTTCACAGTCCGATTATCATTTTATTGTATCACAAAATCGGGCAAAAATCAATAGTACTTTAAAATTTAAAGAAACATAATTATGCGATCCATTATGTTATTAGGCAAGCATTACCGAAAACGTTTGATCGGCTGAGTGATAAAATCAGGTTTCAATAATCGTTTTGACCGCCTCGCATATTCTTCTCGCAATATAGGCGTTATTCATGGTATACAGGTGTATACCGTCGACTCCTCTTGTAACCAAATCCACTATCTGATCCACCGCGTAGGCGATTCCCGCGTCTCGAAGTGCTTCGGGATTATCTTCATAACGGTTCATTATCTTAAGAAATTTTTCCGGCAGCGAAGCTCCGCATAGGCTAACCATTCTTTCTATCTGCTTTTTATTGACAACGGGCATTATTCCCGCCTCTATGGGCGCTTCAATTCCCGCGATCCGCGCTTTTTCCGCAAAATCAAAGAAAAGGCTGTTGTCAAAAAACAATTGGGATACCAGATGGCTTGCGCCGGCATCGGTTTTTTTCTTAAGGCAGCGAAGATCATCTATTTTATTGGGGGATTCGCTGTGTCCTTCGGGATAACAAGCGCCCAGGATATTTAAATTCGGATTGTTTTCTTTTATAAACGATATAAGGTCGCTCGCATAACAAAAACGGTTTTTTGGCTCAAAATCGGGAGAACTGTCGCCCCGGAGGGCAAGAACGTTTTCTATTCCGTTTTCTTCTATACGGGACAGGACTTCCCGTGCTTCCTCCTCGGAAAGGTAAAGACAAGTGAGATGAGCAACACTTTCTGTTTTCAGGTCGTGTTTTATTTTGGATGCAATTTCAATGGTGTAAGCGCTTGCCGAACCGCCCGCTCCGTATGTAACCGAAATAAAATCCGGCTTCAGTACCGCCAGCTCATCTAAAGTGTCGTAAATTTTTTCAATTGGCATTGTACGCTTTGGCGGAAATACCTCAAAGGAAAATACTCTTTTCTTTTTAAAAATATCCGTGGTTTTCATTTTTTCTTCTGTCCTTTATATATTATTGATTTTTCCGAAAATAATAATACCATATTTTTTTAATTATGGCAAGTGTTTTTTATTTCTCTTTCGAGAAAATAAAACTGCAATCCGAATTTGGCAACAGATTACGTCCGTAAAAAATTCAATAGGGTATTGCAATTTATACTAAAATAGTATATAATGTTATTGCGGAATTTAAAAGAAAACGAAAAAGGAAGTGACTTGATGTTAGAACTTAAAGATATAACATGGTGCGCTCCAAGCGGGGAGCAGATATTGAACGGAGTTTCGTTCACGGTTCCGGATAACCGTTTAGTGGCGGTGACCGGACCCAACGGAGGCGGAAAAACCACTATTGCCAAGCTGATAGCGGGAATCGAGAAACCCAACTCCGGGAAAATATACCTTGACGGCGAGGATATAACGGATCTGAACGTTACGGAAAGAGCAGGAAAAGGAATAAGCTATGCGTTTCAGCAGCCCGTGAGGTTCAAGGGTCTTACAGTCAGAGATCTGATAAGGCTTTCATCGGGAGAGGAACGCAGCGACGAAATGCTGTGCGAGGTTTTGGGAAAAGTGGGACTTTGCGCACGGGAATATATTGACAGAGAGGTAAGCTCTTCGCTTTCTGGAGGGGAAATCAAGAGGATAGAGATAGCCTCGGTGCTGGAGAGACCGTCTAAGCTGGCTGTATTTGACGAACCTGAGGCGGGAATTGATTTGTGGAGTTTTACCAGTCTTATTTCGGTGTTTGAGGAATTAAGGCAAAAGAAAGACAAGACTCTGGTAATTATATCACATCAGGAGAGGATACTTTCGGTTGCGGATGAGATTGTGGTAATAAGCGGGGGAGAAGTAAAACACAGCGGCGAGAAGGATGAGATACTGCCGCTGCTACTTAACGACGGGGTAAGAAGCAAGGTTTGCCCTAAAATGTAAAAATATACCATTTTAAAGGAGGACAGAGAAATGGAACTGATAACCGAAAAGCTTCTCAACGTAGTATCCGACTGGACGGGTACATTTGCCGGAGCTTATAATATAAGAGAAAACGGACAGTGCGCGGGCCGCGCCGTTACGGAAAATATAGATATAAGCACAAAAACCGACAAGCCCGGTATAGATATAAAAATAAAACCCAATACAAAAAAAGAGACCGTTTCCATACCCGCCTGCGTAACAAAAGGCGATATTGACGATCTTGTATACAACGATTTTTATGTGGGTGAAAATTCGGATATTGTAATAGTCGCGGGCTGCGGCGTTCATACCGACACTCACGAAACCGCCCGTCACAACGGTATACACAGATTTTTCCTAAGCAAAAATTCTCATGTTGTCTATAAGGAAAAGCATATAGGAACAGGAGATGGAGACGGAACCCGCTCCATCGACCCGGTAACCGAAGCTTTTCTGGAAGAAGGGGCGGTATTGGAAATAGAGTCGGTGCAGATAAAGGGCGTTGATTCCACCAACCGCAAGACAAAGGCGGTAGTGGGAAAAGACGCGAAGCTTATTATAAGAGAGTCTCTTATGACCGACGGCAATCAGGTTGCCAACACGGAGTTTGAGGTAGAGCTTAACGGTGAAAATTCCGGCACGAATCTGGTATCAAGATCTGTGGCAAAGGGCAGTTCCAAACAGAATTACCGCTCCCGCATTATAGGAAACGCCGCGTGCACGGGGCATTCGGAGTGCGACGCGATAATCGCCGATAAAGCTACGGTAAACGCCGCTCCGGAACTTACCGCCGCCAATCCCGACGCTCAGCTTATCCATGAGGCTGCTATCGGAAAGATAGCGGGAGAACAGATATTAAAACTTATGACTCTCGGTCTTACAGAACAGGAAGCGGAAAATATAATTATCGAGGGGTTCCTTAAGTAAACCAGTATATACTTTTTAAATGGAGGATAATAATATGAAAAAAACAAGCATAAAAATTCTGTCGGTAATATTTGCCTCCGCAATTTGTCTCGCTACGGCCGGATGTTCCGAAAATATAGGATTTCCCGCTCTAAACAACAACTCTAAGGAAACTGAGCGGCTTTCCGAGGAAGAAGCCAAGGCCATCGCATTGAATCACGCAGGAGTAAACGGAAACAACGTGACATTTACATCCGTAAAGCTTGACCGTGAAAACGGCGAGTATGAATACGAATTGGAATTCGTCACAGACGCTGCCGAGTATGCGTATAATATAGGTATGGACGGCGAAATATTGTCATATTCATCAAAACTCATTTCGTCGACCGCCGCAAATTCCTCCGACAATTCCCAACAAACCACGTCCGAAAATAAAGAACCCCCCGCAACGGATACTGCGGAAAATACAACAAAAATAACATCACCGGAAACAGAATCCAACGTTTCACAATACACGCAGCCGCCATCTTATGAAACCTCGGCACCGGGAGATTTTTCTTCGGAAGATTACGTGGAAACAATTTCAAATCCCAATTTTGTTAATCCTGACAGTACATCTGATGCCATTTCGGAAACGGAAGCAAAAAATATCGCTCTTAATCACGCAGGGCTTACCGAAAAACAAGTTATCTTCACCGAGATAGAGCTTGATTGCGACTTTGACAGAGTTCACGGCTATGACGGATATCAGCACAATCCCGGTTGTAAATACGAGATAGAATTTATTTCGGGCAATACGGAGTATGAATACGAAATAAGCATAAACGGAGAAATATGGGAATACCACTCCGAAAATATTCTACACTGATTTTTTAACTTTTTGATATTGACAAAATAAAGTTTATATGCTACAATAAAATAAGTTACATATTCAAAAAACAATAATAAGTTAAGGCGAGGAAGTACTTGTATGAAAAATAAAAGCATCAAAAGATCAGTGCTTATCAGAGTAATAGCCGCGCTTTCCGCAACGCTGCTGTTCAGCTTTATGATTACGTTTAACCTCATTCGTATTGACAGAACCCGCGAAAAAGCAGACAACGTGACCGCACTTCAGGACAGAGCGCAAACTGCCGAGTGCGCCCACTATAAATGGGTTCTGAATTTAAGCAACGCTTTATATGACGGCACCGAATTTACCGGCAGCACCGACCACACCACCTGCATTCTCGGTCAGTGGCTTTATGGCGAAGCAGGTACCGACGATATTGAAATACTTGATCTGCGCAAACAGATAGAGCCGCTTCATATGGAACTGCATCAATCCGCCATAAGCGTACTCGAAACGTTGGAAGGCGATCCCGATGCCGCTCACGCTTATTACCGTCATACGATACAAAATAATTTAGGCACCCTTGTGGGACTTCTGGATCAGGTTGTGGAGCGCGGCACGATGATGAGCGAGGAAAGCAGGCAGGATCTCAGCAATACCATCAGTATCATGCACGGAACTTCTATCGTTTGTCTTTCTCTGGTGCTCTTATCTTTGGGAAGCTTAGTATTCTTTGTTCTCAACAAGATAGTTAAACCCATAGTACGAATTGCCAACAACATTAAACCTCTTCAACAGGGTCAGCTCAACCTTGTTATAGGATATGACTCAAACAACGAGTTGGGACAGTTAGCACATACGCTTAAATATTCGCTTACCGTTATCAACAGTTATGTCACCGATATAAACTCAATAATGGGAAAGCTTTCCGAAGGCAATTTCAGTATTGACACCTCAGCTCGTTACATAGGAGATTTCACCTCCATTCAAGAGTCGATTGAAAGCTTTATTAAAACCATTTCCGGAGTACTCGGTGAGATCGGCCGTGCGGAACACCGCATTTCAGGTCATGCGGAACAGCTTTCCGAAAATTCTCAGTCCGTGGCGCAGGGTACTACCGAACAGGCCAGCGCGGTTCAGGAGATGTATGCAACCTTGGATACCCTTTCAAAGAGCGCGGCACAGAACGTAAAAACTTCACTTAAAGCAAAAGAACACGCTCAGCAGACCGAGGAACAGGTTGAGGTATGTACCACAAGAGCCAACGAGATGGTTTCCGCAATGGAAAACGTCAGCAACACTTCTTCCCAGATCGGTCAGATCATAGCGACTATCGAAAATATTGCTTACCAAACCAATATACTTGCTCTTAACGCCGCTGTTGAAGCCGCGAGAGCGGGCGACGCGGGCAAGGGCTTCGCAGTAGTAGCGGACGAAGTACGCAGTCTCGCCAACCAGTCCGATCAGGCAGCCAAGGCTACCAAGGAGCTTATAGACAACTGTATAGACGCCGCCGAAAAGGGCATTAAAATAGTTGAGGCGGTTTCCGAATCGCTTCAGAAGACGATGAAACTTGTGCTTCAGTCCAACAACGACATAGTGGCTATCACAAACGCCGTTGACGAAGAAGCAGACGCTATCAGTCAGGTGACTATAGGCATTGAACAAGTGGCTACCGTTACACAAACCAATTCCGCAAACAGCGAAGAGGCGGCGGCACTCAGCGAAGAACTTTTCGCCGAAGCCAGACTTTTGCAGGAGCAGCTTGACAGATTCAAGCTTCAGGAAGAATAATAGTATTTTAAAAGCGCTTCATGGCTTATAGTCGACTTGGAGCGCTTTTTCTGTGCAATTTTGATTCGGTCTGTTAATGCAGATTGAATTTAATAAGCGTAAGAAAGGAAAAGCCAAAAATGCAAATAGAAAAACTTAACCGTTCCGAAGCGTTTCGCTATATGGGCACAGGAGAAGGCTCGGAGGGCAAAATAAAAGGCGAACTCCTTAAAATAACCGAAGAATGTGAACAAATGCTGCTTAAAGTGATTGAACCGCGTTTTATATACAAAATATTCGATATCAAAGTCTGCGAAAACAAGGTAAATGTTCTCAATACTTCTCTTACACTTAAGGGTAAAGATATTTCGGATCATTTAAAGGGATGCAGCCGCTGCGTACTGCTTTGCGTTACTCTATCCGCAGGAGTTGACAAGCTGATACGAACCTATGAGACCGAAGGAATGGAAAAGGCTCTGGTAGCGGACAGCCTTGCTTCGGCGGCGGTGGAACAAGCTTGTGAGCTTGCGGAGGAGGAAATAAGATCAGCGATTGGAAATTACGGCTATACATGGCGCTTTTCCCCCGGATACGGCGATTTTCCTTTGGACACGCAGGGAGAATTGCTTAAAGTCATAGACGCGCCCAAAAGGATAGGCGTAAACGTTACGGACAGTCTTATTCTTATACCGAGAAAATCGGTCACGGCGGTAATGGGTGTGTCGGAAAACGAGGTGCCAAAGGGAAGAAGAGGCTGCGGAAGCTGTAATATGAAGGACATCTGTCAATACAGAAAAAATTACGCGCACTGTGATTAGAAGGGAATGACTAAAAATGGATTTTAAAAAATTTTTACATGAAAAAGAATTCGTTATATTGGACGGAGCCATGGGCACCATGCTTCAGGCGCGGGGACTTAAAACGGGAGATTCACCCGAAATTTTAAATATGGAAAACCCCGTACTCCTCACCGAGATACATTGCGAGTATATTAAAGCGGGAGCGGATATAATTTACGCCAACACTTTCGGAGCCAACAGATATAAGCTGGCCAAAAGCGGTTACTCGGTAGAGGAAATAATAAAAGCGGGAATAAGAAACGCGAAAAAAGCCTGCGAAGGCACCGACGTTCTTACGGCTCTTGACATAGGGCCGATCGGACAGCTGCTCGAACCTTCGGGTACCCTTACATTTGAAGAGGCGTACGATATCTATAAAGAGCAGGTAATTGCGGGAAGCAGTGCCGATCTTATTGTTTTTGAGACAATGACCGACCTGTACGAGATTAAAGCGGCCGTCCTTGCCGCAAAGGAGAATTCCGACAAGCCTGTTATGTGTACCATGACCTTTGAGGAAAATATGCGCACCTTTACCGGCTGCTCCGTCAGCTCCATGGCGCTGACTCTGGAGGGGCTCGGAGTCGACGCAATAGGCGTAAACTGTTCGTTGGGGCCAAAAGAACTGTATCCCGTTATAGAGGAACTTTGCCGTATCACTAAGCTTCCCGTGGCGGTAAAACCCAACGCGGGGCTCCCCGACCCCGTTACGAATTCCTATAATATAACCGAAAAGGAATTCGCTTCATTTACCGAAAAGCTTATCCCTTTGGGGGTAAAGCTGTTCGGCGGCTGCTGCGGCACAAAGCCATCCTTTATCTCGGCGGTCAAAAACGCGTTAAAGGGAAAAAATTTTGTAAAAACCGACCCCATAATACCCTCCGCCTGCTGCACTCCCTCCAGAACCGTAGTAATCGACCACCCACGAATTATCGGCGAAAGGATAAACCCCACCGGAAAAAAGCGCTTTAAAGAAGCCCTTCTTGCGGGAGATACCGATTATATTTTGGGGCAGGCCGTGGAGCAGGTAAAAGGCGGAGCGGATATACTTGACGTAAACGTGGGTACCCCCGGAATAGACGAAAAGGAAATGATGAAAAAGGTGGTAAAGGCGATACAAAGCATCTCGGACATACCCTTGCAGCTCGATTCGACAAATCCGGAAGTGCTGGAAGCGGCGCTGAGAGTATACAACGGAAAGCCTATCGTAAATTCGGTGAACGGAGAAGAAAAATCCCTTAAGTCGGTGCTTCCGCTGGTGAAAAAATACGGAGCGGCGGTGGTGGGACTCTGCCTTGACGAAAACGGAATACCCAAAACCGCGGAGGGCCGCTTTAAAATAGCCGAAAAAATCCTGAACAGAGCCCTTGCGTTGGGAATAAGGCGGGAGGATGTTTATATAGACTGTCTTACCCTTACCGTTTCCGCCGAACAGGAGGCGGCCATGGTGACTCTTGAGGCACTGGAAAGAGTAAAAAACGAACTGGGGCTTCGCACCGTATTGGGTGTTTCCAACATAAGTTTCGGATTGCCCGACAGGGTTAAAATCAGCTCCAATTTCCTTACAATGGCGCTCACAAAAGGGCTTGATCTGCCCATTATAAATCCCAATACAGAGAATATGACGGCTGCGGTAATGGCGTTCAACGTGCTTAAAGGATATGACGGAAACTCAATGGAGTATATAGCAAGATACGGCGGGGAAATCGGAAAGAGCGAAAAAACATTAAATGACAAAGACGCCGCAAAAAACGAGAATGACTTGGGATACGCTCTGGAAAACGGTCTCAGGAACGAAGGCGCAAGGATCACGGCGGATCTTTTGAAAAACAGTGACCCCATGACAATAATAAACGATATTCTCATACCGACATTGGACAAAACGGGCAGCGAATTTGAAAAAGGCAAAATATTTCTTCCTCAGCTTATTCTGACGGCAGGAGCGGCGCAAAGCTGTTTTGAAGTGATAAAGGAGTATTACGCCCGCACCGGAGAAAAGTCGGTGTCCAAGGGAAAGATAATTCTGGCTACGGTAAAGGGCGATATACACGATATCGGAAAGAACATCGTAAAAGTGCTTTTGGAAAATTACGGCTACGAGGTGTTGGATCTGGGAAAAGACGTTCCCTGCGAAAGGGTGTTGGAATGCGCAGTAAGGGAAAATATCCGTCTTGTGGGACTTTCCGCTCTTATGACCACAACTCTGGCGAGTATGGAGGAAACTATCAGGCTTTTGCGGGAAAATAAGGTTGATTGTAAAATAATGGTTGGCGGGGCGGTGCTTACGCCGGAATACGCGGAAAAAATTGGGGCGGATTTTTACGCGAAGGACGCGAAAGAATCCTGCGATATAGCAAAAGAAGTGTTTGATACTAATTGATCAAAATATAGACAAATAATACGGATGATAAAAAATTAGTGCTTGAGGCGCAATCTTTAATACTAAATTTTGAAAAAATCAGACAAATCCGACGATTGGGACTTCCTTGATCAGGAACGCCCCACACGCCGCCTTTGTCTGCTTTTTATTAGGAATTATTATAATGTATAGGTAATTCAGACTTTTAACGCAATTAAGAAAATTTTGCACATAAAATTCCTACCAAAAAATTCCCCGAAAGAACTCTTTTTTTAACAAATCTCTTGAAATCACCGCCCGATTTTGGTATAATAATACAAGGTTAAAAAAATTAACATAAATTACCCGAAAGGAGTTTAAAGCATGATTAACTACTCACATGAAGTTGAGAAAATGTGCGTTGTCGCCAAGGGACCCAAGCACGGCCCCGCGCCCATTCCCGAAGAAGGCAAGTGGGTAAAGCCCTACCAGATCGCCGATATCAGCGGTCTTACACACGGCGTGGGCTGGTGCGCACCTCAGCAGGGCACCTGCAAGCTCACACTGAACGTTAAGGACGGCATTATAGAGGAGGCTCTGGTTGAAACTCTTGGCTGCTCCGGAATGACCCATTCCGCCGCCATGGCCGCGGAAATTCTTCCCGGAAAGACGCTGTTGGAAGCGCTCAACACCGACTTGGTATGCGACGCCATCAACGTTGCAATGAGAGAGCTGTTTTTACAGATAGTTTACGGACGTACACAGACCGCCTTTTCCGAGAACGGCCTGCCCATCGGCGCCGGTCTCGAAGACTTGGGCAAGGGACTCCGTTCACAGGTTGGCACAATCTTCTCCACCAAGGCGAAGGGCGTTCGCTATATGGAAATGGCGGAAGGCTACATAACCTCTTTGGGTCTTGACGCCAACGGCGAAGTTATCGGCTATCAGTTTGTAAAGATCGGCAAGATGCTTGAAGATATTCGCCACGGAAAGACCCCAGACGAGGCTTACAAGGCTAACCTGGGACAGTACGGCAGATATGACGAGGCGGTCAAGAAAATTGACCCTCGTGAAGAATAACAGGAAAGGAGAGTAAGATTATGGCTAAATATGAAGGTCAGGAAAGACGCGCCGACAAAGTAAACGCGTGTCTTGCATCCTTAGGTATGAAGGAGATCGAAGAAGCAAGAGATCTCTGCCTTTCCAAGGGCATCAACGTTGAGGAGATCGTAAAGGGCGTTCAGCCCATCGCTTTTGAAAATGCCGTTTGGGCTTATACACTCGGTACCGCCATCGCCCTTAAGAAGGGGATCACAAAAGCCTCCGACGCTGCCGCCGCTATCGGCGAGGGACTTCAGGCTTTCTGCGTTCCCGGCTCCGTTGCGGAAAACAGAAAGGTTGGCTTGGGTCACGGCAATTTAGGTAAAATGCTGCTTGAGGAGGACACAAAGTGCTTCTGCTTCCTTGCGGGTCATGAATCCTTTGCCGCCGCCGAAGGCGCAATCGGTATCGCGAGAACCGCCAATAAGGCAAGAAAAGAGCCTTTGAGAGTTATTCTCAACGGTCTGGGCAAGGATGCGGCTTATATTATTTCCAGAATAAACGGCTTTACATATGTTGAGACCGATTACGATATTTCCAACGACAAGCTTACCGTTGTCCGCGAAGTTGCTTTCTCCGACGGCGATAAGGCGAAGGTTCGCTGCTTCGGCGCAAACGATGTTACCGAAGGCGTTGCTATCATGAGAATGGAGGGCGTTGAGGTTTCAATTACAGGTAACTCCACCAACCCCACCAGATTCCAGCACCTTGTAGCGGGCACTTACAAGAAGTGGGCAATTGAAAACGGAAAGAAATACTTCTCCGTAGCTTCGGGCGGCGGTACAGGCCGTACTCTCCACCCCGACAACGTTGCGGCGGGGCCCGCTTCCTATGGGTTGACCGACTCCATGGGCAGAATGCACGGCGACGCTCAGTTTGCCGGCTCTTCCTCCGTTCCCGCTCACGTTGAGATGATGGGACTCATCGGTATGGGCAACAATCCCATGGTAGGCGCTACCGTGGCTTGCGCGGTAGCAGTTGAAGAAGCCAATAAGTAAAAAACACCCCTGTCCAAACCGAACCACATCTTTTACGATGTGGTTCGGTTTTTAATTTAAAAAAATAAAATACCGATTTTTGGTCATCCATATTATTTGTCTATATCTTGATCAAAGATTGGTATTAGATATAAGATTGTGCAATTTGTTTAAATTTTTTTAGTTTTCAACTTGTAATTTTTTAAAATTTGTGATATAATAAAAAAGTAAAAATTTGCCGTGCTTTTATGCAAATACACGTACTTATCGGCAGCTTTTGTCGAATAATATAAGGCAATACCGCGCAATAAACGGCTCACGCCTTAACGTCCGCTTGATTCCACATTTTTCGATATATTACACAAACTTTCCTTGACGGGCTTATCTTATTGGCTGTCCTCCTGCGTCATGTTTATGCAATCCGACGAAAAATCCGGCATTTCTGTCGAACGGTAATAATTGTGCGGCGTTGTCATAAAATTCCTTGTAAATTTTTCACGAAAGGAAATACAGTCATGAAAATTCTTTATGCAACCAGCGAAGCTCAACCCTTTGCCGCGTCGGGCGGACTTGCGGACGTAGCGGGTTCTCTCCCCAAGGCTCTTGTGGCGGAGGGGCAGGAATGTATTGTGGTATTGCCTTATTACATCAATACCATCAAGGATTCCCATAAGGAAAATATCAGGTATGTGGATCACTTTTATGTGTCGGTAGGCTGGAGAGCGCAGTACTGCGGAGTGTTCGAAACCGAGCTTAACGGAGTTACCTATTATTTTCTGGACAACGAATACTATTTTAAGCGCGATTTCGGTCTTTACGGTTATTATGACGACGGTGAAAGATACGCTTTCTTTTCACGCGCGGTGATGGAGCTTATTCAAAAATTCGATCTGCGTCCCGACGTTATCAACGCCAATGACTGGCAGTGCGCTCTTATCCCGGTTTATTACAACCTTTACTACCGTAACCAGTATAACATGCAAAATATTCATACGGTATTCACCATTCATAATATCCAGTATCAGGGTCGTTACGGCCTTGAGCTTATGGAAGAGGTGCTCGGTATACCCAAGCAATATAAAAATATCATGGAGTACGACGGAGACGTTAACTTTATGAAAGCGGCCATCGAAGTTTCCGAAAAGGTCACCACCGTTTCTCCCACCTACGCCACTGAAATACTTGATCCGTGGTTTTCGCACGGCCTTGACAGAATACTCAAGAACAAGACTTATAAAACCTGCGGTTTCCTGAACGGTATAGATACGGATATGTACAATCCCGAAAAGGATCCCGCAATTCCCGCCACATTTAGTGCGAAAAGCAAGAGTGGCAAGAGAGTATGCAAGAAAAAGCTGCTTGAGGAAGTAGGACTTCCCACCGAGGATGACGCGCCCGTTATCGGACTTGTGTCCCGTCTTGTTGAACACAAGGGTCTTGACCTTATAAAATGCGCATTTGACGAAATGATTACATTGGGCTGCAAGCTAGTGATTTTAGGGTCGGGTGAAGCGCAGTATGAAAATTTCTTTAACGAAATGCATTATCGTTACCCCGATAAGGTAAGCTTCACCTGCGGTTACATACCTGCTCTCGCAAAGAAAATATATGCGGGCGCCGATATGTTCCTTATGCCCAGTAAGAGTGAACCCTGCGGCCTTGCTCAGATGATTTCACTGAGGTACGGCACAATTCCCGTTGTAAGAGCTACGGGCGGTTTGAAGGATTCGATTCCCGACTACGGAGAACCGAACGGAAAGGGTCTCGGCTTCACCTTCCTGTCATACAATGCTCTCGATATGTTAGGCGCGGTTCGCAGATGCACCGAACTTTACTATAACGACAGCAAGGCATGGGGCGCTTTGGTGACCAAAGCGATGAAGGCCGACTTTAGCTGGGCGCAGTCGGCTAAGCTGTATATAGGACTTTATCAAGAGATCTGCGGAATGCAATAAAGTTGTCCGATAAATAAATTTACTTAAAAACATTTTCTAAGTCCGAATCACACTGCAAAAGGTGAGGTTCGGACTTTAATTTTTTGCAATTTATAAAATTCTTTGCGATATACTTAATATATTTTTATACTAAATCCTAATAAAAAGTTTTTATCAGGATTTAGTATTATTAAACAAGCTGCCAGAATTGCTTAACTGCGCTGCTTTAAAATTACAAAAAACAAGCTGCCATTTACCAACGGTGGCAGCTTGTAAAAATAAAGGGGTAAGGTCTAATATTTTCCCGCGAGCTATCACGACTTTTACGCTTTGAGCGTGCAATCGTTTCAACTCGCGGGAAAATATCATTTTAATTCAAAAAAGTTATTCCTATAATAAATCCTTGACATTGACGGGGAATGATGCCGATTTTTATCCGAATATGGAGAGCAGTACGCCCGCCGCAACCGCCGAACCGATAACACCCGACACGTTAGGCCCCATTGCGTGCATCAACAGGAAGTTGGAGGGATCCGTTTCCGCACCCACCTTCTGGCTTACTCTCGCCGCCATAGGAACCGCAGAAACGCCCGCCGAACCTATAAGAGGATTTATCGTTCCGCCGCTGAGCTTATTCATAAGCTTGGCGAAAAGAACGCCAGCAGCCGTACCGATACTGAACGCGATCAAACCTAAAAGTATAATCGCCAGCGTTTCTATACTGAGGAAGTTGGCGGCGGTGGCTGTTGCGCCGACAGTAACGCCCAACATAATGGTGACAATATTCATAAGCTCATTCTGAGCGGTCTTAACAAGTCTGTCAACAACTCCGCTCTCCCTGAACAGGTTGCCCAACATAAGCATACCCACCAGAGCCGTAGCGTCGGGTACTATAAATGATACGAGAATGGTTACCGCAATAGGGAAAATGATTCTTTCCCGTTTGGAAACGGTACGAAGCTGCTTCATTCTAATGGAGCGCTCCTTTTTAGTGGTCAGCGCCAACATGATGGGACGCTGTATAAAGGGTACCAGCGCCATATAAGAGTATGCCGCCACGGCAATTGAACCCAACATTTCGGGAGCCAGCTTGGAGGTAACAAATATCGCCGTGGGTCCGTCCGCGCCGCCTATAATACCTATGGACGCCGCCTGCTCCATTGTAAATGAGGTTATTCCGGTCATACTGAGGAGACATGCACCGATAAATGTAAAGAAGATACCCGCCTGAGCCGCCGCTCCCAAAAGGAAACTCTTTGGATTTGCGATAAGCGGACCAAAGTCGGTCATAGTCCCTATTCCCAAAAAGATAAGTGGCGGGAAAAGCTGAAGCTTTACGCCTAAGTAAAGTATGTCCAGAAGTCCGCCGTCGTGGAGAACCTGACCATAGTCAATATTTCCGGTCATAAAAAATTCGGGATGATAAAGCTCAGCTCCCGGAATATTGGTAAGAGCCATACCGAAAGCGATTGGCAAAAGAAGTAAGGGCTCGAATTTCTTGACAATGGCAAGATACATCAGCAGGAAGGAAAGTAAGATCATTATGCCCTGCTGCCATGAAATATTAGCAAAAGCGGATTCAGCCGCCAATGTTTTTATGGTTTCCCAAAAAGTTTCTAACATTTGCTTTTTTCCTTTCTCGGTTTGTTTTATCCCCTTTTGGGAGGAACGCTTTCACAAAGCTGATTCCCAAGGGGATTTGTTGAAAAAATCCGCTTTTTTCAGAAGGGTCTTGTGTTTTCGTGTATGCCTGCGGCACTCCAATTACCGCGAAGCGCTTTTTCTTTTCTTTTCACGGAAGCGATTTTGTACTGCTTTCCGTCCGCTTCTCCGTATACGGCGATAGCCGCGGCAATAACCGCGATTATTTCGCTGTCGTCCTCATCGTATTCGCTTTCCGCTTCCGCAGGTGCGGTTACGGGGGCGGTCTGCGCCGGAGCGGTCTTGGGCTTTTCGGGAGCGGCGGCCTTGGATTTAAAATTCATATTAAGAACCTTTCCCATAAGCCACAGTATAAATACCAAAAGCACCAATATTAGGAAAACTACCACAATACCCGTTACAAGAGTCGACCACATCATATCAACGTGTTCGGACGGAACCGTGGCGCCCTTTGTTACGGAGGCCAGAAGCTTAGCGATTTCTACCATAACCTAATCTCCTTATATTACAGTATATTAAGCTAATTCAGGATCAATTTAGCCCGTAAATTAACTTTTCATCAAATCAAAACTAATTATACAATATTTTCCGAAAAATTTCAATAACTATTGTCAAATAAAATAAGAAAATTTCAGAAAAATTTTTGTATGATTTTTTATGTATAATTTTATTGTTGATTTTGGCGGTAAAATGTGGTAAAATTATTATGAATAGTTTTTTGCTGCGATATCTTGTTGACTTTGTAATCATTATTAAAATGAAAGGAAAATACGCTATGAAATGCAGTAATTGCGGCCATGAAAATAACGAGGGAAATTTCTGTGAAGACTGCGGCTTACCGCTGGTAAACGTATCCGAATCCGAAGCGCTGTCCGAAAACGCTGCCGGTCAAAACGACAGCGAAAACTTTAACGAAGCGCTTTTCGACAGTATGGAAGATTTTGACATCACTCCCAAATCAACGGAAGAAAGTGAATATTTCAATGAAAAAGACGAAAACGAATCGGAGGAAAAGGATCCCGCCGCCGACGTGGCTCTCGAAAATCTTAAGAAATTCGAGGAAGGGACGATAACTCATCCGGATGATAAGCCTAAACAAAAACGTAAATTCTACTGTCCCCGCAATCCCATGTTATGGTCGTTTTTATGGCTTTTGCTGTTCGGGGCGGTTCTGGGAGTACTGTCGATATTTTTCTTTAACGTGGATCTTGACGGAACCCAGATTGTTTTCGGTATAGTTTTCACCGTCTTTACCGCCGCCGTTCTGGCCATTGACTTTATATACTATTTCCCCGCCGCCCTTACGCTTGACAAGCTGCTTAAGGGCAAAGGGGCAAGGCTTGAGTACCGTCTGAAAAAACATGAGCTTATAGATCAGGCGGAGAAAGCGAGAAAGCGCAACCGCGGGTTTTATATCGCAATAGCGCTTTTTGGTCTGGCTTTTTCCGTATATTATATTTATATTCTGGCAAATGCTATGGTTAAGACCAATCTGATGTGGATAAGCCTGTTTTTCAGTATAGGGGTGTTTGCGATCTTTGCTACCCTGTTCTTTGTAATGCCGAAATTCAACTATGAAAGAATGATGCAGAACGGCGAAAGAGTGATAGTGGGAAGCAAATCGGTGTATTACGGCGGCACTTATTATCATTGGGGCAAGATAATACCGGAAGCCACCTACGGCACATTAAACACAAAGAAACACAAGCTTGAGATCATTTTTACACAGGAGCTGAAAAACGGAGATACAAAGCGGCGAAAGGTGGAAATGTATGCTCCCGACTCCGCAATAAGAGAGATAACGGCACTTCTGAACGAATATGAGAAAAGCGCCGTAAAATACAGGGAAACTCACGCGAAAACGCCGTTCTGACCGATGACAACGAAAAAGCAAAAAAAGAAAGGGCAGGTAAAATGGAAATAAAAGAATATTTAAAGGAAAATTTTCCGGAAATGAAAAAAGCGCTGGCGAGACTGATAAGAATACCGTCGGTAAGCGGGAAAGAAGATGGGAAGTATCCCTTCGGCGCGGAGTGCGGCAAGGCGCTTGAAGAATTTTTAAAGCTTTGCGAGGAAAACGGCTTTAAAGGAACAAATTACGATTACTACGCGGGTAGCGCCGACTTTTTTGAAGAGGGAGAACCCGCTTTGGGAATATTGGCGCATCTTGACGTGGTGCCGGTTACGGAAAAGGACTGGAGCTTTCCGCCCTTCGACGTGACGGAGAAAGACGGACGGCTGTACGGAAGGGGCTGTATGGACGACAAAGGTGCGGTGATAGCGTCGCTTTTCGCCATGAAAGCGGTAAGGGAATGCGGCTATACTCTTAAGAAAAACGTCAGACTTATAGCGGGCTGTTCGGAGGAAACCGGTTCGGAGCTAGATATACGGGAATATATGAAAAGAGCCGTAATGCCCGGCGCGGTATTCACGCCGGACGCGGAATACCCTATTATCACCACCGAAAAAGGAATGCTGAGGTTTGAATTCGGCGGAAGCTTAGACTGCTCCCATATTGAAAGCTTAAGCGGCGGAACTGTGGTAAACGCGGTGCCGGCGGAAGCGGCAGCGGTTCTCAAAGGAAATTTCATACTTGCCTCTTCTGAGGATATCGAATGCCGTTATGAAAACGGAAAGACATATATTGTCTGCAAGGGAAAATCGGCTCACGCTTCGACTCCGGAGCATGGAGTAAACGCTCTTACAAAGCTGTTCGGATATTTGCTTGAGACGGATATCGGGGATAATGACAAAGCCATGCTGAAATCCCTTACGGGTCTTTTCCCCCACGGAGAGACCGACGCCAAATCTCTGGGACTTAACGTAACGGACGAATCGGGAAGCACAACCTGTGTATTCAGTATACTGGAATACAAAGAGGGAAAGCTTTACTGCAAAGCCGATATGAGATTCCCCGTGTCGCTGACCAAAGCCGAGGCGGAAAAAAGAATCGGTGAAGCGGCGGCAAGAAACGGGCTTGAATTTATCTCCGCGGTAGGATCGGAACCGCACTGCGCCGATAAAAACAGTGATTTCGTGCGTACTTTGCTTAAGGTGTACAGCGAAACCACGGGAAAAGAAGGTTACTGCAAGTCTATCGGCGGCGGAACCTATGTGCACGGCATAGACGGAGGAGTCGCGTTCGGTATGGAAATAGAGGGCGAGGACAACAATATTCACGGCGCGGACGAGTGGATAGGCGCGGATAATATGCTGATGTCCGCTGAGATATTCGCAAAGGCGATAATCGAGTATTGCGGCAAATAATATCGGTACTGTAAAACAATCCTAAAAAATCCTCGGAAGAAAGGAACTTTCAGAATGAAAATCGGTCTCGTACTTGAAGGCGGAGCCAGCCGCACTTATTTTTCCTGCGGGGTAATGGACAGATTGTTGGAGCTGAAAATTTACGCGGACTACGTAATAGGCGTATCCGCGGGAATTTCCTTCGGCGTAAGCTATTCCTCAAGACAAAAGGGAAGAAACCGCCGTATTATGACCGATTATCAGCACAATAAACAGTACGCGGGAATAAGACATCTTTTTAACGGAAAAAACAAAAGCTACTACAACCTGAAATACGTTTTCGACGATATTCCCAACGGTCTTCTCCCTTTCGACTACGAAGCCTTTGATAACAGGAAGGAAAATTGTATCGCGGTGGTTACCGATATGAAAAGCGGAAAAGCCGAATATCTTGAACTGCCTGCGGACAAAGAATTTACAGCGCTCAGAGCCAGTTGTGCGCTGCCGCTTTTGTTTAAACCGATTGAAATAAACGGTAAGCCGTACATGGACGGAGGGGTTTCCGATTCGCTGCCCTTTGAAAAAGCTTTTTCCGACGGCTGCGACAAAGTTATAGTGCTCCTTACGCGTCCGAGGGGATACATAAAAGGTTATGAAAAAGCCACTCCGCTGGTAAAGCTGGCTTATAAAAAATATCCGGAATTTCTCAAAAGCTTCCTGAACCGTCCCGAAAATTACAACAACAGCATGAAAAAGCTATATGAGCTTGAAAAAGAGGGAAAAGCCTTTGTTATAGCCCCAAAAGACGGTTTCGGAGTGGGAAGGACGGAACGGGATCCGAAAAAATTGGCGAAGCTATACGACGAGGGATACGAGGAATGCAAAAAAGCGGAAAAAGAGCTTTTGGACTTTGTGAGTAATACCAATTTTTAATCAAGCTATTCAGGGAAATAACTTGACATAAAACGGCAGTTTTTAAGATTGTTAAAAAGTCTTTACCGTTTGGAATTTGCGCCAAACGGTAAAGACTTTTTTGTACTATATGAAAATTGAAATTTGGAATGATTTTCATATAGTACTTAAGGTATTGCTCTCCCAATTAACTCTTGAAGATTTTATGCGCTGAACGGCTGCCGAAAGACAAGGAAGAAAGCCGCAGGAATATGCGCATATTTCAAGGATTTCTGACGAAGTATTTCGGCAGTCGGGCAAGCAAAAAAATTCAAGAGTTAATTTGGGGAGCAATAATATATGATCCCGCTACGGCTCCGTCCCCCACCGCCGTGGCTATTTGCCTTAGCTCCTTGGTTCTCACATCGCCAGCAGCGAACACCCCATCGGCGCTTGTTTTCGTGTTTTCCCCCGCCACTACGTACCCGCCGCGATCCAGCTCCACCGCGCCTACTAAAAAATCAGTGTTGGGTTTCCTGCCTATGGCGATAAAAATCCCTTCGCAGTCAACGGTTTTTGTTTTTCCTGTATTCAAATTTTTTATAACTGCTCCCGTAACTCTGTCCTTGGAAACAATCTCCGTTAAAACGCTGTCCCATATAAATTCCACGTTGCCCGCCCGTGACAGAGGCTCGTAATAATACTTTTCCGCCCTTAGACTGTTTCGTCGGTGAACAATATAAACCTTTGAAGCTATCCGAGAAAGATACAGAGCATCCGAAGCCGCCGAATTTCCTCCTCCGACCACCACTACCCTTTTGTCTTTGTAAAATATACCGTCGCAGTGAGCGCAGTAATGAACGCCCTTTCCCGTCAATTCCTTTTCATTGGCAATCCCAAGCCGCCTTGGGTCGGCTCCCGTGGCTATAATCACCGTTTTTCCGTAAAACGTACCGTCAGAGGTATATATTTTTTTGATTTTTTGGGTAAAATCCACTCCGGTCACCTCCACGAACCGCGTCTCGGCACCGAAACGTTCCGCGCACTTCTTCATTTTTTCGCCCAGAAGGAAACCGTCTATCCCTTCTTCAAAGCCGGGGTAGTTATCTATCTCTCCGGTAAGGGTCATCTGTCCCCCCGCCGAGATTTTTTCAAGAACCAGCACTTCCGGTTTGCTGCGGGCAGCATATAAAGCCGCCGTATATCCGGCGGGTCCTCCTCCGATTATGAGAGTATCGTAAATATGTTCCATTTCTGTGACAGTACCTTTCTTTTTATTGTATAGTATACCCGTAAAAATCGTAAATTCCCAAAGTAAGTTCCACAGTAGGAAGAAGTGGAAGTAAAACGTGGAAAAAAGAAAAAACGAATGAAAAAAAGAAAAAAACAGCATAACAGCATGATGAAAATCAAAAAAAGGGCATAGCAAATAAGCCTAAAACAAAAACGTCTTAGACTAGGGCTTGTTTGAAAATAGAGGGAATGACGGATTTTTGCCCCAAAATGGTTAGCTTCAAGGAAAAAAACGCAGTCAAACTGTCGTTTGACGAGGCTTTTTGACGCAGAAGATGACCGTTTGGGGGCGAAAAGACGGCGTTTCCGATTTTTCAAACATGCCCTAAATTCCACAAGTGTAAAAATAAGTGCGGGAAAGAATTAAGAAGAAATTTTTCTCAAAAGTTTAGGAGCTTGGATAACATCTTCCGGAGAAATACAAGAAATTCCAAGAACAGAAGCAAGCTTCTGTGAATAGGAAAAGGTGAATAAATCGTAAGGACTTTTACCTTTTGCCACAGCGTCTGAAATGATTTTTTCGGTTTGGTAAAAGCTCTCTTTGTTTAGTGGAACTTACTTTGGGAATTTACGTTTACAAATTAAAATCACATTTTGTACATATAACCATTGACATTTTTCTTTAATAATGATAAAATAATTAGTATATGCAATGCCGATTAAAAATATAATATATACATCCTTCTCAAACGAAAGGAGTTTATCCATATGACTACGGAAACAATAAGATGTCCCGGCTGCGGGGAAGAGATACTTCAGGATGTCGAAAACTGCCCCTACTGCGATGCACCAATCAGCGTGATAATGAACAACGACATTTCCGGCGCTCCCATAGACAACAGCGCCGCCATTGACGCTATGCTCCGCTCCGCGTCACAGTTTATGGAGGAAAGCGAATCCCTCGGTCTTGGTGAGCTTGACATCTTTGATGAAGATGATGAGGAAGAAAATCAAAAAGAGGAAGTATTCAAAAAGGTAACCCTTAAAGAACTCCCCCCTGAATTGTCCGAGGCTCAGAAGGATGAAATAGAAGCGGGAGGCGTAATAAATCTTACGCCGGAAGAAGAATCGGCTCCCGCACCCGCACCTCCGCCCGCACCGCAAAAAAAACGCGGCAAACAAAAGCAGACGGCCGTAAGCTCCGACGGCTTCAAAGAACTGGAGCCGAAAAACGGCGCTTCCGCCGCTCCGTCGTCTCCGTCTCAACCGCTTCAGCCATCCGCCAAGCCGAATGCCGCAAACGCGTCGGATAACCCTGCCGAAGCTCAAAAAAAGGAAAACGGAGAAAACAGCAGCAATAACGAGCCGATGTTATACGAAGTTGATGAAAAAGGAAAACCCATAAAGCCTAAAAAACCCAAAAAGCCAAAAAAAGAAAAAATTGAGCGCCCCAAAAAAGTAAAAAAAGAAAAGACAAAATCCTCTCCTGCCGGAAGCGTAATTGCCGCCGTAATAGCTTTGGCAGTGGGACTTGGCGGCGGTTATTTCGGAAAAATGTTCATATTCCCTGACCTTCCAAGCCCTGAATGTCAAAATTTTGCTCAAAAGGCTGTGAATGCCGCCGTGGAAGAAGTCGCGGGAGCAAAGGAACTGTACATAGCGGAAGCATACGTTAAAGACGGCGCTTTTTCATCCCAGTGTATTTTCAGAGCCTTGACCCAAAACGAGTCCGACGTATCCTCGGAATGGTTCAGAGTAAAAATTGACCATGATACCGAAAAAACGAGCGTATATTTTGAACTAAGTCCGGATGAATACGATCGCCTGAGAAACTCCGAAAACAGCGAAGACAGAGCCAAGGCTGCGGTTCTGAAAAGCAACCAGAATGAACTCGACCGCTGCATCAGCGAAATGAAAGCGGGCGACGGTTGGAGTTCCGCAAACATCTCGCTTATTAATAACAGCCTTCACCCCTATACCGAAGTAACTGCGGCACCCGAAGAAACATCAGCGGCAGAAAAAGAAACCTCTGAAGAAGCCGAGTAAAATCCGATATAAGCAAAAAATATTTTTATAATTTACGGCATATAAATTAAGAAAAAGCCGTGAAAAAAACGCAGTGAGATAGAAAAGGGAGAGGAAAATGGAAGGAATTTATTTTGAACACTGGCTGTTTATGTTCTTTATATTCACCTTTATTGGGTGGATTCACGAAACCACGGTGGAATCGCTTTATCACAGAAAATTTGTCAACAGGGGATCCCTTAAGGGCCCGTATATTCCGGTATACGGATTTGGCGGCTGTGTGATAATACTGTTGGGGGAGCCGTTTAAGAGCAACGGATTTTTTGTATTTTTAGCGGGTATGATTGGCTGTACCGTACTGGAATATTTCACCGGATTTCTTATGGAAAAGCTTTTTAAAAGACAGTTCTGGGATTACAGTATGATGAAATTGGTGTACAAAAACCGCATCAGCTTGTTAAGTTCCCTTTGCTGGGGTCTGCTGTCGCTGTTTATGATATACATACTGTTCCCGCTGCTTAAATGGTTTGGATATCGAGTTGGAAGTACGTTCATGACATTTTTTGACTGTGCCATGATGATTGTATTTGCTGTGGACATAATATTTACCGTAAAGAAAAGCATAAAGTGGCCCGAAATAAGAAGCAAGCTGTCACCCGAACAAATCAAAGCGGCCTTTGCCGAAAAAAGAATGAGAATAGGCCGTATTTTCGGTCATTTTTCTGCGGCAATTCACCGCCGTAAGAATGAAATCGACAGCGAAATCGAAACCGATCAAAGCGCCGAAAACAGATCTTAATACAATAAACCACATACGGAGGAATATCCATAAATGAGCATTGATTCAGTCTTTAAAGCTTACGCGGAGGAAATTTTAAAGGACAAGAACGTTCTTTCCTCTGCCGCAAACATTCAGCACGGCACAGTAAGCGTTTTAACTCACAGTATAATGGTGGCAAAATATGCCTTTAATTTAAATTGCCTTTTTAATCTGAAATGCGATCCTAAGACGCTGATAACCGGTGCGCTTCTGCACGACTTTTTCCTTTACGATTGGCACAATATACCTAAAGATATAGCGAAGCAGGGTCTTCACGGATTCAGACATCCCATGGTTGCCGCCGAAAACGCGAGGAAAGTTTTCGGAATAACGCCAAAGGAATACAGCGTTATAGTTACCCATATGTGGCCGCTGACTTTTACGCGTGTGCCATTCACACGCGAAGGCTGGCTGGTTTGCATGGTTGATAAATTCTGTTCGGTTATGGAAACCCTGCGCATTGAACCGTACAGCAATAAAGCGGTGAGAAAGAAATTTATAGAAAAAAGAGCGACTGCATAATATTGTTAATGCTATTTTAATCAATTAACAAAGATCAAAGTTATAAAAAATATAAAACAGCGTATCAAACGATTTTGATACGCTGTTTCCTTTTCCCAACAAGCTTTTTTACTCAAAACTGTCTTCCGAATCCCGGTCTTGGATAAGCTCCGATAAAGCGACTAACTCCTCCTCAGTAAGACTGACGCCTTTTCCCATTCTCTCATGATCGGGGGACCATTCTCTTATATCATACTTAGGCTCCCTATCATTCCAGCTTACCATATTCAGTTCCTTGCGCCATCCCTTAGCGTTTTCGGAAATAACCCCCAGTTCTTTGGTTATTTCAAATTTAAATTCTCCTGCCATTTTGTGTCTTCCTTTCTTTTGAATTAAATTTTTTTATTTTATCATTTTCAGCGCATTAACGACCTTCGGTTCTTCTTCCGCGTCAACGACGCTATCAAATACCGCATAATACTTTGGCGGTATAAGCTTGTTTATATGATGCCTTCCGAAAAACCAGCGGCCAAACTCGATTTTTTCACGAATCTGTTCAAAATAAGTATTTATGTGGTTTCTGTCCGTTTTTCCCAAGTTTAAAAACTCGCTTATCTTGGCGGGAGGCTCATAGCTCACTATGTAATCCACCCGATTCCCGTGTTTTTCAAGGTTCCTTAATCCTTCAGCCAGCTCCTCATCGGTCGGTATCTCCATACGCCACCGATTTTCCGCCGCCTTATCCGAAGGGTTAAGATAGGTATCGTTCTCCTCGCTCCTTCCTCCGCCGAAGGCAAAAAACTTTTTCCCGCTTATTTCATACACCTGACCGCGTAGTAACTGCCTCAAATTTCCGCTTATCTTGCGCGTCATTCCGCCGCACCATTCCTCGGTATCGTACTTTTTAAGCTCCTCGAAGTTCTCGTGAACGCCTTCCACAAAAAGAATGTTGTATTTTTTTCTTCCCAACTGCTTTAACCTGTGCTTCTCCGCCTTGGAGCCGTCCCAGATAAATCCGAAATCACCGCAGATAATAAGCGAATCGTTCTTTTTCAGTGTTTTTACCTGCTTTGCCGCAAACCTTGTCATATCACCATGGGTGTCGCCTGTTATAAGTATCATTTTTTAACCGGTTCACTCCCTTACTTTTTTGTTTGTTCAAGCGCCTGATCCAGATCGGCGATAATGTCCGCCTTGTCCTCAAGGCCTATTGAAAGCCTTACCGTATTTTCGCTTATACCGCTTTGCTTAAGCTGCTCCGGAGTAAGCTGCGAATGTGTGGTGGTAGCTGGATGAATAACCATTGATCTTACGTCCCCTACGTTTGCCACTATTTTAAGAAGCTTAAGGCTGTCCATAAATTTAGCCCCCGCGTCCCTTCCTCCCTTTAACTCGAAGGTGAAAACACCGCCCGCTCCTTTCGGTATGTACTTCTGCGCCCGCTGATAATATTTGCTGCTCTTGAGCATCGGGCAGTTGACCTTCTCCACCTCGCTTCTTGACTCTAAAAATTCCGCCGCCGCCAACGCATTCTCACAGTGCCTCGCCATTCGCAGAGAAAGAGTTTCGATTCCGATAATGCCGAGATATGCGTTAAACGGAGAGAGGCAGGCGCCAAAATCTCTTGTTATAAGCGCTCTTAATCTTAAAATAAAGGCGCTTTCACCTAAGTCGGCGAATACCACTCCGTGATATGAAGGATCCGGAGCATTGTAAAGGGGAAACCGAGGGTTGTCCTTAAATTTGAACCGTCCGCTGTCTACTACCACGCCCGCCATTACCGAACCGTGACCGGCCAAAAATTTAGTGGCGCTGTGTATTACAAAATCGGCGCCGAATTCGATGGGACGGCAAAGATACGGAGTGGTGAAAGTGCTGTCCGCTGCAAAAGGAATACCGTGTCTGTGGGCGATCTCCGCTATTTTTTCAAGGTCGGCAACATTTACGTTGGGATTACCCACTATCTCGGTAAATAAAAGTTTTGTTCTGTCCGTAATAGCATTTTCCCATGCCTCAAAGTCATCGGGATCAACAAACTTTACGTTGATACCCAGCCTTTTCAGCGATACGCCCAACATATTTATCGCTCCGCCGTAAATGTTAATGGAGCTTACCACCTCGTCTCCCTCCTGACAGAGATTAACCACGGTGTTGAAAATAGCCGCGTGACCCGAAGCGAAGGACAGAGCCCCAACACCTCCGTCGAGATCGGAAATCTTTTTCTCAAAAAACTCGCAGGTGGGATTCTGAAGACGGCTGTAAATATTCCCCGGTTCCGACAGTTCGAATAAGCGCTTAGCATGGTCCGTGCTGTCGAATGAATAAGCGTTGGTCATGTAAAGCGGAGGCACCGTAGAATGAGTGATCGGATCTCCGTCGTAACCCGACTGTATCACCTTGGTGTCAAATAAGTAGTCCTTCTCCATTTTTTGTATTTTCCTTTCTTTTTCTGCATTTGTTCATATACAATCTTAAAATAAACATTACTTTTTGCGGGAATTATGAAATTTTTCATAAAATTTCAATTTAGGGCTTTAACTTTTCCTTCCGATTTGGTATAATAGTATTAGCTATGACAGCTTTATGAGAATCGGATATACGATCCCCAAAAAGTCCCGCTATCTATTATACCCTAAAAAAGGAGTTTTGTCCATATGCGATATGTTAAAAAATATAGGAGCATTTTAGCTTATCTGTTAATTTTTGCTTTTATCATACAATTTTCGACCGGGCTCACCGTAAGCGCGGATTTTGTTCCAGTGGTGGACAAGATTTACAGCGAGGGCGTTTATATGGTAAATCTGGACACCGACGTGGTCATTTACGCCAAAAACGAGAACAAACGTTTTTACCCCGCTTCCATCACCAAAATAATGACGGCGATAGTGGTGCTTGAAAATTGTCCCGACTTGGATTCCTCGGTAAGGGTAGGCTATGACTCCACAAACGAGTTCTGGGAAGGCGACCCAAACAAGGCCGGGGCTTCTAACGCCGCTTTTGAAGCCGGTCAGACCAATCTTACCTATCGGGATTGCCTGTACGCGCTGATGTTGGTTTCCGCCTGCGAAGCCGCCAATATACTCGCCCTGAACCTTTGCGGCAGCATAGAGAATTTTACCACCCTTATGAACGCAACCGCTAAACGCTTAGGCTGCACCGGCACCCACTTTTCAAACACCCATGGCCTTTGGGAAGCGGAAAATTACTCCACCCCCTATGATATGTATCTTATTTCAAGATATGCCTACGACCGTGTCCCCGGCTTCATGGAGATATGCGACACATACAGCTACGACTTTCCGCCAAACGTCCATAATCCCGAAGGATATACAATGTTCACAACCAACCAGCTTATTACGCCCAGCTCTGACTTTTACCTGGATTACGTTCATGGAATAAAAACGGGCAGCATTGACGAATACTACGATGACGCGGGTACCCACCCGGGAGGGCGAAGCCTTGTTACCACCGCCCAGAAAAACGGATACACCTACCTTCTGGTAACCATGCAGGCACCGTTTTATAACGATTCGGGCGAAAAGTATCAGTACAGCGCATTGGATCATTACAACCTATACGAATGGGCATATAAAAGCTTTATTTATCAGGAAGTAATCTCAAAAGGGGAGATCTGCACCGAGCTTGATGTGCTCCAGGGGGAAGAAGACCGTATACAATTAGTTGCAGACTCGGATTTTACCACCATAATCCCGTCGGATTTGGCGGAGGATAAAAACGGGCCTATTCAGAGAAAAAGAACCCTGAATTTCGACGAAGTCATTGCTCCCGTAAAAAAAGGAGAAATACTCGGAAAAATGGATATAGTATATCAGGGCGAAGTGGTAAAAACCGTTGACCTGGTGGCAGCGAAATCCATTGAACGTTCACAGATAGCTTATCTTGCGGACAGGGCGAAATCCCTTACCGAAACCTCCTGGTTTTCCCCTCTGTTAATGCTTCTGATCGCCTGTATCTTTATAAATATCGTGCTTATGACTGTGCGCCGCAGAAGATTGATTCAGGAGGCGAGACGCAACGAACGGCTTCGCAGACGAAAAAATGCGGGGCGCTAAAAATCGACAATTTGTTTAATATGAATATAATATTACTTTGCGTAGGAAAACTAAAGGAAAATTATCTTAAAGAAGCCTGTAAGGAATACGAAAAAAGGCTGTCCGCTTTCTGCCGCATTACGGTGGAGGAAATCGAAGCAGAACGGCTTTCCGAAAACCCTTCGGAGGCTGAAACTGCTTTGGCGCTTGAAAAAGAGGGGCAAAGACTGCTGAAAAAATTGCCCGCAAACGCATGTGTTTATACTCTTTGTATAGAAGGCGCGAGAAAAAACAGTAAGGAATTTGCTTTGGAGCTTGAAAAAAGCGCCATCGACGGATTCGGAACGGCCGTATTTATAATAGGCAGCTCTTACGGACTTTCCGAACAAGTTAAAAAAGCATCGAACCGCAGGCTTTCCATGTCGGAAATGACCTTTCCTCATCAGCTTGCAAGAGTAATGCTTATGGAACAAATATACAGAGCGTATACTATTATCAATAACAGACGGTATCACAAGTAAAATTAAACAATAAACCATAATAAGCGGAAAACTGTCTTATATTATTTAAATGATAGTCGTTCACACGGAGAATTTTAATGAACAGAAATTCAAAGCTTTATCCGCTGGTATGCCTGATTACCGGCGCTATTATAATTGCGGCGGGAATTTATACACTTTCGGCGGGCGATGTGGTTCTGCACGCCGCCTCACTCGTAGGAGGAGGCGTTGTAACGGTGCAGGGCGCAGGGCTTATACTGTCGGCAATACTGAAAAGGAAAAATCTTTCAAAGGCCGCGATGGGAAATGTGCTTTTCGGAGGATTTTTCAACGTATTCTCGGGAATATTCATTATAATGCTCCCAAAGTTCGGTTATGCCCCGATTTATTTTGTCTTTACCGCCTATATTCTCGTAAACGCACTTATAAAGATAGTGGATTACGTTATAGACCGTCGGGACAATGTGCCGGGCCGTCTTAAAGAATTGCTGCTGTTCATATTTTTCATTGTTTTCGGAGTTCTTATGATATTTGTTCCCGGTATGGGGAAAAGAAGCTTTTTGGTAGTTGCCGGTATTTACTGTGTACTATACGGAGCCTTTCTTCTGTCGGATTTCATATTCCAATGCTTGCCGGAAGGAATAAGAAAAAAATTTACCGGAAAAATGACTCTGCCAATGCCGGCCCTTTTATCCACCCTGATGCCCTTTATAAATCTTAAAACAAGACGCAGAAAAAATATTCTTGACCCCGAAAACGCGAAAAAAGAACTTTTGACCTTCTATCCTTCGGGTAAAGAATCCGAGGAGCCTCCCGATATGGAGGTAATGATTCACGTGAGCGAAAAAGGTCTGGGCACATTGGGCCACTGTGATATCTGCTTTGAAGGAGAGGTGCTTTCCTACGGCTCATATGATCTTGACACCGTTTCGCTGTTCGGCGGTGTGGGCGACGGAATTTTGATAGTGGCAAAGAAAGAGCCTTATGTAAGGTTTTACGTTACGGCCACACCCAGAGAAATATACAGCTATGGCTTCAGACTTAATGATAACCAAAAGCAGGCGGTTAAAGAAGAAATAGCCAAAATAAAGGAAATGGTATTCCCGTGGGATCCCCCTTTGAGCAATGTGGTAAAGGATAATCCCGACGCAAAGGGCGAAAGCGTTTTTGACTGGGGCAGCAAAATGTGGAACTGTACAGGCTCAAATTTTTATAAATTCAACAGCGGAAAAATGAAAACATATTTTGCGGTCACCTCCAATTGCGTAATGATGGTTGACGGAATAGTGCGGAAGGCATGTTCCGATACTACCGCGCCAAGAACTGTACTGACTCCGGGAGTATACTACGATTATCTGGAACATCTGCTTGCAATGATAGGTTCTCCTGTTTTTTGCAGAAACATATACAACGCCGAAAGCACCGAAGGCTGGCATTATACCCCACGAATCCCCTACTCCTCCCCGGAGCTTGAAAAAATGACCGAAACCGAAGCCAATCACCGCGCAAAAAAACAAAAGGCAGATAAAACGGAAAATAGGTAAAACAAAAATGATCATAACAATCAATTATATGAAAGAAAGGAACCTCGCTTGTGCAGGTAGGCGTAAAAGATGAACAAAACTGAAAAGTACATGGACAAATTTGAAGGAGCCATAATCGGCAGCGCCATCGGAGATGCCTTTGGCTACCCACTTATGAAGCTGAGTTTTGACGAAATCTGCGGCACCTTTGAAAAAAAAGGCGCCATGGAGCTTGCCATAAACAAAAAAACAAAAACCGCCCTTTTTACCGAAGCGACGCAAATGTCGCTTTTTACTGCCGACGGAATACTCTGGGCGCAAAACGAGCATGTTTCGGATGAAAATGCTTCTGTGGCCAATTATGTTTTCTATTCCTATCAGATGTGGCTTTATATGCAGACCAAAACAATAGCGGGACCGGAATATGAATGGCTTTTTGATAAAAAGCTTAACCCAAATATGTCCTCCCTGCTGCGCTCTAAGGGGTTAGGTCGTTCGAGAAGGCTTAACGACGTTAATATCGACGCCCTTCTTGAAGCCAAAAACAACAGTTATGGCACCCTCGGAAAACGCTTAAACAACAATAAAGACGCAGGCGCGGTAAAACGCGTGGTTTCGGCCGGGCTGTTTTACGGTCAAAGTCCCGATATGGCTTTCAGAATAGGCTGCGACATTGGCGCTATAACCCATTCTCATCCCGACGGATACCTGCCCTGCGGCGTATATGCGGCAATAACTGCGGAACTTATGACCGACAAATCAGTGGACGAAGCAATAAACAATGCCATGGCTCTTTTGGCAGCTTACCCAAACAATGAAAACACTTATAACATGCTTCAAGCGGCGATTGATCTTGCCGCCAACGAGGATATAGACCCTCTTGAAGGCATAGCGGAACTGGGAGACGGCTTCAGCGCCATCTCCTGCCTTGCCATAGCCGTTTACAGCGCTATTGTACATCAGACTAATTTCCGCTTTGCAATAGAACTGTCCGCCAATCACGACGGGGACAGCGCCGCCTGCGGAGCTATAACCGGAGGTATACTCGGTGTCTGGTACGGAAGAAAAAAACTGCCTAAGCAGTGGATTAAAAAGATGCAGTATCAGAGTCTGCTGGAAACAGTAGCCGACGTGTTGTTTGAAAATTCCTCTTATTCGAGAGCGGCTTATGTGAGCGATGGCAAAGAAGCGGATGACGAAGATGAAGAAGATGAAGATGAGGAGGAAGACGAAGATTAATAAGTAAATTTCTTTTATTTTGTCAATTTTTTTACTTTGTATACTGTGAGTAATAGTTTTTAAGATTTTTTTAAGCGCAGTTTTAACAAGCTAACGGAATTACTTTGCAATTCCAAGGTTCATTGGCGGATAAAAATTCCCCAATGAACCGAGATGTCCGCCGCTGCCTAAGAGTCGGAGATATCCGGAACCGGTTATATTCTTTTACAAATATTGTCAAATAAACACGTTATTATACTATTTGTAATATTCGACTTTTGTTAACAAATTGCGCTTTTTGTCATTTTATAAAAAAACAGCAAAACTATACAATTTGTTTTTTATGTTATCAAGTCCCCATCGATTTCCGATAAAAAGCCACGTCCCTCTTTTCCCCCTCCTCCGCAATTTACCGAAAATCGCTGAATATAAGCATCTGATACCAATCCTTGCTTTGACACTACATAACCTGCTGTTAACACTAAGATTGGTATGACACTGCTCCAAAGGAGAAAAGGATTTCCCGAAGCGCGATGTCGGAAAGGAGGAAAAAAGGCAATATCTTACAATTTAATTTTCTTTACAGTAGAGGAAAGTAGAGATGTTATGATCACATAACAGTATAAAGCGGCTTAAGTCGTAAGAGAGAGAAAAACCCACTACGAAAAAGGAGGTTAATGTGGCAAAATCTCATAAACAAAAAAGCAGGATTCTGATTCTGGCTCGAATATTCAGGGAGGAAACCGACGAAAATCACGGATTATCACTTGCACAGCTTGAAGCACACCTTAGCGAATACGGTGTTGAAAGCGAAAGAAAGACAATGTATAATGACATAGAAGCACTCTGAAACTATGGTATGGACATTGTCGCGGATAAACAAGCGAGGAATACAACTTATTTTTTGGCAAGCAGAGAATTTGAGCTTCCGGAGCTGTATTTACTCGCCAATGCTGTTGCAAGTTCAAAATTTATAAGCAAACGCAAATCCATTAAACTGATACGGAAAATTTCGGCTCTGGCGGGAAAATATGAGGAAAAAAAGCTGATGCGTCAGATAACTGTCACCGATAGGGTGAAAACTACAAACGAAAGCATTTATTACACCATCAACGACATTAATGAGGCCATATCGGATGGAAAAAAGATCAGTTTTTTATACTTTAACTATGATGAGAAAAAAAGAAAAGTGTATCATAACAACAAGCAGCCGTTAGTGATTTCACCCAGAGCATTGGTATGGAAGGACGAAAACTACTATGTCACGGGATATTACGATAAACGCAGAAAACATGCGGATTTCAGAGCGGACAAAATGGAAAAGATACGTATCCTGAACGAAAAAAGCTACAAAGATCCCGAATTTGACATAAGCGATCACTGCAACAGACGCTTTAGCATGTACGGCGGTCGGCGCACCAATGTAAAGCTGCGTTTCGACAACTCACTGGCGGGTGTGGTAATTGACAGATTCGGACTGACAACTCATTTTACGGATATGGGAAGTTCCTTTGAAATTGAGGCTGATATTGACGTGAGTCCAACCTTCTACGGCTGGCTTTTCCAATTCGGAAGCAATGCCCAGATTGTAGGCCCTCCCGGTGTCAGAAACGAATTTAAGTTGTTTACCGAAGAAACCTTAAAACAATATACGCACAAATCGGGAAGCCACAGGGGATTCAATGAGGATCTTCATTACAGCCCTTCCACAACCGAATAATCCGAATATCATTAGCTATGCGCTCTGACAAGTCGCAATTTTCACAATTTCTGCTAACTGTGAGCGCTTTCTGCGTAAAAGAATTGTAATCCCCTATTATAAATACATAATATTACTGTATTTCTCCGCTTTTTTTACCGCCCGCATTTAACGAAAATGACCAAAATGCTCAATTTTCAGATCCCCACTAATAATTCATAAAACTTTAGTATAAATTAAAAACTTAAACAAGCTGCCGAAATTGCGAAGAAACTCCGAGGTTCAGTGGGTGAATATTATCCCCCCACCGAATAGAGAGATTAAAAGACTTACCTGCAAAGTCTCATAAACCCAAAGAGATGGGGGGCATCCGGCAGTGGTTATATAAAAGACCGCAATCGTAAAAAAGGTTGCGGTTTTTTGCACCAAAAAATAATATGGCATTTATTTTCTAAAAAACTGCAAAAAATCTTCTTTTAAAAAAAGTAATAAATAATATTGATTCTTTTTTTTCGTAAATTTATTTAGTTAACCCCCCATTTTTTTCATAAAAAAACAAAAAATTCATTTCACCTCTATTTTTTTGCTTGCTTTGGTTAGTTTATTACTATGCGTGACAAGTTAACTACTCTTTTTACAAATATTGACTCTATTTTATGAAGGCATTTTTCTACTGCGACCTAAAATGAAAAATATTGCTTCCCGCATACGGCAATACGAAAAAAATCAAATGACGAAAAACCCACTGTAAAAGCCTTTATTGCACTATCTTAATGTAAAAACGGGAAAAAAACCGGGAAACAAATCGACAAAAATATTTTTCACACAATTGAAGAAGAAAAATACAACAGCAAAAATTTCCCTTTGCAACGGTGTTTTTTGACTTTTTTAATTTTTTTTAAATCATCATTACCAAGAAAAACACATTAAATTTTATTGAAATTAAAAATTTTTTTAATTCATATAAAATTCTTTTTCACAAAGAGGATAAAAGCCGCAAACCCGCTTTATATACAGGTTTGCTTTAAATTAGTTCACTTTTCTTGAGTATATGAACATTAGTTTTTTATCTTTTAATAAGACCATATCTATCGTAAAAAGATTCAGAGTCTAAAAAGTTAAGTCCAACATTATAATAAAAATTACTAAAAAAATGCCCTTTTTTACAAAAATAGATTGACGTTATTTTTCTTTGAGCTTTTTTATAAAAACAAGGGAAAAATGCGGTTATATAAATTATTGATTTAATTTAACAAATCAAATCGTTAAAGCGGTGCAGTAATAATTTTGCAAATTACAGCACAAAAGCAAACTGATTAATTTTACGTAATTTACCAATTTTTTAAATTAAATCAGTAAATTACACATTATATATTACAAGCTCCCCCCTTTTGTAATGGTATTTATGCTTTTATATGTTTTTTTAACTTCATATTGAAATATGACTTAAGATATGTTATAATAAACACAAAAAGGAAGGATCAACCAAAAAATGCGAATATTGGTAACATCAGACAGTCACGGAGATTACAGGCGCTTGGAAAAAACCGCAGAGAAGGCGGCTCCTTTTGACGCATTTATTTTTTTAGGAGACGGTGAAAAAGATTTTGATATTGTAACCCGAAATATGGCAGGAATAAATACTTACCGGGTAAGAGGAAACAACGACTATAACAGTTCGGTTCCTATGACAAATGTGATACGGATAGGCACACACAGCCTGCTGCTGACACACGGATCAAATCTCAGCCTTTGGCACGGATTTGACAGACTTATTGACATTGCAAACGAAAACAATTGTCAGGCAGCGCTGTTCGGACATACTCACAGCAGGCATTACAGCTTTGAAAAAGGCGTACACCTCTTTAATCCCGGAAGCGTATCTATGCCCAGAGACGGTAAAGGCCGTTCCTATGGAATAGTTACGGAGGAAAACGGAAAGCTTGATTTTTACCACTTCGATCTTTAAATAAAGCATATATAATACCAATTTTAAAAGGGATTAGTATAAGCACTAATTTTGGTCATCTATATTATTGTTTATACATTGACCAAAGGTTAATAAAACCGCACTAATAAAAATATTTATGAGAAGGAAAATAACCATGAAGGGATTTTTCGGACATTTAAAAACGGTTCTCAAGCACAAAAGCATAGTTTGCGGTTTTTGCTTTAAGTGCGGTCTTTACAGACAAGGTTTGACGCATGATTTATCCAAACTGTCGCCTGCCGAATTTATACCGGGAGTCAGGTATTTCAGCGGAAAGCGTTCGCCTAATGAACAGGAGAGAACTGAAAAAGGGTACAGTGCGGCATGGCTTCACCACAAGGGAAGAAACAGGCATCATTGGGAATATTGGACGGATTATAAAAAAGGCGCGGGAATAATACCGGTGAAGATGCCGCTAAGGTATACGGCGGAAATGTGCTGTGACAGGATAGCCGCTTGTCGAGTGTATCACGGAAAGGAGTATAGGCAGGGGGACGCATTGGAGTATTTTATTTCAAGTAGCGCGCCTAAACTGATGCATTTTGAAACATCGGAAAAGCTGAAGGAATGGCTGACGTTGGTAAGGGACAGAGGAGAAAATGAGACGTTTAAAATTATTAAAGATGAAATAAAACAAGAAAAAAGATGATTAAAAAAATTTTTTAATAAAGTACAATTTCCGTTCAAGTAAGTATAATCACCCACCTATTATGTTACAATGTGCTTTAATGGGAGGTTTTAACTCAAAAATATGATGATAGTATTTTTTTATGTAAAAATACCATCATCATATTTTTACATTTTTACCAATATACGATTACCAAAATTTATACCAATCTTTGATCAAATTGTAGACTTGATTAAAGACTGCACTTTATGCACTAATTTTTGATCATTCATATTATTTATCTATACTTTAATTTTATCAAAGATTAGTGCTTGTTTGAAAATAGAGGAAATATCGGATTTTTGGCTCAAAATGATTATCTTCAAAGAAAAAACGCAGTTAAACCACCGTATAGGGGCAAAAAGATAGCCTTTCCGATTTTACAAATAAGCCATAGTATTAAACATGGCGTTTTCGTTAAAAATGCCGAATAAAAATACCTTTATTTCCAAAAAAGCCCAAAAAGAGTTTAAAAAACAAAAGGTTACAAAACGGTAACAAAATAGTTGCATAATAAATTTGTTTATCTTGCACAATTTACCCACTGCCTTTTATTTGACATTTGCCAATAAATAGAGTATACTGTTTATTATGATTAAGAAACTTACAGGAGGATTTATGAAATCTATATTTCAAACAAAAGTCCTGAAGCTTATTTTAAAAATTCAGAAAAAACAGAACATACTTAAAAATCATACTGCGGTAAGTCTCCTTCTGGGTCTCGCCTCGGTAAGCGTAATGATTCTTATGACGGGTGCTCTGTATTTCAGAAACGAAGCACGTATTTATGACGGCGGCGAAGTGTTCCGTACTTTTACAATGTATGATACCCTTGAGGAAATTTTAGAGGAACAAAATATTGAAATAGGCGAATTTGACCGCGTAGACTTTGGAGGCATAAAAGACGGCGAAGCGGATATAGTTATCCACCGCTCGCTTAATATACCGGTAGAAGCGGATAACAATACGGTTCTTGTGGAATGTGCCTACGACGAATCCGTTAAGGACGTTATAAGCCGCTCCGGACTCAGGATCAACGAGCAGGACGTTATCGAGCCCTCGCCAGACACTTTTTGTTCCCAGCTTATAAGTGCGGTAAAAGTACACAGAGGTTATCCCGTATATATAGCTGTCGACGGAACGGTTATGGAACTGTCCGCTTATCAACAGTCTGCGGCTCAGATTATTGAGAGAGCGGGAATAGTGCTTGAACAGGACGACTTTATGGACTGCGACCCCGACAAGGTCATGGAAGAAAACGAAACCATTACCGTGACACGGGTCCGATATCAGGAAATCGAATCCTACGAGGTAGTACCATACAATACAGTCACCGAAAAAAGCAATCTTGTTTCAATGTATACCAGCGAAACCACTCAAAAAGGCGTAAACGGCACACGTACAAACATAAGCAGGATTAAGCTTATAAACGGGGTAAGAGTAAGCGAAACCGCCGTAAGTTCCGAAATCACCAAAGAGCCGGTTACCGAAATAGTAAGCGTCGGCACTGCTTTAAGGACGCCTTACAGCAAAAAAGACTCCTCTTCTCTTATTCTTGAAAACGGCTTGCCCGTTAATTACGATTCCGTACTTACGGGAAAATCATGTGCATACACTGCCCCTATCGGCAGCGGCACGGCAAGCGGCAGAAAACTCGAAATCGGCACCGTAGCGGTTGATCCCTCCATTATCCCCTACGGCTCCGAGCTTTATATAGTAAGTACTGACGGCAGCTATGTTTACGGTTACGCAATTGCCGCAGACACGGGCGACCTTACCCCGAACGGTGTTCTTGTTGACCTTTATATGGGCAACAGCGAGGATTATTATCCCGTATCCGTAGAATACGGCGCAAAACAGGTTAATATTTACGTGTTAAGCAGGGGAAATTAAGGTTTGTGACGGTTTTGTGAAAAACACCTTGACGTTTTTTTCGTCAAGGTGTTTTTTATTAAAAAAATAATGGTGTTTTTTTAAACCGTACTGAAGATAATGGGTGAGCGACACAACCCTGCGTAAAGCAATTGGAATATTACGGATGTAGGAGCACTTTTGTCCGATGAGGGACAAAAATGAGATTGAAGTAATAATTATTAATTATGCTGTCGTATCTTATTAACAAAATTTAAAATTCTCAAAAAATAACCTCATATTATTTTTACTTACTAAAAAATTTACCGCTAAAAATATCAACAAGTGCAAAACGATAAACAAAGGAAAACTTATCATAAATTTTTTCTTCCTGATTTTATGACGGATAAGAAGCATAGTTATGTACATGGTAAGTGCTCCCCCCAAAAAACCGAATAAAATCAGCGCTTTTTCGGGAACACGGTGACGGGGAACAGCTTTAGCGGCTATTTTATCGTAAACCGTTATTATCACGCCTATAACGTTCATGATTGAAAAATATATAAGCTGTATTTTTATTGATTGGGGCATCGGGTTTTCTCCTATCGGAAGTTCCTTTAATTATTACTGATTATTTATGATTATATTTTTCGGCGGCTTATGTCACTAAAAGCGAAATTTGTTTTTGCTTAAAAGCATAAAAATTCCCGCCACAGCTAAAACCACGCCTGAAAGCATTCCTATAATTGCCGGAACGCCTCCGATTTTGCCGGCAACGGATATCGAGGCGGGTCCATCCTTCCCGTCGATAACCCACACCGACACCTGAGAAATCAAGCTTATTGCCAACACCGCTACTCCCGCTACCGCGAGAATTATTCCTAAAATCCTTTTCATAAACTTAAGGGAGCCTCCGAATTCATATTTATTTTAATGTCAACCTATTCTTGACGGATATCGGGGTTTTAACGTTTTTACAGTATTTGCAAATAGTACTTTTGGAGTAATTTTTTTCAATATATTGTCTGTAAAATCGGTATTACCTCACCAAAACGTTCAGAAAATCAAAAATCCACATTACAAGCGGCAGCGTCCCCACCGAAAGAACCGTGGAAACAGCAAATATCTCTCCCGCATACAGGCTGTCCTTATTAAAGCTTATGGCAAACATGGTACAGATAGTGGCAACGGGGCAGGCCGCAGCGGCTACCGTTACTCCCATTACGGTTTCGTCAAATGGAAACGGCAGAAACAGGAGTATTGTCAGCACAGGGATAAAAATAAGCCTTAACGCGCTTATATAATAAACTTTAAACTTTTTCAAGGCGCTCAAAAGATTGGTTTGCGCTATTGTGACGCCCGCCACCAGCATACCTAACGGCGTAGTCATCGAGCCTGCATAATCCAAGGTTTGCTTAATCACGTCGGGTAGAGTAATTTGCAGGAAAAACAGAGCCGCTCCCACCGCTATTCCTATTAAGGCTGGACTGGTGAGCGCCTTAAGGGTTTGCTTCAGCCCCGCTTCGCCTTTTATCATTACAAGACCGTGAGTCCACACCGCCACATTGAACAGAGCATAAAAGGCGGTAAGAAAAAATACCCCCTCTTCTCCGTAAAGTCCGTTGATAAGGGGGATCCCCATAAAGGCACAATTGCTGTATATGGCGGAAAAGCGCTCTATTGCGAGCTTTCCGTTATCGTCTCCCGCCTGTTTTTTTCCTTTCGGGAGACAGATATAGCCCAATATCACCGCGAAAACTATCGCCATTACCGCCAACAAAGCGGCGTAGCCCAGTCTCTGAAGCCGCTCCATGTTCAGCTCCTGCTGAAAGGAGGCCACTAACAGTGCGGGTGTGGCTACCTTAAGAGCTATATCCGAAATCCCTTTGTTTGTTTCATTGCTTATTATACCGGTTTTCCGGCAGACTATGCCCACGCCTATGAGCAAAGCCATTATAATAATCCGCGAGATAATTTCCATCAGTCGTAATCTACCACGTCAAGCCAGCTCAGCATTACCGCTTTCTCACTTTCCGAAATATTTTTCTCCCCAAGTCCGCAGGCGGCGATAAGAGGAAGCCATTCATAAACATACTGCCTGTCAGAGCCCGATTTCTGACAGAACAGGGTTATGTAACGCTCCGCAAGTTCGGTTGAAATAAGCGTAAGCTTAAGATAGGTCTTAGCCACGTCCGCTCCCGCATTCCCCCTTGAAGAAGCCACCCAGTCCAATACCACCACGTTGTCCATTCCGTCAATCACAACGTTTTCGGGGCCGAAATTTCCATGACAAAGCTTACTGTGCTTGGGCATTGAGGCTAATCTTGTTTCCAGCTCGTATCTTTTAATATCGTCGATAAAGGGAAGCTTTTTTATTTCACGGCTTATTTTATGCTTAAGCTTGATTATATCTCCCACTACACGGGAATTTATATTAAGCTGAGTATCCAACATAATATTAAGGTAATAATCCTTTTTGGCGGGGTTTTCCTCCATAAGCTCCTGAACCGTCTGTCCTTCTATATATTCGGAAAGTATCGCCAAACGGTCGTCTATCCGTTCCACGCCGTAAATTTTCGGAACTCTTATTCCCTGCTCCTCCGCTTTCGTCTGGAGCATTGCTTCATAAAAAATCTGGGTGCGGGAAAAAGATTTGTCAAAAAGCTTGTAGGCTACTCCGTCCTGCTCTAGAACCTCTATTTTGGAGGTGTGGGCGATGGTTTCGCCGTTTTTTCGTAAATCCTGATATTTCATATTAGCTCCTTTCCTATATCAAAGAACTATGTTTTTATTCTTCCGCCTTAGTATTCCTTCCCACAAAAAACGAAACCGCGCCGCCGGCCAGGAGCGTAAACACGCCTATAAGCGTATCAAGGTTAAGGCCGAATCCTTTGGGAAGTATGGCGTACAGTGAACCCGCACACAGCCCCAATATGGCGCTGAATACTATCAGTCGGTGTTTTTTCAGAAGCAGCCTTATAAGCTTGGCGCCGAATATCAGACCTAAAAGTACGCCTATGGCGGTGGGAATAAGCACGGCAAAATTAAATTCCTTTACCGCGTTTATGACCGTGGCGTATGTACCTAAAAGTACCATTATAAAAGATCCGCTTACGCCGGGGATTATCATGGCTACCGCCGCCGCAAGGGAAGCGAGAGTTATCGTGACTATAAACATGGGGGTTACGGTATAGCTGTATTTGGGAGTCAATATAAACGCGCTTTCCGTTGACCAAAGCTTAAAGCTTACCGATTCGCCGGGCATTATTTCCTTGTTTTCAAGAGGTGCGATTATCTCATCGCCCGATTTTCCGAAAAGCTTATCGGCAAAGCCTTGACTTATATCCGCTTTAACATTTCCTTCTTCAATATGCCAATCGGTTATTCCGCTTACATTCTTCCGATCCCACTTGGTTTCAATCCGCCATTCTGCGATTGTCTGACTGCTGCTATTGGTGAAAGTTACCTCGTACACGTAAGGATCGGCCGTTTCCTTTACCGTTACGGGGGCGGGATCGGCCGAGTTATTTTCAAGCACAGCCAGCCCGATAACCAAGGCAAGTGCTCCCAAAAAAGGAACGGCGCAAACGGGCTTAAACTTTTCTTTAACGGTGGCATTTCTTATTATAAGCGGTATACTGCCCAAAATAAGACCGATAAAGAACATATAAGTTTCAGTTGGAAAGTTTTCAAAAAACCACGTTATGATATTGGAAAATCCCACTATTCCCAGAGCAGCGCCTATTGCGAAAAAAATAAGAAATTTTATGTTTTTCCTTATCTCCTTAAAGTCCAGCGCCAGTGCGCCGCAAACCTTATCGTAGCATCCGAACGCCACTAACATGGTGCCCCCGCTTACCCCCGGAATAACGTTGGCTATGCCGAACACCGCGCCGTAGAATATTCCCAGAAGATTTTTCATTCAAGATTTTTCCTTTCGTTTTGTTCTTTTTTCTATTTTTATTCGGTTAAGCTTTTTTTAATGTTACAGAAACCAGTTCAAAGCAATTGTTGATTCTCGGTATTATCACCTGATTGCCCAAGCCTCGGCTTACCGTCATTTTTGTGTTTTTTTCGGTAAAAACGCCTTCGGTATATACGGGAAACAATCCTTGTCCGGGGGAAAAAACGCCCTGATGAGTAAATGGGATCCGAAACTGCCCTCCATGGGCGTGCCCCGAAAAAACCAAAGAAACACCGCAATCAGAATAGATTCCGAATCTTTCGGGGCGATGAGCCAGCAGGAGAGTAAAAGCTTCGTTTTCGGCAAGGGTTTGAAGCGCCAGCCGCTGATCGTCCTCGCCGCCGCACAGATCGGAAAGTCCTATAACGGTGATTTTTTCCCCATTTCTTTCTATATAGGTTTTTTCGTCGTCCAACACCTTTACACCGTATCGGATAAGAGCAGGTTTTATTTCGCTGAGATATTTTCCAGTTCTTATTTCGTGATTTCCGTTAACATAATAACAGGGGGCTATTTCTACTGCGCCTTTTACCAAATCCAAAGCGTTTTTTGTACGGTCGGAATCTATCAGATCTCCCGTTATTACTATAATGTGGGGATTTTCGTCTTTTATGGCTGCGAGCAGCTTCTGTTGTTTTTCTCCGAACAAGTTGTCGTGAAGATCGGAAACATGTACTATCCGAAAGCCGTTAAAGGTGGGCGGCAGATCTTTATGTGCCACTGTGTAGTGAACGGTTTCAAAACGCAGATTATCGTATATAAGCAGCGGAGCCAGGATTCCTACCGCTATTGATATTGCGGTTATTATTGGGATGGTTTTGTTTTTCGCCATTTTTATGACCATTCCTTCCTCTTAAGGAGCCTTTGCGCCGAGCTGTCCGTAGGGCGGAAAGCATTAGGAATACAGACACGTGCATTATGCTTTGAAAACAGATTTTATTTTACCGAGTTGAATTTTTTTACAAACTCCGCCCAGAACGTAAAAATCAAGGTAACAAGCAGGGAAATTAACAATACTGCCACATTCGGAGCCGCAAATCCGAACGCGCCGTTCAGGTAAGGTACATATATTATAACCAATGAACACAGAAAAATGACCCCCGCCTGTACTGTTCCCGAAAAACCGTGTTTCTCCCGCACCGAAGCGAAAAAGGTATTCTTTCGGGAAGACAGCGTAAACCCTTCCAGCATAATTCCCGTTGTCATCATCATTAAGAATATCGAGCGATGCACCTCTACCTCAAGATTTAAGGTAAACAGATAGAACAGCACCATAGCCATCGCGAGAGTAGCTCCCAAAATAAGCGCTTTGGGATAAAAAGTACTGTTTACAACTCCCTTTCCTATAAAACCGCTTGCGGTAAAATCAGCCTTTATGTCAAATGTGTTCCCCATAAACATAGATGCCGCCATGGGGAAAATTACCGCTGACAGAAGCACCGATAAAACGGGAGTAAATACGGCCGTTCCGCCGATAGCCATTACAACCGCCGCAAACAAAGCCAGAGCGAAGTGCGACGCCAAAAGAAGTGCCAACGCGCTTTTCAGATTTCTGTGTATCTGTCGGCTTTCCTTTACCGCTTCCGCTATGGCAAGCAGATTGTCGTCGCTCATCAGCATATCACAGCTTTCCGCAGCGGCGGGTGAAGCGGTGCTGCTCACGGAAATACCCACGTCGGATTCCTCAAGCATTACCGTATCGTCGATTTCGGTGCCTACCACCGCAACTATTTCGCCTTTTGACTTAAGCAGATTAACTACCTTTATACGCTCCTCCGGAGTAATCTTGGCAAAAATCCCCACGTCCCCGATATCCGGATCAAAATCCAACTCGGAGCCGAGAACCGTTTTGGTGCTCTGGAGGCCTATCTGTTTTCCAATGGCAGCCGCCGTTTCCTTTCCGTCGCCCGTAAGCATTATTACTCTTACTCCCGATTTGACGCAGGATTTAACGGCGTAAGGCACCGTATCGCGGGTAGTGTTTTCCAGCGCGATAAGACCTATGTAATCATACCTTGCTTCGGACAGCCTTTCGGGAGCCGCCTGTCCTTCAGGAAGCACCGTAAAGGCAGCGGCCAAAACCTGATGCCCCTGTTTGGCAAAGGCCTGTCTCTTCTGCTGGATATAGTGAAGCTCGTTGGGATCCACTGTGCACAAAGCCAATACTTCTTCCGGACTGCCCTTTATGCACAGGAGCCTTTGTCCGTTTATACGCCAGAGATTCCCCGCCATCTTGTTGCTTTCGGTAAAAGCATAGGAGGCTTCCCTTTCATTATCGAAAAGGGATTTTATATCCGTCCCGCTGAATGTGGAATACAAAAGAATGGCTTTTTCGGCGGGAGCGGTTGGCGCCGGCTCGCAGGCCAATACGCATACGTTGTTGAAAAGCTTGCGTTCATCGGTAAAAATGTCCGCCACTTCCATATGATTTTTTGTAATTGTACCTGATTTTTCCACTAAAACGCATGTTATGGCGCTAAGTTCCTCCATTGCGGCTATGTTTTTGACAAGGGCGTGTTTTCGGTTCAGCCTTCCCGCGCCGTTAAGATAAAACAGCCTTACAAGTTTATCCGCCTGGGACGGAACGAAGCACATTCCCACCGATATGGCCGGCAGGACAATCTGTACAAGCGCATCGGTCAGATTTTTGATTTCTTCCGCCCTCAAAAAACATAGAATCGCCGCCACTAACATTTCAAGCAATCCCATTGCCAATATAACAAAAATAGGTAATTTCACCTTTTCCTCAAAATGCGAGGATACGCGGGTTTCTTCTCTTTTTACCGCTGCGTCCTCTCCGGTGGCAAACACTCTCGCCACAAGGCTTCCCGTCATAATAACCGTGTTTTTGTAAACGCAGGTGGATTTGGGGAGCGTGCGATTGCTGTCCGCGCCTGTTTTTTTTGTCACGGGAGTAGAATCCCCAGTAAATACCGCCTCGTTTACCGTTAAATCCTCCGCCTCCAGAAGATGCGCGTCGGCAGGGACTCTCTCTCCACTCTGAAGTATTATAATATCGTCCGGCACCAAATATTCTTTCCTCACAAAGGTCAGTTCACCGTCTCTTACAACCCGGAACTTCATACCGCCCAACTTTTTAAGGGTAGTTTCCTTTTCATACAGCTTCATTTGCCATATAACATCGCCGACGGTCAGCATTACGGTAAGCAGAAGCATCACCGCGCCCATAACGTATTGTCCCGCCAGAAACAACAATATCACGGATATGATCCAAACGAAAAAGCGGGGACAAAGCATAGCTTTTTTTAAACTGTAAGAACTGTCCTCGCCGGAGTCCTCGTTACAGCCGTACATAGAAAGACGCTTTTCCGCCTCCTCGGAGGTAAGTCCTTTATATTCGGATTTAAAATTCAGGATTTGTGACATCTTATGTACCTTTCCGTTTACCAACGCGGATAACTCCGGACTCAAAACATTTTCAGCCCGGCAGGAAATGTTCTTTCTTTTCTTTAAAGCGCAGCTTATATAATAATGGTATAACGCGTTGGATATATCTTCTTATATTATTGCACATTTTTTAAAAAAAATCAAGGGGAAAACCGCAATTTATGGGGCAACAGCATTTACTTTTTAGAGAAAAAAGGATGTACATAAACAAATTAGACTCCAAGGCGGCTTTAAACATTAACTTTTTCTTACTGATTCTTCCATACTGAGCTTGCGATACTAAATTTAGAGCAGTTTTACGCAGGATATTTGTTTTAAGTGGAGAATTGCTCTTGGTGAATCTTCATGAAAAGTTACATCCAATCACCAATGCAACTGATTCTCTATCGACCAATGTTTTCTGACGGAATCTGCAAATTCATCAATATCAGTTAATGAGGTTTTCATTATTCAGCTGTTTTTGCAATCAATGCGTTACAGGGGGGGCATAGACAATTCGAATACTTTTATCATTCGATGTCATTCTTTTGTCTAAGGTATTTTTATATTCAAACAGCATTTTCCCTACGCATAATGATATACAACGATTTCACCAACGTTATCATCTGAAATTTTTCTTATTGTATTGATAAAATGTGATGTTGATCCGACCGAAACAAATATTAAAGCTATTTAATTCAGATTCATGAGAAAATAAAACCTAAAATTTTTCTGATAATATCTTCATCTTTGTACTATTTTTATTTTGAGGACGTTATATAGAAACGCCATTTGGCATCCAAATGAAAGGCATGGACGTCAAATGGCAAATCAATTTAGGCAGTTTAGTTTTTTAATAGCCTAATATAGTGATTAGCTTCGCGTAGCACATGATCGGCAAGAAGTGGCAAAATTATTGAGCGTATTTCACATTGCTCAATTCCACGAACGCCCGCCGTTTTGAATTCTCTAAGCTTTTGCGTTAACTCAAGAGAAACCTTGCTCAATGCGTTGTTCTGCGCATCACAGTATTTATTTAACAGCTCGCAGTACTCATCGGCAAACTTATCCGCCGAATCAAACAGTTCTTTTTCCGACGGATCGAGCAGCCCGCGTATAAACATCGCGTGCTCCATCATTATCCGATTCCAGAAGCACTCGACATCCTTCATTGAATGGTCATCCAAATGTCCGTTCTTCTCCAGATATTCCACATATTCCCTATACAGCTTTGCCTCTCTGATTATATGTTCGATCAAAAGCGGGTAGTTTGCTGTAAACATTTCTCCGCATAAAACCTTTTTGAGAATAGCTTCCTTAAAGGAAATTAGACCGTCCAACAGCTTAAGCGCTGTTTGATTAAGCTGACGCACTCTGCCGCGCCTTTCGGGATTGTCTCCGCATTTTCCGCAGCCGCTTTTCAGATGCAGTTCCTTTTCTGTTATTTCTTTATTAATTGATATTCCCGTCAAGCATTCGGTCTGTTTTTCGGCGAGAGCCGTAAATTGCGTAACCAGCTCCTGCGAACACAGTAACTGCTGATTTATTATACCATTTCCGAGCCTTACAGCTTCACACAGCAGCTTATCAAATTCGTCCTTGAAATATTCCGCCTTTTCGGAAAATTCCGGATTTGCGGGTGTAAATCCCGCTTTAAGGAAAAAGGAATGCTCCTTCATTATTCGTCCGAAAAACATATGAAGTTCTAAAGATTTTTCAACATAGTTGTTTGTATTCATAATCATACCCTCCGTCTTAAAAAATTATTTACTCCAAATATAATATGCGAATCTCACAAATTGTGTTACGGCGTTATACATGAAAGAACCCCGTCTCTGTAAAAATCATGAGATTTAAAACACCGACGGGGTTCATTTATTATTGTTCGGACAAATCCAAACGTTTTTATTTCTTGTCTTTTTCTTTTTTCCGCAATTTCTTTACACGGCGGCAGACATTTTCACAATGACAGCGAATATTGCGGTTCATAACACGGAAAATCCCCCACATTCCCGATTCTACGTCCCATCTCAGGGAACCGGAACGATACAGATAATCTCCCCTACACTTGGTAGGCTCAGGCTCGATGTTAAATACGTTGCCTACGCTTACTGCGCCTTGAACGGGAATTTTGCTGCTCAACGGATCGTTTGGCTGTGCCCGCCAATTATGTCCGTGCAGTATAAAGCTGATATTTCTCGGTTTATCCGCCGGCATTAGCAGACGGATAATAACCCGCTCTCCCACATAAGATTTAAGAAGCGGCGTTGCGGGATCGCCATGCACCTTGGAATCGAATATTTTGGATATTGCGGGAATTTGTTTTAACCGATTAAGAAAACGCTCCGAGCGGTAGTTGTACCCTTTTTCGCCCGTGTCCTCATGGTCGGGAGCCTCATGCGCCGCTTCCTCACCCGTAAGGTCTTGCTCCGTTGTCTTTATAAGCTTGTTGTTTTTATCAAGAAGCCTGATCCCATTGTGAGCGAACAAGACAAATTCTCTGAAAGTTTCCGTTCCTGGTGCGGTGATAACGGCATTTTCGTTATAGTTTTCATCGGTTTGACGAATTCCATTATAATATAACGCTCCCGTGGGTTCAATGATAATTGCCCCGAATAATCCGTGATAACGGTGATTGCGCAAGTCTCCGAATGAGTTCAGCAGAACCGTTCCGTATTCGCGGTCGGCGTGCCAGAGATATTTTATGCATTCTCCAGGAGCAGCGGTTTGCTCTGCCGCGTTATATCCCACATTTATTCCCGAGGAGCATATCGGATCGTATTTTAAGAACTGCGGACTCAGTGATACCCTGTTGCTTGGTTCATGAGGAAACTCCAACGGCACGGAGGGGTAATCATGATATTGGATTGGCTTTTTCGGGTCGAATAAATTGTGCAGCGTTACTTCTATCCAGTCGCCCGCGTTTGCCCGAAGAACAAGCGGCGCAGGTTCTTTTTTTCCGCACATTATATCCCGCGCCTGCTTCATCGGTACAAAGATCAGTCCCTCGGGGTCATGGTCTCCGAAACGGTTGTAAACAAGCTCTTTTTGAATGGCGGCTATCTCAAATTTTCTGACAACTGCATCTTTCGGCGGTGTTTTTATGGGAGCAATCGGCTGCATACCGCACAGTGGCAACAAATAGTCGTGCGGCACGGCATATGCTCGGATTATACCCCATAAGCCCAGCCACAAATCGTCAATTCCGCCCGAATAATACAGATAATCGCCTGCAGTGTAAGGCTCGCTGATCTGAATATTAAACGCCTCAGATATACCGATCGTCTGTGACTGTACAAGCGGAGATTTTATGTCGGCTATCTCCTTTCTCCATGGCATCCCCGTAATATTTAATACATGCTGCTCTTCATGTGCGCCGTCCAACAGCCGAATACGGATAGGCTCTCCGGGGTAGGTTTCAAGAACGGGTGTATCGGGGTCGCCGTATATGAATGAGCTGAAAATATGGGCGGGATCATTTTTTATTTTAAGCCGCTCCCGCATGGGTTCACAGCGGTAATTTATACCCATAACGCCGGGATCGTCGTCCGATCCGGGGTGCTCCGGAGGATTAAGCGGCTCTCCGTTTTTATCAAACAGCAGAGCAAAATCATGAAGAAACAGTGCAAATTCCCTAAAGGATTTTCCGTCGGCGGTGCGGATAACCGCCTTTGTACCGCTTTTAAGCTCTTTGCCTGTTTTCGGGTCAAGAAAGACGGAGCCGGCGGGTTCCACTATTAGAGCGCCAAACAAGCCGTGCTGCTGGTGCACGTTGGCAAAAAGATGATCATGGAAAAACACGGTATTCAGCTCCTCGTTGGCAAAGAACCTTTCAATTAGGGTTTCATACCGTCTCGCTCCCGCAATATTGTTCCAGCCATTGGACGAGCCGTCTGACACGATAGTATCAAACTTTACCAAATGAATATGATAGCCGACAATGTCCGTCAATGTTTTTAGCTGAAATGGGCTTGCCTCAATATATTCAGGCAAAAGGTTGGTAAACCGAATTTCAATGCAGTCCCCCGCGTTTGCACGGATAACCAGCGGTTCTGGACAAATTTCGCCCGATTCAACCTTTGCAATATAATTTTCCAGTGTTCCTTCGCGTTCAATATCCTCTTTAAGCACAAAGAAACGTCCCTGAGGATCATGCCAGCCGTAACGGTTATAAACAAGATTAGCTTGTACCGCCGCGATTTCAAACACTTTGATATCTCCGTTCGTACCGCAGGGGCAAGTGTCTGCATACAAAGCCCCGGGCGCGAAATTGTCCACAAAATTTTCTTCCTCCAAAGTCGTAGGCTCTATTTTATTTTCGCCGTTCTCCGTAATAATACCAAGCGGCGGCTGAAGAGGATGTTCGCCGAATGTTCCGTTAATAAAGTTGGGGTATCCGGGGTGAAGATTATCTTTTGCAGGCGGCAGCGGACGGTCATTAAGCGGCATCAGTGCATCGATGAGAGTTCCGTCGGGATAAATCCCTCTGCCGTCCTGTAAGCGGTCAAATATACGCCACAGCGTCCACATTCCCTCGTGAAAATGAGGATAAAGATGGCAATGAAAAATAGCGTCCCCGATCATTCCGTTAAAGCTGCCCGCACCGTACAAAATATCAAGCGTGCGACATTCCTGAGGGCTAATCGAAATAGAATCGATTATCGTGGACTTGGGGTCATCCGGCTCTAATCTCCATTGATGATTGTGAAGGTGGAAAACATGTGTTTCCTTAACTCCTCCGTGAATCAAACGTATTTTTGATGGATCGCCGACATAGGCTTTGAGTATGGGCGGGGCGGGATCTCCGTAAGCCCATGAGCTCATAGAAATATCCTCATCTGTATCAGCGGGGTTGGCGTGATGTTCAAGCGGTAAGCGGTTGCGCATCGGCTCGGAACGATAGCTTATTGCGGTCATGCCTCCGGGCAACCCCGTATGCGGATCAACGGGCTGTCCGCCGTCTTTTGTGTTGATCTCAAGCTCGTCATGGAAAAAAACGGCATATTCCCGAAACGCCGGTTTTGCGGGATTGTAAATATCGGCGAAAAATCCGCTGTCTATCGGCTCACCCATTATCGGGTCGAACCATGTTGAACCTGCCGCTTCCACTATTACCGCGCCGAATAAGCCATGAATATTTGAGCCTTGTTCGTTGCTTCGCGGATCTGCCAGATCAGCAAACAAATAAACGCCTTCTTTATCAGCATACCAGATGTAGCGGATAGCTCTGTCGGTCGTGGTATCGGGATTATACCCGACATTCGCTCCGTCCGAGGTAAGAACGTCGTAGGAAAGTCCCTGTACATGAATGGAGGCGCGGCGGTTCAGCTTGTTTTCAAAGTTTATCTGAACAGTGTCACCCACATTCGCCCGAATAACCAAAGGCTGAACCCCTTTATATGGCTGCGGAACGGGAAGTTCAAAAAGCTCCCTTGCTTTTTTCTGTATGCGCTCCGAATCTTTTTTAAGCACATACATCAATCCATTGGGATCATGATCCCCGAATTTGTTATATACGATAGGCAATGAAATTGCTTCAATATCATAAATCCGTACCTTTTATGTGTTCGGATAATCGGTTATTTCCAACATAATAATTTCTCCTTGCGTTTGTTTGCATGATGTAATATCGTACAGATTATTTTATGACAAACTGTTGCAAATGGTGTTTTTTCAATTTATGTTCTGTATTCATTTTTGTAATATTAAAACACCATCAAAATTCAGATTTCAACAAGTGATTAACAACATAATATTAAAATTTATTTGGCATCGTTATAAGCTGATTTAAGATATCATCGCTGTTTAACTTATCTAATGCTGTTAATAGCGAGAATATTGTTAATTATCTGGCGTCTCCAAGTCGATTTGTTAGCCCGAGAGGGTATTCCTATCTTTTGCAGTTCATCTGCAATAAACGCAAATGAATGACCCCACGCATAGGCAACAAAGATATATCTGACTATCTCCGCCTGTTTCCCCCATATAATGAATTTACTTAAAGCATTTCGGTCATAACCTAAGAATACTCGTTTTTGTGTTTTATTTGATTATAAATCTCCTATAAATTCATGTATTAAAAAAGCTGCAAACTTTTGGTTTACAGCTTTTTTGTTTATTTTTATTATAATCAAAAGTACAAACCTGTGCATTTTTCACATCAGATTTGTCCAATTAACTTGTATTTGACTGACAAAAAATTTTTTCAATGTAAGTAAAAATTTCCGCACATGCTTTAAATCAGCAATAGTATTATTATCAAAATCACTTTTTCTAACAAATAATTTTTCAAATATATACCTTTTTAAAAGCAAAATAAAGTGCAAATAATCAATTATCCGAATATTGAAACGATTACTCCGCTTTCTTTGGTTACTATTTCAGCTTTAAGTTCAATTCCCTCGAATGCCGAAAGCGTCGGGCTATCGGTTACAATTTTCGGAATAAATCCATTATTAAAACTGCCGTTATTTTCTATAAAGCATTGACATTCGTTTCCGTCAATATCAATTCCCTTAAGCATATATCTTGCAGAAAGGAGCATATGCTCATCCTTAGATATATATTGAGTATCAACACCTGTGCCAATAACTTTTCCGTTAAAATATCTGCCTTTGACTTTTCCTGTAAATGAGAGCATACATACATCATGCAGTTTTCCTTTTACATAAGCGGTATCGATTATATCAACATATACATCAAAAAGTTTTATCATTTTTATAGTCCGCCTTTCTGCGAAAGGCACCAATACGGTTATGAAAAAGTGCTTTCACAAAAATGTGTGTGATATAATGTAGTTGAGGGAAACGGTCAACCGCAGAAACCGATGAGGAGAATGGCGAGGCTGAATAGCGGCAACCCCGCATTTTTATATGGTTCGGTTCTCCGTTAAGGCATCAATGAATAGCGCAAACATGTGGCCCGTTTATTTTTTTTATTATAACTCATATTTGTATGTTTTTCAATAGGTAAATCAAAATCACATATAAAAAACACAAACTTTTGGTTGCATTTGTAAATATTTTTATTTTTTTCGCTTTTTCTGTGCCATATCATATACCCCTCTACTAATAATCGCCTCATGATCATTCTTAATGAAGTGAATATTCAACTCTCCTTCATTTTTCTTGCGCTTTCTTGTTAAGAAGTCCTCAGTAAAGCTCTTTTGCATAAGCACATCGCCAAGGTTGCTTTGATAACATCAATCACGAAAAACTGATTGAGATTTTGAGCAGGAAAATCAAAGACAGCCGTTTTCTGAACATCATTCGCCAGTTTTTGAAAGCTGGGTATATCGAGAATTGGAAGTATAACGCCACTTACAGCGGCTCTCCGCAGGGTGGTATCTGTTCTCCGATACTTGCAAATATCTATCTGAATGAGCTGGACAAGAAGTTTCGGGAAATCGCAGAACGCTTTGATAAACCGAGGTCTGCATATCAGACACCGGAATATCATACGGCAAGCAAAGAATTAAAAAGGCTGTCCTACTGGATTGACCATACCGCTGATGAAGCGGAAAGACAAGAACTGATTGACCAGCATAAAGCGCAGAAGAAAGCTATGAGAAATCTACCCTGCAAACCCGCCGACAATAAGAAATTTACTTTTGTCCGCTATGCAGACGATTGGCTGGCAGGGATGTGCGGTACAAAAACGGAATGTGAGGAATTAAAAGCTGAAATAGCCGAATTTCTAAGCGCAGAATTGAAGAGGAAAAGACGCTGATAACGAACAGTTCCGAAAAAGTCCGTTTCATTGGCTATGATATTTGCGTCCGCAGAAATCAGGAGGTCAAAGGTCACAGAATGAAAAACGGGACGTGGAGAAAATCCCGTACCCTGCACATGAAAGTTGCCCTTACTATTCCCCATACGGAAAAGATTGAGAAATTTATGTTTGCAAAGAAAGTCATTCGCCAAAAGGAGAATGGGGAGTTCCAGCCGATACACAGAGCCGGACTTCTCAACCTTGCGGATTATGAGATTGTGGAGCAGTATAATGCCGAAGCAAGAGGACTATGCAACTATTACAATCTGGCTTGTGACTATCACACGCCGGACTACTTCTGCTATCTCATGGAGTATAGCTGCTTAAAGACGATTGCCAACAAGCATAACACCAGTATCCGCAAAATCATCCGCCAGTACAAAGACGGGAAAACGTGGTCTGTTCCTTATGAAACCAAAGCTGGGACAAAACGTGTACGTCCCATTAAAATCGATGACTGTAAGCGTGGCGAAGCGAGTGACATCATCTATCAGAGAAAGAAATTTAGTTGGAAAACCACTATCAGACAACGGCTTAACGCCAGAGTTTGTGAACTATGTGGGTGTAAAGAAGCCGACTTGTAAGAGGTTCACGTTATACGGAACCTAAACGAGTTGGGTAATTCCGATTGGGAAACCGTGATGAAAAAGAAGCGGCGGAAAACACTTGTTGTTTGTAGCAAGTGCCATGAAAGAATACACAAACACTAATCAATACGTCAATTACTAATGGGGAGCCGGATACTTCGAGAGGAGTAAGTACGGTTCCGAGGGAGGGTGTAGGAAACCTGCCGCCAACGGCGGCAAGGCGCCTTTACACTACCCTACGATTTATAGGGAAATCCCTTACCCCTTTCCAAAGACTTGCATCCGCTCTTAACCTCTATCGCTTCTTGATACCAATTAAAGCGGCTTTTTAAACATGCTAATAGCTGTTCCATCGCTTCCTTTTCTGTAATCATATGGTTTAGTCCTTTCCCGTATCTAAAAATATATCTTTCTCGCTTGCTATTGTGATACTGTTATTGTTATAATCCAGTAATTCCGCTTGAATGATAAGATTTCCCGCTCTGTCAAGCGTGTACCGTATGGCATTTATGCGTCTATATTTTGTATTGCCATAGCGGACAGAGCGGTAAATAACGGGCTGTTAGCTTTTTAAAGCTGCTTTTAATTCTTCGTTTGTCATTGTCACTCCGTTCAAATGTAACCATCTAATGTCATTTGTGCTTTTTCAAACTTTAAATTGTTTAAGTATGTATCAACCTGTCTGTCAACTTCTGCAAAGGTTTTACTATTACTAAATACTTGCGATACAAGGTTATCGGTAAGTGAAAGTTGGTGGTGTCCTTCCCATAATTCGGGGTAATTTTGCTTAGTGTGTGCCCATTCTTTTATAATAAAACTTGGACAGAACCAGTAGCCGCCGCGCTTTGCAAAATTATATACGGGAGAAAGTAAGTCGTATTCTTTATATAGATTAAAAGCCATTTGTAGTATAGCCGTATCTTTTCAATAACGATACTTTATTAGTGCCGTTAAGCCTTTCAAGCCTTTTTGGCTCATCGGCGGCTATACCAACATATTGAATAAAATCTACTTTAATATTTTTATAAAAGTCGTTTATAGGTTTTATTTTCAAGCAATAGTTGGCGGTACACTTTCCACCGATCAAAAAGCCTGCCAATTTCCCATTGCGTTCATTAATTTTTATTTTTCGATTGTATGAAAAAACAAATCAAGGTAATCTTTATCCGCTCTCAAAATTTCAACCTCATACCCCCAACTCCGAAACAGCGGAACAGCCGTACCGTGTACCCATTCAATATGTTCGGGCAGTTCGCCGCTGATGTTCCGCTTTTTGTCGAACATTACTTCCGACATTATGATTTTTGACGGTGGCAAGCTGTGAATATGTTCCAGGATTATACTTGCTGTGCTGTCCTTGCCGCCGCTCCAAGACTGAAAATATAACATTTATTCTTTCCTCATATAATCCGCTATTTACCCGATAATCCGCAAGGCGCAAGGGATAGCAATGGAATTTCCTAACATTCTGTACCTTGCGCTGTCGGGCTTAAAGAGTATTTTGGCGGCGCTATCGGTTCCAAAACTTCCGATAAGATAGATACGCTTTCTACGCTGGGGCACTCCCCAATATTGAGCTAATGTAAAGTGAAAAATAATGTAAAGTCACCTCCCTGAATGCCGCAAAACCAGC
>CAJUQV010000012.1 GCA_910588335.1 uncultured Ruminiclostridium sp. | reverse complement strand
ATTCATTTTGTGATTGGGTTCGTTTTTTATTGTCCATTTATTGGGGTGCAGAACCGGACAGAGTTATTCCTTGTAGGTGGACATATTAAATTTTAAGGCGGACGAGTGACATAATAAAGATTTGAGGAGTTGCCGCCTGTTTTTCTGTACCTGCGCTCATGTTTGATGTAGCCGTCTTTTTCAAGGTCGGACAAGGCACGCTTGACAGTGCTTTTGGATATTTTCAAATCCTGTGCTATCGTATTTATTGCGGGATAACATGAGCCGTCCTTGTTTGCACGGTCACGGAGGTACATATATACTGCTACTGCACGGTGGGGTAGATTTGTTGAATAAATTTCACGGTTATTAAGCATATCAGTCCTTTCTTAAAATTTTTGTTCCGTCTGACCTTCTTTCAATCCAAGTGCTTGCTTTTTGCGGCGAATTGTGGATTTTAACTTATGCTCGGTACGCATATTTTGTCCTCGCAGACTGCGGTTGTAGTCATCGGAAATCAGTCTGCCGAAAGAGAATAGCATGGATATTACAACATTCCGAGTCACTGTCAGATTGTATCTGTCCATATTTTCAAGAAATACTTTCGCGTACTCGTTTCCCAATTCTGCGGATTGTTTTATAAACTCAATCCCGCTCTCCTTATCCGCTTCACAACCCAAGCCCTTTATCGTCATCATACCAAGCCGAAACAGAATTTTTTCATCGGGGTTTTCATCTTTGATTTTCCAAAACCCTTTGTAGGCATTTTTAAAATAAAGCTTCGCCTGTTCCGTATTATTTTCGGTACCGATACCTTCAGCAAGCATTTTTGCAACTGAATAACAAGCAAAAATGTTACCCGAATCAGCAGATTTTTTATACCAAGAAAAAGCCTTGGTATAATCCTGCTGTGTTCCGTTTCCATAAAAATATAAACTGCCAAGAGAATATTGCGCATAATTATTTTTGGCTAAGGCCGCCTTTTGAAGCCATTTGAAAGCTTCGGAGTAGTCCTGTTCGGTTCCATATCCAAAGTTGTACAGCCTGCCAAGGTGATACCAAATGTACGGCTGCATTTTTCCCGCGCTCGGTTCTAATGCTAAGAATCCTTTCAGTGTTTCCGCAAAATATTCCTGTGCTTTTGAAATATTCTCTTTGCCAAGCAAGCCGCGCTGATACATTTTTGCAATACTGTAAATTGCGGGGACATTATTTTTCTGTGCCTCCGATTGAAATAATTCGAAAGCCTTTTCGTATTGCTTTTCCTCAAGATATTTTTTAGCGGTTCTGTGATCACCTCGCCAATTCATGCGAAAATCATCACCTGATATATCTTCGTGCGGCTCGGTATCTTCAAAGTCCTCCTGAGATAAAATTTCATCATTTGTAACAATGATATCCTGTTCCGAAAAATCCATATTCAAAACCGCTTGTATTACAGCATTTTTTATCGGCTTGAAAACTTTGTTTTCCTCCAAGGTCGGAAATTTCTGCACAGCACTTGTATATGTTTCATATTTCCGTTGTTCCAGTTCGCACCATTCGTCATACATCTTTTTCAAAACGGGATTCTTGGCAAGTTCCGCAACGATTTGATCAACAGTTTTCTTGACGTTAGGTTGTAGGTAACCATATACCTTTTTGCCTTTTGAATTTCTCAGCTGAGACCGTAATTTTAAAATAAGCTGTTCAAGCTGTAAATCAAATTCGTTATTATTTTGCAGCTCCGACAACATATCTTTCATCACATTTTCCGCCTCAGACCGCAACTTATCACGAACAATCGTTTGCTGCTGATATAAATTCTGTAATTCATCGCGGTAAATATCATTTGCAAAAGCACTTCGGATTTTCTCAATACCTTCTTTAGTGAGATATCCCTCTTTCGGATCAACCGAGTACACTACAATATGCACATGGGGATTGGTTTCCTTGTTATGAAACGCAGCGTACCAACGAATATTATCAGGCACGATCTTCTGCGCCGCCGCTATATCCGCAATATGCCTCCGAACTAAATCCCGCCAATGCCGAAGATCAATATACCCCATTCGCTCGGCATCTTTTCGTTTTAAAGAAACGATATGAGTCCATAGTGCGCCCTCATGATTTGCTACCTCTTTTGCTGCTTTATCCAAAACAATAGGAGTATCCTTTACCGAAAACAACCCATGCGAGCTTGGACGGGAATCAAGATAATTCATAAAGATTTCACGATCAAGTTCCTGAGTGCGGTTCTGATTTGGCATTGGTTTTTCCACACCTTCGCGGGTTGCGATGTACTTGATATAGTTGCCGAATTTTTTATGGGCTTTTGGTTTTATATAACGGCTTGTAACAATAATTTTCGGCATATAAACCCCTTTCTTGATTTTTACGACACGGTGTGATATAATGGTTTTGAAAAAAATATGGAAGAGTTGACTATGAACAATCAAGAAATTATTTCCGCTGTACACAATTCTATGTATCAGCAAATAAAGAAAACCGGATACGCAAGTACAGAACAAGTCCTAATGGATTTAAAATATCTCTCGAAAGAGGATTATGAAAAGTGGCGATTTGGTAAAGTAGATTATTTGGAAAGAGTGTGCAAAGCAGGGCTTCACAAGCTTAACTTTATTCTTTCGCAGATGCAGGCTTACGCGCGTACCACTCATTTGAAAGAATCTTTTACATATTACAAACGCTGGGGACGCAAGCACAAGGAAAAAATAAAGCTTCGGTTTACAAAAACGGGAAATGAATTTATGGAACGCAGATATGCAACAAGATATGTTGCTTGCACTCAGAATGAAAACGAAAAATAAACCTTTTTTCAATTTTATTCTTGTTGGAATTTTACAGCGTTTTCAAAATTTATAACTCCATTGATATGCCTTACCTCGTCAACACACATTGCGTGAAGCTCCTGCATAGTATCCTCATCAACATCATTTGCCGCCGCCACAGCATGGGCAACCTTTCCAAGCTCCACGGCTATCTTGAAAAGATTTCTGTTAATTCTTTGCTCCGATCCATGTACCACAGCATCTACAGAAGAGGTAATCCTCGGAGACAAATAATTTACGTTATCCTCGGATTTCAAAAATCCGATATAAAAATTTATCGCCTTTTCAATAAACTCACTTGGTGATTTGCAGTTATCCGACTCATAAAAATTTTTTATCCCTTCTTCTGTGGAAGGATATATCCACAAAGGGATTCTTATCTTGGTTTCATGCTCCATAATGCTCCTTTCCAAACTGGTTTCAGCCACCTATCAAACTGCCGAACGGCTTGCGGAAAGGCTTCATGGGTTCACCTAAAAGCTTGGCAATCTGCCTTTACAGCCACCCAAAAGCCTTTCTCTAAAATCCAACAAACCGCTCAACTGCGGTGGGCTTTGCCCGCCGCTGTGATTGTCGGGTTCACCCGACTTTAACTTGCATCAAATTCATATTTTCGTACCGCTCCTGCATCCGTCACGGACTCGTTCCGAAACCACCTCGAAAACCGCCCGAATTTGCCCGACAACGGCATGGAGGTAAAACTACCCTACCTTTGCGCTAAAATCGCACACAGCTCGACACAGCCGTCAAAAAATCGGTCAAGCGGTGTGATTTGGCTTTGCGGAAGCATTTTTCGGTTTTATTTCAGTTTGCTGCTTTGCCTCCATATCAATAAAATCCCTTACATTCTGCGGCACGGATTTGATATAAAGCTGCTCCGCAAATTTGGAAACCTCGTCCTCAAGCGAGGAATTTTTTTGCTCCAAATACTTTTTCAAGGCAAAGATTTTCCTGTCGTCAAGCGTAATTGATACCGTATTTTTCATACTGCCACCTCTCAAAGTCCGATAATTATACAGCCCATATCCTGCTCCACCTCGTCCTGAGTAATCTCATGAGGTTCGGCAAATTTATGGACATATTTCTCGCACTGCTCGTCCGTCAGTGAGCAGAAGTCTTCGCCGTTGTCACCACAAATAAAGAATGTCCCTGCAATGATCCTGTCGCCGAAACGTCTGTTGCCCTCCAATCCAATGAGCTTCGCTTCCTCATTTCCGACCATTACCACATTGGGGTCATCGAGATAATATATCGGCTCGATCAAGCCGCCCACTGCATTGTGCAAGGACTGGTAGTCGCTGCCTATCTCGGTGGCATAAGCGGGTTTGTTAGGCTCTACCATTACTACTTTCATATTGTTACCTCCTGTATTTTAAAAAAATTTTAACTGAAAATCTTCCTCCGGCTCATCAACAGATTCGGGAATTTTCTCCGTTTCAAGCTGTTCCGTTTCGGAATATTCTTCTTCAAAACCGTCATCAAACTCTTCATAGTCCTCAGCTTCATAGATTGCGGAATGCTCATTTATTTTTTCGGGATAGCGCAGCTTTTCAGCGGCGGAACGGAAGCTGTCAAGGTATCTGTCGGGACGTTTGTACCGCCGCATGGTAATCAGATCGTCCTCCGCAATAGCCCTGTGAATGTTTTCGGCATATCCGATTATCGCAGGAATGCAAAGCTGTTTTAACCGCTTTTCGGAAAGATTTTTTGACTGCTCACGAACGAATTTCAGATTTTCATCCGCATCAATAATTGCTATAGCCTTTCGAGCGTTCTCCCGAATTTCATCGGGACGAGCCATATAATCATTTGGTAATTCGGGAGGGATTTCACGGTAAAAGCAATCGGGCAATAGAAATAACGAATTTTGATCCTCAATTCTTCTTTTGCAAAATATAATCTGATTGCGGATCATATTAGCGTTAGATCCGTCACTCCAAAAGGGGTCAGAGCCTCCATGCTCATACAAATGATCCCACCGCTCAAAGAGATTTTCCAATTCCGCGCCGTAATCAACCGTTTTTTCCCTTTTGCTCATAATGACATCACGGGCGATTGAGATTCGTCCTGCTCCTGTTCCTGATCCTGATCCTGCAATTGAGACTGTGCAAGCTGCAATTCCTGCTTGTTGTAGCAGTAAAGATAGCAATCGTAACCCTGCCCCGGCTGACAGCGAAAGAGAAAAATATAGCTGTCGGTTTCAACGGAAAAGCCGTGTCCCGCTCCCAATGCAAGGCTTGGGTTATTCCCGCATACCTTCTGCATTTCATATCTGTTTTTCAGCAATCCGTTCTTCCTCAAATCATTCACCATATCGTTCAACTCAGCTTTGAATGCACTGTCATTCATATCCTCACGGTTGCCCCACCATGAGGTCCAGAATTCATTACCGCTGCCGAAATCCATTCGTACATGACCTATGCAGGCATTCCGAAGAGATGGTTCGCAGTCCGAATAAAACAGGGATTTCTGTTCCGTGTCGGCGCATTTCAATTCGTATTTCATAACATTTCCACCTCCATTTCAACGGCGGGTTCCTCATCTGAATAGGGCAGCACAATCCCATCATAAGCCAATACGGGATCGTATCCGGAGGGTATCACATAGTACCCATCAATGAACATTCCACCCTCCCGTTCCTGCATAAGCGCACCCACTTTTTCACGGTCAAGCAAGTCATAAAGTTCATACGGGATTTCGTCAAGTTCATCAAGGAAATCATTATCAAGCACGATATCCCCGTATTCTTCGAGGCTTTCGCAAGGGTAGACGGCTATTGTTTCCAGCCCGTAGGTGCGGTTTATCGCTTCGCAAATATTGTCGGGAATCTCGGACATCAAAGCTCTGTAAGCGCATATCTGAGTTTGATCTTCACATATTTTCTCTATTCTTTCTGCCAAAAAATTAAGCTCGGCAAATGATGCGTTTTCCGCAAACGCCGCACCGCTCAGTTCGGGAATGACCTCACAGTGTCCGATTTTAAACTGCGTATTATCTTCCGGTTCTATCTTTTTTAAAATGCGATTCTTCTCATCATTTTCAACAATGGGAAGCTCTATACAGTCAGACCATTCCCGATTGCTAACTAATACTTCAAAAGCCATATTTTCTCCTTTGTAATCTATTGTTTGAGGTACTCATAAACATTCTGTACAGCGGTTCTAAGGTTTTCCGTGATCTCATACTGCGGAAATTTTTCCGAAATATTTTGCAGTGCTTCATCAAGCTGCTCTATGTTCAGCCCGTCAAAGCATTCGCAAAATCCGTCATAATCAAAGTCTGCGGTAATTTCCACGCCGAATTGCAGACAGTAAAAAACAGCCCTGACCATATCCCCGTCAAGGCTGTATCCACTTTCATTTTCTGCAATCACGGTGTTCAGCTCCGTAAGCCAATCCCGCATATTCTCAACCGCTCCACGCTGTTCATCATTGAATTCCTGCGACATTGAAACGCCCTTGAAGCTGTAATCCAAAAGACTTTGATTGGCACTCTCCGTTCCCGAAACCAATGCACATATCATGAGGATCACGATTATGATTGGCATTAAAAGTGCAGCAATAATCACGGCAACGATCTTCTGTACATTCTTATCTGTTGCGGCAACGGCAATGGCTTTAACGACAACAACAGGTACCGCCATGTTATCTGCCACCCGCCTTTCCGAATAGCTCCGCTTTATGCGGCGGTGCAATTACACAAAGACAGTACCTTTCGTTACCGCACTTGTACAGACACATTCCGCGGTGAGGGTACTGAATTATTTTGTACTCTGAGGGTTCAAGCTGTAATGCGTCCATATAAAAGGTGCTGTCAACTGTTCCTGCGTTAAACAGAAATTGGTGGGTAGGGATTGCAAACAGCGGCTTGGTCAGTTCACGAACATTTTCGGTCAGAAAGTCCTCAATATTTTGCGAGGCAAGTATAACCGCTGATTCCTTTTTACGAACGCGCTTCATGAAGTTTCTGATATACTCAACCGCTGTAAGGTTGGTCAAAAAGAGATAAAATTCGTCCACGCTTGCCACCGTATTTCCTTTGGTGAGAAGCTGCTCCGACATATACGAAAGGACATTGAACAGCAGAGCGTTTCTGATATTTTTGCTTGCCTGAAGTAATCCTTTCACTCCAAAGGTGACAAAGCTGCTATCGGTAATGTTGGTGTGTCCGTCAAAGAATTTGCTTTCTGCTCCCTTACAAAGCGAGTGCAATCCAAGGCAGATATTCTGCAATGTTTCAGCTGTATAGAGATTTTTCTGTTTGGGATTGTAGCCCTGATATTCCGCCTCAATGAGCGCATAAAAATCCGAGAGAATGGGGTAATCGGTAGACCTCATAGCATTCCAATCAGTATCATCGCTGATATTGAAATTATCGTACATCTTTATCAAAAGCAGTTCTATTGTATCGATTTCACGGTCGGTAAAATCCTTGTAGCACCTGAAAAAATCACGCAGAAAGCTGATATGCTGTGACAATTTTGTCTTTGATCTGAAAGCCTGCGGAGCGTCCTCATCATCGCCTGTTCCATCGTCCCATGTTTTGGGTTCAAAGACATTTATGATGTACTCACCCGACATAAGATCAATGAAACAGCCGCCAAGATTTTGTGTCAAGTCTATATACTCGGTTTCGGGATCAAGGCAGACTATATGCTTACCTTTCTCCCTTAAATTTGTTAAAATAAGCTTAAGAAGATATGATTTTCCCTGACCGCTATTGCCGAGTATGAGAGCGTTGGCGTTTGTTTTATCGTCGCTGCGCTTATCAAAATCAACAATAATATTACCGCCGTAACGGTCTTTTCCGAGGTAGAATCCCTGCTCGTCCGTCTTGCCCGAAAATGAAAACGGATAGAGGTTTGCAGTACTACTTGCAGGAATAACCCTTTCAAACTGCTCCCGAAACATATTCCGACCGCTAGGCATCACGCTCATAAAACCATGCTGCTGTCTTAACATAAGCTTATCAACATTCAGCTTGGAGCGCACCAATTCGGTCTGCACCTCGGTTTGCAAAATCCGCAGATTATCAAGTGAATCCGATATCATCTCAATAAAAACTGCCACGTGCAGAAGCGGCTCACGGTTTCGGTGCATATCTGCGGCAAGCTGTGCCACGTCCTGCAAGTTGCTTTCAGCGGCAACGGTTTGCTGTAAATTGTTGGTGGAGCTGCGCTGCATACGGTTCTTGTTGGCGGCATTAGCTATGATCCTTTTTTCTTCTGCCGCTGTAACATGACGGGTATATATGCGGAGAGTCACGCCGTCCTTTTCTCCGAGATAGCGCAGGATTGCCTGTTCCGAGGTGCTTGTAGGATACTCGCGCAATGCCCAGACACAGCGAAAGGTGTTGCCGCAAATGAAATAGTCGGTATAGAATTTTACCACTGAGGGTGCAATCATATCAAGGAAATCCTTTTGAGGTCTGGTGGTGAAATCCCTTTCTGCGGTAGCTTTTTTCCTCATTTATATACCTCCCATTGTCTGCTCTAATTTCGGTTCGGGAAACACTTCGCTTTCGGGTTTGATAAAATAACTATCTTCACTGTTCCAAAATGAGATGTACGCCCTATCCTCGCCAAGCCTTATTTCACGCTGCTCGAACCCCTCTCCAAAGCCGTCCGCAAGTTGACCTTCAACCTCTTCGGTAAGCTCAATCAGTTCTGCCTTATCTAACTCACCGTATGACCGTACCGTAACAACCCCGTACAGATCTCCGTTCCTCGTTTCCACACTCGGAAATACAGAATATACTTTTTGGGCAAGGTGTTCGTTGTCGGTATACGCAATCAAGCCACGTTCGCGCTCGTCCTCATCAAAGTTCAGCTCTTGTCGGATTCTCTTATTGATTTTATCGTCATAATAGACGTAATTAAAAGAGGAAACTTCGATAAGGTCGCTGTAATCATCATCAGGTTCAAGGCAGATTGTGAGAGGACAATACAGCCTTGTTTCCGTAAGTTCGCGCTTGGTAACATCAATAGTGTTATGTGTCAGCTCACAGGTTTCGATTCTCGGATCGCTGCTCAACATCTCCGAAGCATAATCCACAAATATCTCAGCGAGATTACTGTCGTCAATAAGGTCTGTCAGCGATATGCTGAAATTGTTATCCTTGGAGTGCTGCTCAAGCCATTTGTTAATGCAGCAGTCCATGTGAGTTTTCAGATCATCAAGCGCGAGGCTCTGTTCGTGTTTCCAAACAATATCCTTTGCATTGGGAATATACTGTGAGTAACGAGCGTAGTTGCTGCCCTCGGATTTTATAAGCAATCCGTCACCGCTGTTACTGTCAATGGCAAGAATACAGTGATGCTGATTTCCCTCAACGCCCATCAGATCATGGTACTGCTTTATAAAATATTGATCCTCCAACGGCTTTTCAAGCAGTTTTTTGAATGCGGTTTCGTGCAGCTCAACTACCTTTTCAACCACACATTTTTCGGGTGCATAAAAGTCTGCCTTTCTGTTCAAAGCTGCGTTTAAAATAAGTTTTTCAGCCATTTAAAATCCACCTTTCTCCATCATAATTTTCAAATTTATCGGTCACAGAATTTTGCTCAAAGTATACTGCCAGTAATGTTTTAATATCATCGTTATTATACCGCCTTGCTGAGAATCCGTTCTCGTTCAAGGTTTTCTCTATTCTGTTCAGATACGAAAAGATTTCTTTATCTTTCAGTCCTCTGATTCGTACTATGAGCAGAAATTCTCTCGCCGTAGCCGTCAAAGTCTGTATCTGATCAAGATGCGTCATATCATGCTCCAACAGGTTTCTTACAGCAGGATTTTCTTCCTTTTGGGCTAACCTTTTAAGGTGATTTTTGTTTTCTTCAAAGCTTTCACGGCTGTTTACGCAGAGTATTTCAATCTCTGTCAAGCCTTTCAGAACACTCATCAGCGAGTATATTTTTGCCGACAAGCTTGCCTCCGACATCACCGAAATATTGCTGGGCTTGATACTGAAAAAGACCGCCTCGTTTGAAACGGTCTTGAGCGAATATTCGGTTATGCCCTCGATGCCGAGGAGCTGACGAGTGCTTTGATTTTGCTGCGTTTGCTGTTTATTTTTCTTCACTGCATCCTCCAACGATATTCCTGCTGCTCAATAAAAAAATATCGGGCAGCATACTTAATAAAATCCAAAATGCTTATATCTTCATGCCTGATTGCCAAAAAAGCATATACCAATGTGACAATAACGGGCAAAGAAAACCCCGTCTGCGACAGCATAAAAACCGAGATCAGCGCACCGATTCCGATTACCGCAAGATCCTTCAGCCTCCACAAAAACAGCGTAGGCGAGGCTTTTAAGTTATCGGGATAAATGTACATTATATTTCACCCCATTTCATTTTTATTTGGCGACGGTCTTAACCATAGTGGCTAAATGCACCGCTGACTGTGCTGTATTTACTACACCGTTAATGTTGGGACGTGTTGCGGTTTCCAAGCCAAACATTCCCGCTATTCTCGGTATTTCCGCTGCTGAAAGGATCATTCCCAAGCCTAACAGCCAATAGTCCTTGAACAATATCAAGCCGCATATCAACATAGTTGACTGCAAAAATGCTGTTAAGCAAGTACCGATAACTTGCTTAACCCACATAACAAAACCGTCTGTGTAACCTCTCGGAATGCTGAACATATACATTGCTCCTACGGCAATCTGTATTAAAAGAATACCACCTCTTTTAAGGCTTCCAAAAAACACCTTGATCACCGAATATCCAAACATAATAATGATCAGTATAGTCAGCAGCGGACCGAACAGCATATCTCCAATCGAGCCAAGGCAAGCATCTAAAAGAGTTCCGCTGCCCTCGGGACTTACAAAACCTGTCAGGTCGCCCGACATACTGCTTTGCATGGCGACTGCAAGACCGTACAGACTTACGGGTACAACGGTAAACAGATTTACTGCCATAAAGCCCTTGATTATGTTCAATGCCAATGCTTTCGGATCACCTCTGCCGTTCTGTGACTCGATTGCAAAATCGAATAAGGCAACAATAATCCCGACTATAAAAAGAGCCCAGCCCAGATTACTGAAAATCTGCACTATTTGCCTTACCCAAGGCATTTCAAACAGATCGGAGCCTACCTTGTTCATCGAGGAGAAAAATTCTCCCAGGAGCCCTACGATTTTTTGATATATCAGATCCTCAATGTAGTCAAAGAGTTTGGTAACAAGGTCTGCGCCTATATCTAAAAGAAAAATTGTATTTCACCTCTTTTCAGCACATAAATCAATCATATTCTTGATATTTGATTGAAATTTATAAGCCAATTATTCCCCATATATAGAGGGGTGCAGTTAACATAAACACTAAACATGCGAATAAGATTGCGGGGGCAGTCCACTCGAAATGTCCACTTTTTCGATAGTCAAAATACGCACAACCCAATTTACCAAAGAAAAACACCGCCAAAACAAGGTCGATAACAGGAAAAACGACGTTGTCCACAACCTGCTTTATCTGAGTGGAAGCGGTATCCCAAGTGTTTTCAATGGCACCTGCAACATCTCCGCCGCCATCTGCAAAGGCGCAAACGGAAAGCGAGGTTACAGCGATTGCAATAACAAAAATTAAACCAATAACTCTTAAAATTTTCTTTTTCATAATAAATATCCTTTCATATCAAAAATTTAGTAAGTGGGAGCTACATGCCAGTCCGAAAACAAATTATCCTTTATTGTAACGCTGTCTGTAAGGTTTGCAGACAACATTCCTGCAGGAGTCCAGCAATCTATCGCCCATGTGTAAACCTTATAATTACCGTCGGGAAACCACACCGGCGAAAAATGCACCCGATTGTTATAGGTGCTGTATTTATTTTTCTTAAATTCCAAAACATTTGAAGAGGTTTGCTCCAATAATCTCCAATATGTTTTGTAATAAAACTCGGGGAAGTAGGCAACAGCATTTTGAAGTGCGGTATGCTCTCCATTCCCATAAACCGAAGAAGTCACAGTTTCATTGATCCCATATCCTGATTTCATGGTTTTTCCTGTGGCGGTAGGGTTCTTATCATCAGACTTGATACTCATCGAGGCACTCATAGACACGGAATAGAAATTACTGTAAAATTCCCACTCGCCATGATCCTCCCATTCACCGTAGTCGTACCAATATCCGTAATCTTCCCAATAACCGCCGTCACCGTCATCTATCCATTCCCAATCTGATATCCACTGCCAATCGGGAACCCATACCCAATTCGGAATCCACCTTGCTTTCCAAACGCTCCAAGCTGCCGATGTTCTCTGCGCTTTACTTGGTGCAGATACAGAATGAAAACTGTCGTTGCGGTCATCGGCTGTGGGATCGGGCGGAGGATTCTCGTCCAAATCCACGATATTAGCAGTAATCTCGGTCATGCTTGCATTTGCCTCACCCTCAACTACGACATGAATCCTAACTGTCTGCTTAGTTGTCGGCGTATGCCATTTGACCCACACAAGCTGTGAGCTGTCCTCGGGGAAGACCACATTTCCTACGGTATAGCACTTATTCTTAATGTAAAACCGCACCGTGACAGGATTATCGGGAGTATGTTCGCTGCCGCTTACCGTAATGCTGGTGTAAACATCGGCATCTACACGGTATTCGTAGTCGCTGCTCTCGACCTCAAGCTCTTCTTTTTCCTTAAAGGAAACGATTCCGATACCGAGATAATTTATAATATCGCTGTCGGCAACTAACGAAGTTCTCGATCCCGTCCAAGTTCTGTACCCCAAATCATCTTTTTCGAGGAACATTGCAAGGGGTAAATTCTTATGTGACAGCGGCGCAAATTTACTCCTAAGATCGCCATTTGTCTGAATGTTATACAACGCCGCCTCGGTTGCAGTCATTGCCGTCCGTATGCCGTTGTAGGTAATGTACATGATCGGTTCAAGCATTAACTTATAATCGCCGCCGATCAGCTTGTTGTACGCAATCCCCACATGATTGGAAATCTCACGCACCACCTGTTCATCGGTAAAGTAACTGCGGATTTCATCAATATCGGGAAACAAGTATTCACCGTCCGAGATTATTGTGGGAAGCGACTGCGAGGGCGTTTTGTAAACATATTGCGCTGTGGTTGCGGAAAGAGAAGCACCGCCAACATATTCAGCCTTGCATTTCTTTCCAAAGTGAAACGCAATATCACCCACATTAGCATTTGAATAATCTACGGAAGTGGACTTCACTGCGCCTGTTTCCGAATCCACAACGGTAACTCTCACCCCGTCATCGGTAGGTCGCCAAAAGTTTGCGGAGCTGCCCTCGCCCAAATCTCCGCCGCCGTTATCAATGTTGGAATCGCCTCCGCTGTCCGCAAAAACTATTGTTTGCAAACAGAAAATTGCCGCCATAGCTGCGGCAATCATTCGTATTCTTTTTCTCATACGCACCTCCAAAAAAATACGCCAAGTCATTGACTCAGCGCAATTTCGTATTTGGTTATAGTTTTATAATTTTTCGGTTATCCGAAGAATCCTATTTTGTTTCCGTTTTCGTACATTCCCTCTGCGTACTCGCTCTTACTGCCGCCGCCCTCATCGGGAATCCAGCCGAAGCCGTTGATGTAGATCATTCCGTCCTTTTTATCGCCGTGTTGGGGAGTGTCCGAAGGCGGTTCGGTTGTCTGCGGCTTGATTTCAACCTGTTCTGATTCGTACTGAGGAGGCTGTTCGGGATTTCCCAATGCTGCCTTATCGTCAATTTCGGGAGCAGGCGGTGCTTCGGGCTTTGTGACTTCCTCGAAGCTTTGATTGACTTCAATTCCGCCGTTGTCGATGAAGTCATCGTGCTGAATTTCGCCTGTTTCTGCCGCTGTTTCGCTGCTGACGATGTTCTTTTCGGTTGCGACAAGTTCTTTTTCCTCTTTCGCATTAGTGATAACATCGATCTTGATTTCCGATGATGTGGTCTGTTCTGCAAGTTCTTCTGTTGAAGGAATGTCTGTTCGGAACTGTGTTCCTATCAGGCACACCATTGCAATGCATGCTGCCGATAAAGTGCCGATTATAACGTGCTTTTTAACATTAGCTTTCATAAATTTCACCTGTCCTTTCTGTCTTTGGGTTCCTGTTCTTTGTGCCAACAATACCACAACTGTGGGATAAAATCCAGCCCAAATACTACTAAAATTTCGGCGTGTATTTTGACTTCACGCATAGCTGCACCCGCATTGGCGGCAAAATCTCACCGCAGAACGACAGCGGTACTTCAAGGGTAATATATGATGTAGCACAAAACTGAGGAATGTCACCCGATGTTGGTGCAAACTGTGCATTCTCGATATTTACGGATAACCCATAAACGCTGTATTCAACGCCGTCCGAGTTAGTCTTGTTATGCTTGCCTCCGCTCGTTTTTAATCCAAGAAGCTTATCCAATCTTCCGTAAACATCACCCGTTGAAATAGCCGATCTCCAAGAATTTCCCGAATAGCGGTACCCGCCGGAATACCCCTCACGCACTCCGTCATACACATTGCTGTAATTTCCAACCGAAGTAGCAATTACCGCCGACTGCACCGCATCTTTAACTCCTGCGGAAATGGTTACGAGCCTAACAATCTGCCACAGCACCACAAAAAACATCATTCCGATTAGTGCAATGACAACCGCCAAAGGTGCAGAGGAAAAGCCTTTTCGGGAGCAAAGTAATGTTTTGATTTTTTTCATCATTTCCAATACCTCTCGCTCTTTCCACTTGCCTTTGCTGTAAGCGCTACGGGGAAGTTCCCGAATTCACCGAAACCGATATTCATTTTGTAGGTAAGGGTAACAGTAAATTCTTGATTTAACTGCACATTTCCTATCCTCGACCACTGTATTGTAGGCTTGATTCCTGTGCGTTCCGAAAGCACCGCCGCTCTTGTGCTGGTTTCTGTACCGATTCTTCCCGCTATTTCAGCCTCACGAACAAGCTCATCGGCAAAGTTGTCAAGCTGAATTTTGGCTGATACAACAGGAGCAACCGCCATTATAAGCGCAATGATCATGACCACCACAAGCACGACAATCACAATGTCAAAATATCCCTCGCCACGCTTACTTTTGATTAGTTTTCTAAAAATATCATCACCCCCTTAAATCAACGTACCGAGCGAATCGAGCAGCTGCATTCCCATAACCACAAGATAAGTCAACAAGAACAGCATTAACATTCCAAAGCTGAAAATGCGGATTTTAGGCGGTATTTTCGCCGCTTTTGCTTTGAGCCTTTGCAATTCGATCAGCTTAAAATCATGCGCCAGCATTTTGAAATATACTGCACTGTCATCGCCCCTGATAACCGACACCAAACCTCTGACCACATCCGATAATTGCGCCGAACCGATTCTCGCCTCAAATCTTGTAAGGGCTGCTTCATAGCTTGACGAACGCATATCGGCGCAGGTGACATCTAATTCGTAGGCGAAATGCACTCCTGCGTGTTTTTTGAAATTTTCCATAATGGATAAAATATCACGACTTGTTTTCAGTTCCTGCTCCACAGTAGCCACAAAACGGGGTAGCTCCTGCTCGATAGCGTCACGCTTTTCCCTCATTTTTTCGTCTGCCTTACTGTTCTCACGGAAATATATCGCTACTGCCAAGATAATGAAAAACGGTACCAACAGAGGCATAAAGAACGCGCACGGAACAGCAAGCAGAGCCACAGAGAACGCCTTTACAAACGATAACGCCGTAAAGGTTTCGGGAGTCATTTTTATTCCTGCTGACTTCAAAGTGCTTTCCAAACGGGATTTCTTGTACTTATCCATCGGGATAATTTTACCGAGTTTTGCCGCAATATTAAGCATTATTGCCTCAATAGACTTCGACAGTTTTTTGTCGTTCCGCCCTGTATTCATAACCGCCTTTGAGGTCTTAAGATAGGGGATTTTCAGCGCATTTGCAAGGAGCATAAACAATCCTATGCAAAGCAAAACACCGAATAAAAATAATAAGAATTCCAAATCAACACCCCCTATCTTTTATATTCTATCGGCTTAGTCAACTTAATGACGATTGCCGTTGAAATAAATATACCTACGGCAGAAATTGCAAGCACAATTTGTCCGACAACCGTATTCATAAGGCTGTTATACCAAGCCTTGTTGAGCATATACAACAGCGGAATATTGCCGATTACAAGGAACGCCATTGAAATAAACTCTTTTCTCGGTCCGGTAATCAAATATTCCAAATCGGCGTTTACGACACGCATGTCCGAGAGCTTATTAACTATCGGCGTTAATGTGGATTTCAAGCTGCGGTCGCTCTGGCAGAGAATAAGGCTGTCACACCATTCGTGGAACACCTCGTTGTCGATTTTGGCTTTCATGTCAAGGATCGCCGCCGTAATATCGGGATTCGATAATTTTATACGGCTTATGAAATTCTCAAAAACCGCTTTGACAGGTGCGTTCAAGTAGTGGACATTTTCCTCAATAGAGGTTATAATGTCCTCGTTTCTGAGGTATGCGGTCGTAATAATCGACAGTGCTGTTTCAAGCTCCGATGATATGGCTTTCTTGTAGTTGGTAGCCGTTGTTTTGACATACCAAAACGGCACGAACATCAACCCTACCGCCATTACGGGAGCAAGAAACGCATTCCCGATTGCAATCGCGGCACAAATACCGATTGCCGACAGCCCAAGAGAGCAAGCACATAAAATACCGAACATATTCGTTCGGTTGGTGAGCCGCAATATTTCCTGCGCCTCGGATATCTCTCTGCGGAACACATTCGGCTTTTTTCTTTTCGTTGCTTCATTGATCTGCGATTTTATGCTGTTCGGCTTGGCGAGAATTCTCGTAAAAATTCCCTCGGTGAACTCCATAGGCGAGATCCCGAACAACAGAAAAAATCCCACGACCAAGCCTATAAAAGCCACCGTTAATATTGCATTCATGCGGATTTTCCCCCTTTCAGCAATGTGTTCAGCTCATTTTGCGGCATACCGTTTTCGAGGAGCCGTCTTTGGAGGGAACGGGAGATTTCCTCCACCTTTTCATGTGTACCTTTTACGATAAATTTTCCGTCCTCTACACGGTTCTCGGAAATCTTATATTGATACAGTGAGTGATATTCTCGTTTGCCATCGGGTTTGATTTCACACTCCATGATCTCCATAATACGGCGCTGTTTGTTTTCAAGCTGCTTTGCATATACGACAATAGGGAATGCCTCTGTTACAAGGTTGAGGATAACCTTATCATCGACATTCGGATATTTTCTTTTGCAGAGCGTCACCATTCTGCGCCATGTGGACTCACATGAGTTGGAGTGGATTGTTGTTATAACGGTGTGACCTGTTCGAGCCGCCTCTTGAGCCGAATCTGCCTCAGACGAGCGCATTTCTCCGACAACAATATAGTCGGGGTGAAAACGCAGGGACATATCAAGCAAATCGTCTTGTGTAACGGATTTATTTTTGTCCTCACTTTCACGGGTAATGGTGTGAACAACCTTATTTATAATTTTTCCGTTCTCATCACGTTTCACCAAATCCAATTCTCTCGATCCGTTTTCAATGGTGAAAACACGCTTGTCATCGGGAATAGTGGATAACAGCCAGCCCGTCAAGGTAGTTTTTCCGCTTGAGGTAGCTCCCGCAACGGTTGTTGAAACGCCATAGCGGACGAGTGCGGAGAGCAGTTCCATCATCTCATCGGTAGCTGTTCCCGATCTGAGGAAATCCTCTTTCTGAAGCTTCTGCGCGTTTACAATACGGATTGAAGCTGCTACGCCGACATCCTCGTCTACAAGCGGTGTTTTCAAAACAGCGATTCTTATGTTCTTGGACAAATGCCCAAGAATAGCGGGCGAAGTATTATCAAGTACCATTCCCGACACATGAAGCATTCTGCGGACAACATTGATTGCATGATCGGGGGATTCAAACTTTTCATCAAGCTTGACATTGTTGCCATTGCTATACTGCACTTCAATGTCATCCCACGAATTGAGGTTGATCTCCTCTATGCCGGTGCCGAAAATGTATTTTGTGAGGAATGAGAACTCTGCCATTTCGGTGTAAAGCTTATCTATAAGCTCATTTTGAGTCAGCCCCTCAACCGAAATCTTGTAATCAAGCAGATATTTTCCGATATACCGCTTGACCTGCTGCTTGACTTCATCGTTGCTCGAATTTACGTTATTGATCCCGTCAATGACAAGTGCGGAATATTTGCTTGAAATGTACGACTGCACCTCGTTCAGCACATCGGAAAAACTCCGTTTTTTCTCCGATTTAAAGAACAAATTTTGTGTATTGGAATTCGTAGTCAAACTCATAATTCAAACACCTCATTTGTTATTTTTGAGACAGCTTTACGGAAATCCTTACTGTCCTTTTCGGTCAAGCCGCCGAACAAATTTCCTGCAAGAAACTGCTTGTAAACCTCATCGGAATGGGGAATTTTAAAGCTAACGCCGCCTACGATCTGCTCAATCTCATCGTCTGCTTGGAATGAAGATACATTGCTTGCCGCCTTGTACTGTTTATTGGCGTTGAATTTATTGTCAAGGAGCAAAGGCAACTGCGAATTTAAATACGATATTGATTTCAAATCGCAGGAAACAAGCCTAAGAACAGCGTCCGACTCAATCAACGATACTGCTGACAGCACATCATTTGTAATATTGCTCGTGCAGTCAATGATAATATAGTCCGCAAGCTGCCGCAAAACGTGGACCAGTTCTCTTGCTTGGGTTTCGGTGTACGGAGCATAGCTGAAGGCATTTTCCCCTTTCAGCATGGCAAACATGGTGAGGTACTCATTTTTCTTATGAAGGATTGCGTTCTGTTTCACGAGGTTTTCGTCCACATGAGCCGCACCGAGAATATTTCCCAATGATAATTCCGACTCCAAATCAGAGGAGGGGCAAACGTAGGGAAGAGGCGGCGCAGACATATCCGCAAGCACGAGAATAACGTTCTTTTTCTGTGAGGCAATATATCTTGCCAACTTTACGCTCATGATTGTCTTTCCAGAGGACGGCGATCCCCAAACCGCCAATACTTGATTATCCTGTCTGTCGGGCGGCAATTCAAAACAGTCGCTTTCGGGGCTTGCAAGGTCAAATTCGAGGTCCAGTTCTTCATCGTCATCACCGTGTGACATAAGTGATTTGAACAAATTAGCCATTGGTGGTCACCTCCGTTTCCTCGGTTTCAGCGGTTGTTTCAGCCGTTTCTTCGGGTGTGATCACTACCGTTTCAATTTCGGGCTTCTCCGATTCATGTTTTTCCTCGGCAGCCTCGCTCTGCTGTTCCTTTTCCTGCGTTCCTCCCGCAACGCTTTCCTGTTCTTTTTCATTTTTCGAAATCAATTCCTCCAACAATTTTTCTTGGGCTGTAATAAATTTCTGAGCATTCTCAACCGAGCCACGATATACAAGCGAAATATGTATTTCTCCCTCTGCTTCTAACTCCGCAAGGATATTCGCCTGCATTGGTGTTACAAGTAGTGTAACGGTTTCGGGAAGTTCACTTTCTTCTTCGCCATCGGGTCTCACGGTAACGGTTTCGTCATCGTTACCTTTACTGTCAGTAACAGCGATAACCTCTACATACTGCAATTCTTCGGGGACAAGAGTTTTGCCCTGCTCCTTGTAATCAATGGCAATCACCGAGACAATGTCGCCCGAAATCAGCTTGCCGGATAAGCCACCTGCAAAAGAGGGAATTGTTATGGAGATCGCTCTTTTCTCGCCCGTTAAATTGTACAAATACGCATTTTCACTGGCGGGAGTATCACTTATTTTCGTGGGCAAAACATATTCCCCTTTAATCATATCCATAGCCGCATATTTTCCCACAACATCATCGGTTTTTTGCAAAACATCGGAAGGCATATTATATGCGCCGACCTCCACCGATTCAACATCCTTTGAGGTGAGCTGTTGACCAATCTTCACATCGCTTTTAATCCTAATGATTTTCATGGTATGGCTCTTAGCCGCATTAAAAAGCGGTGTAATTGCAAAGCAAATAACCAATGCCAATGCAATGCACACAACACCAAGAACCGTTCTGTTTTTTAAAAATTTCATTGCCGTTTTTCCTTTCAAAAAAGAATGTTTGTAAGTAAATAACCGATAAATATAAAAGGCACAAACGGCAGAGCCTTGTCTGCCGTTCTACCTCTTAACTTAAAAATAACGAATTTAATGGCATAAAAAATAAGCATGGCAATTTGTGCGAACAGGAGCAGCGCAAAGCTGCCCCAAAGTCCGCAAACCACGCTTAAAGCTGCAATCAGCTTGACATCTCCACCGCCGATTTTACAAGTGATCAGAGCCACCGCAAAGAAAATCACGGCAACAATAAGCCCCCACAAGCTGCGAACATCAAAATTTAATAATGCTGTGAGGGCTATTGCTCCGCTGATCCAATTGGGTATCTCACGGGTTCTTATGTCAATAGCGGAATCAATGCCAAGCAGAACCGCAACCAAAATGAACTGTAACACTGCCATTAGCCCTTAAAATTGAACATATCTTTCACTTTCTGCGTTACGGTAGGCATAATGGTATCGCCGAACAGCGCATACAAACCGCCGAGGAGCAGTGCACCGATTACGACTGCGATCAGAATTTTGATACCGCTGTCAACGAAATTTTCACCGCGAGTTGCTGCGAGAATAACATTGCTGCGAATTATGGCATTGATAATTGCTGCCTTGACAGCTTCACGAGCTGCGCCGATTTTGCGGCAAGCCGCTGCTTTGATGTTACGAAAGCCTTCCTTTACTGTCTGTGCTGCTGCCTTGATTGTGTTTAAAAATTTTCTCATAATTTTTTCCTTTCATATTTGAGTTATGTTATATAATGGTATATGGTTTGGGGGATTACATGGACATTCCCATAGCAGGAGCTTCACTCTGTTCCGCCTGTGTAAAACCCACGTTTTTCTGCTCCTGCAGCTGAGATATTGCCTGATTGTATGCCTGTTCCACAGCATTGTTAAGCTGATTACGGAACTCGGGGGTAATGGGGAAGCAAACATCGTGATAGTTGCCGTCCTTGCCTTTCTGAGAAGGCATTGATACAAACAAACCGTTTTTGCCCTCCATCACCTTAATACCTTTGACAGCCAGGCAGTCACCAAAATTCGCCGAAGCGATTGCTTTAATACTGCCTTTATCGGGCGTTAAGCTGTTGATCCTTACATCAATTTTCATATTTCCTCCGTTTTGCAAGCATTTGCGGATGCGCCTATAATAATCACGATTATAACGACAAATAAAATGATTGCTCCGTCATCTGATTCCTCATAGACGCATTCCTCGCTTGCAGTAGTTTCCGAATTAGTTGTGACTTCCTTTACCTGCGGTCGTGCCAAAAACACAACCGCAAGCAATATCAGAAGCCAAGTTGTAAGTTTGCCGTGCATTAGCCCTTAAAATTGAACATATCCTTTACCTTCTGCGTTACGGTGGGCATGATGGTATCACCGAACAGCGCATACAAGCCGCCGAGGAGCAATGCGCCGATTACGACAGCAATAAGAATCTTTACGCCGCTGTCAACAAAGTTTTCACCTCTCCTTGCGGTAAGCAAAATTGCCACCTGAATCATCTTCGCCTGTGCCTTCTTCTTTGTGTTTGCTAAAAATTTTCTCATACGTTTTCCTCCAAAAAATTAAATTTATATGCAAAAAGCCGCAGATTTCTCCACGGCTTTACATATTGAGATTGATTGTTTGATCGGGAGCGTTTTCCTGCTCCTGCTGTGTCTGTATTTGCTGCATTTTCTTCTCTGCCCATTCGGGAATATATTCGTTCGAGATGATACCCACAAAATCCGAACGGTAAAACTGCGTTTTTTCTCCGTCTGACAAAAACTGCCCGTATACCTTTCTTCCGCTTGATGTGGGGGAACAGCCAAACCCTCTGCTTGCAAGGAAAAGCTGATTTTCGGGAGTACGGCATTCTTCTTTAAGCACATCCGCACGGATAACAAGCAGTTTTCCTTTATAGTCCTGCGGCTCGTCCGATTGAACGATATGCTTTCCGGAAAATAAACCAAGTTTCTCATGCATTTCCTGCACCTGTCCTGCCAAGCCGTCTACCATGCAGCTATGCGACCTCAAAGCAAATTCATAATTACGATTTTCCTTCGGTATATTCAAGCTTTTCGCCCAATCCCGATTTTTACTGTGGAATCTGCCGTCTCCGTCACGTTCCAGAACCGTATTCGCAATTACCCACATTGTGCGGTCATAGCCGAACTCTTTTACGGCATTTTCGGCACATTCGTCGGGAAGGTACATACCGTCAAACTTTTCCTTGATTTCATTGTCCAAAAAATCACGGCAGCGGATATTCTCCCGAAAACTTTCACGAAATTCCTCCGTTTCGCCGCTGCGCTTAGCTTCAGAAAAAGAGAATTTATACAAAGGCTTCATTGCAGCACTCCTTCTCGCACATGGGCAAAACGCCTCTTTCTCTCAAAAAATCGTACAAAAACAAGCGTCCGCGTTGAGTCCAGCACGTGTGCATAGAGGCTTTGTTTTCGGCGTATTTGTACGTTTTACTCTGTGTATACCCATTATTTGCGTATTCATTATACAGAACCCAAGAATTGCGAATGGGATACTGGATTCCGTATTCTTGGAGCATTTTGTTGAAGGCAATCGCCGACATTCCGTAATCTTTTGCGATCTGCGTTACGGGGACATTGTTTGTGCTGTTAAGTATTTCGTCATAATACTTTGCCTTGACGGAAAGGTAAGCGTTTTCCATTGAAAGGTCTGTATTCCTTTTCTGCTCATCTGCAAGTGCTTGCAATATTTCAATGAGATTTTTAGGATCGCACAAGCTTTTGTACAAAGCTTCGGGAGTAAAATATGCGCCGTGCTTTCTCAGCGAGGGAAGTACCTCCGCAGTTATCCACCGCTTAAACTTGCGCAGTTTATCGATTCTTTGCTGGATTTCGATGGGGTACGCATCCTGTACCCCATCGTTGTTAGCCTTCTGAGGCTGCATTGCAAACAAAAGCGAATACAAGCCGCTTTCATTAATAATGGTTACCGACTGTTTTCTGTTTAATGCATCAAAAAGCTCAATTTTCTGCTTGTCTGACTCATCTACACGTCCCAAGCTTCTGATGTGATTGCTGTCACCAAATAACTGACATACATCTTTTCCCACAAACCACGGCTCCCCATCAATCATCAAAGTCCTTACCTCGCCAAATTCCTCATGCTTAAACAGCACGATCTCATTCTTATTCTCCGTCATACTCGTTAACCTCCTGTATAATTATTTTTCCGTCATCCGTATAGATTTCCCAAGCACTGTCAGCAGAAAATCCCGCCTCGTCGAGTATATCCTGCGGAATTCTGATATCATCGGGATCATCACAATCAAGGTGTACCGTCACCCTTTTCCCGCTGTACAACCCGAGAATTTCTCTCAGCTGAGAGGAGACCTTTAAATTTCCGCTCTTTGTTACCTTTGTTTCAAATGTTATCATACTCAAAATTCCTCCTGTTCAAAAAATGATATTTGTCGGTTTTCCTTTAACCGCTCGTCCAAGTCGTAATTTGCGATCAGCAGTTCGCCAAACATACTGCCGCCGTCAAAACGCTGCCGAATATTATTCAGCCGCTCGTAGCTGTACATTTCGTAACCCTTATACAGCTCTCTGATCTCAAGGCAGTCATTATACGAAACTAAGAACCTTCCCGAAATCTTTTTCAGCGAATCCCTTAACCGCTCATGATCTGCACCTGTGAAGCCGACATTATTGTAATAGCTTTCTGTAGAAAAGTAAGGCGGGTCACAATAGAAAAAGCTCATCTCACTGTCCTGCGCCGAGATGAGCTTTTCAAAATCTTTGTTTTCTATTATGACTTTTTGCAAACGCCGTGAAGCTTGTTCTATCAATGGGAAGTTGCTCCACATACTATGGGGCTTGCCGCCGAAGCTATCACACCCGCTTGCGTAGCTGTATCGGATAAGCTGATAGAACTCCGCAGCTCTTTGTATATCGCCGATTTCTGCCTTTTCGCTTATGATATGCTTGATTCTGTCAAAGTCCTCACGACAGTTAAGTACATAACGCAGTTTTTCAATCAGCTCCGCACTATGTTCACGAACGCAGTAGAACAGATTGGATATGTTTGAATTTGCGTCGTTGAACACCTCAAAGTCGTTTCCCGGCGGCTTTCCAAACAGTATCCAGCCTCCGCCTCCAAAGACCTCAACATATTTTTCATAATATATTGGGAATCTCGGAATAATGATGTCACGGCTGCTTTTTTTGCCGCCGATCCAACTCATAAAACTATTCGCTGCAATCACCTCCTGTTGTGCATTACCGCAAAACAGCAGTAAAACCTTTTCCGAGATGACCAATCAACAATTATTCAATTTGGCGTTGTGCTGCACCTTGAACGCAGGCGTTCTGCTGTTTCACAGGCAAACACAAATTATTTTACATAGACTGTTCCATCACGGGAGCAGGATTTGCGAACTCATCGAGTGTCATGCTCTCTCCAAGATAGTTATAATCGTTCTCATCAAGATCAATGCCCTCGTCTACGCCCTCAATAGGTTCTCTCACGACCACCGTTCCCCAATGATTTACCATAACGTAATTCTTCAGCTGACAGGGATCGCCGGAGCAGTCATCGCAGTCACGCAAGTCATAGGCGTGAAGCCCCTCGGGGAGCGTCTTTCGGTCGATGCGCAAACTTGTGAAAAGAGCGTCATGACCAAGTATCTCTAATCGCTCGTAATCCGCATCATTAGCATTTATTGGTTTCATCTGCGCTCCTTTCATCCCATAGTCGGGTTTTCCTCTATGTCCATATCCTGCCGTTCATAGGTACCCGATTTCTCATTATAAATCAGTCCTTCTTCCTCCAAGTCAAGCCCCCACATATCCGCCGCAAACTCGAATGCTTCCTTGGAATCGTTTTGGAAGCTGATTTCATCAATGCATTCGCCGTTTTTAAAGGTAACATCGCCCATATTTACGCCGATATCCTCGTCAGCCCACTGATAATTCATTTCTATGTCGGGGAATTTCTCCGAAAGCGCAAGAACAATGGGTTTGACATTCGTCCAAGCCGTATTGAATTCTATGGTGTTATCCTCCGCCATTTCGGAGTTGTATGAATTCCATTTTGATCCCCATTCTTGGATATGGAATTGATACCATGTTTGTGAGCCGTATTTTTGCTCATTTTGGAAAGCCGTTCTGCCGAGATTCCATTCATCAAGCTTGATGTCGGGGCGGGCTTTGAGGAATATTTCCTCTTTTTCTTTCGGGATATTAAGTAAGTCTTTTTCTATCGTGCCGTCCATCGTGTACATGGTGATGAAATCCCTATACGCTTTCAGACCGTTTTCAGTGCGACTTCCTGCCTCAATATTCAGCGATTCGGGCATGGGGATCACCTTGTTGAAATCGAATATGGTTTCTTCACCCTTTATAGATTCCAAAAGTTCATCAATTTTGCTTTGATCACCTGAAAAATGGAGTTTACTCATCAAATGATTAGGCAATCTTCTCACCTCCTTCACTAAAAATAATATCACGGATTCTCTCGCCGATAGCCTTGATAACGGGGACGGACACCGCATTGCCCGACATTTTATAAAGGCGGCTGTCGCATATTCCAAGCGCAGCCGCCTTATTGAACTGCTCGGTCGTAAATCCCTGAGCGCGCCAGCTTTCCACAGGTAACAATTTTCTGATACGAAAATATCTTACATTCCCGTTTTCATCAGCCACTGCCACCGCATAAGCCGTGCGCTCCGACTCGAAAAACTCACTTTTGTCCGCAAGGTCGATAACCATCGGATTCATCTCAACAAGCACGCCAGAACTTGATCCCTTAAAATTTGTAATTCCCGAATCGTACCTCGCCACAATGCACCGGATGTAATCCAAAATCTTGGGATCGGGGTTCATGTCAACGGTATAAAGTCCTGTATGTACGCCCTGCCCCCCATCTCCCGCGCATTGTGTGCAGGCAATTCCACTGCTGTCGTAGACCCTCTGCCCCTGCGTTCCCCCGATGACCTTGAGCAAATTCGCGCCGCCGCATTCCTCGAAACAAAATATTTTTCCGGCACGGTCGGCTCTATGATGTCCGACAATGTAGACGCGTTTTCGCTCTTGGGGAAGCCAACTTCTTGTGTTAAGCACACGCCATTCAACAATATACCCCAACTCAGAAAGCGTGGAGAGGATTTCTTTATACGTTTTTCCCCCATTATGGACAAGGAGTGATCGAACATTTTCAAGCAGAAAAGCCGCAGGTTTCTTGTCCTTGATGATTCGGGCAAGTTCAAAGAATAAAGCTCCGCGGGGATCGTCAAAGCCTCTTGGGTTGGTTGAAGCCGCAGAATACGGTTGACAGGGAAAACCGCCTGTGAGGAGATCAAAATCGGGCATTTCTCCTGTATTAATTCTTGTAATGTCGCTATAATATACCTCCTTTCCAGTATCGTACATAGCTCTGTAAGCGGCTGCGGCGTATTTGTCTATTTCACATGATCCGACACATTCAAAACCGCCAGCCTGTTCCAGTCCGCTGCGAAATCCTCCGATGCCTGCGAAACAATCAAAAAACTTAATTGCGATAATCACGTCCTTTCCTTTTTTTGCAGTTCACATTGACATTGTAGGCTCAAGGTTTTCTTCCTGCTCATAAATTGCATGGAACGAATCCACTTCGGGACAGATCCCAAGACACCTGCCATTGTCAAAATTGCATATGATCGTTCCGACATCGTCCACATCCATTACAGTGCCTTTAGTGCCTTTGGGAATAGGATTCGGATCATCTCCCATTCGGTCAAGCTGCACACGGGTTCCTTTAGGAAAGTTTTCCTTATAAAACCTGATTCGCTCACTGCTCATTGTTTTCATATTATCACGTCCTTTCGTTGACCTTTAACCGCCTATATTCTTACATACTCTGCTCATTCATCACAGGTTCCTCGTCCTCATCTCCCTCCACATAATCATAGCGTTTAAGCGCATTTACCACCTCAAAGCCCATTTCATCAACAATATTGATCATCTGCGCCGCACCGTGCACATCTTCATTTTCAAACCGTGCTATGAGAGCCTTTTCATCCGCAGGGCGCAGATATGTGACCTTTCTGCAAAGCTCATTGACCTCGGAAATTTTGTCGCCGTTCAAAAGCCGCTCCTTGATCATATCCGACAGCTTTTCATCGTCCCAAGTGTAAATCTTTACGGCTGCTTCATCCGTACCGCTGATTGGAATATCGTTGACTCCGACAAATGCGAGGCGGTCATACAAAACTTTTGTCGGTGCGTCAAAACAAACGCTCGTATTTCCTTTTTTAATTTTAATGCTTAACAAATTCCAAGCTCCTTTCCATACAGCTCACTACATAGTTAAACCCTGAATGCCCTGCTCTTGATTGTCTGTTTGGGTGGGAACGATATCCTCAATCCTTTCTTTTAATTCAGACAATTCCTTCTCCTGCTCGTAGTTAAGGCTATCGTCATTTTCCAAGGTGAATGCAATACACTTGTGCATATATTCGAGATCATCAACGCCAAACAGCCTATCACTATCGACCAATCCGGAACGTATGGCGAAATCTTCCTTGGCTGCAAGGTAATCATTGTGGTAGTTTCCCTGACAGACCGCCTTACCGTCAAATGTCCTATCCCAAATTACAAACTCAAACCCGTACTTTTCCGAATATTTTGCTGCAAGCACCGTACTGTTAAATTCAGAAAGACAGCGGTAATTACCTGACAGATCCTCGGCTTTCAAAGGAGCGGCTTTCTCATAAGAAGAGCAATACTCATATATCCTGCGCACGGTTTCGGACAACGAGGCAACTCCCGATTTATCCTTATCATAAAAATCTCCATCGGTATATATAATGTCGCTGTCGTTAATTTTGACGACAGCATTGCCGTTCAACGTAACCGTAAGCCATTTTCCGTCGGCTGTAACACCATACCCCTCATTGTCCAATCTTCTCATGACTTCCTTATTAAATATACTTATGGGTTGTTCCTGCTCCTGCTTAATGCGGATATCTTCGGTTTTAATAAGATTATTCAGTCCAAAGAGTTCCTTGGTGTTTTCAACTTCTTTGATTTTAGCCCACCACTCATCAGCAATATCAAAGCTCGAATCTACTTCGAGTTTGCAGTCCTGTATACTGTTTACGCCAAGCCTTGCAAGAGCCTTCTTAATCGCAATGTCCTCATTGGGAAGATCGACAAGTTCCATTTCTCCGTTATAGCTCACTTCCACCGACACAACCGCATTAGGGTCGCAGTAGTAAGGGGGAAGTGCAGTGACTTTGAACATTTCTTCAAAGGGTATTTCCTCGTTCACAAAAAGCTTACCATATTCGGTATCAATGCCTTTGCCCGAATTTATCAGCTTTTTGCCTTCCTCAGCAAGCCATTCTTTGTTTTCAGCCTCAGAAGCGGAAAGGTAACCGCGAATATTGAATAAATGCCTGCGACCTGCACGTTCAAAATCATTCGTATCATTTATTAACGTGTAGCGCGGAAGATTGAATGTTAGGTTGATAATATTTTTCAATCCCCAATTAATATTTAGCTCATCGCATGACAGCACCGCAAGAAATTGTTCTTCTTCCAATTTCTCCATACCGTCCATACGCTTTCCGAGATAGTTCAGCGCATCGAGGCTCACCTCGCAGTCCATCAACACGGACAGCTCTGCAGGCTCGATATCTATTACCATGCCTGTCGGCGCAAGATGTTCCTTGTCAATGCCAAGCTCACCGAGCTTTTTCAGCAGTTCGGTTTCCGTACAAGGGAAGGTTATCTCGGTGCAGTACGGACTGTTTTGAATTGTTGCTTTTATCATTTTGTTCCTCCTTTTCGGAAATTTATGTTACGGCAAACGCCGTTACATACAAGCCTTAGCACTCATCACTGCCTCAATCACAGTTTTTCATTGTGATTACCGCCGCAAGTCCTTTTCTTTTGATAAGCATTGCGTTACAAATCAATACGAATACTTTGTTTTTGATAAGCCCGCCGTCTGCAATATCATCAATTGCAAGATGCCTGCTGCCGTTGTACAAGTCTTTTGCGGCACAGTAAAGTGCATAAGCGGTTTCGCTGCCGCTTTTCAGATGAATATTTTCAAAAACGATATCGTCCTTTCCTACAGAATTCTTTGCAGTATCCCACAGCTTGGTATCCGCCGTCAGCAAATACAAGGCAGCAATCAGCTTATGGTTTTTAAGGCTTTGTTTCTTAGCCTCTTTTAAAAAGGTACTGCGGTGCTGGTCATTTCTGAATTTCATGATCCTCTCCTTTCCTTTTTGCTGCTTAAGATTGACAATAACCTTTTCAATCTCAAACAGCAGTATTTCGTCCTCAAGCTTGTCCAAATCGACTTTCACACCCTTTGGCGGAAAATGGGGTACCTCCTGCATGAAGGATTCAAGCTTTCGGAGACTGGGGTTGTTAATAAAAAACATTGGTTTTCTCCTTTTTCTTAAATTTAAAAAGCCAACCGTTTTTTGGACGATTGGCTTCTCATTTATATATCAACAGAATCGCTTCTGTGATTTTCAAAATTATGAGAAAAATAAAAAAACGCCTGTGAGTGATCTCGCAACGGAGAAATCATTCACAGGCGTTATATGCAATATGTACAAAAACTGACTGAAAAATTTTGTTGCTAAAAGAGTTCGAATCCCTCTAATATCTTTTTTGTCAAGTTGAAGTGAAATAAAAAAAGCCTGTGACCAATTTCTCGCTCAAGAGAAATCACTCACAGGCATTTGTGCGACTTATACAACAGTGGACTGGAAAATTTTGTTAATATTTTTTTCGGGGGGAGTTCGAATCCATTTTTGCCCCAAAAAAATCTACAGAACGTCAATCCTGTTTTTCACAAGATTTATGCCCACAAATGGCTTTGTACAGCCGTTTGTGGGCATAATATCTTTTTTGTCAGTCAATCATGGTTGCGGAGGAAGGATTCGAACCCCCGACCTCCGGGTTATGAGCCCGACGAGCTGCCCCTGCTCTACTCCGCGATCGTTCTTTTTTGCGACTAAATCAGTATACCACATCGACGAAGCTTTGTCAAGAGTTTTTTAAAAAAACAAGCAAAAAAATTTTTGGAAATTTTTAGAAAAGGTTAATATTAATTTGTGCGGAAGCAATGGCGGCTTTTTGACAAAGTTTTACCTTATATTTGCTTTAATTGATTTAAAAAATTTTTTTACTTTTCAAGCGCTTTTCTTCCGGTAAGAAATTCGATCGCCCTTTGTACGGAGGTGCGGACGTGCTCCATATCCTCGTTGTGAAGCTTTCCGGCGTTGCGATAGTCAAAGCTTTGGCAGAATTCTTCCACATCGGAGGTTAGCTGCTTCATATAATCTCCAACCAGCTTGTCCAACGCCTTTTTAAAACCGGCAAAGTCGCCTTTGCTCATGCTTTCGCCGCCTTTAGTTAAAAGAAGCTTATAATGAGGCATACAGATAAATTCCTGATTTGAAAACAGCCTGCGGAAAGCTTCGTCCTTGACGTACATCTGAAATACCGTTTCAAGCGTGTGGTTTACGCCCCAATTCACCTTGCTGCACACAAAGCAGGTTGAACCGAATTGTTCAACCTTTTTTCCCTTGCCGAAAGGGAGCTTGGCTTCAAAAAGCTCCTTTTGCTTTTCCGCCATATGCGTGCTAAGCATAAGAGCTAAGGATAAGCGGTTATTTTGCTGTAAAAGCTGATTGTAGTGGGTGCTGCAAAAGCCTAATTTGTTGGTTTCTATCCTTACGTCCGGCTCCATCATAGCGGCGCCCATTATGTATTCACCGATATGCTCTTCGATGCTGTCCCTCATGCGGCAGATAGGGCAGCCCTCGCGGGGACCGAAAACGTCGTTTACCGGTATTGTAAGTATGCTTTCACGCATTTTTTCTTCCTCCTGATTTGTTTTTATAAAATATTGGCGGCGATTTTCTTTGTTTCGGAGCAGTCTTTGCGTACCGAATCGAAGAAAGATTTATCAACGATAATTTGCTCTAAAAAATTTTGTTCGACATATTGTGTTTTCCTTAATATTGTATTATAATATTAGTAAAATATCAAGAGGAAAGGCAAAATTTTTTATGATCTTTGAAATAAAATGCGATTGTCTTGATCTGAAACAGACATTATTCTGCGGACAATGCTTCCGCTTCAGGGAATTGAGTCAGGGAGAATACGACGGCTTTGCGGGAGATAAATATGTGAGACTGAGTCAGAGGGAGGACGGGATAGCGGTAGAGTCTCCCGAAGAGGACATGGAATTTTGGAAAGAATACTTTGACCTTTCGCTGGATTATTCCTCGCTTATGGACAGCTTCGGGAGAGACGAGACGCTGAAGGCTGCTTGCAAGGGAAGGAAAATAAGAGTACTTAAACAACAGCCCTTTGAAACCCTGATAAGCTTTATAATATCACAAAATAACAATATAAAGAGGATCACCGGAATAATAGACCGGCTTTGCTGTCAGTTCGGAGAGAAGATAGAATCCGGTTACGCATTCCCAAAGGCGGAGGCGCTGGCGGGGCTTAGGGAAGAGGATTTATCGGAGCTGAGAGCGGGATTCAGGGCGAAATACATAATCGACGCCGCCGATAAGGTTGCCGGAGGAGAAACGGATTTGGAAAAAATACGCCTTATGAGTGACGATGAAGCGAGAGAAGAGTTAAAAAAAATAAAGGGCGTTGGAGATAAGGTGGCGGATTGCGTGCTGCTGTTCGGGCTGTATCATACCTCAGCGGTTCCCAAGGATGTATGGATAAAGAGAGTTAACGCATATTACTATCCGCAAGGTCTCCCCGAATGTGTGGGGCAATACGCCGGAATCGCGCAGCAGTATCTGTTTGATTATGCAAGAACGGACCTTAAGGATACTGTTTTTAAAAAATGAAATAACGGCAAAAGAAAGGAAGCAACACTATGAAATGCAGAATTTGCGGTGTGGAATACAATGACACTGATCGTTTTTGCGGAATATGCGGAACACCCAACCCCATTTTTGAAGTAAAGCCTGTGGTTTCCCCCGAAACGACTCCGACTTCGGATAATCCCGACAAAATAAATGAACTTTACGATACTGCTGAGACGGTTTCGGCTGCCGAAACCGCAGACAATGATAAAAGCGACGATAATGATAAGTCCGTCGAAGCCAATCAAGCAAAAGAGGATGCTGTTTCTCGGGAACAAACCGCAGCGCCTTCGGAAACGGAAAACTCGGTTGATTTTCCCGACCCCACCGCCGCGAACATTGATTCGCACACTCCCGCCTTTTTCGGCGGCTCCGACTCTTCCGATGTTTCGGTATCGGTCTGCGGTAATGACCGACCCAATGCAGCCGAAACAGCCCTAGCCGATTCCGACGTCGTTTCGGAAACACAAACCTACTCCGCAGATCGAAATATCCACGGCGAAACGCCCGCAGATGGCACGGCAGGCGCGGTAAGCTCCGAAGCAACGGGAAACAAAGAGGTTACGGAGGCATGGAAGACAAACGTCGGGTTTGAAAACGAACGCATTTCTCCCAAGCTCGATAAGCCGCAGAAAGAAAAAAGGGTATGCTCATTATCGGCAGTAGTGGTCTGCATTATAGTAATACTGTTTTTGTCCGTTGCCCTCGGAGCTGTGAGCGGACTTTATCTTGGAGAAAAAAGGCGGGGAATGAATATGCGAAACGGAAGCTTTTTACCCGCTCAATCTCATTCATATTATTCTTACTAAAAAAGAAAGGCGGATTATAAAATGGTAAATATAGGCAACAGATGGGACGAAATTTTAGCCGACGAGTTTAAAAAGGACTATTATCTGAAATTAAGGGAATTTTTAAAGCAGGAATACGGGCGATACACCATATATCCGCCCATGAACGATATATTCAATTCCCTTAAATACGCAGATTACGACAATATAAAAGTCGTGGTTATCGGACAGGACCCGTATCATGAGCCGAATCAGGCTCACGGGCTGTCGTTTTCCGTGAAAAAGGGCTGCCCCATACCTCCGTCCCTTAAAAACATTTATGCAGAGCTGGAGGCGGATTTGGGAATACCGCCATGTCCACATGGAGAACTTACCGAGTGGGCAAAGCAGGGGGTTCTCCTTCTCAACAATTCGCTAACGGTACGAAGAGGACAGGCAAACAGCCATAGGGGAAAAGGCTGGGAGTTCCTTACCGACAGGATAATACAGTGTGTGAACGAAAAGCCCGACCCCGTTGTATACCTTCTCTGGGGTGCCAACGCCAGAGAAAAGACCAAGATAATCAACAATCCCCGCCACCTGATTCTTACGGCCGCACACCCCAGCCCGCTTTCCGCATATAACGGCTTTTTCGGGTGCAGACACTTTTCCAAAACAAACAAGTTTCTGGAAGAGAATGGGGTGATGCCTGTTGACTGGAAGCTGGAGAGGTAAAAATAACTCTATTTTAAACTGTGAATATTACATAAGTTAGAAATGGCACTAAAGTTTTTTGATTATCTGCCGATATTATAATATGAGAAAATGTATAAGAAGGGAGGTACAGAGGACATTGAAAAGGGCGAAAAGATTGAAGGCTTTTTTGAAAAGACGTTAAACGAGTACGCTAAGTTCAGCTTTGGCGAAGCCAAGGACAGAATGCGGTTTTAATACCGATAATTATTGCAAAAATCATAGTTCGTCAAACAAGACATATAATTTCAATAAAATAAAACGGCCACAGTTTCAACTGCGGTCGTTTTATTTTAAGCAATACTTTTTTATTTCTTTCTATTGTCTATAATCCTCTTAGCCTTACCCGCCGATCTCGCCATAGACTTAGGCTCCACAAGCGAAACCTTTGTTTCAATGCCCAAAACCGTTTTAAGTCGGTGCTTTACGTTTGCCCTTAAATCCTCAAGATTCCTGTAGCTCTCCAGAAGTCTCGCGTCGGCAAGCTCCACTCTTACTTCCAGAGTGTCCGCGCTGCCTTCCCTTTCAACCACCAACTCATAATAAGGCGCTATCTGAGGTATTGTCATAATGACGCTCTCGATCTGACTGGGAAATACGTTTACACCGCGAATCTTAAGCATATCATCGCTTCTTCCGGTGGTTTTTTCCATTCGGCAGTGAGTGCGCCCGCAAGCGCAGGGCTGATAATTCAGCTTTGTTATGTCTCTTGTGCGATAACGCAGTACGGGAAGCGCTTCTTTTGTGAGAGTTGTTATTACCAATTCGCCGCTTTCTCCTTCGGAAAGCACATCTTCAGTAATCGGATCGATTATTTCGGGGAAGAAATGATCCTCGTTGAAATGAAGTCCGTTTCTTTCACGGCACTCGCCCGATACGCCCGGCCCTATAAGCTCGCTCATTCCGTAGTTGTCGGTGGCAAACACTCCCAATCCCGATTCTATCTGATCCCTCATTTCAACGGTGCAGCCCTCGCTCCCGAACAGTCCCAGACTAAGCTTGATATCCTCGCCTATCTTATACCCCATATCCCGTATAACCTCGGAAATATGCAAAGCATAAGAGGGAGTAGACACAAGACCCGTCGTTTCAAAGTCCTTCATCAGCATTACCTGCTTTTCGGTATTGCCCGAAGACGTGGGCACAACGGAGGCGCCTATCTTTTCAAGTCCGTAATGAAGCCCCAGCGCTCCCGTAAACAATCCGTACCCGAAGGCGATCTGTATGGTGTCGTCCGCAGTAGCTCCCGCAGCGGTAACAAGTCTCGCCATACAGTCGCTCCACATTTCCAAATCGTTTTTTGTGTAACCCACCACGGTGGGCTTTCCGGTGGTGCCGGACGAGGCGTGAATACGCACTATATCACGCTTCGGAACCGCTAACATTCCAAACGGATAATTGTCCCTGAAATCCGCCTTTGTGGTAAAGGGTATGTATTTTATGTCCGAAAGCACCTGTATTTTATAAGGGTCAAATCCGGCCGCGTCAAACTTGTCGTGATATATTTTAACTTTTTCATAGCAATATACCGCTATATGCTTAAGCCGTTCAAGCTGAAGATTTTCCAGCTCTTTGCGGGGCATAGTCTCCGTTTCTTTGTCAAAAAACATTTTTTTATTTTCCTTTTCCTCAAATAAATATACATTATTGTATTACTTTTCCGACTGGTTGTCAATAGGCAATGTTACCTGGCCCTCATTTTCAGTAAGCGCCACAACGTGAGATACCTCCACCTTTTTGTCGTAACAAGAGAAAATCTTTTCGGTATCGGCTTTTTTAAGCTTTGGAGTAACCAGGCTCACGATCGGAACTATTACAAGACCCATTACCATTGTAAAGGCTCCCAGGTTTACGGGACTTGCCGTATTAAAGCCCAGTAAAGTGCCGGAAAGCGCTCCGACGAATTTAAGCAGAAAGTGAACGGCGGTAGCTCCGATACCCCAGATAAGGCTTGCCCATACGCCTGCCTGCGTAACGCCCTTCCAGAAGAGGCCGAGAAGCATGGGAGCCAGAAAAGCGCCCGCCAATGCTCCCCAGGAATAACCCATAAGATCGCTTATTAAATTGTTTTTATTAAGCGCAATTATAACGGAAACCAGAAGGAAAAGTGCTATCAAAGCCCGCAATATGATAAGCGTCTTTTTTTCGTCTCCCTTTTTCTGCATTGGAATAATCAGGTCGAGGGTAAGGGTGGAGCTTGACGTGAGCACCAAAGAGGAAAGCGTGGACATGGACGCGGAAAGCACCAGCACCACCACTACTCCTATAAGAATTTCCGGCAGTGTTCCCACCATGGCCGGGATAATACTGTCATAGCCCTCGGCTGGAATCCCGTTTTCGGCGGGGGACACAAAGATGCGTCCAAAGCCGCCCAGAAAGTAACAGCCGCCCGCGATCACCACGGCAAAAACCGTCGAAACCACCGTTCCCGTTTTTATGGACTTTTCGTCCTTGATGGTATAAAATTTATGTACCATCTGCGGAAGTCCCCATGTGCCCAATGAGGTAAGGATAATAACGCCCAACAGATTTATGGGGTCGGGTCCGAAAAACGAGGTGTAAGCCCCGCTCATTCCGCTCATGGATCCGGAAGCCGATTCTATATGTGAAAGTTCGATGACCGCCGAATAAAATCCGCCCTTTCCCGCCAAAGTTACGAAAATAACCGCGGTTATTCCCAGCAGCATTATGATGCCCTGTATGAAATCGTTATAAGCGGTTGCCTTATAACCTCCCAAAATAACGTATACTGCGGTTATTAAGGCCATTCCTATTACACAAACCGAATAATCCACGTTGAACGCCATGGAGAAAAGCCTTGACAGGCCGTTATACACCGAAGCCGTGTAAGGTATGAGGAAAACAAATACTATAACGGCGGAAGCTATCTTTAATTTTTTGCTTAAATATCTTTTTTCAAAAAATTCCGGCAAGGTAGCGCTTTCCAGGTGCTTGCTCATTACTCTTGTGCGCCTTCCCATTAACACCCATGCGAGCAAAGAGCCTATCATGGCGTTGCCTAACCCTATCCATGTGGAAGCCAGACCGAAGTTCCAGCCGAACTGTCCGGCGTAGCCAACGAAAACAACGGCGGAAAAATAGCTTGTACCATAGGCAAAAGCGGTTATCCACGGGCCTACCGTTCTTCCGCCCAGTACGAAATCGGTAACTGTTTTGCTTTTGCGGTGAAAATACACGCCGATGCCTATTGCAAAGGCAATGTATACCGTTAAAATTATGTAAATAAGCATTTTAAGAGGCCCTCTCTTTTGTTATTTAAAATGGCGCGACTTTAAATCGCTAAATTGATTGACGCTTTATATATTTTACTACAAAAAAAGAGGTTTGTCAAGATATAATGATACAATAAAATCGGCTGTATTAACCAACAGCCGATTTTTTATCAGATTTATTTTATGCTCTCCCCGACTACTCTTAAGGCAATACCGCACAAAGATTGTCGTGCAGACGCGCAGTCAGCTTTTTCGTCAGGTTGTCCAAAACGACGCAGGAATACCGGAGTATTTCAAGGAGTTTTGGGCAAAAATGACGGAAAAGATGCAAGCGTATGCGCGGTGTTGCCTTAAATATCAATCTTAACCCTTTCTCTTCCTCTTTTTCTCCTAAACAAAGCGTACTTCGGCATTTTTTCGCCGAACATACGGCATCTGAAAAAATCGTCCAGAAAAATTCCCGCCAGTGAAATAAAAAACCAGATAAAGAAAAACCGAGGGCAGATTTGTCCCATGATGTTAAGCGGAATACTGCTGTAATCCCAGACGTTCAGATGAAGCCACAAATTGACTATAACCCCGCTTATAAATTCCAGAAGGGTTATTATTACCGCGCTGCACAGCATCTGAAAAACAAGAGGCATATTACGGTCAAAGTAACAATTTATGCCGCCTATAAGTAAAAACGCCGCCCCTCCCGTTATGAACATCGAAAAGTGACTGTCGCCCTTATAAGCTATTTCTATGGCAAAATATATCATTCCGCCCATAAGAAAAAGAAGAGTAAGCTTTATAAATTCCTTAAGCAAAGGAGATCTCGGTCTTGTCATATATGAAATTATCCTTTCTTTTTTCAATTAGCTTACGCATTTAAAGGACTTGTTATACATAAATTATGGGTAGATATCAATTTTAAGGAGATTAAGGAAATGACAGCTTTCAAGGATATCGGCGCAAGACTTTTTTCCGCTGCCGCAGCTCTGGCAGCGGCGATTATATGTATGTCGGGTGTAACGGACGTAAGCGCACAGACAAATGAAGAAAAAAGAAGAGACGAGTCAAGGGCTGCGTTCAGAGCAAAATCTGTGGTGCTGACCGAATCGGCAACGGGACAGGTGCTTTACTCACAGAATCCCGATGAAAAGCTCCCCATAGCCAGCGTAACAAAAATAATGACCCTCCTTATCGCGGCGGAAGAAATGAAAGCGGGGCGACTAAGTTTTGAGGATACCGTGGTCGCTTCATATCACGCTTTTTCCATGGACGGGTCAGTGATATGGCTTAACGAGGGGGAACAAATGAGCGTTTACGACATCTGCCGCTCGGTGGTAATAAGCAGCGCCAACGATGCCTGCGTGGCTCTCGGTGAGCATATAGCCGGAAGTGAGGATGAATTTGTCAAAAGAATGAACAAACGAGCTTCGGAGCTGGATATGGCCAATACGCATTTTGTCAACTGTACCGGACTTGACGCCGACAACCACTTTTCTTCCGCCTCCGACGTGGCGAAAATGGCGGCGGAGCTGAGAAAGTACGATTATTACGACGAATTTCTTCTGACCAGGCTGACTTACGTACGCGAAGGCACGGGCAGGGAAACCCAGCTGCTCAACACCAACCGTCTTTTGGGGTATGACGGTATTACAGGATTGAAAACCGGCACAACCGACAACGCGGGCTACTGCTTTACCGCCACCGCTAAACGGGGGGACATGGAATTGGTGGCGGTGGTGCTTGGGGCGGAAACCGACGACGGACGGTTTGAAATTGCGGAAGCGCTGCTGGATTACGGCTTTAACGGCTTTGAACTGTTTTCTCCCGAATTTGATCCGGAAGAGCTGACCGATATCAACGTGGACGAGGGCGTTTTAAGGACGATCTCCGTTTGTGCGGAGTCGGGACTTTGCTGTCTTATACCAAAGGGCAAAAGCTCATCGGTAACTTATCTGTACAATATAAAGCCAACGGTAAAGGCTCCCGTTGCCTCCGGCGACAGTGTGGGCAAGATAATAGTGCTGCTTGACGATGATACATTGTTTATAGCCAAAGTTACAGCCAAGGAAAGCTCGGAAAAGCTTACGTTTTTTAAAAGCTTTGAATTTGTATGGAAAGGGCTTTTTGACTTTTGAAATAAAAAATATACAAACAAAGCACATATTATTTGTAAAAAATGCTAAAATGATATTAAACACCGGAAACATCTTGCAAAAATTTTTAAAAAAAGGTATAATTAAATAAGAAAATTTTACTCGACTGTCAAGAATTTGTCCTCACGGGATTCGTGCGCGGGTTTTTGAGAATAATCGAACAATAAAAAATTTGCGCGTACAACGGCTTGGGAGGGCGATTTTAAGTCGATAAGCAAAAAAGAAAGGATGACGGTCAAAAATGGCGGTTAAACTGAACGATAAATATTTAAAACAGTTTGTGGGCGAAAACGAATACAAGGGTATCTCTTCCGCAGTTGAAGCGGCGCATAAAATCCTCGTCGAAAAATCGGGCTTAGGCAATGATTTTCTCGGCTGGGTAACTCTCCCCTCCGATTACGACAAGGGGGAATTTGAGCGTATCAAAAAGGCGGCGGAAAAGATCAAAAAGGACAGCGAGGTGCTTATAGTCATAGGCATCGGCGGCTCTTATTTGGGCGCAAGGGCGGCTATCGAGGCTCTTAAGTCAACTCTTTACAATTCTCTTAAAAAGGATACCCCCGAAATATACTTTGTGGGAAATTCCATCAGCCCCACTTATCTCAGCGAGGTTATTTCCCTTGTTGAGGGAAGAGATTTTTCCGTAAACGTAATTTCCAAGTCGGGCACCACTACAGAACCCGCGTTGGCATTCAGAGTGTTCCGCGAAATGCTGGAGCAGAAATACGGCGCCGAAGGAGCCAAGGGCAGGATATACGCCACTACCGACAAGGCGAGAGGCACTCTTAAGGAGCTTTCCGACAGAAACGGCTATGAAACGTTTGTTATTCCCGACGACGTAGGCGGCAGATACAGTGTGCTCACGGCGGTAGGACTTCTTCCCATCGCCTGCGCCGGCTGCGATATCGACGCGCTTATGAACGGCGCAAAGGCGGCGCAGGAGGAGCTTTGCGATCCCGATATTGAAAAGAACGACTGCTACAAATATGCGGCGGCGAGAAATATTCTTTACCGCAAGGGCTTTAAAGCGGAAATGCTCGTGGCCTACGAAAACAGCTTCGCCATGATGAACGAATGGTTCAAGCAGCTTTTCGGCGAAAGCGAGGGCAAGGACGGAAAGGGTATTTACCCCACCTCCGCCACCTTCTCCACCGATCTTCACTCGTTGGGTCAGTTCATTCAGGACGGTTCCAAGATACTGTTTGAGACGGTAGTACAGTTTGAAAAGCCTCAAAAAGACTTTTTCCTTAAGGACGACGCAGAAAACGGCGACGGGCTCAACTTCCTTTCCGGACAGAATATGTCCGTGGTTAACCGCAAAGCCTTTGAGGGCACCGTTTTAGCCCACACCGAAGGCGGAGTTCCCAATATGGTGCTTGAGGTTCCGCAGCTTAACGAGTTCGAGCTTGGTTATATGATTTATTTCTTTGAAAAGGCATGTGCGATTTCGGGATATTTACTGGGAGTAAACCCCTTTGATCAGCCCGGCGTTGAGAGCTATAAGAAAAACATGTTCGCCCTATTGGGCAAGCCCGGATACGAGGCGCAGAAGGCGGAGCTGGAAGCCAAGCTTTCCTGATTACCGTCAGATTAAAGTAATTTCGGGCGCTTATCGCCGTGTTTTTCGGATAGTCGCCCCGAAAATAAAAATTGTGGGGTTTGCTTTAATTAAAACTTAAACAAGCCTTGCGGTCAAATACGGAGGACAACACTATGATCAGACTTATACCCGGCAAAAAAGGTTCAGGCAAAACCAAGATCTTAATCGACGCGATCCACAAGGCGGAAAAAGATAGTAAGGGCAACGTGGTTGCAATCCAAATCGGTTCTTCTTTGAATATCGACATTTATCACAAGATTCGCCTGATAAATATCGAGGACTTTAAAATATCCGATTACGACGATCTTTACGGCTTTATCGCGGGAATACTCGCTTCCGATTACGACTGCACCGATATCTTTGTTGACGGAGTACTCAGGATAGTGGGCAGAGATTACGACAAGGTCGGAGAAATGTTTGACAGGATAGCGGCGATCAGTGAAAGCACAAACGTTGTATTTACCATTTCGGCTGACGTAGATGCCCTTCCCGAATCTATAAAAAAATATCTGTAAAAGTTTGACAACAAGTATTGACAAACGATGACAGGTGTGTTATAATGTTTCTCGTGTTTAAATTCAGTTATTTTGCTTTAAACTGAGTTAATTATTTTGAATATAGAGGGAGGTGCAAACAATGGCAGTTCCAAAGAGAAAAGTATCAAGAGCAAGACGCGATAAGAGACGCGGACAAGTATGGAAATTAAACGCACCCGCTTTTTCCCGCTGCACCAATTGCGGAGAGTTGAAGTCTCCTCATAAGGTTTGTCCCAACTGCGGTTATTATAAGGGCAGGGAAGTTATTGCTCACGAAGCTTAAGTTATTAAAAATGAAGGGGTAGCTTGACTGCCCCTTATTTTTATATAACCGCTTAATACTATTTTTAAATCATACTATAGACAAGATGAAATTTTTGAATAATTTAAAAATAGTGTTTCGGGTGTGATTTTAATTCAATCTATTGACAATATATTTAATTAAAATCAATATAAAAGCACAGAAAGAAAAGATCGTGACGGTTAAGAAAATAAATCAGATTTTGCCATAGGATTAACAAAGCTTAATTTTTTAATAAACATTGACATAAAACCCATTTTTATAGTATAATAATACCGATAAAAGAAAAGAAAAGAAACGGAAATAAAAAAATGAAGTTAGTAGCCATAGTAGGACGACCCAACGTAGGAAAGTCCACGCTTTTCAACAAGCTTATAGGAAAACGCATGAGCATAGTGGACGATACCCCCGGAGTCACCCGCGACAGAATATACTCCAAATGTGAGTGGCTGAATCGGGAGTTTATGCTGGTTGATACCGGAGGCATCGAACCCGAAAGCAGCGACGTTATACTGTCCCAGATGAGGGAACAGGCTCAGCTTGCAATAGAAAGCGCCGACGTTATCATATTCGTAGCGGATATTAAAACTGGAATGACCGCCGCTGATCAGAATGTGGCGCAAATGCTCCGCAAAAGCGGGAAACCCGTGGTGCTTTGTGTAAATAAATGCGACGGATTAGGTGAAAATCCTTCCGAACTATACGAATTTTACAATCTCGGATTAGGCGATCCCATAGCCGTTTCCTCGGTGCACGGTCACGGTACGGGCGATCTGCTTGACGCCGTTTTTGAAAATATGCCAGATATTACCGAAGAAGAAACCGATGACGACACCGTAAAGGTGGCGATTATCGGAAAACCCAATGCGGGGAAATCTTCGCTGGTAAATAAAATTGCGGGAGAAAACCGCGTTATAGTCTCGGATAAAGCGGGAACCACAAGAGACGCGGTGGACACACCGGTGACCTATAACGGAAAAAAGTATCTGTTGATTGACACGGCGGGAATACGAAGAAAATCAAAGGTCAATGACAATGTGGAAAAATACAGCGTCCTGAGAGCCTATATGGCGATAGACAGAGCCGACGTGTGCGTTATCATGATAGACGCCACAGAGGGATTTACCGAGCAGGACAGCAAAATAGCGGGATATGCCCACGAACAGGGGAAGGCAAGCGTTGTCGCCGTAAATAAGTGGGACGCCGTGGAAAAAGACGGTAAAACCATGCAGGAATTCACCAAAAAGCTTGAGGTGGATTTCAGTTTTATGTCCTACGCGCCCTTCGTGTTTATTTCGGCTAAGACCGGTCAGCGCACGGACAAGCTTTTCGGTCTGATCGACTACACAGTTGAGCAAAACGCAAGACGTATACCCACCGGAAGACTGAACGAACTGCTCAGCTACGCAACGGCGAGAGTACAGCCTCCCTCCGACAAGGGCAAAAGACTTAAGGTGTATTATCTTACGCAGCCTTCCGTTAAACCGCCCACCTTCGTTTGCTTCTGCAACAGAAAAGACCTGTTTCATTTTTCCTACCAAAGATATATTGAAAACCAGATAAGAGAAGCCTTCGGTCTTGACGGAACGCCTATAAGACTTATTATCCGCGAGCGCGGAGAAAACGAGTAATAATTCCTCCATATAAATATCGCACGCGTCTTTTCGGCGAATTTTTCCTATGCCTGCGGTAAATTTCTTGATATGCCGCACAGCTCTGTCCCCAACAAAATTTATTTGAAAACCCACTTACCGGTCTTATGAAAACAGGTTTTAATTTTTGCGAAAGCGAGAAAGCTTTATGTTGATTATTTGCTTTATTATAACCGCATTGCTGCCTTATCTGCTCTGCGGGATAAACAGTGCGATTATTGTAACGAAAATCAAAAGCGGTGATGATATAAGGACTTTGGGAAGCGGAAACGCGGGTCTTACCAATACTCTCCGCACACAGGGAAAACTGGCTGCGCTGTTTGTTCTGTTGGGTGATGTTGCCAAGGGCGTTTTGTCCGTCGTTTTTGTCGGCTTAAGCTTCAGACTTCTGGCTGACATAGACCCGTGGTCGGCAGGCAGCGGATACGAATGGGCGCTGTACGCTTCCGGCGCTTCTGCGATTTTAGGGCATGTGTTTCCCGTATATTACGGATTTAAAGGAGGCAAGGGCGTTCTGGTAACGGTGTCGGTGCTGTTGGCCATCGACTGGCTTCCCGCGGTGATACTTTTGGGTATATTCGGTCTTATTGTAGCCGTTTCAAAATACGTTTCACTGGGAAGCTGCATTGCCGCCGCCTTATATCCCTTTACGGTGCTGATATTCGGTATAATCGAGAAAAGCGCCTGTTTTTGGGGTAATTTTGTTTGCAGCGGATTTATAGCCATCCTTATAATATTTATGCACCGAGAGAACATTAAGAGACTTATTCATCACACGGAAAAGAAGCTCGGCGAAAAAAAGGATGATGCAAAAAACGCAGAAAAAGAATGATTTGCTTATAGGCTTATAGATTCTAATTAAAACGGAGGCTTGAAAAATGGCAAACATAACGGTATTGGGCTGCGGCTTCGGAGCCGCCTTGGCGGTAATGCTGGATTCATACGGTCACCGCGTAACAGCTTGGTCAAAATATCAGAGCGAAATAGATACGATTGCAAAAGACAGGGAGCAGAAAAAGCTGCTTCCTGGGGTAAAAATACCGGAAAGCATAAGGTTTACCGCCGATCCCGCCTGTGTAAAGGGCGCCGACATTATAATTTCCGCCATTCCCTCCGCCTTTCTTCGCGACGGAATTTCAAGAGTCAAGGATTACGTTTCTCCGGAAAGCGTTATACTTAACGTGGGCAAAGGCTTTGAGGAAAACACCTTTAACAGGCTTTCTCAGGTGATTTCCGACGAAATCCCCGATAATCCCGTAGTGGTGATGGCCGGTCCCTGTCACGCCGAGGAGATCGGACGAGGAGTTCCCACTTCGGTTGTAGTTGCAAGCGGCTGTCCCGATAAGGCGGAATATATTCAGGAAACGCTTATGAACCCCAATTTCAGGATATATGTAAACGAGGACGTGATAGGCTGCGAAGCCGCTCCCGCTCTTAAAAACCCCGTTGCCTTATGCTGCGGAATAGTTGAGGGTATGGGACTCGGAGACAATACCTTAGCCGCTCTCATGACAAGGGGGCTTACCGAGATAACAAGGCTCGGAGTAGCGCTGGGAGCACGCTGGGAAACCTTTACGGGACTTGCCGGAGTAGGCGATCTTGTTGTGACCTGCACCTCCGTACACTCAAGAAACCATCGGGCAGGCATACTTATAGGCAAGGGAGTTCCCGTTGAGGAAGCGATACGGCAGGTCGGAACGGTAGAGGGGTACAACTGCTGCAAAATAGTTCACCATCTCGCCAAGGCCAAGGGTGTTCCCATGCCTATCACGGACAAGCTTTACGGAGTTTGTTTCAACGGTGAAAATCCCGAAGAAAGTGTGAAAAGTCTTATGAATCGGCCGGGAAAGAATGAAAGAGAGCGGTTCTGGAACAATTAGAGACGCTTGCGGATAAAACAATTTATCGCTTTAAAATAACGCCGCTGCCCAATCATAAGTAAAAATAAAAAAGTATAATACCAATCTTTAATCAATTTGCAGACTTGATTAAAGATTGGTATTATATTATATCAACCCAATAAATTCGGATATTCCCAAAATTATTTATACTAATTGCAATTCGATTTATAGTCAATAGATTGAATTGCAATTAGTATTAAAGCAACACCACGCGAAGACCGCGCTGCGCGTCTTCACGACAATCTTTGTGCGGTATTGCCCTAATCCGTTTCCTCCAACTCTTCCTCAACTTTCTCAACCCAACATATTTCCTTCTCTTTATGCACAATCGTAACCTCTTTTCCCGCCTCAATATCCGTTTCGTTTGCCGACATGGCGGTAAGCGTGTATCCCCGACCCTTATAAAAGAATTCAATCTTACCGTAACCGCCGTTTATTATCGCTTCCGTGCAAATCGCTTTATCGTCAACATCGGGTCTGTTTTTCGGAAGCTTTTCTCCCTTTGCTTTCAAAAAAAGATTAAAAAAGAAATGCTTTTTCAAATACATTACAATAAACGCAAAAACGATTCCGCAAAACACCGACCCCGCGACAGGCATGCTTACCGCCGATAAAATCAGTCCCAATGCCGAAAAAGCGAGAACAAAAATAAGAATATCGGACACGGTATGAGGAACAAAATCCTCAAACGGCACCGTCTTTCCGTGAAAATCAAAAAAATATCTGTCCGCTCCAAAATTTTTTATTTTATAAGCGGAGCGGAGTATCATTTCCGCCGCAAGCGCCACAAAGGATATCACCGCCGGCACGAGAAAAAAAATCATCTTTTATTTGACTGCTCCGAATCTCAATTTTTGTTGTTGTGCAAAGACAAAAAATCAAATCATACTAATAACCATTTTGACACAGGATAAAATCATAGTCAAAATGGTTATTACACCCGAAACACTGTTAACCAATTAAAAACCATTTTTCCAATTTTTAATTGGTTAACAGTATCAATTCTATTTTGGATAATAGCCCATACGTTTTAACCGATCCGTTAGTAAAAAATTTCAGTAATATATGAATTTAGGTTTTGATTATATCACATTATAACAGCTATGTCAATAATATCAGCATAGGAAAAGGCGGTTTTGACGTATTGCGCGTTGGCAGCACGGTAAATATAAGGATTCGGAAATATAAATATTTTTTTCCACTTTTGAGCCCAACCTTTTTCCCATAAAATGTGTCTTTATTACAGCGCTAAAAAAACGAAAGCTTTCAAAACAGGAAAGGAAGGCCTATATGTACCAAAATCAAAAGGACGAAACTTTGGTGATGCTTACCCTGGCGGGAGAACAAAATGCGTATTCGGCACTGGTCGCCCGCTATGAAAATGCAGTCATTGCCGCTGCCGCGTCGATCACTCACAATCGGCATATGGCTGAGGACTCGGCGCAGGATGCATTCATAGCGGCATGGATAAAACTGAATATGCTGCGCGAGCCGTGCAAATACGGGGCGTGGGTATGCCGTATTGCCAAAAACTGCGCTAAAAATACCGTAATGCGTTTTCAAAGCTTTATCAGCCTTGATGATCCGGATAAACCTTTAACGGACATCGCCAACGAAAAACAGTTTGACCCTATTGATACATTGGAGCTTTCCGAGGAAAAAAGTCTGCTTCATGAAAGCATAGAAAAGCTACCTGAAAAGGTAAGACGGATAATAAATCTGCACTATTTCGAGGATTTATCGGTGGCGGAAATAGCCGAAAAAACAGGCATTTCTCAGGGAACGGTAAAATGGCAGCTTCATGACGGCAGAAAGCGTATCAGAAAGGAACTTTGCGCTATGAATGAGGAATATAACGACACTATGGTGCAGCGGGTTATGAAAAAGGTGGAAGAATTAAAGCTGTGGCAGTATAAAAACAGCAAAAACGGTTTTGAAAAGGTGTATAATGAAGTTTTGAAAGAGGTTGAGGAGTTGCCCGAAAGTATGGATAAATACCATGCTATGGCAGACATTTTAATGAGAGGCTGGTGGTGGATAAGCGGAGATAAGAACGACGCTTTGTTTGAACGTATCCGCGACGCTGCCGAAAAAGGCAAAAACGACGAGGTAATGGAATTTATCGCGGCAAAGGAGGACGACAAGCTTTACGGCAGCGCAAAAATCAATTTTATCAAAGAAACCCAGATTCCCCGCCTTGAAAAACTGGGATTTGTAAAGGCTCTTGCCGCCGAATGGTCATGGCTTGCGTATACATATTTTGAGGAAAACGAACCCGAAAAGGGTATAGAGGCTTACGAAAAGGGAATGTCGGTGGTAAAGCCCTCGGATATTTATTACTCTTATATGAAAAACTGCCTTAAAACGGAAAAACTGAATATAGAGAACTTGAAAGAGGGCAAGGATCACAACAAATATATATTTTTATCCTCCGCCGCGGAATACCGCTTTATTGAAAGCGAACCTCGCCGATGGGAAACAAAATATTACAGCAGAGGCGGGCTTTATTCCGCCGACGCCAATATGGACAACGCTCTTTTGTTTAACGCCTCGCGCTGTGACGGTATGTTCAGAATAAAAGGTCTTAAGACGGGGAAAAAGTACGTAGGCTCCGACGGCACCGTACTTGAATTTTCAAACGACAATGTTTTTGTATCAACTCCCTGCGGCGATTTTGAAGGCTGTGTGCTGTAGACTACCTATCATTGTCGTTCGGTGTACAAGGCCTATTATAAAGAAGGCGTAGGTCTCGTTAAAGCGGAAAAAATCTTCAACGGCTTTACCGATACCCGATTCCTCAAATCCTATGAGATAAAAGGCGGAAAAGGAATTATACCGCTGTTTGAAGGCAACCGATGGGTATATACGGCAAACTGTTCTCCCGACGTAATGAAGATCGAGACCGAATATACGGTAGAGCACTGCAACGAGGAGACCGCCATTGTTTCCTGTTTTGGCAGTCTTGAGCGGTTTAAGTACGATGAAAATTCGTGGGTGGATATGATATCTCAAATGAGAAGCGAATACTGTGTGAAGACGAGGCATAACGAAAACGCTATTGCCGATGTGAGCAAGCCTATTGAAAGAGCCAAACAGCTTGCAAAAACTCCCACCGAAAAAGCCCATACCAAAGCTGCATGTTCCGTCATGGAACGCATACTGAAAACCGATCCAAAATTCAACCCGAACTATACCGAAACGGGACATTGGAACTTTTTCCGACGTTTAGTTGCTTATAAAAAAGATGATAAAACGGTCACCGAATCCGATTTTCGCTGGTCCTTTGAGTGGAAGCACATAGACGTAAGTGAGGGCGGCCCGATGTACCCCCTGCTGTTTAACCATATTTACGGAATATTGGAAGACGCCACGGGCTGCCTCTGGTGCGAAAAATGGAAGGACGGATATACGGATACCTTAACTATTCAGCCTTGGGGCGAAGTATTGGCAAAGACGGAAATATCCTGCGAAAATATCGGCAATGTGGAAACAAAGGCGGGAACTTTTGAAAACTGCTTGAAGCTTTCCTTAGATATAGGAAAGCACGGTCAATTTGTCGATTACAGATGCGGTAAAAAGGAGTATTTTTTTGCGCCGAACATAGGTATTGTAAAAACTGTCAATTATTTCTGCGAAAATATCCGTCAAAGCGTGTACGAGCTTACCTATTATGAAGGCATGGGAGAGGGCTATATGCCTATTGCCGACGGACTTGTACGCAAATATGAGGCGATAGGACTTACTGACGGCTGCGCGGCGAGCGCCGAGTACACCTACGCTGCTGATATGGACGGACATGTATATATTTTCGAGGATAAACTCGGCGTTAAGAAAAAATCGGAGGGCGTTACATATTACGAATCCGTTATAGGCGAAACCTTGGAGGAAAACCTGTGGCAGCAGGGCAAGCACGATGAAAGCCGCCTGCGCCACGATATCAACAATTTTAACCTTTTGATACACAGCTTTACCCGCAACGGGCGAAGCTGGTGTGTTCCCGAAAGAAATACCGCGAGAAAAAAGCTTCAGATAAGAATTTTGGAAACTCTCGGCGAAAACGGAGAAATTCCCACCGCGTGGCTCGGACTTTACGCCGACACTTTCCTTGTCGCCGCCGCTTCATTGATGGAGTGCGGAGATACCGAGGAAGGGTACGAATACCTTGAGAAAGCCTTTGAATTATTTGAAAAGTGGGATAAAATACCGGATGGAGAACTTTTGGATACGGGTAACAGGTTTGTTTTCGGCGGAATAAAGGTCTTTAAGGGCAAGAATATGATTTTGCTGCCTGACGGTACAAAGGAGCCTGTTATAAACGGGAGTTGGATATTCAACTTTAACGGGGAAAGAATGTATTATGGTATGACCGCTTTGCATGGGTGGGAATGGTTTAACAAGGTTAGGGAGGAGGAGAGATTTAAGGAAATGGTTGAGAGGGTTAAGAAATTGATAGGGAGATAATAAGCTATGATTTTTGGGCGTTCGTTTTCAATTATGCCGTTTCTTATACTAATCCCTTTTAAAACTGTTGGATTAGTGTTTCGGGTGCAACCCTTTTTAAACTATGGATTTTATCAATAGTTTAAAAGGGGATTGGTATTAGCTGCGAAGTAATACTATGGCTTGTTTGAAAATAGAGTAAATGACCAAAAATTGGCATAAATCTCGCAAAAAGCAAATGCTTAACATAACAGGGGACTCCCTCTCTTTCAGGGAGCCCCCTGCTTATTTCATATGAATAAAATTAAAATCAGCATAAAAACGCTGCCGATCTCCGCCTGTTTTTGTTTATATTGACGAAAATGTAAAAAACCACAAAATATACACAAAAAAATAAAGGAGAATCCACTTAAAAAAAGTATATTATATATGTAAGAGAAAATTTAGGACAATTGTCGAAAACAATTTAAAATACAAGCATTTTCCAAAAAACAAAGAAAGGAGCCTTAATATGCCGCTGCCCGACGAATTTTTGCAAACCGTAAAAGACAGCAACGAAATAACCTCCGTAATGTCAACCTACGTCAATCTGAAACGCGCCGGACGCGACAGCGTCTGCCTGTGCCCCTTTCATTCGGAGAAAACCCCCTCTTGCCATATTTACACCGACACACAGAGCTTTTACTGCTTCGGCTGCGGCGCGGGGGGAGACGTAATAACTTTTATAAGACTTATAGAAAATCTTGATTATATAGAAAGCGTGAAATTTCTGGCTCAGAGGGCGGGAATACCCATGCCGGAGGACGATAGAGACAGCAGCGGACGTATTAAGCAAAGGCTGCTTGAGATAAACCGTGAAGCCGCGAGATTTTACCGCGATGTTCTTATTTCGGAAAAAGGCGAGGAGGGAAGAAGATATCTTGCGGAACGCCGCCTAACCGAGAACACCGTCCGCAAATACGGCTTAGGCTACGCACCCGACGGTTGGGACTGCTTAAAACGGCATATGTTAGCCAAGGGCTACGGCGAGGACGAGCTGATTGACGCCGCGCTCATATCCAGAAGCCGAAAGGGCACCACTTACGATAAATTCCGACACAGGGTTATGTTCCCGATAATCGACCGAAGGGGGAATATTATCGCCTTCGGGGGCCGCGCTCTTGAGGCCGACGCGCAGGCAAAGTATCTGAACAGTGACGAGACCCTCGTGTTTCACAAGCGAAGCGGGCTTTTCAGCCTTAATTTTGCCAAAAACACAAAGGAAAAATTCCTTATCCTGTGCGAGGGCTATATGGATGTAATAAGCCTTAATCAAGCGGGCTTCGACAACGCCGTAGCCACGTTGGGCACCGCCATAACCCCTGAACAGGCGCGGCTGATGCGCCAGTACTGTGAACAGGTGGTAATAAGCTACGACAGCGACGGGGCGGGGCAAAAAGCCACGATGAAGGCGATAAACCTGCTTTCCGACGCGGGAGTCGACGCGAGAGTGCTTAAGATGAGCGGCGCAAAGGATCCGGACGAATATGTAAAAAAATACGGAGCCGACGGTTTCAGAATGCTTCTGTCCCGGTCGGGGGGAGCCATAAGCTTTGAACTGCAAAAGCTTACGGAGGGCTTGAATATGGACTCGCCCGAAGGAAAGGCGGCATATCTGAAAAAGGCAGTAAATCTTCTGGCGGAGGTAAACAACAGTATAGACCGCATGGTATACATAAGCGATACGGCAAAGCTGTGCGGGCTGGCTTCGGGGGAGATTGAAAAAGCGGTGGAGGCAAGGAGACGGTCAAAGGCTTACAACGCCCGCGCGGAAGAGCGAAGGGAACTGATAAATCCCCCGAAAAACGATACCAAGGGACTGGGACTGACTCCGGAGCAAAAAGCGCAGAGAGGAATAATCGCATTTATGTTTCATTCGCCGGATTTGCTCAATAAAGTGGAGTCAAGAGTTAAAGACGAGGATTTTTCGGACGAATTTTATCGAAGGGTGTTTAATGTTGTTGCGGAACGCATAAAAAAAGGCGTTTTGATTGATCTTTCGTCAATAGGGGACGAATTTTCGGCTCAGGAAGTGGGCAGAATAACGGGTATAATTAACGAAAACAATTTATTGCCTTATCAGAAGGAAAGATTGTCGGAATATATAAGGGTATTGGAAAAGCAAAGGGACAGATTCGGGGGGAAAAAGCCTGAGGAGATGAGCAAGGAGGAGCTTCTGGAGCAGATGGAGCGGATAAGAAAAGAAAAAAGAAGAGCGGAATAATTAATACCAATCCTTTTTAAAGCTGTGGGGATTACGTCAGTTTAAAATGGAATCGGTATAAGCTTTTGGCAAGGAGAAGTTAAAAATGACGGAAAACGGAAAAAATATGATAACCGACCTTATTGAACACGGCAAAAAGGAAGGTAAACTCACAACCAAAGAAATCAATGAGGTTCTTGAAGACCTTAACTTTGACGTAGACCAAATAAACCGTCTCTATGACGATTTTGAAACCAATAATATCGACATAGTGGATGATTTCATAACAGACGAGGATCTGGATGCAGCTTTGGACTTTACCGGAGAAGATGATCTTGATGTAGCTCTCTCCAGCGAGGGTATAACCATAGACGACCCCGTAAAGATCTATCTTAAGGAAATAGGCAGAGTTCCCCTCCTGAGCGCCGAAGAGGAAATAGAGCTTGCACAGCGTAAAAATCAGGGCGACCAGTTTGCCAGAAAACGTCTTACCGAGGCTAACCTTCGCCTTGTGGTCAGCATAGCAAAGCGCTATGTGGGAAGAGGAATGCAGTTTCTTGACCTCATACAGGAGGGCAATATGGGTCTTATCAAGGCGGTGGAAAAATTCGACTACCGGAAAGGCTATAAGTTCTCCACCTATGCCACATGGTGGATAAGGCAAGCCATTACGAGAGCCATAGCCGATCAGGCGCGCACCATACGCATACCCGTTCATATGGTGGAGACGATAACCAAGGTAAAAAAAGTGTCCAGCCAGCTTCTCCATAAAAACGGTCATGAGGCAAGCGTGGAGGAGATAGCAAATGAGCTTAATATGCCGGTGGAGAGAGTAAGGGAGATAATAAGGATAAGTCAGGATCCCGTGTCCCTTGAAACGCCGATAGGCGAGGAGGAGGACAGCCATTTGGGTGACTTTATTCCCGACGAGCTTGCTCCCGCTCCCGCGGAGGTGGCTTCACTCTCCCTTTTGAAGGAGCAGCTTGACGAGGTTCTGGGAACGCTTACCGACCGCGAAGCGAAAGTGCTCAGACTGCGTTTCGGTCTTGACGACGGAAGACCCCGCACTCTTGAGGAGGTTGGACAGCGCTTTCAAGTAACCAGAGAAAGAATACGCCAAATAGAGGCAAAAGCCCTCAGAAAGCTCAGGCACCCAACCAGAAGCAAAAAGCTTAAGGATTTTCTTGACTGACATTTAAATATTGATCAAGTAATTTTTCTTGGGAAAGTCCTTTTACATATCCTATGAATACAAGCTATTATTTTACTTAAGGCAGCACCGCGCACACGCTTGCATTTTCCGTCATTTTTGCCCAAAACTTCTTGAAATACACCGGTATTCATGCGCCGTTTTGGACAATCTGACTAAAAAAATTACTGCGCGTCTGCACGACAATCTTTGTGCGGTATTGCCTTAATGATAACGATAAAGGTGAATTATGCACATAACACTTGAAACGGATTACGCCATCAGGATAGTGGACGCTTTGGCTAAGGAGGCGGCGAGGGAAAACGAATCCTTTCGCGGATGTATAGACGCGGGAACCATTGCCGACCGCACCGAGGTGCCCTTGCGCTTCGCCTTGAAAATACTGAGAAAGTTAGTCAGCGGCGGAATTGTGAAAAGCTATAAAGGAGTCTACGGGGGCTATCGGCTTATAGCGGAATTAGGCGAGCTCTCCATATATGATGTAATGGAAATAGTGGAGGGTGAATATCATTTCAGCAGATGCCTTTCCGAGGGCTATAACTGTAACTGCGAGTCGGACGGTCTGCCGTGCAATTACCGCGGAGTATTTGGCGAGGTTACGGAAATGGTGAAGGATTACCTTAAAAAGCAAACCTTTGATAAATTGGTAAAGTTTTAGACTTTTCTTTTCAAAAATAAAAAATTCGGGGAGAAAAAAATGGATATTGATCAGATTTTGAAAAAAGCCGCTAAAAAACAGGAAACGCAGGGAGATAAAATATTTGCTTTGGATATAGGCACCCGCTCCGTGGTAGGCGTTATAGGCGAAAAGGCTGACGAAAAATATCATGTTATAGACTGTGTGGTTGCTCCTCATACCCGCCGCGCAATGGTGGACGGCCAGATAGAGGACATAAAACAAGTTGCCAAAATCGTGGGACAGGTGAAACAGAAACTTGAACAGCGCAACGGCATAACCCTCAGCAAGGCTTCCATTGCCGCCGCGGGACGCGCCCTAAAAACAGTCAATATTTCCAAAGAATTTGACGTGTCGGGAAGCGAAATTATTACCGAAGAAATGGTAGCGTCGATGGAAATGGAAACGGTGTCCGCCGCACAGACCGAGCTTGACGAAAGCATGCAGAATGAAAAGACTTTGTTTTACTGCGTAGGTCATAATGTGGTAACTTACCGTCTTGACGACTACAAAATGATATCGCTGAACGGTCATAAGGGAAATACGGCGGGAATTGATATGGTGGTGGCGTTTTTGCCGGGTATAGTCGTGGAAAGCCTTTACTCGGTAATGGAACTTAATAAGTTAGAAGTGCAGAGTCTTACATTAGAGCCGATTGCCGCAATGAACGTGATTATTCCTCCGGAAATAAGACTTATAAATATTGCTCTTGTGGACATAGGCGCGGGCACCTCGGATATAGCCATAGCAAAAGACGGTTCCATTATTGCCTACGCAATGGCAACCGTGGCTGGCGACGAAATCACCGAGGAAATAATAAGAAGCTTTCTTGTGGACTTTGCCGTTGCGGAGCAGATGAAGCACGACGCTTCGGATAACGAGGTGTTTACATACAAGGACATCTTCGGTATTCCCCATCAGACAACGCAGGAGGAATTTATCGAAAAAATACTTCCCTGTATGGATAATTTAGCTTCCACCATTTGCGAGACGATTGTAAGAATAAATTCCGGCTCGCCGCAGGCGGTGTTCTTAGTGGGCGGCGGAAGCCTTATAAAGGGACTTACCACCCTTGTGGCGGATAAACTGGATATTGACGAGGACAGAGTCGCGGTAGGCGGCGGAGAGTTCCTGCGCGATGTTGATACGGGCGACTTCAATATGGGCGCGGAGTTCATCACGCCGTTGGGCATAGGCGTTACCGCCCTTGAAGACAGAGGCTACGACTTCTCGGTTATCAACGTCAACGGAAAGAAAATAAGAGTTTTCGATACCAAAAAGCTCACCGTGTATCAAGTATTGTCCCTTGCGGGATATAAAGCGGGAGACATTATGGGACATTCGGGACAGGGTCTCGCTTTTACCGTAAACGGAAATAAGGTGTTCCGCAAGGGTACCATGATGACCCCTTCGGAAATAAAGATAAACGGAAACGGCGGCGGACTCACTTCCATAGTGACGCAGGGGGATCAGATACAGTTCACCCCCGCCAAAAACGGGGACAACGCCAGAGCGGTGCTGAAAAACGAGATAAACTATCGAAAGTATCATTCCGGCAGCGTAAGCTTCGGCGACAAGCAGTATAAATTCGGTATAGAGGCATTTGTAAACGGCGTTAAAAAGCCGCCCCAGTATGAGATTCAGCCCCTTGACGAGATAACCACCGGCGGGATACTCACTTTGGGAGACCTGCTTAATTCCATAGGAATAGAATATTCAAAGGGTTTTGCCATTAACGGACAGCTTGCTGAGGAAGCTTCCTTGCTTTCCGATGGAGACATCGTAACACTTAAGATGGTTGCCGAAAGCGAGCGTAAAGCCGTTAAAGAAAGCGCTTATATATCTCCCTCAGACGCTGATCCCGATTTTTCGGCAACAGTCAGCGAAGCGGCAAAGGCGGTCTCTCCCGTTAAAACCGACGCGGTTTCCTCCGAAGCTTTTGAGCCGCGCCGCGCTTCTTCGTCTGCCGCCGTTCGGGAGCCGCAGCTCCGTTCGGAGTACTCAAGTACTTTGGAATCGGTACGCTCCAATGCTGCCATAACGGAAGCCGAAGCGGCAAAGACGGCGGAAACTGCGACGGATTATAAGCCCGCAGCCGTTCGCTCTGAAAGCGCGTTTTCCACCTATCCGGAAAGCGGCCGAGATTTTGACGCTGATGAGGAAAACGGGGAGGAAGAAGAGGCGATAGATATCGTTCCTGCCATCACACTTACCCTTAACGGCAAACCCCTTACGCTCCCAGAAAAAACCGATGGAACTCCCCATACCTTTGTGGAGCTTATGAATAAAGTTGATCTTGATACAAAAAATCCCAAGGGAAGAGATATAGAGCTTACTCTCAACGGTATGGAGATAAGTTTCGGAGCGGAGCTTCATGAGGGAGACAGAGCGATTGTGCGCTGGAAGGAATAGAGTAAAAATAAACGGTGTTAAGGTTCTAACCAATCCCTTTTTAAACTGACATAATAAAAAGGAATCAGTACTAATACCGCAGCGTATATTATCGGGAAAGGCGGAAAATAAAATGAAGAGCGGAAAAATATTGCCAATTACGGCGGCAGTGCTGATTATTACGGTTACGGCGCTTTTTTCTGCCTGTTCCAAGATAGATTACGGCATGTCGCCCATAACCGAAACTTCCGAGGAAACGCCGACTACTACGTCCTTTGCGGAAACTTCCCCTCCCGAAACCACATCGCCCGACAAGTACGAGGTAAAGGAGTTTACAATAACCCCGCAGGAATATTCCGAAACCCTTCAGTTGGAACAGGTCTGCGATAATACTCCCCACAACTATCTTATGGGCTACGAGGGGAGCGGGTATATACAGATAGACCGCCACGAGTACGCAACCTTTACGGTACACGTCCCCTCCACCCAGTACTATAAGCTGACGCTTCAGATGTGCGCTTTTGACACGGGAGTAAATGTGATAGTGGGCGGCGCGCCTTACGACAACGGGGAATACGTCACCTATGACGGTATTTCCAAAGGCGTTATTTACGCCAAGGACGTGACCGCCTTCTCCCCCTTTACAGTCAACGGGATTTATCTTAAAAAGGGCGAAAACCGGATAACGCTTCAGTCGGAATTCGGAATGGCTTACATGGATAAGGTAATAATAGAAAACGGGCAGTCGGTAAGCGACAGCTATTATATTATGGGCAACGCGCCGATAAATCCCAACGCCTCCTTAAAATCCATAAAGATAATGAATTTCTTTTCCGAGGTTTACGGAAAAAAGACCATCACCGGGCAGCGGGTCACCCCCGGCACCAATGCCGAAATAGCGGCGGTTTACAAGGAAACGGGGCGGCTTCCCGTTATAAGGGTGAGCGATCTTGTGTGTGCTCAGGCGGACAACCCCTATTATGATGAAAACAATACCGACCTTGATCTGGCGGTGGAATGGAGCGAAAACGGCGGACTGGTGGGGTACGGCTGGACGTGGTATTCCCCCGATGAAAGCAGCCATTATCTTTCTTCCATGACGGATTTCAGCGTAAGCGGAGTGGATACGGGAAAAGACATTTCCTTAGCCTCTTCGGAAACCATTGAACAGCTTTACGGCAGCGGGGAAATACCGAGAGAAAACTACCTGCTCATAAGAGATATTGACAGAATCGCGGAAAAGCTTGAATATCTCATGGATAAGGGCGTGACGGTTCTCTTTTCTCCTTTGTCGGACGGTGGTAAAGGGGGATACTGGTGGAGCGGCAGCGCGGAAGGATACCTCTGGCTCTGGCGCACCATGGTAAGCAGGATAAACGAATATCACAAGCTTAACAATATAATCTGGGTATGGAATGGAGGAAGCGCGGCTTACTATCCCGGAGACGAATATGTGGATATAGTCGGGGAAAATGTGTATAATATCACGGGAGACAGCGGAAACGGAATATTTATGGGCACCGCTTTTTATAAAACCTCCAGAGCAGTGGCTTTAAACGAGTGCGCCATGATACCGAATCCCGATGCGCTGGCACAGGATAATACTCATTGGCTCTGGTTCTCATTGGGGGGTGGGGACAGGCTTATTGACAGCGATGGCAGACTTACGGAAAAATATTCTTCCAACGTACTTTTGGAGCAGGTTTATAATCATAAGGATTTCTTGACGCTGGATGAAATACCGAAATTTGAATAGTATTTGTAAAGGCAGCAAGTTTAATCATTTTTTTCGTTTCCTTTTTGTGATACAAAAAGGAAACAGGGTTTCCAAAGGGGCGAAGCTCGTTTGGTCGACGCCCGTATGCAGCAAAATTCTCCTAACGCCGAAGAGTGCTCCGAAAAGGGGAATTCCCAAAACACCTCAGTGCGGTACTTTGGGAAGGGGGGAAGCCCTCTCTTGCAGGGCTTCCCCTTTTTCGTTAAGAACATATTTTCATTCGGGGTTATCCACGAACGGTAAAGAATTTTATACTAATCTTTGATAAAGGTACAGACAAATAATACGGATAATTAAAGATTGATATTGTATAACTTTTTATCTTACTACGGATTTTAGAAAAAATGTAAAAACAGGTGACATATGAAAAAAAGAACAATAGCCCTTACAATATCGGCAGCGTTGATGCTTTCCGCCTGTAAAACCGCGGAGCCGCCGAACAACCAATCGGATTTTACCAACACGACTCCCGTTTCTTCGGCTCCTCCGCAATTGCCTACGGAGGAAACCACCACCGCCAGAGTGAGCGCAGTGGAGGATCAGCCGGAAAACACTTCCGCCGTTACAACACAGCAGGAGGATATTCCGCCGGAAACCACTCCCACTCCCGACGGCTTTCCCGCCCCATATCCTTCCGGCTCCGTTGAAGACGGTGAGCTCCTTGCGAAATTCAAGGAAAAAATCAGGGCGGCGGAAACGGCTAACAGCGTTTTTTTCGGCGCGCACACGCTTATCCCCACAATCGGGGAGACGCTGTCGGGGTATGTTAAGATCGATCCCGAATACGCTTCGGATATGGGAGAGCTTACGGAAAGAATGTACGAGGGCTTTAAATATTCCTTCTGGGAGGATAAGTACGGGGCGGAAGTTGAGAATATGCTTCCCGAAGTAATAAAGGAGAACGAAGACGGGCTTGAGCTTTTGGTTTCCGACAGGGAAACGCCCGTGTCAATTGACATATCCTCTTCGGTAATAACCGCTCTTGACGAAACCACTGCAAAGGTTGTGGCCTTGGGAACAACAGGAGACAAATATATTTGGCGCACCTATGATATGCTCGACGGCGTAAGGGGCTGGGTAGTGCGTATGTATGAGGACGAAGAGGTAACGGGAGAAATTGCGGTATTCAGTCAGCTTTTGATAGACAAAAGTGTTACTTTAGATAAAATATTCGGAAATGCAAAGGCGGTAACGGATGAAAACGGAGACTGGAATACGCAGCTTGTAACCATAGAGAACGACGTTTACGGACACGGTTTTTACAACGGATTAGAGGTGGAAGCCTTTATGACCGTTGAAGAGATGCGTCAGTTTATAAGGGATACATTTACCGCTGAAATCGCGGAAAGCTATATAAGGCTGTATGTAAACAGGAGCTATGTGGAGAAGGACGGTCACTTGTACCTGATAAACGGAGCGGTTCTGCCTCAGATGGGTGTATTTTCGCTGGCGGAATATGAGAACAGGATGATGAGCAACTTTGACGTTACTTCGGCGGTGAGCTGGAGCGACGGAGAAAACAATTACACGGTGCCCGTTACGATTAAGTATGAAGACGGTGTGTGGAAACTGGATACAAGGCTGCCTATGAGGGCTGACAGGGTGATAGGAAGATAAAAAGCAGGGGCTGCATGATTATGAATTACACTCTAATACTAACATTTGGTCATCCATATTATTTGTCTATACCTTGACCGAATATTAGTATTACAAATAATACCAATATTTCATCATATTCGCGGCGTGATGAGATATTGGTATTATTTATTTTATACCAATCTTTGATCATCCGTATTATTTGTATATGCCTTGATCAAAAATCAGTATTTATATGCTTTGGCTAAAAATTGCTATCAGCTATAGGTTTTTCCGAAGTCAAACTCTATTCTTCCCAATTCTTTAATAACCACCCTGCCAAAACAGGCGTCAACAACCTTTTCCTTTAAGCTCTCCGCCTTTTCTTCCTCAACAAATAAAATAATCTCTACCCCTGCCGCGAACTCTTCTTTCTCTATCCTTGCGTCAAACTCCGAAAAAATCGCTCCAAGTTTGCCGTAAAGGGAATACTCAACCTCTATTATCAGCTTTGCGGCGCTTTTCATTTCCTTTATCCTTGAAGCGCCCACCGCCGCCGCAACTCCGTTGGAATAGGCGCGGACAAGCCCTCCCGCGCCTAACAGTACGCCGCCGAAGTATCGGGTAACCACGCAGCATACGTCGGTAAGCCCTTCTTTTTTCAGCACCTCAAACATGGGTGCGCCAGCCGTTCCGGAAGGTTCTCCGTCATCGCTGTGCCTTCCTATGTTGTTTTCCCTTAAAATGTAGGCGTAACAGTTGTGAGTGGCTTTACGGTGCTGTTTTCGTATTTCCTCGATAAAGGAAATCGCCTCCGATTCCGTTGTACAGGGTGCGATATTGCCGATAAATTCCGATTTCTTTTCGACGAACGACGCTTGTGCCTTCTTGGCTATCGTTTTATATGATTCGGGCTTACCATGCATTGGGGCCGTCCTCCGGATTGTAGGCGATAGAGTTCAGGGTCATTGAGGCGGAGGTTCTTGAAACGGTGTATATCATTGTTTTCTGGGGTTCAAGCTCCTCTTTTTCGCCGGGCATTCCCATAATGGGCGCCATATACTCTACTTTAAGGGTGAACAGTTCGCCCACGTTGCTGATCTCGACAATTCTCGGCCAATAGGTGATACGCTCCGTTTCAACGGGCACATTATAGGTTTTTCCCGAAGCATTGTATTCAAACATATTGCTGCCGCTGCCCACCGATTGGTGCTGTATTGCGACTCCGAAACCGAACAGCGATACCGCGGAGCTTTCCACGTCTATTTCGGAAATAGTCATATAACTTCCGTCATTTTCGTATTTTTCGGTGTTGCCGCTTAGGATTATTCTCCAGATTGCGGCGTTTATTACTACCGAAGTAGGAGCGTTTTCGGCTTTGTCAAAGGCGGGGCTGTCAGTGATGACGGCAGGGTAAATAAATTCCGCAAACTCGTTTTTAAGCGCGGTTTGATTAGCCAGATCCCGAACGGCAGAAACGGTAAACCTAACGGTGCTGATCAATCCTACCACCGACAGTATCAGTATAATTATACCCACTGCGAAAAAAAACTTTCTGTTTTTCATCATGGGAACGGAGGGATCAAAAAAATCCGTTTCGCCGGATCTTTCGCCGCCTGCGCTGCCCTCCTGTTCAAAATCGTCAACGCTTCCCTGAAGGGATTCAAGTATTTTGCCGTTTCTTATATCTTTTGTATCCTTATGTCTTTCTGTTTTTTTCATTTATTTCTCCGTTTTTTGCCTTATCTTATTTGTCCGCTGCCGTCAATAAGGTATTTATAAGTTGTCATTTCCTCAAGACCCATAGGCCCTCTTGCGTGCAGCTTCTGCGTGCTTATTCCTATTTCGGCTCCGAGGCCGAATTCTCCGCCGTCGGTAAATCGTGTGGAGGCGTTCACATAGACTGCCGCCGCGTCTACCGCCTGTTTGAAAAGCTCGGCGTTTTTAATGTCATTGGTCACTATGCACTCGCTGTGTCTTGTGCCGTATCTGTTAATAAAGTCTATGGCTTCAAAAACGTCCTTTACCGTTTTTATCGCTATAACGTAATCGAGAAATTCGGTTTTATAGTCCTCCTCGGTGGCTTCTTTGTCGGCCTTTATATATTTGGAAGCACTTTCATCGGCATAGATTCTGACCTTTCCCCTCCATCTTTCGTTAAGGGCTTTTAAAAAATCCTCCGCTATATCCTCATGCACAAGTAAGTTTTCAATGGCGTTGCAGACGGAAGGGCGCTGGGTCTTTCCGTTATCGGCTATGTTTACCGCCGTCTCAATATCCGCCGATTTGTCCACATATACGGAACAGTTACCCTCACCGGTCTGTATCACGGGAATGGTTGAATTGTTTATCACGTTTTGTATCAGTCCGTGTCCGCCTCTGGGTATAAGTACGTCAATGTATCTGTTGAGCTTCAAAAGCTCGCTTACGCATTCCCGCGAGGTGTCCTCCACAAGCGATACCGCGTTTTCGTCAACTCCCGCGGAGCTTAAAGCGGAGCGCATTACCGAAACTAAGCGTTTATTGCTGTTTATGGCGTCGCTTCCTCCTCTTAATACGGCAACATTGCCCGATTTAAGGCACAGCGCCGCCGCGTCCACCGTAACATTTGGCCTTGACTCAAAAATTATTCCCACCACGCCTAAAGGCACGGCTTTTTTTACTATCTTAAGTCCGTTGGGAAGCTCTTTTCCCCCCAGTACTCTCCCCACGGGATCGGGGAGCCCCATTATCTTCCTTACTCCCTCGGCCATATCCGTGATACGCTTCATATCAAGTTTAAGCCTGTCACGCATGGCTTCTGACATATTATTGACCTTTGCGTTTTCAAGATCTTTTTTATTGTCCTCTATTATCAGTTCGGCGTTTTCGATAATTCTGTCGGCTATGGCGGCAAGAGCGCGGTTTTTCGTATTCTGCGAAATACCTCTGATTGCCGCTTCGGCCTTTTTAGCTTCACTGCCCAAATTTTCCAGATACGTCATTTTGTTATCCTCTTTTATTTCATTGAAATTGTCTTAAAGGAGAAATTATTTTAAATCAAAAAGGGTGCAAACCGCCTTGTTATCAAACAGGTCGTATAAATATTCCGGTTCGTCGCCTTTTATTATAACGGTGGGAATACCCGCTTCTCCCGCGATTACGGCCGCCTCTATCTTTGTTAACATTCCGCCGCTGGCAAGCTCGCTTCCCTTTTCTCCCGCCGCCGCGATCATTTCATCGGTGACCTTATGTACCACTGGAATAAGCTTTGCGTCGGGTTCCGAAGGGTTCCTGTCGTACAGCCCCTCAACATCGGTAAGAATCACCAAGAGATCGGCGCCGCAGACCTCGGCGCTCAGGGCGGAAAGAGTGTCGTTTTCATCGAAATCAAGCTGTTCGATTGAAACGCTGTCATTGGCGTTAATAATTGGGATTATTCCCATAGACAACAGAGTGTGCATGGTGTTGAATATATTTTCGCGGCGTATCTTGTTGCTGAACACATCGCGGGTGGCCAAAATCTGTGCAACCGTATGGTTAAATCGGGAAAACTCTGACTGATAAAAACTCATAAGCCTGCTTTGTCCCACGGCGGCGCACGCCTGTTTTGTGGGCATATCGGTAGGCCTTTTTTGCAGCCCTATACTGCCGACGCCTACTCCCACGGCGCCGGAGGATACCAGAATTATATCGTGCCCTCTGTTTTTAAGGTCGCTTAATACCTCCACCATCTTTTTGACGCGGCGAATGTTGATATTTCCAGTCTTGTGAGTAAGAGTGGAGGTTCCTACTTTTATTACAATACGTTTCCTTGCGGAAAAATCAAAGTTGTTCATTTTAACGGTTCCTTTGGCAGCGTTGCGAAGGGCAAAGCGGCGTGTTATACCACTCCGTTTTAAACCGGCGTAATACCCCAGTTTTAAAAGGGATTGGTACTGCGCTTAACTCGGCAGTCTGTTTGTCAGTCAATATTTTATATACTATAATAGTATAGCATATTGAACACAAAAAATCAAGTTTTTTCGTTTTTCATTTTATTTGTTAAAAAAATGTTCAAAAGCAGTGACTTTTTTGCAAATATGTGATATAATAACCTCAGACAGTGAAAGAGGAAGAATTTATTTTAATGTCTGAGAACATTTTACCGTTTTAGAGGAATCGCTACCTGCGGTCGCTCTTTTTATGGTATAATAACTTCAGACAATGAAACGGGAACATTTTATCATTTTAGAGGAATCGCTCCCTATGGTCGCTCTCTTTATGATATAATAACCTTATACAGTATAAAAAGAAAGGTTGATTATAAGTGAATTATGAAAAATCCTGCGGCGCTATAGTTTATCGCAAGCATCACGGAAATACGGAAATTCTCTTGGTACGGCATCTGAAATCGGGTCACTGGTCATTCCCGAAAGGTCATATGGAAGCGGGAGAAACCGAGGAGGACACCGCCCGCCGCGAAATCAAGGAGGAAACGGGGCTTGATGTGCTTTTGGACACGGGATTCCGGGAGACCGTCAATTATTCTCCCAAGAAAAACACAAAAAAAACCGTGGTATACTTTGTGGGAATGGTGGCAAGCCATGAACTCATACCGCAGCAGGATGAGATTTCCGAGCTGAGATGGCTGGAAATAGAGCAGGCGGGTAACGTCCTTACCTATGAAAACGACAAGCTGCTGGCAAACAAGGCAAAATCGTTTATTGCGCTGATGAAATGACGGCGCTGCCTTTATGCCAATCCCGTTTTATATTGACATAATACCCGCAGTTTTAAAAATGATTGGTATCATGCTGATTTCAATTTAAAAAGATATACGGTATCTTTTTAAATTGAAACATAATATAGGCGTACGTCTTATAATATCCGCAGAATTTTATTTGAGGTTTGAGAGCGAAAGTTCTCCATACCTCCACTGTTTAAGAAACACAACTGCTTTACGTTTAGATTATTTTGTTTCCCAAAAGAGAAAAGACGGTGACTGAAATGAAATATAATGAAGCAATAGAGTATTTAAACGGCTTTACAAAATCGGGAGTGCCCATAAAAAATTTGTCCCGATTCAGAGGGCTTATGGACGCGCTGGACAATATTCAGGATAAATTAAAATATATACATGTGGCGGGCACCAACGGAAAAGGCAGCGTATGCGAATATACCGCACTCGCCTTGGAATACGCGGGATACAAAGCCGGAAAATTTACTTCTCCCTATATAAACAGAGTGGAGGAACGGATACAAATAAACGGGGCGCCAATTTCCGAAGGCGACCTCGCTTTTTATATAAGCAAGGTAAAAGAGGCGGCCGATAAAACGGGCTGTACCGACTATTCCCAGTTTGAAATACTTAACGCGGCAGCTTTTTTGTATTTTTACGATAAAAAGTGCGGAATAACGGTTTTGGAAACGGGAATAGGCGGACTTTTGGACTGCTCCAATATAATTGATCCCGAGCTTTCAATAATTACCACGGTCGATCTCGATCACTGTGCCATTTTAGGCGATAAGCTCGAAAAAATTGCGCGTCATAAGGCGGGTATAATCAAACCGAAACGTCCCGTGGTACTTTCGCCCTTTCAATATGACGAAGTAATACGGGTTATAAGAGAAAAAGCGGCGGAAACGGGTTCAAGACTTATAATTCCCGATTCGGATGAGCTAAAGCTTATAAAAGCCGATTTGAACGGAACCGAGTTTTTGTATAAAGGTAAGCGTTTCACTGTCGGAATGTGCGGCGGACATCAGATGATAAATGCTTCCGCCGCAATCGAGGCGATGCGTGAACTGGGAATAAGAGAGGAGTATATAGAAGCGGCGCTGAGAAATGCCGCCGTACCGGCGCGAATGGAAAAAATGGGCGGATTTATCATAGACGGAGCGCATAATGTTTCGGGGGCAAAGGCGGCCGCCGAGCTTATCGGAGGTCGTAAAGGCAAGAAAACGCTTATAGTGGGAATGCTTAAAAGCAAGGATTATAAAGGCGCTTTGGCGGTGCTTTTACCTGTGTTTGACCGTGTTATAGCGGTGGATTTCTTTTCACCGGACGCGGTGAAGTCGGAAGAGATTTCCGCTTTGGCAAAGTCGGTGGGATGTGAAACGGTAACGGCGGATAACGGGGAGGACGCTTTGAGAAAGGCTTGCGAAACTGAGGCGGATCTGAGAATGATATGTGGGTCGCTTTATCTTTGCGGGATGATGAGGGGCAAACTGACGAAGAATGAAGAGACAACCCAAGGTTGAGTTGAAACACTTTTTTATAAACATACTTACAATTGCTTTTTATCTGAATGTAAGTTATAATTTAAGTACGGAAAATTTGTGGGCATGCGGCAAATTTACGTAAATAATTATAACCGTATCTAAGGAGGAAATGTATGTTTAATCAGGTTGATTTTGGCAAAAGAGTAAAATCATTTAGATTAAGAAAAAACTATTCGCAAAAAGAGATCGCTCTCAGAATAGGTGTTTCGGAACAAGCGGTGTCAAAGTGGGAAAACGGCGAGTGCCTTCCCGACGTTTATAATTTAAAGCTTCTGGCACAGATTCTCCACATCTCTGTTGACAGCCTTCTGGACACCGAAATTCAGAATCCGGAAAAAATCGTTGAAACAATTACGATCGGCGGAGCAAATTTTGAAATAGTGGAAAAACCGGAAACCTTACTTGCGGGCAAAATTATATACGCAAAAAATTTTGCCAATGAGGACAGCTTTAATTCGGCCATAGATTCGCTGACAGAAGACGATAAACAGGCGGCTTTTGAAAAATTAAAGGAAACCGTACTTCCGATTTACGATATAAATTTAAGCGTAAATTTTTGGCTTAACTTTAAGCAGCGCGCATACGGATTCGTGAGAGGGGTAACAACCGAGGAACAGTCTGACGGCATAGACGTTTACAAAATGCCAGCTTCATTGTTTATAAGGGCGTATACGGATAAAGCAACGTCGCAGCTTATCAGCAAGGAACAATGCGAAATATGGGAGTTGTTCGCGTATATAAGGGATTATTTCATGCCCTCCCATGGTTTTAAAATGGCTGATAACGGAGCGCAGGAAATGGAAGTGTTCGATACATTCGACCATAAAACGGGCTATGCTTACATGCCTGTCGAAAGGATATAGCGTAGGATAATCGGTAACAAATAATAAAGCTGTGATCTCGTTGGCAAACGAGGTCACAGCTTTTTATTCAAGCACATCTTTGATACTAATACTGTTAACCAATTAAAAATTGGAAAAATGGTTTTTAATTGGTTAACAGTGTTTCGGGTGTAATAACCATTTTGACTATGATTTTATCCTGTGTCAAAATGGTTATTAGTATAAATTACAAAGATACGCAAACAAAGTGGTTTATTCATAAAAACACCTGACTTATGGCAAAAAAACATGGCTGCCCCTTTTCAAAAAGATTTTCTATTTTAAATCACTTTGTTTCAATTGTAGTTTTATTATTGCAGGTAGTTATCGTATATGACAGCATACCTAATTTAAATGGGGTGCCACATAAGATTTTGTGCTAATAAAGCTTTTCGGATTCAGGATTCGATTAAAATATAACTCGTTCCCGACTTGGAAGCGGCTCCGGTGATTCCCGCGCAGCCAATTACCTGACCTTTTTCCACGGCATTTCCTTCTTCCGATTTAATTTCGCTGAGATGATCGTATTTTATAAACCTTCCGTCTCCGCTCTCAACACATACGTAATAACCGAGACCGGCGCTGTATCCGGTTTCCGTTACCGTGCCGCTTTCAAGCGCCGGAATATCCGTGCCAATCTCCGCTTCCACGAAAATATTTACGTAATTCCCCCCTATAAGAGCTTCAAAACCGCTGTCAAGAATACGGTACGTCCCATACTCGGATTGGTCAAGGCATATGGAAGCAGCGGTAGCCAAATTGTCCAGAATAAAATCCGTTTCATCTAAATCCACATCGGGCGCAGCTTCGGATGAGACTTCCGAAATATCCACCGCAGGAACATATTCAATTACATTTCCGTCAGCGTCGGCGATATACCCATAACCCGAAGTTGGATCCGAGCTTTCGTTTTGCCCGGACTTCACGTCCGCGGATAATTTCATCGGCTGCGGTACGGAAGCTGCATTTTTTTGGGAATCACTTACTTGATCGGTAATTTCCGAATTTTCCGCATGAACCCGGCTCACCTCATTCTGTAAGCTTTCAACGTCGGGGCCTTTAAAATTCGCGCGCGAACAAGCGGAAAACGACAAACACAAAGCTGTACATACAAGAAATAATCTTATTTTTTTCAAGCTGCACTCCTTTCTTTACAAAGCTGTCAAAAATAACTATCCCAATAACTGTATAATATTATAACGCTTATTTGTTTTTTTATCAAGCTATTTTTGACCAAGCGTATAAAAATTATAGATTACATATTTTTTTGTTTTCTAAATTCTATAAAAACTTGATAACTTACCTGCAATACGTTAAAATAAAAAGGAGCTTCTCGTGAAAACAGAAGCCGTTATCTTCGATATGGACGGAATGATATCAGACGCTGCTTTTTAAAACTCTCAGACAAACCAAACCCGCATTATTATACAACAAATTACCGCAGAAAACGTTCTGCGGTCATTTATAATATTTACGCATGCTTTCGGAAAATTTGCCGAAAAGACGTGTGCTCGTCTTATGAAAACATGTTCTAAAAATCAGTATAATGCCGTTTTGCTTTTAATCAATACAGTCGACGGCGATAATCTCGGCCGTATCGGGAGATTCGCTTGCCGAACCGTTATTCCATTTCAAACACAAATTATCTATCGTGACCTTAGCCCGCACGGATGTACCGTCATTCGGAACCGCCGCGGAAATGCTATCCTCGGCGTTCCGAACCCTGAAATTCGGGGCGGCTTTATCGGTTTTTCCGTATATCAGCGGAAGCCCCTTCCATTCGTCACTATCCGGTGTGAAACAGATGCCGGTATTTGGGCCTTCCGGCACCCGATAAAGGTTTCCTGTCAAGGTAAGCCGGCCGGAGAAGACTGCGGAGATGAGATCGACATAGAGCTGCTCCTCAAAACCGGACGGATCGTTGCCCAAATAGAATACGGTACGTGCCTGTGAAAGAAGCAGGCCGTTCACATCATCACCTATACTATATTTACGCGCCTCAGGTTCGGATTCGTCCCCGTCCGAAAGCGCAAGAAAACAATATTCGTCCGTTGTGTAGTAGTTTTCTTCTTTAACAAGTTCTTGCAGGTTGATCTCTTCGCCGCAGACTTCAAAAGAGCTGTTTATATCGTTTTCCGCCGTCCCGCCTTCAATAGCCGAGCACCCTGACAAAAAAATGACCGCTGCCAAAATAATTTTTTTACCGTTAAACACCCACCGTTCCTCCTGAAGTATAATAAAATCTTACTTGATTTATGCGCCTTAAAAACTCCCCATAGGATACAGTTTCATTCAGCACACCACATTCATTGTCATAATTCGCATGGTAAATAGTTACGCTGTCTCTTGTGTAGGATATGATAAAAACACTATGAACGGCTCCGGTGGCTGTTTTTCCGCGAACATATGCGTTTGTTCCGATTTTTTGGAGATATGAATATAAGTTGCTCGTGCTTAACTGTGTAAATCCGGGGTAGTGAGCATCTGGAAGGTAAGGAACATCCTTACCGTTAAATGTCTTATAGCACAGTTTTGCAAAAGCGGCGCATTGATAGCATACCGACATATTTCCCGCGTCATCGTAAGCGTAATATGCCATGCAGTTGCAGTTTTCAGGGCAATTGGCGGAATTGTGGCATACACATTTTTTACCGTTTTTTGTATAGTGGGAATTATTCGGATATACTTTGAATAAATCCGAAATGCTCATTTGAGCGCTAATCATTTTGGTCAGTGCTTCCTGTATGGCAGCACTGTCAGTAATCAGCACATCGCCGTTATTGCAGTTTTCGGAGAAACTGTGAGAATAATCATCGGCGTAAGTAAACAATGACAGTGTCGATACTGCCATTATTACAGTTAAAATCATTGATATCATTTTTTTAAACATGATCAATTTTCTTTCTTGAAAAAAATTCCTTGCCCGACTGAGCCGTGCGTTTTCTTTTTGCATCTTGCAACAGCGATATAGATACTTTCTTTCTTTGATCTCATATTGATTAAAATCACACCTAAAGCGCTGTTTGCAAATCATTACAAGCTTTATTCGGTCTATAGTATGATGTGCAAATAGTTTCAATAAACGTAACAGTACAATTTTATACCTAATGAGCCGGCAATCATTCAATTTTTTAATTTTCAACCGTTTTATCGTCATTGTAAACCGTAATGGTTTCAGTCTTATCCAGCTTGTCCGTCGACGTGAAAACCGTTTTAAAACAGCAGTTGCCGCTTTCAAGCCCATATTTGGTTCTGGACATTGTGTGTTGAAATTTACCGTCTTTTTTCATGCAGTGTCGTCGTATGTATCCCGAAACCATAGAAAGCCTTGCTTTTCAGGAGTTTGTACGGCAACAATAGTTGTTACATTTGATGTATCGATTATTGTGTTTTTGCATATCACCGTCGTGTCGTTTAAAAAAACTTAGATTCTGCATTTTCATAAACGGCTGAACGAAGCCGAATTAAGCCGTCATAGCATTCACTGAAACCGAAAATGAAAACCACAGTAAAAGTGACAGCATATTTGAAATCACTTTTTTCATCTTATCCCTCCTTTCTTATGGAAATGACAATTTTTCCCTTTCTATTATATAAATCATTTTAAACCCGAAATGTTACACATTTTTTCAAAAAAAATTACAAAAAATTGATTTTTGTAGAATGCACTAAAATTACTGTTTTGCTTTTAGCAATATTTTCAAGTGCTTTGAAAAAGTAACCTTCACATATCCAATATAATTCGCTCACTGCTTTAAAAAGCTATAAAGAACCAATCCTTTTCTTCAAATAAGGAAATTGGCTCTGAGACGGCGTTTCCGATTTTTTAAACAAGTCCTAATACTAATCCCTTTTAAAACTGTTGGATTAGTGTTTTGGGTGCAACCCTTTTTAAACTATGGATAAAGACCATAGTTTAAAAAGGGGTTGGTATAAAAAACAATCTTAATACATAAAACCCGCCAAACCTCATTTTGAAACGGGTTTAGCGGGTTTATATCGTAAGTTTTTTCTTTTTATCCTGAAGCGACGGCTTCACCGATTTTTTCTTTTTTTAGTCCCCCGAAGAAACGATCCCCCTCGCTGCGTCTATTGTAACGGTAGTCCCGCTTTTCAGTATTGCGGTAGCGTTTTCCGCTCCCACGATAACGGGAATATCCAGCGAAAGCCCCACAACCGCCGCGTGGCTGTCCGCTCCGCCCTTTTCCGTAATTATTCCGCTTGCGGCGCGAAGTATTCTCATAATGCTGTTGTCGGTTTCGGGTATAACCAGTATTTCACCGTTGGCAAAATTCCTTACGGCCTCTTCGCCCGTTCTTGCCACACAAAGAGGAGCGGTGGTTGTATTGTCGGTGACGCCCTGACCCATTACCAGAACGTCGCCCACCACATGCACCTTCATCAGGTTGGTCGTTCCGCTTATTCCCAAAGGAACGCCCGCCGTAATTACCACAAGATCGCCGTTTTCAAGATATCCTTCCTTAACAGCGCATTCCACCGCGTGGTTGAAAAGATCGTCCGTGGTTTCCATTATTCTGCTCATCAAGGGCACCACGCCCCAGCTAAGACTGAGCTGACGCCATGTGCGCTCGCTTGGAGTACAGCTTAAAATAGGGCGGTTGGGGCGGTATTTTGAAAGCAGCTTGGCCGTTCCGCCCGTTGTGGTAACGGTAAGGATAGCCTTTGCGTTAAGATCGAGAGCGGTGGTAACCGTAGCGTGGCTTATGGCATTGGTTACATTTTCCGCGCTGTCCACTTCTCTTGCTCTGAATCGCTTGGAATAATTTATGTGGTTTTCGGTATTTTCCGCTATAAGAGCCATTGTCTTTACCGCTTCCACCGGGTACATTCCCGCGGCGGTTTCTCCGGAAAGCATTATTGCGCTGGTTCCGTCGTAAATGGCGTTTGCCACATCGGTAGTCTCTGCTCTTGTGGGTCTTGGATTTTTTATCATGCTTTCAAGCATCTGTGTGGCCGTAATAACCTGCTTGCCGGCGTTGTAGCCCTTTTCGATAAGCATCTTCTGAAGCTGCGGTATGTGTTCAAAGGGGATTTCCACGCCCATGTCGCCTCTCGCCACCATTATTCCGTCGGATACTCTTAAAATATCGTCTATATTATCAACGCCCTCTTGGTTTTCAATTTTGGCGATAATTTTAATATCCTTGCCGCCGTTTTCCTCAAGTATTTTTCTGACCTCAAGTATATCCGCGTCGCAGCTTACAAAGCTGGCGGCGATAAAATCGAAGCCGGTTTGGGCGGCAAAAATAATGTCGCTCTTGTCTCTCTCGCTGACATAAGGCATTGACAGTTTGGCTCCGGGGAAGTTGCAGGATTTGTTGTTGCTTATGATTCCTCCGTGTATTACGAGACATTTTATATCGTCTCCTTCGGGCGTCGAGTCAATTTCCGTAACCTTCATTTCGATAAGACCGTCGTCCGCTAAAATACGCGTACCTATGTCTATGTCTTTAGCCAAATTCTTATAGGTAATCGACACTTGACTTGAATCGCCTTCAACTTCTCTTGTGGTAAGTATAAATACCTCACCGTCCTTAAGCTCGGCTTTTCCATCCTTAAAAAGCTTTACGCGCACCTCCGGCCCTTTTGTGTCAAGAAGGGACGCGACAGGAAGCCCCAGCTCCTCGCGTATTCGCTTAATTCTTTGAAAAGTTTTAAGATGGCCTTCATGGTCGCCATGGGAAAAATTCTGACGCGCCACGTTCATTCCCGCCTTCATAAGCTCACGCAAAACATCGTCGTCAGCGGTGGAGGGTCCCATGGTACATACTATTTTTGTTTTTCTCATTTTATATTTTTCCTTTCTTTGTAATATCGGTAATACATGGATATTCGTCTCTACCTATGATTATATTGTTTTTCTTTTCGATTGTCAATAAACGAGTTTAAAAAAATTACAAAAATGTCACAAAAAAACAATATATTTTCCCTTGACAAAACACTTTCATTTGGCTATACTTAATTGTGTAAGCGATCTTACGGCAGGATAAAATATTGTTAAATATATATAAATTTGAACAACATCAAAAGGCGGATAATGTTAAAAAAGATGAATTTTATCTGAAAAGTAACTTTTTTGGGCATTTTTTTCGTTTATAATATAAGAACCTTCAATCGTCAAATATTGCAGGCAATTTTTTATAATGCTTGCCGCAATATAAGCATACTGATCTTGCGAAAGAATCTTCAGATAAAAAAGGAAAGGAAATAACATAAAAATGGACTGTATCCCTTCGGTCAGCGTTATTGTTCCAATATATAAAGTGGAAAAATATATTGAGCGCTGTCTCGATTCCATAAAAGCGCAGACTTTTCAAAACTACGAAGTAATAATGATAAACGACGGCACTCCCGACAATTCGGCGAAAATAGCCGAAAAATATACCACTGATCCCCGCTTTAAGCTTTTTCATCAGCAAAACGGCGGAGTCGGAAGCGTAAGAAACAAGGCTATCGGTTTGGCGCAAGGGGAATATCTGGCCTTTGTGGACAGCGACGACAGCATATTGCAGGATCATCTGGAAAACCTGTACAAAGCCGCGGACGAAAACAATGCGGACATAGTCTGCTGCGGCTACTGCTGCTGCGACGAGGAAGGAAAGCATTTCAGAACAAGCAAAATAATGAAGCATAAAGGCGTGTATTCCGCCGAAGCGCTGTACGGAGACATAATAAGAGATATTTCGATAAGGCGATATCTTTGGAACAAGCTGATCAGAAAGAGTCTTTTTACCGAAAACGACCTTTATTTTCCCAATATGCTGTTTGAAGACACCTGCATGCTGCCAAAGCTTTTCTACCATGCAAAAAAGGTGGCGGTCATAAAGAACAAGACCTATGTCTATACCCACAGAAAAAGCGGTATCACAGGATTTAACGATAAGCGCTGCATAGGCAATTATCTTAAGGCTAACGAAGAGGTGGAGCGTTACTTTACGGAAACGCCGGAGGGTGAAATATACGGAACGCATATGCTTTACCAGCGCATAAAAACCGCTTCGGTAACCTACTGCTGGCTTGTGATACAGATATTTAAGCTTAGGGACGCCGAAAGCTTTAGAGAAAATTTTTCCAAGATAAACAAATATCTCATTGCTCCCCCGCCGCGCTCCCTGCGCGCATCTCACGTCTGTGAGTACGAAAAAAAGAAGAAGACACAGGGAATTGCTTTTAAAACCAAATAATAACAGATGCTATCCGATACTAAGCTTTGGTCAGGTTACAGACAAAAAATCATTGACCAAAGATTAGGGTTTGTTTGAAAAATCGGAAACGTCGTCTTTTCGCCCCCAAACGGTCATCTTCCGGGTCAAAAAGCCTCGTCAAACGACGGTATGACTGCGTTTTTTCCTTAAAGCTAACCTTTTGGGGTCAAAAATACGTCATTCCCTCTATTTTCAAACAAGCCGTAGTATTAAAGCTGCGCTTAAAAAATCCGTTGATTTTCCCGCAAAAGAGCGGAGGATCAACGGATTTTTAAGAAAAATAAAGAAAAACGGTGAAAAAATGGAACATATTCTGATTGTAGACGACGACCTGTATATAGGAAATATGGTGGAAGAGGTTTTGACAAAGGATGGATATAGTGTAAGCCGCGCTTATTCGGGAACAGAAGCTGTGCTCTCCCTGTCCGAAACAGCTCCCGACCTTGTGCTGTTGGATCTTATGCTCCCCGGATTGTCTGGAGAAGAGATACTGCCGAAAATAAGGGATGTCCCCGTCATAGTGGTAAGCGCAAAGGCGGACACGGAAAACAAAGTGGATATGCTGCTGAACGGCGCTGCGGATTATATTACAAAGCCCTTTGATATAAAAGAACTAACGGCGAGGATAAAGGTACAGCTTCGTAAGCCCTCGGAAAAATCGGCCGACGGACTTAAATATGACGACATAACACTTTATACCGATTCTCATACGGTAAAAGTGAACGACAGCGAAGTAAAGCTTACCCGAACCGAATACGCGGTTTTGAAGCTTCTTATGCTTAATCCAAACAAGGTAATGGCAAAATCCGTGCTTTTGGATAAAATAAGTAGGGATACTCCCGACTGTACGGAAACTTCCCTTAAAATACATATAAGCAATTTAAGAAAAAAGCTGAAGGAAATAAGCGATAAGGATTATATCGAATCGGTTTGGGGAATAGGTTTTAAGATGAAATAATCGTGCGTGTAAATCATTTCTTTTTACAGCTTTTTAGCATAAGTCATCATAATATGATTTTTTGAAAACCCACGCTATCCCGCGGTAATTCACCGCAAGGCAAGGAGCGACTGAAAAATGAAAAGTGTTAAAGTCCTTGCAATATTACTGTTCGCCTGTAAATACCGCAAAGTTTTAATTCTTCCGCAATATACTCTATCGGAGCCCCATGCACTCCCAGTTTCACGGATTCTTGTTTCATTGTTTCGTACACCTCGCTCATAATTTGACTTATTTCTCTTTCTAAAAGCAGTGCTGATTCCTCATGAATAATATTGTTTCTTTCAGACATAGTGTCGCCGCGTCCCATATAACTGTGATTCACCAACCTTATAACGATTTTAAGTTTATCAAAAACAGTGGCAAAAGCGGCTCTCTGTTCCTCATTCAAATACGGCTCAAGTTTTTCCGTCTCCCCTTTGAGATAGAACAGCAGAGTGTTTTCTCCGAAAACATGGTCGTAATGTTTGTTATTTGAGATGCTTTTTAACCCTTTAGGATTTTTAATGGCATGAATTGCAATATCGGAAAGATTTCCGAAAAAATCCGCCGCAGCACTGAGATGCTCCTTAAAATCCGAAATTTCATTTAAAATCTCTTCATTAGGGAAAGCTCCGAACGCATCCAGATTGGCGGAAAAAGAGATAATTTCAAATCTGGAAAGGTAATCCTCAAGCAGTTCTGACGTTATATCTTCAAGGGGCATAAAAGCAATTTCCCGCGTAATGTCCGAAATGTCCTCCGGTATATATGTAAACGGAAAAACAAGGTTTTCTTTTAGCAGTTTACTTACCGCTCTGCCCGTTTCAATCACCCGTTGTATTTTTTGCTGCGCACAGTTTTTCATCTCATCGAATATCAACACTGCCAATTCATTGAAGAATTCTGTAATTCTGCATGATTTTATTCGGGAGTTGTGAGACAAAACGTTAAGTTTGCTTAATACGGGTTTGAAAAAATCACGATCCGTCTGCGCTGCCCTTGATATTATAAGTCCCCCTGAAAAGCAATGATATCGGATTGAAACACAGCGTATTCCACAAGCTTCAATATCATAAGCATTGCCGTTATCTCATCGGAACCCCGCTCAAGTGTTGTAATACGATCTATCGCTTCCGTCAGCCTATCCGCCATGGAGTCCGCTTTATCTGCTATATAGCCCCAAAGTTTTGAGTAAGGTACGTCGGATTCCGATGCGGGTTCGCTGTTGAGTCTTATATATTCCGCAGTTTCTTTTGTATTAACTATTAAGCCGTTTAATTCCCTAATAATTTCGTTAGCTGATTTTGAATACATAACAGTACTTTTCTCCTTTCGGTTTTTTATTGTCGGCAATCCCATAAAAGAATGGTATTTCCTGTATTCCGTCGGTGTTATACCCATATGTGTACTGAAACTTCTGGTAAACCCTTCGTGGGTGTCGTAGCCGTATCTCAATGCTATCTCCTACCGTCATACGCTCGCCCCTTTCCGCTTCTTTGAACACCGCGTATTTTGGCGAAATTGTAGTCCCGCGCCGCCTGCTCGATTTTAAATCGGTCGCGTACCCGTATCGGAAGTCTCCCGCCGTTTTCAAGTATGCAGCAGTTGTTTTCAAAATCGGTAATATAATCGGAATTTACGACAATGCCCTTGTTTATTGGGATAAAACGCGGGGCTCCGCCGATCCGTTCCATAAACTGCGGCATGGTCATGCGGCTGCTCAGCTGCGTGCCGTCCGCAAGCGTGATATCAAGAAAGTGTGCGTCGGTCATGACTGAAACGATATTTTCATATGACACGCGCACAGTTCGCCTTTCGCTGTAAATCTCAATATAATTTGACGTTTGTGGCAGCAGCGAGAGCGCGTCCATCAGGACTTTCTTGACGCGCTCAGGCGTAAACGGCTTGATAATATATTCGAACGCGTGACAGGAAAAAGCTTCGGGCATATGCTCCATGCTTGAGGTCAGAAAGATCAGTATGCAGCCGTTATCACGCGCACGGAGCTTTTTCGCCGTGAGAATGCCGTCCGAGCCGTTCATATAAATATCCATAAAGACTATCGAATACTCCTCGCCGGAACACAGAAAGCTATCCCCGTCGGAATATTCGGTGATTTCTATTTCAAGACGATTTTCCTCGCAGAATTGACGACAAAACTTTGCCATTTCGTCAAGATATATTTGTTCGTCATCTACCAACGCTATTTTCACATTTATCACCCTATTTTATTATCGCATACTTTTTTGCTTTTTTCAAATCAAAAACACGTTCTTTGCACTGACGTTCTTGCCTAAAAAACGATGTTCCTGCCAAAATGCTTGATTTATTCTTTGGGTTGACATATATTTTTTTATCAGCAGTTAATAAAATTTGTACGATTCAAGGAATATGAGGTAAACCGAATATGAAAACAGCAGGCAAGATAATGGCGGCGATATGCGCCGTCGCGCTTTTGAGCAGGTCGACAGGGTTTGCGGAGTGCGCGGAAAATACGAAAAACGTTATAAACAAAGAATGCATTTTGGATAATAATTGCGCTGCGGATGGCAATAGCGGAATAATCACAGCTTCCGAAACATCCGATAATAAAATCGGACAAAACATAACCTATACGCTTAATGACGAGGGGACACTCACTATCAGCGGAACCGGCGAAATGTATGATTACAAGTCCGACGGTTGGACAGACGATGTTGACTCTCCTTTTCATTGCAGCGAGGAAATCAGAAGCGTTATTATAGAAAACGTAGTAACAAATATCGGCGACAGCGTTTTTCACACCTGCAAAAATCTGGAGAGTGTGGAGATACCGGAAAGCGTAACAGCTATAAACTATCGGGCATTTGCAAATTGCGGCGGTTTAACGGATATTATTATTCCCGACAGCGTTGTTACAATAGATAAATACGCTTTTACAAAATGTAACGGCTTGACGAAAGTGGTTATACCTGAAAACGTAAAATTAAAATATAATTTCGATACCAAAAAATTAAACGACGCTATATTTTATGAGTGCAAGCGTTTAAAAGAAGTAATATTATATAACGATAGAATAACTCCCAGTATGTTTTACTATTGTGATGCTTTGGAAACAGTCAATATAGAAGGCGAGGTCAAAGTCATAGGCAGCTATGCATTTAATTACTGCTCACAGCTGAAAAAAATCAATCTGCCCGAAAGTATTTCCGATATAGGCATCGGGGCGTTTTACGGATGTTCGTCTTTAGAAGAAATAATCATTCCGGACAACGTGACTGTCATAAAGCAATGGTGTTTCCGTCAATGCTCAAGTCTTGCGTCGATAGTTATACCTCAGAATGTTACTTCTATCGAAACAGATCCGTTTGGAGGCTGCATTTCTCTTGAAACCGTTTTTTATCCCTATAATTTGGACATAACCAACGCAAGTATCCCGGACGCCGCAACACTGCTTCCATATAAAACGGAAAACGGCGAAATGACGGTTACGGATATCATTCCCGGCAGCGGAAAAACCGAAGTTGAGATACCCGATACGGTAAACGGAAAAATTCCCGTGGTTTTCGTTGAAGAAAGCGTAAGGGATAAGGTGTCGGAAAGCGGACATACTCATAAAAGAAACAATACGGGGTTTTGTGTAATTTGCGGCCAAAAGAGTGATTTTGATTATACGGTTCTTAAAGATGGCGGAATACAAATAACAAAATGTTACATTAACGACAAAACCGAGGTTGTAATTCCCGTAACGATAGAGGATAAATTCGTCACATCTATATCCGGTTTTACAGACAACGGCATAATTGAAAAAGTTACGATACCAAATACCGTTAAAGATATCTACGGTGTGTTTGAAGATATGACGGGACTTAAGGCAACACCGCGCAATGACCGCCTTACGGCTTTGTGTGCGGCTTGCTTGCATATTTTCCGTCATCTTGCAAAAATCCTCCTTGAAATACGCCGGTATTCCTGCGTCGGATTTATACAAGCTGACGAAAAATCTGACGGTGCAATCTGCACACAATCATTGTGCGGTGTTGCCTTAAGGAAGTGTGCTTTGACGGCTTCAGCGACGGTCGTGTTATTCTGTCGCAGGGAACCTTTCCTTCAAATCTGGAAAAAATCGTTTTTCCCGAAGGGCTGACCGATCAGGACGTTAAGGATAAAATGGGACTGGAATTTTTCCCGTCGGCATAAAGCTGTATTCCGGTACGGAACTTTTGCCGCACAATTATGATTATACTTCTGAACCGGACGGCTTGCAGCATTATTTGAAATGCACCGCATGTGACGATATCAAAAGTGACAGCTATACCGAAAATATTCCTCCGGAAATAATATACAATATTGCAAAAGATCGGTATTTTATTCAAATAAGCCTTTCGCACAGTGGAGAATTTGGCCTTACAGCGGTTTTTTCCATTGATTTTGGCAAGAATAAGGCGGGGCTTTACGCGGCGCTGTATTATTATAACAATGATAATCCGGAATATATTTGTAAAAGTGAAATATCATCTGACGGCATAGCCGAATTGACGTTTACACACGCTTCGGATTATCTTATCGTTATTGATGAAAAGGCGGTCAGCAGCGATAACCAGCCGGACAGCGGCAAAGCTCATGATCCGATTCCTGCGGAAATCAACGATAAAGCACCGCCTCCCGATAACTCCAACGACAGCGATTCAAAGGAAGAGAATCCGAAAACAGGCGAGTTAGGACAGCCTTGGACAATCATGTTTATCTGCTCTATTATGACGATTGTCCGCTCACTTTTTTTGAAAAACAAGAAAAAGAAAACCGAGTGATTGGGGTATTTTATTGATGCCTTTATAGCGATAATAAAATGAAAACAGCTAAAAATGACTTTCCTTAAGGGAAGTCCAAGAAAAATCGGGCCGGAAACGAGCTTAGTCAAAAGCGAAGCGACCGACGAATTCGTTGCCCTTTTGCAAAAATCGTCCTCGGAAGAACCGAGGACGATTTTTCAAATGATGTGTGTTTCATTGACAGAAAAGATTTTTTAGGAAAATATGAAGCTAATTCGCTCTCGTTACTTAAGTCAATTATTCCCAAGATCTTCTTTAATAATATCTAAACTTATCATACTCTTCTTTTCTTCATTGAATTTGCTAATAATTTTTTCCATTGTGTCGGCACTCCAAAAAATTTTAAGTAATTTTTTTGTACGCGTAATAGCCGTGTAAAAAATACCATGAGATATTCTTTCGGAGTTGCTATTAGGAATAACTATTTTAATCGAATTATATTCTAAGCCTTGCGCTTTATGTATTGAAACAGCATATGCTAATTGAAAAGGAACTATCGATTTCATTCTCTTCTCTTCATAATCTTCTTCATTTTGACTTTCATGATATTCATATACCGAAAAACTTATGCGAGTAGAATTTTGAGAGCGGGAAATTAATTCTAAATCAGTACCATTAATTTGAAGAGCAGTCAATACAATGGGAATATCAACTGTAAATTTAATGCTGCGATTATCACTTTGTATATCCGTTATAACACCTTTTAAATTATTGTATAACATAGGGAATCTTTTACTATCATTAAAAAGAATTGGATCTCCTATTTTATACTTCCATTCCGACCAATGATATTCTATTTGAGACGGATTAGCATCTTGAAAATAACTGTTTATACTATTTAAACCAAATTTGCCATCGTAGTTCAAGCATAAAACCACCTCGTCTTCATCTCTTCTATCGAAAATGTTTTTACCTATATTCTCAGAAAAAGGTCCGTCAATTACTAATTTTTCAGTAATAATCGGTTTCAAAAATCTAACCTCATCCCATAGATCTTTTATTGTAGATTCTTGAGTTCTCCAAGTACTTTCAAGTTCAACTATAGACTTTTCCGGTAGAATTTCCTTGGCATAGAAAAACCAATTACCGAAATCAATGGATTCAATTTGATGTATATCACCTGCAAGGACTAACAAAGAGTTTTTGCTAATCTTATTTAATAGTTTAACCATAGTCCTATTATCAATAGTACTGCACTCATCAACAAATATTATGTCATAGTCTGATGTTATATTAGATTGATTAAAACTATCAATCCCTAAAAATTCAAAGTCAATTCCTGGTGATTTTATTTTTCGTTTTAAATTATCTAATGCAGTATGGGTTTTAGCTAGAAACATTTTACTGTACCCATCCATCAAGTCAGAAAGATAATTCATTAAGGTTGATTTCCCAGTTCCTGCAGCACCGTAAACCATTAATATCTTTGACTCAACGAAGGCTTTTTTCAATACATTAATTTTTGCATCGTCTATTTTGGAGAAATCAATATCAGAAATGTAGTTTTGATTTACTTCAAATTGTCCATCATTTCCAGAACATGAAGCTTCAATAAGCCTATTTAAAATACTAGTTGTGTTTTTAACATACTCATTTAAATATACGTAATCACCTTTTTCCTTAATTTCACAACCTTGCTTTTTATCATATCCATTAATTATGTTATTGTATGCTTCTATTGTTTGATTAGTCTCTACATCTTCAATATCTTTTTTTGAAAAATATAATTCTCTGGTAGAGTCAATTAAATGTTTCATACGAATGTATGGTAAAAAAGCAGTAGCATTTTTTGTTCCGATAGCTCGTAAAACATCTCTAGAAACTGATTTGCTATTTATTTTTTTATTCGGTAAATTGTATAATATAGGATTACTTAAAAAAGCGTAGCACCCTTTTGAAAGATACACTTTTTTACTGTTAAGTATATCATCTGGACTTTCAGGAATCAAGTCTTCCAACAAATCCTCACGAAGTCGTATTATAGCATATCTGATAACATTTTTGCCAAACACATTAGATTTTCTACTAAATGTCTTGTGAATATATATTAATACATCTTTAAAATATGTGGTTTTTGTATTATTGTATACACATTGCAAAAGCTGATAAAACAGACTATCTTCCATATCAATAAAATCAAGTAGATTAATGCCGGATTTTGTCAAGAATTCCATTAGAGAAGTGTATTCACCGTGATTACCTGATAATCGAAAACTAAATCTCAATATTTTTGCAAGCTTATTAAGCGAAACTGGTTCTATTGAAACTCGCCAGTTTGTAATTACTTTAATTTTTGAAATGTTTTCCCAAAGAGATATATCTGTTTCAGTCCACCCGATTTGTATAGAATAATTTGTAGAGATATAATTTTTTGAATATGCAGTTATCCGATTGTATTTGGTCGCATATTTATCAGCAAGCTGTAGCGTTATTTCAAAATAGCGCTCTTTTCCCACATAAAAAGCAGTTTTTTTCTGTACATAATATCTGTTATATCTTATTGGATTTTGATTGTAAGCAACAGATTCAATGGATGACGCAAGTAATTTGTTGTACTCTTCATCTTCATTGTTAACTTCAAGGGGGAACAGTTCTAAATTTTCTAAAACACAAATATTGTGCACTTTTTTGAGATAGTCTCTTATTCTCCACAAGAAATTATAGTATTTAAGCAGCAATCGTTCATACTGACCTTCTTCTGGTACTCGTAGACCAATATATCGTAATCCTTGCAGAAAAGTTGCTAAAAACTTTGTATTGATATCTTGTACAGCTATTTCCCACGCTACGCGAATATTTATAGACTCATAAAATCTCAATGCATTAAAAAGTATTGTCCCATTACACAAATCACTAAGCTCTGTAAAAATTTTCTTTGATATTCTATCGCGGGATTGGTTAAGCAAATTCCCTGTCTCAATAGCTTCAGAAATTTTTTCGCAACGATCAGAAATCAGTCTTTTAATATCATATTCATCGTATTCTTTTGCTTCCATTTGGCTCATGTATGAATGTGTATCTGCAATATCATTTAGCTTTTTTACAAATTCATTAACAGACTCATCTGTATTCATGATTTCATCATCTGCTGTAAAATCAATAGCTGTTGAGTTTTTGCTAAAATCTATAGAAGCTATAAATTTAGGAGACATATATTTCCAAAATACTCTTTCACACCCTCTTTTTGCCCCGTTCAAAACAACAAACAAAATGCCAGGGTCTGATGTAACACTGTCAGCAATATAAGCGGGAAATGCAAGGCTTGGTAATTGATATTTAAAAACTCCTTCTGTATTTATTCGCTCCATGGTTGTGCCTTTAATTTGCACAATAAAGTTTTGTTTAGGTATTCTTGAAGTTTCGGGGTCGGGAATCAATTCAAAACTACCGTCAATATTTGGATATGTATCATTGCAAGCAAAATTATTATAAGCAATTTTTCCGTCCGATCGTAAAAAAGCATTAAGTGTTGCCACAGCACTTCTATCGTCATTCGAACGAACCGTGTGGGTTTTAATGTGTTTTTGAATTTGTTCTTTTGAAATCTTCGACATCTTGTCATCCTTTATTTTGAATAAATTTGATTTTGTTTTCTATTGAAAACCTATTTCTTAAGCATATCTTGCAACTTTGGCATTGTGGAGTCTTTTATATGCTTCTACTATTAATTTTTTATTACTTCATTATGTAGCATTTTTACCACCTCTGTCTTTATTATAACTTTTATCAAGTACTGGAGGGATTATATTGTATTGCCATAATTGGCACAAAAACACATTATAAAAACTATTATAATGAATTATCTGGCTTTGTTTAAACTAAAAATATTTTAATTTCGCCAGGTGATTTTATACTGCGCTATTTACTTGGTAATTTAATATTTTTTCAAAATCATCAAGCATTTCAATATATGTTTCATCATATTTCACAAAGGAGCTATTAATATCGTGCTTTCTAATTTTATCAATCCATTTAAGAACTTTTTCACGTTTACATCCCGCATTAAGTAAGATATAATATATACGCTATTTCATTTTCAACGCAAGTAGAAAAACCAGGGGATTGTCAGAATTTATAGTACTCATAACGCAACTAATTAATCTTTCATCAATACCCAAGTAAACAAAATTAAGATTAATAATCGGATGTGAGTATACCCTTCTAAATCACCAGTTGCTGTATTGGTACTGGGATTTGTTTCACTTATTCTGATCATAATTATCTTTTTTAAAATAGCAGGGACAATAATTGGAGTAAAGAAGCTCGTGAATATTCCACGCGCCGCTGTGGTGCTCTCTGTTAAGCAGACATTCATTTCCATTCCGTATTCACTTAACTTTTTTATCATTTAAAATATCAAATTTATCATTATATACCTGCTATAACATATAAATGCTTATTCCGTCAATATTATAATAAATTGAACGTGCAACCAACATAATCATTTATTCAAGATTTTACGTAGTTTTAAACGATGTGAAATGAACGCTTTTGCTTCATATCCACAAGAGGTTTCCCCCGCACTCTATTATAGGAAGCTCAGCCATTCTATTGTGTTTCATATTCAATTTTAAGCTATAAAACGCCGAATGTAACATGTCCATAATAATGTTTATAAAATTATGCAGATTCCTTGCATATAAAATTAGACACAAAGACTCAAATTTCCACATACCTACATGTTTTTAGAAAATTTTTTTCGTATGTTATTTATTTTATAATCTGTATATAAGCATAAAAAATATATAGTAATAACTGTAAGCAATAGCTTATTATTCCGTTTACCTTGAAACTTGTTATAGCGGGTAATCAAACTTTCTGCAACTTATTTTTTATATATGTCGGAATATCGCCTATATCAGGTTCTACATCAATATCAAACAAACAATATAGCAATTCTTTAAAATCTTCATCGGTAATTTCCGATTCAGTACATTGTAATGAAAATTTTGTTTTGGCATATATAGGAATCCCATCATCTATTTTTTCATTACGAGCAATACATATATATTTATTCAGTTGTGGATTCATCATCATGTCTCCTTGAATAATCATTGTTTCCCAACCGACACCACCATTTCTGGAATCCGCCTTCTTAACGTAATTACTATCACAAACTAAAATGACCTTATCTGCCATACATAATTCATTTGTCATCCATTGCGGTAAATCAGCTCCCAGTTTCAAATTAAATATATCAACACGTGCGTTTACACCGTTTTCTCTTAATTTGCATACAAATGATTTAACCCATTTCCTATTTTCAGGATCTTCTCCAGTATAGCTTATAAAAACTCTCGGATTACTAATAACATATTCATTATTTTTTTGCTTATACTCAAAATAAAATTCTTGTGATAAAGTAAAAATTCTTAAAGATATACCATCTACATTTTCAAAATACTCTTTCAGTACTTTAAAAGATTCCTGATAGCTTAAATAACCTGCACCTGTTCCAAGTAGCGGCATGTTAATGATTGACAAAGAATTAAGCTTACAATATAATATTATTTTATCACAAATTTTTGATAAATATTTATCTTCCGATTTTGGTGTCGATATATTTACCGAGGATGCAAAAGCTATAATAGAAGCATTTGTAAAACTGCCAGTGTTTTCACTGAACAAAATATCGCCAGGATGATTCATAAATGTCACTTGTGGAATATTGTATTTGGCAATTTCTGTTATTATTTCTTTACTCACTCCACCAAAATTATTGCATGGAATAACAATTAAATCACACTTTTTATCAAATATACTTCCATAATATAATTCATACATAGTAAGTTATCACGCCTTTTTTAATTAATATTTTTTCAATAAGCTATATTTTGCTCTAAATTTAACCTATTTTAAGAATAAATACCACTAGTGCACTGTCCCATTGAAAAATAAAACGAAATATGTTATAATAGAAGCAGAGGGGAAGGTGTTAAGAAATGAGGGAAACGAAAAAATACAAAGTAGTACTGACAGATGAAGATATAGAGGAAATAAACCGCAAGCTGAGAAACAAAATCACGCCCAAAACAATAATACGCAGGTGCAGGATACTGCTGGATCTGAACGAGACACACGGAAAAGTATATTTACGCGAACAGTGTGCAAAACGCAATGGAGTATGCGTGACTACGGTGGTTCATACTGCATCGAAATTCTCAGAACACGGGTTAAAAGAAGCGCTTTCAAGCAAGCGGAGCGTCAATTCGGATAATTCGCGCAGAAAGCTTGACGGAAGAGCCGAAGCCAAAATTATCAAGATTGCAACAAGCCCGGCGCCAGAGGGTCACGCGAGGTGGACGCTAAGACTGCTTGAAAAAGAGTGCAGGGTAGTACTTGAAACTCCCGTAGGCAAAAGCACAATTGGCAGAGCTTTAAAAAAACGTTTTGAAACCGCACAAAAGTGAATATTGGTGCATTCCAAAAAAGCATGATGCGTAGTTTGTCGCTTGTATGGAGGACGTTCTTGACATTTATGAAATGCCGTATAATCCCAATTTGCCTGTGGTGTGCATGGACGAAATGCCGTATCAACTGCTCTATGATTCAAGGGCACCGCTGCTTATGCGCTGTAATGATACACAAAAAATCGATTATGAGTATGTTCGCAATGGAACGTGCAGTATTTTTGCCTTTATAGAGCCGCTTGCAGGTCGTCACCATGTTAGCGTAAAGGAACACCGTACCGCTGTTGATTGGGCTGAAGATATCAAATTCCTTGTCGATGAGATGTATCCTGACGTCGAAAAGATCATACTTGTTATGGATAACTTAAATACTCATGTAAAGGGTTCTCTATACAAAAAATATCCACCAGAGGAAGCTCGCCGTATGATTAAAAAACTTGAATTCCATTATACTCCCAAGCATGGAAGTTGGCTCAATGTTGCGGAAATTGAATTAAATGTCTTGAGCCGTCAATGCTTGTCCCGCAGGCTTCCGTCTATTGATATTGTCAGATCTGAATTGGCGGCTTGGGAATCCGAGCGTAATTCCAACCACGACATCGTTAACTGGCATTTTTCCAATAATAACGCCAGAATTAAACTTATTTCACTTTAATCTCCATTCTGCCGCTAAAGCGTCAGCACAAATAGGAATGAAAGA
>CAJUQV010000011.1 GCA_910588335.1 uncultured Ruminiclostridium sp. | reverse complement strand
TTTCCGTCCCCGAAGTCCTTTCGGGGGCTTAACGCCGCATTAAAATTTTACGGCGATTTGGTGAATTTAAGCGTGTGCACTTCGCTTTTAAGGTTCGGGGTGATTTACCGAACGATTTTATTTCATTTGGTTTTCCTTTCCCTGAGCCTTTCAGAAATTATATCGGCAATGTTCCAAAAAACTTTAGTGGTTTTTAAAAAAATAGAAAATATTTTTGTTTTTTGGTTAATATCTCTATAAAACGGGTTGTATTTTGTGCATTTTTAAGATAAAAAGAGAAACGTGAATTTCACAAAGAGGATTTTTGTTGTATGCGGCACGACAATTTCCAGTCTATATTAGTTATTTCTAACGGGATAAAATGAGACGTTTTTAATGAGCATAATATTTGCTTTGCAGGTTGACAAAACGGGATAGATGTTGTATAATAAATATAGAAAAAGAAGCAGTCCGGACGGCTGCTTCCGATTGGTTACTTTAAAAAATAACCGCGCGGTTTTGCAGACATTGGGCGGTTATTTCTTTTTATTAAAAAAAGAAGATGCCTTAATAATCAACGCCGCAAAGGCAACTAAAAATATGCCAATCTGCGTAAGATCACCAAGAGTTATGTACTCCATTTGGCAACACCTCCTTTCGGCAGGATACTGCCAATCGGAAGCCAACCGTCCGTTTACGTCATGTGGACTGCTCGTTTTTTATTCTAACAGAAAATCTCCCGTTTGTCAATGGACGGGAGGTTTTTTATGCTCAGCCTTGACAAATCGGGCGAAAGAGTGTATAATAAGGATAGAAAAAGAAGCAGTCCGGACGGCTGCTTCCGATTGGTTTAATCAATTATTTACATTGAAAAAACCGCTTCGGTAGGCAAACTGTGGGCGGTTATTTTTTTTTATTAAAAAAGAAATAACATATAATACTGTCATTAACACAAGAGAGGAAAAGAAAATAAAAGAAGTAAAAAAAATCTTTAAAATTGCGCTTAGGGTACTGTCAGTGGCTCTCGAATCGGCGTTTGTTCTGATATTTGCGGGTCAGATGCCGAGGGGGATAACCAATATAGGCGCGTTTTTCGGCTTGTTTATGTCGTTGGCGGCGCTTCTGATTACCGTTTTTTTCGGACGGGTGAAAACATTTCTGAAAAAGCTTTGGAAAAGAAAATCCGGCAAGGTGTTCCTGATATGCTTTTCTTCGGTATTCGGCCTGCTTTGCGCATACGCGGCGGTTCTTTCTTCCCTTATGATAAAGGAAATACACAATGTGCCGAAACAGCCCGACGCGGTTATAGTACTGGGCTGCCGAGTGGATAAGAGCGGAAAGCCTTCTCTTATGCTTAACCGACGGCTGGAGGCGGCCTGTGAATTTCTTAAGGAGAACGAGGAGCTTATCTGCGTGGTGTCGGGGGGACAGGGGAAAGACGAACCCGTTTCCGAAGCCGAGGCCATGAAAAAAGCTCTTGAGGAAATGGGTATCTCGGAGGAAAGAATATTCGCGGAGGACGTTTCCGAAAGTACGGAGGAGAATATTGCTTTTTCCGCGCGGCTTCTGGAGGATATGGGTATAGAAGTGACCGAGGCGGCGATAGTCACCGACGGGTTTCATTTATACCGCGCCGGACTTATGGCGGAAAGGGCGGGGCTTAAAACCACATCGATAAGCGCCGACACGCCTTGGTATCTGGTTCCGTCGTACTGGCTCAGAGAGTGGTTCGCACTGTCGGCGGTGTTTTTTCTCGGAAAATAAAAAAAGACTAATCTTTGATCATCCATATATTCGTCTATACTTTGATCAAAGATTATTATAAGACAGCACGAAAATACGCATACGTATTTCCGTGGGTTCGTGTTATGAAAGAAGGGGAATATAATATGAAATACTGTAAAAACTGCGGCGCGGAAAACAGCGACAACAATATTTTCTGCTTCAACTGCCGCTGTGAAAGCTTTAACCCCGCTCAGCCCGCGCCTCCGTATCCCAACGCAAGCGTACCGGTTCTGCCCGCCGCGCCGCCCGTTTATATGACGCCCGCGAAGCCGAAGGCGCCTCTCGGTATATCCGAGCTTCTGACCGTGTTTGGATTTGTCTGCGCCGTGGTGGGAATGTACAGGATATCCATAATACTTCACCCGATAGGCGTATTGACTTCGATAATCGGATTCGTAAATGGCAAGCGCTATCGCGGTCTGGCTCTGGCGGGTACGGTGATATCCGCGGTGGGCGGAATAATTTATCTGGTTATTTCTCTGTATAATAACGGAATGCTGCCCGAATGGATTACATATGGAGCGTTTCACTAATAACTTGTTTTGAGGTCTGCGCTCAGTTAAGCAGCCAGCCGTAGTCTTGTCGGCAGTCGAGGACGTAATCGACGTACACGTTTTTATCGCAAACTTGAAAAATCAGCATATACCTTTTTTCAAACAATAAAAATCTGTATTTTTTTGCCGGCACCTCGTCGCGTTTAAACCACGGGCATCTTTGGGGATTTTCCTGCAATGAATTGGCGGCGGCTTCAAATGAGTCTGTAAGCCTGTCGGCCGCCTCTTCGTTCACTGTCGCCAAAAAAGCGGAGTGATCCACAAGCATTTTAGCCGCCGTTTCGGATACATGAACATTATATTTATTTTCACTCATTGTTCTTCTTAACCTCTCTGATGGCATTTCTCATCATAGAAGCGACTTCCTTGACCGTGTAGCCCTTGCTTCCCGCTGCTCTGTCCTCTTCCACCGAAAGCAGCTCTTCCCTGAGCTTAAGCATTTTTTCCCTTCTCTCAAAAGACTCGATATCCATAACCACCAGATCGCCTTCCCCGTTTTTGGTAAGGAACACGGGTTCGGACGTTTTCCTGCAAAGCTCGGCGATTTCGTTGTAATTCTGGCGTATAGCCGCTGAAGGACGAATATTCATGGTGTACCTCCGTAATATAGTAAAATTATAATAATATTATAGCATTTTTTTATTACATTGTCAACGTCCGATAAAAATTGTTACAAAAAAAGCCGCAATCCCCTTTTCGGGGCTGATTGCAGCTTTTTTTATTTATTACTTTTGCAGAAGCTTCCTCATCTTCTCTTCCGCCTTTTCCAGCTTCGCCCTCTCATTTTCAATCTGCTCCTTGGGCGCCTTAGCCAAAAATCCCGGATTATTCAGCTTTTTGCTGAGGAAATCAATGTCCTTCTGTACCGCCTTGATTTCCTTATCCAGCCTTGCCGCTTCTTTCTCCGCGTCAACCAGCTCGCCCTTGGGCATAAACAGCCTTGCGGCGGCGGTAACGGCGGTCATTTTACCTTCGGCGGACTCAACCTTTTCCTTTACCTCAACCGAGGAAGCTCCCGCCAGACGTGTAAAGAACACCGCGCAGGACTCGAACAGCTCTTTGTCTCCGGTTTCTATTTCCAGTGAAGCCTTTTTGGAGGGGGGCACGTTCAGCTCGCTTCTCTGAACGCGTATCGCTTTTACGGCGTCGATTATCTTGCCGAAATCCTCCTGCTCTTTGGGGAAGCATAGCGTTTCGTCGTATTTGCACCATTGGGAAACCATAATGCTTTCGGACTGACCCTCAACGGGCATGGACTGCCATATTTCCTCGGTAATATATGGCATAAACGGGTGGAGAAGCTTAAGCAGTCCCGCCATAACGTAAACCAGAACGTTTTGCGCCGCTTTGGCGGTCTCTCCCCCCTCGGCGATACGGGGTTTGGTAAGCTCGATGTACCAGTCGCAGTAAATGTCCCATATAAAGTCATAAACCTTTCCGCAGGCTATGCCGAATTCGTAAGCGTCAATATTATAGGTTACGTCCTTAACAAGCTCGTTGTAAAGGGATAAAAGCCATTTGTCCTCTATGGGAAGATTTTCGGGGAGCACTGCCTTGGTCATATCCTCCGGCAGGTTCATTAAAATATACCTTGAAGCGTTCCAGAGCTTGTTGGCGAAGTTCCTGCTGTTGTTCAACTTCGCCTCCGACCAGCGCATATCGTTTCCGGGAGCGTTCCCTGTAATAAGGGTGAGCCTTAAAGCGTCCGCGCCGTACTGCTCTATTATTTCCAGAGGGTCAACGCCGTTGCCCAAGGATTTGGACATTTTTCTTCCCTGACTGTCTCTGAGAAGTCCGTGAATGTAAACGTCGGTAAAAGGCTTCTGCCCGGTGTAGTGCAGACCGCTGAATATCATTCGGGATACCCAGAAGGGTATGATGTCGTAGCCCGTTACCAATGTGTTTGTGGGGTAAAAATATTCGTAGTCCTCGGTCTTGTCGGGCCAGCCCAAAGTGGAGAATGGCCACAGCGCCGAACTGAACCATGTATCGAGAGTGTCACCGTCCTGTATCATCTTCGCTCCGCATTTAGGGCACTTGTCTGGTGCGGAGGCGGCAATGGTTTCGTGGCCGCATTCCTTGTTTGTGCAGTAGTAGGCGGGAATCCTGTGTCCCCACCAGAGCTGTCGGGAAACGCACCAGTCTCTTATATTTTCCATCCAGTGAAGGTAGCCGTTTTCAAAGCGCTTGGGAATATAGCGCAGTTCTCCCGATTTTACCACGTCGATGGCGGGTTCCGCAAGCTTTTTCATGGAAACGAACCACTGTTTTGAGCAGCGAGGCTCAACCACGGTGTGGCAGCGCTGACAGGTGCCTACGTTATGAATGTGCTCCTCAACCTTAACGAGAAGACCCAGTTCCTCCAGATCGGCAACCATGGCTTTTCTCGCTTCGTAGCGATCCATTCCTGCGTATTTCCCGCCCTTTTTGTTAATGGTTGCGTCCTCGTTCATGATGTTGATTATTTCCAGATCGTGACGGAGTCCTACTTCGTAGTCGTTGGGGTCGTGTGCGGGTGTGATTTTAACAACGCCAGTACCGAATTCCATATCCACGTATTCGTCGGCAATAACGGGTATCTCCTTATTTACCAAGGGCAATATTACCTTTTTGCCTATTATTTCCTTATAGCGCTCATCATCGGGATTTACCGCGACGGCGGTATCACCTAAAAGAGTTTCGGGACGGGTGGTGGCTATTTCCACAAAGCCGCTGCCGTCGGCAAATGGATATTTAATGTGCCAGAAGTGCCCCGCCTGTTCCTCATATTCGCACTCGATATCGCTTATGCTGGTCTTACAGTTTGGGCACCAGTTGATTATTCTCTCGCCGTGATAAATCAATCCCTCGTTGTACAGGTCGATAAACACCTTCTGTACCGCCTTGGAACAGCCCTCGTCAAGAGTGAATCTGAGCCTGTCCCAGTCGCAGGAGCAGCCCAATTTTGTAAGCTGTTCGCATATTCTGCTCGCATACTTGTCCTTCCACTTCCATGCTCTGTCAAGAAAGCCCTCTCGGCCAACATCGTCCTTGGAAAGTCCCTCTTCCTTCATTGCCGCGACGATTTTCGCCTCGGTGGCGATGGACGCGTGGTCGGTGCCGGGGAGCCAGAGAGTGCAGAAGCCCTGCATTCTCTTATAGCGAATTATAATATCCTGAAAAGTCTCGTCAAGAGCGTGCCCCATATGAAGCTGTCCCGTAATGTTGGGAGGGGGGATAACTATGGTAAAAGGGGTCTTGTTTTTGTCTATTACGGCGTGGAAATATTTCTTTTCCAGCCAGTTTTGATATATCCTGTCCTCAAAATCTTTTGGGGAGTAGGTTTTCGCCAGTTCTTTCTTCATTGTTGTTTATATCCTTTCATTTTAGAGGTTCCCTTATGGCATATATGTGCTGTATACCAATCCCTTTTTAAACTGACGTAATATCCAAAGTTTAAAAAGGGATTGCACCCGAAACGCTAATCCCACAGTTTTTAAAAAGGATTACTATTAGTCTCCCATTGCCGCAAAATGGCGGCGATAGCGCTTGGGTATTTTTATGTCCGAAAAATAGCCTATATCAGACAGCACTTCCGAAATTGCGGCAAAGCCGTCATTGTAATAACGAATTATCCTTTTTTGCCTGTCCTTTATCCCCAGATAATCGGGAGGACAGACAAATGTCCATTCTGCCGATTCCGTATCCGCGACTATACGGTAATACTTATCCGTATAAGTGGGATTTACACCGAAATGCTGCAATAATATATGATGCTCAAAGCTGTCGTCAAGCAAGGACATTAACACCGGTTTGTTTTTGTCAAATGAAACGGCAAGGATAAGCGGCTCTTTTTTTAGGATATAATTGTTTACGGTGATTTCGTCGGGATATTTTTTGTAAGTCATTACAATATCCTGTCCTTTCTGACAATATATCTTTCCCTTTATTTACCTGTTGACTTATTCACCCGTCCACCAGCAGGGTTTTGTTATTGCTGAATATCACCATTCCCGGCTTGGCTCCGTTGGGCTTTTTAACATACCGTACCTTGGTATAGTCCACGGGAATTTTCGTCTGACCCTTGGCCTTTGAGTTTGAAGCGGCAATATGCGCCGCCTCCTCGATGGTGCTTTCTGGGATTTCCCTTCCGCCCGCGAACACTATTACGTGAGCGCCGGGGATATCCTTGGTGTGAAGCCACAGGTCGTCGCCTTTGGCGGTTTTAAGGGTAAGCCGATCATTCTGGAGATTATTTCTTCCTACCCATATGTCAAAGCCGTCCTTTGATTTAAGCTTTATTGGCTGGAGGGGTTTCATGGTTTTGTCGGTGCTGCTGTTTCTTCCTTTTTTGAGATAGCCCGACTGGGAGAGTTCAAGCCTAATTTCCTGAAGCTCCGCGTCGGTCTGTGCCCTTGCCGCCGCGTCGAAAACGCTGTCCAGATAAATAAGCTCCTGTTTTTCCTGCTCAATAAGCTTAGTCAGCATTTTCTCCGCCGTATCCAGCTTTCGGTATTCGTTATAGCATTTCTGTGCGTTCTGGGAGGGGGTGAGCCTTACGTCCAGTTTTATCGTTTCTGGCTGCCCCGTAATGTAATTATCCACCGTTATCTCGTTCATGCCTTTTTCCATTCGGTAGATATTGGCGGAAAGCAGATCGCCGCGGACTCGGAATACCTCCCGCTCGCCGCAGGCCGAAAGTTCGCCCTTTTGCAGCTCCAGTTTCTTAGCCGTCCTATTGTATACGGCCAGAATGGATTTGAGCAGGTCGCCGGAACGCTGCTTCATTCGCTCCGCCTGCGCTCTTCCCGAAAAAAATCCGTCCAGAAGCTTGGAGGGAGAGTCGGATTCCTTCTGTATCATTGAAGCTCCGTACTGTTCGGTGGGGATAAAAGTAAAATCCACGGGCTTTCCGTTTTTGTCGTATATTGTGACGTATTTGGCGCCTTCTTCCGTCAGCGCGTTTTTTAATTTGTTGAGGAAAAAGCCGAACCGCTCCAAGCGTTCCTTGTCATCAAGGCACTTGCAGGGAACGTCGATATCTCTTGCCGTATAAAAAGCCCATTCGCGGCACAGAACGGGGCTTACTCCCTCAAACACCTTTATAAGAGTTTTTTCAAGCTTCTGCTCCGGATAAGCAGAAAGCCTTTCTTTTGCCTCCCCGACGGTGCAAAACCGCAAATCCAGTCTGTCCTCCTTCGGAGGCGCCTCGTAGAGTATACCCGGCAAAATCCGTCTTATGGCGGAAACGTCGTCCCCTATGCGCTTTATGCTGTCCACCACGCGCCATTCCCCGTTTTTTTCGGTGAGCAGTATTATGTTGCTGCATCTTCCCAACAGCTCCACGGAAAGACGGTTTCGGACTATGTCCCCTATTTCGTTTACGCATTCAAAGTCAAAGGAAAGAACCCTTTCAAGTCCTTCCTGTGTTATATTCAGAAGCCGTCCGCCGCTTAGGTGCTTTCGTAAAAGCATACAGAACATGGGCGGCGACTGGGGGTTATCGGCTATGCCTTCGGTGACGCAGACCCTTGCAGCGGACGGGTTGGCGGATAAAGCAAGTTTTACCGCGCCTTTATATCCGCGCAGAGTAACAACAAGCTCGTCTCGCGCCGGTTGGTGTATTTTATCCACCCGCGATCCCACAAGCCCATTGGAGATCAGCTCTTTTTTTATAAGTGAGAGAAACGCTCCGTCAAGTGACATAACGGCTCCTTTCTTTAAATCAACAGTATTTCAGTATATCAATACTGTTTTCCGCGATAAACGCCTCTATTCCCAGATTGGCTTCGAGATCGGCGGCGATTTTGCCGCATATTATATTTTCGGTATGGAAATGCCCCGCGTCGATAAGAGTTATTCCTCTGTTGGCGGCTTCTATAAACCCGCTGTGTTTGACGTCTCCGGTAATCAGGGCGTCGCAGCCCATTTTAACGGCGTTTTCCACATTTTCTTCGCTTCCGCCCGCACCGGAGCATACGCCCACGATTTTTACAATTCGACCGCTGTCATAGTACCTGACGATATTACAGTTAAAAGCTTTTTTGCACATGGCCGCCAATGAGTCCGCGTCCGAAACGAAATCCAACTCCACAATTCTTCCGTAGCCGCTTCCGTCGCTATGGATAGGATCCAGTACTCTTGTTTCTCCCTTGAAATCAAGAAGCTCAAGCATCATATCGCTGATGCCGTTTTTGCAGATATCCACGTTTGTATGCGCGCAGATGGCGCTGATGTCGTTTTTGATAAGTATATTTAAAGGGTTGTATGTCTCAATTGCGCTCAGCTTATGGAAAATCAGCGGGTGGTGGGAAACTATCAGCTCCGCACCTTTATGCGCCGCTTCTTCCGCAGCTTTTTGGGTGATATCAAGACATACCGCCGCTTTGGTGACGGCAGATTCCATATTTCCGACAAGCAGACCCGAATTGTCAAACTTATCCTGTGTTTCAAAGGGTGCCAGAGCGTTTATATAACGGTATACGTCTCCGACGGTAACTGTTCCCATACAATCGGCTCCTTTCCTGCTTTTTACAGTATTTATGGCGTTTTTTCTATTTCTTTTTTTATTTCAAGGTAAAAGGGTTCGCCTTTACCCATTTTTTCCAATCTTTGAAGTATCTTTTCCCTGTATTCGTCATCGCGGTTTTTTCCGAGAAATGCAAAAACCGGATCCGTTTCTTTTTTTTCTCCCGTATAGGCACAAAGCATAACGGTATACACCTTTTTTGAAACCGCCGCCGTTTTTTCCGTAATTATTTCAAAACCGTTCCGGTAAAGCTCGCGTCGGAGCAGGTGATCCTTGGTCATGGGCTGAAGTATAAAGCGCATATCCTTATTGAGATATGTACAGCGGGAAAGAATATCGGCAATCATTTCCCCTCCCATACCCGCTATTATAACGTCATCAACGGGGGGGACGCTGTCCAGTCCGTCGCTGAGCAGGAATTTTATATCCTTTATGCCGTAAAGCTCCGCCGTGGCTTTGGCGCAGGCCAAAGGGCCTTCGGCGATATCGACGGCGTAAATTTCTTTAGCCCCCTGCCGATAAAGCCAGCAGGGGACTAAAGCATGATCCGTTCCTATATCCGCTATGCGCTTATCCGTTCGGACAAGTTCCGCTACGGTTTTAAGACGTCGGTCGAGGCGGATATTCACTTGTTTACCGCGTCGTTGAGCTTTGATACCAAGGTGTCAGGGTCAACGCCGTGAACGGCGCAGGCCTGAGCTACGCTTTCGCCTCTTGCGGAGGGGCAGCCGAGGCAGTGCATGCCCATTTCAAAAAAGAAGGGGGCGGCGGCTTCCGCGTTGAAATCGAGAATATCGCCTATTATTGTGTCTTTTGTGATTTCCATGGTTTTTCCTTTCTTTTTAGGGGAGCGAGTTGTTGGAGTCCCCCGATTATTATTTTCTTTTGGTTTATTTATTATACACTATTTTGGGGGAAATTACAAGGGGGGATAAGTAAGTTGTGCTTGCCGCAAGGGGATGAAGGTTTTCATCGAAAGTCGATTTTCTTTTAAAATGTCTTTTTTTTGCACCGCCGGTGCAAAGCCGCTCCCGCGGGGGGCTTAAGGCGACACCAAAGAGGGGAGAAGGTGAACAGGCTTCGCAATCCGGATTTATTTATAAAGTTTACGGGTTTATCGTAAAATTACTTAGTCGGCGAAGCCTGTCCGCCACTCTCCCCCCTTAGGTTTCACCTTAAGAATCCCTTCCTTACCCCCCTCTGTGTGTTTTATCGTTTCTCTCGAATAAAATGCTGTGCCGATGATTGCTATTGTCGTATGTTTTGCTTTGATTTTGGGCTTGTTCTTTTATATAACTATATATACGCTTCCAATAAAGCTTTTTCGTCCGATTTTTTGAAAATTACGTGACTCCCGCTCCTTCGCAAAGCGAATAAAGCATATAATAATAAGCGCTCTTTCCCAGATGCACTCCGTCCTCCATTCCAAATTCTTCCGACAATCCCCCGCTGTCGTCGGTCAGTCCTTTTGAGGAATCTATATAGTGTCTTACTCCCGATTGGGAACTATCAATCATTTTATGCAGGGCTTCGTTAAACTCGTCTATCTCATAATTATAGCAAAATCTGCTGGCCTCGGTTACAGGAGTTATTGACATAACATATAGGTTGGCGTCGGGGCAAAGGGCTTCCACCCGTTTCAGAAAGCTGTCGTAATACTCGGTGAAATCCTCCGCGCTTTCTATGTTTACATCGTTTATCCCCATAAGGAAAACAAGGTTTTTCTTTCCGCTGTTCACCACAGCCGTTAAGGGTTCTACCTGCGCGCCTTGAAATTCAAAGGTGAAATCGTTTATATTCCGCGCCGCCACCCCCGCTTTTGCGCAGCAGCTATCGCTCAGCCCATACATCGAAAAGCCCGAACAGATACTGTCTCCCATAAAAAAACAGGATTCGATAAACTTTTCCTGCGAGTCGGAAAAGGAGTTATTATTGATTACGGCGGGTCTGGCGGCTGAAGTGTGGGCTTCCTCTGCGGTTGTTTCCGAGGAAATAAGCAGATCTCCCCCTATTCCTAAGTTCTCGCCGTCAGAGGACTCGTTGGATGTATCGGGAATAAACTGCCTGTCTGAAATATCAACACAGCCGCATTGAATCAAAGCTAATGCGGCTGTTAATAATGTCGTAATAATTTTATACGGTTTCATTTTCGCTGTTCTGCTCCAAAAATGGGATTTTTGTACCGGTTTGATTGGTTGGCGGTTATGTTAATTTAATCCGTCTTTACAAGGTATTGCACGCGGATTTTCGGAAAATCCACGCACAAATCCTGTGAGGACACCGAAACCTTTATTATTCCATTTCGCTTCTTCGCGTGGTTTTAAAAACGTAGTTCAGTTCTATGTCCTTGTTGGTGTTTTCCCTCTTAAAAGCCTTTTCTATACGCTTCATTATAAGCTCTCCCGTTTGCTCGTTGGTACTTAAGAGCATTATAACGAATTGACTTACACTGTATCTTGAAAAAATATCACTGCCTCTCAAAGAACGTGAAACACAGTCCTGTAATCTCTGCATGGCTTTGTTCAAAGGGTTCTGTGCGGGCAAATCACCGTCCGCGCCGTTTATGGTAAGCAGACAGATGTTTATGCTGATTCCCGTTCTTTGCGAGTCTCTTATCTCAAGTTGATAAAGGTGCTTGAATATCTGATATTCACAGAAAAAAGCGCCGCTCACCTGTCTTTGTTCCAATAAATCGGAAATAACCGCTTCAATATCCGACCTGACGCTTTTTTTCGATTTTATGGCGGTGTCGTAAAGCTCTATAAGCTCCTTTGAGGGAGTAATTCCGAATTTCGTCATCATAAGATGGGTTATGGTTTCGTACTGACGTTTTGCGCTTTCCTGATCTCCCAGCTCCGCTAGAGCCTTAATGTGACTGTAATGCACGAATTCGTCGTAAGGGTTAATGATGGAAGCCTTGCTGCAAATCGCAATAGTGTCGTGAAGTTTTCCCATAGAGGTAAGAAGCTCCACCGCTATACGCACCGCCTTGCTGTAAACTGATCGGTAATAGGTGTTTAAGGGAATTACCCATGATTCGTAGGCGGATTTTGCCAAAAAATCACCGGAATACAGGTTGACCGCGTTCAGTATAAGACTTAGCTTTTCCTCCTTGTCTTCTGTTGAAGCGGCTTCCTTAAAGGCTTTTTCAAATTCCTCCGCGTCAATCTCAATGTCAATCTCCTCGTTAATGCTGTAAGCGCCGTTTATACAAACTATAATCTGCTTTTCGCAGCCCAATTCCGACAAAATATCCCGCAGGCGATGTATTTGTGTTTTTAATGCGCTTGTGGGGTTTACCCCTTCGTCTTCCCGGCTTAAAATGTCAATAAGTTCCGATTGTGCCACTGCCCTGTTGTGATGCACCACCAGATACTGGAGCAGGAGCCAGAGCTTTTTTGATCTTTTGGAGTGTTCGCTGATGGTATTGTCCCTGTACGACACGGAGAATTCGCCGAACATTGCTATTTTAAGCTTATCCATACGCTCACCTTCTCTTTACTCTTTACTTCAATGTGTGGGTTACGCCGCCGATAATGCGGAGCATTGAACCGGGTTATTTTGCTCCCAAAAAATAAAATTTTGCCTTCAATGCTTGTCGCAAATGAAAAACATCAAAAAAAGTGCAGTAATACGTTTCAAACGCAATTTTAACAACCGAGAGACGGAACACGCCGCCTAATACTAGGGGCTATCTGAAAAGTCGCAATTTGCACAATTTCTACTAACTGCGGACGCTTTCTGCGTCAAAAATGCTCGAAATACTTTAGTATTCTGCGCTTTTTTCCTTGAAATCGCCACGCATTTATCGAAATTGCACAAAATTGCTTAGTTTTCAGATACGCCCTAATTTTGGTTAAGGCATAGACAAATAATATGGAGTACCAAAGATTAGTATTAGGGTGCAATATTTTATCAAGTCTACAACTTGATAAAATATTTGTATAAGATGCGGGGGACATCCGGCAGCGGTTATATTTTGAGTGATTTTGACGTGTTTTTTAGTTTAATCTGCTTTTTGCGGCAAGACTTTCTTTGGGAACAATATCAATTATAACCTTTAGGGCAAAAAAAAGCAAGAAATTTTGCAAAAAATAGTTACCAAATATGTAATCTGAAACAAGAAACTTTTTGACGGCACAGACAAAATATTCATATAAAAAAATTATCGTCTTCCTTCTCCGTCCGAAAAGTTTGGCAAAAACTCCCTCAATTGAGAGCCTCTCTTTACTATCGATCTTGCTTCGGCTGCGTCTTTTATTTCGCCGAGAGTTATAAGCGTACTCATGGCGTTTCCTATGGCGGTGGCCTCGGTGGGACCGGCAATTACGGTTCTCCCGGTAGCGTTGGCGGTAAGCTGACATAAAAAGTTGTCCTTTGATCCGCCTCCGAAAATATATACTGCGGGATAGGTGTAGGAAGTAATATTTTCCAGGGCTTCGAGCGTAACGGCAAATTCCGCCGCGAGACTCTCATATATTATTCTCAGGGTCTGCGCTAAAGACTTAGGCCGCGTCTGCCCGGTTTTTTCGCAGTAATCCCGCACTTTTTTCGGCATATCTCCGCTTTTCTCCATGAACATGGGATCGTTGGGATTTATTTTGGCGATAAAGGGAGGGGCGCTTCTGGCGAAAGCCTCCATATCGTTGTAAGTGAAAACTTCTCCGTTGGCGTTGAAGTATCTCCTGCATTCCTGTAAGAACCAGGTTCCGGAAATGTTTTTAAGGAAAGCGGTTCCGTTCATGCCGCCCTCGTTGGTAAATTCTCCCTCAAAGGAAAGGTCGTTTATGATCGGCTCCTTAAGCTCGGTTCCGAAAAGCGCCCATGTGCCGCAGCTTATATAGGCGAACTTCTTTTCCGTTGAAGGCACTGCCACGATTGCGCTGGCGGTATCGTGAGAGGGACAGGCGAAAACCGGGATCTCCCTGTCGGTATATTCCGCTTTAAGGCAGCCTATCTGTTCTCCGGGCATAATAATTTTACCGAAAATGGATTCCGGAAGTTCTAACCTTTTTATAAGCTCAAAGTCCCAGTTCTTTGTTTTGGGGTTGATTAAGCCGGTGGTTGTGGCGATTGTGTATTCATTGGTCATTGCTCCCGTAAGCCTGTAAGCTATAAGATCCGGCATCATCAGGAAATGATAAGCGGATGAAAGCAGCTTCGGGTTGTTTTTGCGTATGGCAAGAAGCTGATACACGGTGTTGATCTGCATCTGCTTTATTCCCGTGCGCATATACAGCTCTTTTTCGGGGATGGTTTCAAAAAGCTTTTCCGGTATTCCGTCGGTGCGCTTATCGCGGTAGTTTACGGGTTTTTGCACAAATTCTCCGTTTTGATCCAGAAGGGCGAAATCCACTCCCCATGTGTCCACGGATACCGCGTCAAAGCCGTAGTCTTCCGCCTTGTCAATGGCCTTGTCCACCTCTTTGAAAATCATATCTATATTCCAACAGAGGGTGCCTCCCGAATTGACGGGCGTGTTGACAAAACGGTGTATTTCGGTGGAACAGAAGCTTTTGTTTTCATAGCTGCAAATCAGCGCTCTGCCCGAAGACGCGCCGAAATCAAAAATCAGTACCTTTTTCATAAAATACGTTTGCCTTTCGTATCATACTAGGGCGTATCTGAAAACTAAGCAATTTTGTGCAATTTCGCTAAATGCGTGGCGATTTCAAGGAAAAAAGCGCAGGAATACTAAAGTATTTCGAGCATTTTTGACGCAGAAAGCGTCCGCAGTTAGTAGAAATTGTGCAAATTGCGACTTTTCAGATAGCCCCTAATCTTTGGTAAACAATTTATTGTCTATAACCTGACCAAAGATTAGTATCAGGAGTATTTTCTGTAACCGGGATGGCGGAGCGGACAGCCCCTGCCTATTTCTATGCATTCTTCGATTTTTTCTCTTGAAAGCGGATGAGCGCCGCCGAGCTGCCTTGCCGTCAGCGATACTTTCGCGTAATGTTCCAATGTTTCCATGCGGTAATAAGCCTGTGTAAGATCTATGCCCACGCAAACCGCTCCGTGGTTTTCCATGAGAATGGTATCGTGATATTGCAGAAACGGCTTGATTGATTCGGCAAGCCCCACCGAACCCGGTGTGTCGTATGGAGCGATGGGAACGCTGCCCAAAAATATCACCGCTTCGGGCATTGAATAATCGTCAAGGGGAATATGCGCTATGGCGAAGCCCGTTGCCGTAGGGGGATGAGCGTGCACCACCGCGTTAATGTCCGGACGTTCCTCATAGCAGCTCAGGTGCATTTTAAATTCCGAGGATGGTTTATATCCCGGAGCTTCCTTTATTACCTCATTTTTTCCGTTGACAATTATGAGCATTTCGGGACGGAGTATACATTTGCTGGTTCCTGTTGGTGTGGCGAGAAACACGTCTTCGTCAAGCTTTACGGAAATATTCCCGTCGTTGGCGGCGACGAATCCCAACTGCCACAAATTGTGTCCCACTTCGCAAATAGCTTCGCGGGCTTCATTTTCTGTCATTTTCTTTTCCTCCCGTTAAATAAAATCATATTTATTTTAACATTTTTGCGTGGGTTTGTCCAGTGGTTTTGTTGTTTAAAAAGCAAAAAATTATAAAAATTTATTGGTTTAATAGTTGAAAGAAGCGGCATAATATGTTATACTATAGTAAAAATAAAATGAAAGGCAGATGTGTAAAATGTCAACAATAAAGCTTACCTCACAGAATTTCGACTCCGAGATATCGGAAGGCACCGTATTGGTAGACTTTTGGGCGGAAACCTGCGGCCCCTGCCGTATGATGGGACCTATTCTTGAAAAAATAGCTTCTGAGCATCCCGAATATAAAATAGGAAAGGTGGATGTGGCGGCGGAGAGCGATCTTGCTTCTCAATTCGGAATTTCCGCCATACCGACTTTTATTGTATTCACAAACGGAAAGGAAGCTGCGAGAAGCGTGGGAGCCATGCCTGAGGGCGCGGTGCTTGATTTTATAAAAGGATAAAGCAATTCCGATTTAATCTGTAAACAATAGATTAAATCGGAATCTTATCTTTAGCGGTAATTTTAAATTTATTGTTCCTCAAATTACACCTTGCCATAAGACGTAGGCAAAAATATTGGGAAAAGACGGATAAATACGAAATTTTTGACGCGGAAGGTATTTGAGGTCAGCAGAAAACGTGAATAGTGCATTTGTTCGGACAGTTCAAAATGCAATGCCGATAAATTTAATAAAAATGCGGCGAAATTTAACAAAGGGCTTGATTTTGTAAAAAAAATGTGATAAAATAATATTGAGGTATCGACGGCCGCTCAGAGTCGCTGTTTGTAATGTGTGTTTCCGCTGTTACGGACATAAGCTCTTAAATCCGTCCTATGACTACAACCTTTGAAAGGAAAGTACTTTCTATGCTGGATATAAGAGAATTTGTGGATCTGGAGAAATTTCAGTCAATACAGGATATGTTTTCCGACGCTACCGGTTTAGCCGCGATAGCGGTGGGAGTAGACGGGAAATATATAACCGAACCGAGCAACTTTACCGATTTTTGTATGAAATACACAAGAGAAAGCGCCGAGGGCGAAAGACGCTGTATCAAGTGCGACAATGAGTGCACCGGAGTTTATTACTGCCATGCCGGACTTATGGATTTTTCAATTGACCTTAAAATAGGCGAGGAAAAGGTGGGCGCCATTATCGGAGGACAGGTGCTTCCCGCTCCTCCCGACGAGGAAAAATTCAGATCCATTGCCCGTGAGTTGGGTATCAACGAGGATCTTTACATAGACGCGCTGCGCAAAGTGCCCGTAAGAGACGAAAAGACCATTCGCGCCGCCGCCACAATGCTTGGCGATATTGTGAATATGCTTGTCAACTTCCAGTATCTTCAGACGGCAAACGAGAAGCAGGTAAAGGTGTTTAGGGACGAATTCGGCGGAATAAACGAAAATATCGAAGCCGCCAAGGGTCTTATGAGCGATCTTCATAATACCGCAACCATGGAGCATATTCTTTCCGTAAACGCCAACATCGAAGCGGCCGCGGCGGGAAAAGCGGGCGTAGGATTTGCCGTTGTGGCGCGTGAAATCGGAACTCTTTCCAAGCAGAGCGGCGCCGTTTACGATGAGATAGAGCATCTTGTAAACGAGATTCAAGCCGCTGTAAACAGGATAATCAAATCGGGAGTCTGAGCCGATAAAACAGCATACACAGAAGGGTTTTCGCCCGCCTTAAGGCGCTGTATATTGCGCCGTAATTAAGGGTAACGTATGATGACAGCCGCTTAAAGGTGAATAAACGTGCCGTAATAAAGGGGCAATCGCCTTTTATTTACAATACGCTGACCTCGCTGTCGGATTAAGTTGGTGAAAATCCAGAATTACTATATGGCGCCGCCTTGTTATTCAGAATGGGGCGGTGCTTTTATTTTCTGTATACGAAATTATGCCTTTTTATGACCACTGACGGACGTCTTGCGCATTTTATGCGGCTGGTTTCAAATGGTTAGGACTTGCTTGAAAAATCGGAAACGCCGTCTTTAAGCCCCAAAACGGTTATCTCCCGCGTCAAAAAGCCTCGTTAATCGACTGTTTGACTGCGTTTTTTCCTTGAGGCTAACCCTTTTGGGTCAAATATCCGTCATTTTCTCTATTTTCAAACAAGCTATAGGCGCGCCTGAAACTCTAAGAGGAAAATTAGCTGCATTTTAAGATAAGTTTGTGCAGACTGACGAAATTTGTGATAGCAAGCGGGCTGCAAAGACATTTGTCGACAATTACTTGTCGTTGTATGAAATTTGTGTTGATTTTTGAAAGCCGTGAGCGGGAATCGGAGGCTGCATATTGCTTTTTGCGTTGGGAAGGAACAAGCCCCGGTCAAAAATCAATTGTAAAAGTCTACAAAATTAAGCTTGTTTTTTTGCTGAATTTGCTATTGCAATGCACATCATATAGTGGTATAATCATAACTGCTCCACAAAATAAACTATATTTTAAAGACGGAGACATAAAAAACGGAAGACATAGCGATCATATTCAGAAAGGGAAAAATCAATGATTAAGGTAAATGTTACTGGCGGCAATCTGAGCGACAAGGAGAAGGACGCATATGTTCGGAGAGCGAGAACGCTTTATCCCGAAAGGCGCATTAAAGAAATGGACATTAAGGTAGTCGACGGCGACTATGTTGATATAGAATATCATTATGACACCGCTCCTTTCCAGCGCATACGCCGTGTTACCGGATATCTTGCGGGTACTCTAGATCGTTTTAACAACGCCAAAAAGGCGGAGGTACGCGACAGGGTGAAGCACGATATTACCGTTTCGGATTTTGAAGATGTTTATCTGGAAGCGTGATAACCGAAATTTTAGGCCTTTTTATATTTCGTGTTAATGAAGCCCCCACAGGTGATTTTACTAATAGTGGTTTGAGGCTATGCTCAGAGTAACAAATCCCAATTGTAAGAATAAATAAAGGAGAATCCAAAATGGCGCTTGAATTGAGTCAAATCGATGCATTGAAAGATTTTTGCGCCCTTATACTTTGTGGGCATAATGAAGAAGTTTTTCGTTATTGCAGAGGATGTTTGGAAAATGCAGTCGATGAGTATTGCGGCATTCCCGATATTTTATATGTACTCTCCGGGTACGATATCGATCCGGATGATCCATTTGGAAATAATGCCAATGAGGACAGGCCGCTTGTAAAACTGCAATACTATTTAATTTCTTCTGATGCCGGCGCACCGGCTTTAGAGGACTTTTTCTGGTTTGTTGAGAATATCAAGACAGCGCGGGGGTTTGATTTTACCGTTGATGAGGAAAAGTTTTCGGATGACGACTGTATTGTGGAATGGTTGGCAGAGCTTTCCGCACAATTGGAAGGTTTAAATATTGTTAATTTTGACGGTGCCAGTGAAGATTATCACTTTACTATTATGAGTAAAGATGACTGTGAGAAAGCAATGGATTTGTTTAAAAAAATGACGGCTCATGTAGATGGTTACTCATTTACATCTTGCGTAATATCAAGTGATTTTAAAGGATAACAGACAAGCTATACTCACAGTCGATGAAAATTTTTGCCATACCCATAGTAATTCGCGCCGTCAAGTCGGGTTAAACGGTAAACTTTATTGACCGTCAGTATAATCCGGGTTTATCGAATAGTTATCAGGTATGGGCAAGTGTTTACTCATACCAATCTTTAATCAAGTCTGCAACTTGATTAAAGATTACTGTAAAAAGTCAAATCGAAATTGTATCCGATTACATAAAACAGGCTCTCTTTTGAACGAAGAGAGCCTGTTTTTTTATTCTTAATTTAACTTAGAACATTTTCTCATATCAATCTCACAGTTTTAAGATGTTGTTATACTAATTGCAAATCATTTCAAATTTCAATTTGTGATAATATTAATAATATAAAATCACCTTGCAGACTTCGTAAAATTTTGTCTGCAAGGTGATCGGTAAAAATTAGATTATTTTTCCTCCGTCAATACCATCCAATATCCCGCAACATAAAATATACCGCTTATAATCGTCAGTAATGTGCTTAAAACCATAAGAACATCGGAAATTGCCACCACGGGAAAATTTTCCCCCAAAACAACAATATTTTCTGTGAAAATGTGCATAGCAGTTATAACCGAGATGGACGCCATCGTGACGGCGGTCTTGACCTTTCCCCACGGACCGGCGGCGATAACTGTATGCTCCTCCCCCCCCGCTGCGGCCAATCTTAAGGCGGATACCATAAATTCCCTCGCTATTATTATAATTACCAAAAAAGAGTACGTCCATTTAAGCTCCACCATACAGATCAGAGCGGAGGACACCAGTATTTTGTCCGCGAGGGGATCGAGAAATTTGCCAAGATTGGTGACAAGGCCCCTTTTCCTCGCTATCTTTCCGTCTATCATATCGGTAACGGAGGCTGCGATAAAAATGATAAGCGCCCAAAGATAGTTCAGCGGAATGTCGGTAACTATCATAAAGACAACATAAAACGGCACGGCAAATGCTCTTGCTATCGTAAGCTTATTTGGGAGGTTCACGTCAGATTCTCCTTTTTTATTTTCGTTTTTCGCGGGCTATATTTTCTTTCCGATAAGATTATTCTCCACGGCGTCGGTTATTTCGACATTGACAAACTCTCCTGTTTTGAGTCCTTTGCCCTTGAAATAAATCATTCCGTCGATTTCCGGAGCCAACATATAATTCCTTCCGAAATACATTTCAAAATAACGGTCGTAGCCCTCCACCACCGTTTCGTAAACTTTTCCCACAAGCTCCGCATAGCGGCCGGATATCCGCATTTCCTGCTGTTCGTTTATGATTTCGGCGCGGTGTTCTTTTTCCGATTTCGGCACTTGATTCGGCATTTCGGCGGCGGGAGTTCCGTCCTCTTCGGAATAAGCGAAGCAGCCTAAGTGTTCAAAATTCACGCTGTTTACAAATTCCGCCAGCTCTGTAAAATGTTCTTCCGTCTCACCGGGGAAGCCTGTAATCAGAGTGGTGCGCAAGACAATGTCGGGCATTTTGTTCCTGAGCTTGGCGAACAGATCCCAAAGGCTCTGTTCGTCTCCGGAACGGTTCATTGCTTTTAAAATATCGCGGCTGCAATGCTGAATGGGGACGTCGATATAATGAAGGATTTTTTCCTGTCTCGCCATGGTGTCTATCAGCGCGTCGGTAATCCTTTCGGGGTAGCAGTACAGAAGCCTTATCCATTTTATGCTCTCTGTTTCACATATCCTGTCAAGCAATTCGGGCAGCTTCAGTTCTCCGTAAATATCCAGTCCGTAACGGGTGGTATCCTGGGCTATTACCACCAATTCCTTTACTCCGCGGGAAGCGAGGTTCTTTACTTCCTCAAGTATATTTTCCATGGGACGGCTTCTGAATCCGCCTCTTATATAGGGGATAGCGCAATAGGAGCAGCGGTTATCACAGCCGTCGGCTATTCTTAAATAAGCATAGTGGGGCATGGTGGACAAAAGCCTGCTTCCCTCCAGATTATATTCACCGAGAGGGCTGTTCATTATAACTCTTTTATCCGCAAGAACCTTGTTTATCGCCTTGACGATATCCCCGTTATGCCCCAAGCCTATAACTCCGTCTATTTCGGGAAATTCCTCGTCCATCTGCTCCGGATACCGCTGCGCCAGACATCCGGTTACTATTATTTTTTTATTGATGCCGTCCGCCTTGCGGTTTATGGCTTCCATTATTTCCTCAATGGCTTCTTCTTTGGCCGACTGAATAAAGCCGCAGGTGTTTATTATCACAACGTCGGCAAGTCCGGCTTCTTCCACCAGCTTAAATCCCGCCTTATGTATTTTATCCATCATTATTTCGGCGTCGCACTGATTTTTCGGACAGCCTAAGGATACCATTCCTACTTTTATTTCTTTCATCTTTTTACTTTTCTTTCCTGTTTTTCATATAGTCCTTAACGTTTGAATTGTAACATAATTACGGTATGATGTCAAGCCGCTTATTTATACCAATATTTTTTAAAAATGTTGGATAGTGCTTTGGGTGAAATTGCAATTCAAAAAAAGTTTAAGCAAAATTACAAACAGTACAAAAAAACACAAGCTTTGGGGGCGTTGCCCCAGTCCTTTGTCCTCCCCTACTTCCCTTTCGGACTCCGAAAGGGAAGTAGGGGAGGACAATTAGGGAACCGCTGATTAAAGCGAAGCGTAACACAATCATCCCCGTGAATACGCTGCTTTGAACGGGGCGATTGTGTTCTAATCAGCGGGCCCTTAGTTGCTTCGCTCCTATTTGTTTATTTTTTTATTGGATTGCTATAGTATAAATCCCGGTATTATTCATCCTCTTCGTCCGCCCAACGGCGGAGCACCGTAAGTATCGCATCTTTAATCTCCGAATAGCCGTAGCCTCTTCTTGCGAGTGCGGCAACGGTACGCCGACGGTCTTCCCTGTCCTCTATTCTGTCGCCGTACTTTTTTTCGATAAGGGAAATAAGCTGATCCGAATAATCCTCTTTTTCATATTCCGACAGGGCTTCTTCCGCGTCAAGCTCGCTTACTCCCTTTCGTCTCATTTCGCTTTTTGCGCGGCAGGCTCCGTACTTTTTCCCTCTAATCAACGACGAAGCAAGTTTTTTTGCGTATTCTTCGTCGTTTAAAAAGCCGTAATTCTTCATATCCTCAATTACCCGTTCGGCGGTGTCGTTTGAGTAATTGTTGAGAAGCTTTTCCTTAAGCGCTTTTGAGGAATAATCGCGGCTTCCCAGAAGGTACATTGCCCTTTTTCTGGCGCGGCTGTATTCGGAGCTATACTCCAGCTCCGTTTCTTCTTCGTTAAACAAGCTCATAAATAAATTTAATCTCCGTCGATTTCATCTATTGAAAATTCTTCAAAATCTTCCTCGGCCTCAATTACCACCGTTTTTTTCGATTTCTTCGGGGCGGACTTCGCAGTGCTTTTTTTAGAGGGCGCTTCTTCGGATTCGGGCGCGGGAATTTCGTCCTCGGCGGGAGGATTTTCCTGCCCCTCTGCGTCTTCGCCCATATCGTCGTCCGCCCCTCCGCTGAGCAGTGTTTTAAACAATGCGTCGGCTTGATCCCTTATTTTTACTTCCACCTCGGAGCGAATATCTTCGTTTTCCGTGAGCCACTTTTTGACGCTTTCGCGCCCCTGTCCTATTTTCATATCGTTGTAGCTGAACCATGAGCCGGATTTTTTGATAATTTTCAATTCGACTCCCATATCTATGATTTCTCCCATTTTGCTTATTCCCTGACCGTAAATCATATCAAATTCGCAGGATTTGAAGGGAGGAGCCACTTTGTTTTTAACCACCTTGCACTTTGTGCGTGAGCCTATTATTTTATCGCCTTCCTTAATAGCCTCGCCTCTTCTGACCTCTATTCTTACGGAAGCGTAGAATTTCAGCGCGCGGCCGCCGGGAGTGGTTTCCGGATTTCCGTACATTACGCCTATTTTTTCGCGGATCTGATTAATGAAGATGGCCACCGTGTCGGATTTTGAAATAACGGCGGTGAGCTTTCTCATGGCGGCGGACATCAGCCTCGCCTGTACTCCCACAAAGCTGTCGCCCATTTCGCCGTCTATTTCCGCTTTTGTTACCATTGCGGCAACCGAGTCAAGTACTATTATGTCGATGGCTCCGGAGCGTACAAGCGCTTCGATTATTTCCAGAGCCTGTTCGCCCGTATCGGGCTGAGAGACGATAAGCTGATCCACGTCTACGCCGAGCTGTTTCGCGTAAATCGGATCAAGCGCGTGTTCCACGTCGATAAACGCGGCTATTCCGCCCTTTTTCTGCGCTTCCGCCACCGCGTGGAGGGAAACGGTGGTTTTACCTCCGGATTCGGGTCCGTATATCTCAACTATTCTTCCCTTGGGAAGTCCGCCTATTCCCAACGCCAGATCGAGTCCGAGAGAGCCGGTAGATACGGCTTCAACGTTCAGCTTTGATTTCTGGTTTCCCATTATCATTACGGAGCCTTCGCCGAAGGTTTTTACTATGTAGGCAATCGCGGAATCAAGGGCTTTCTTTTTTTCTTCGGGTGTGTTGGCTTTTACGAATACTTTTTTAGGGGTATTGGAGGATGATTTTGCCATTGAAATATTCCTTTCTGTTTTTCAATTTATTTTATTCTTATTTGAAAAAGGCATTAAATAGCGGCTTACAGATATTATTGCACCGCCGCATGGGCGAGCTTTCCGAATACTATTCTTCCCAACTTGTTGTAATCTTTTATTATTCCGCAGCAAAAGCCTTCCTTTTCCATCAGGCTCTTTACCGCTTCCGCCTGATCATCGCCCGTTTCCACTATAAACTCTCCCTTTTCGGAAAGCCGATCCTTCCAGCGGCCGAAGATCACACGATAAAAATCGAGACCGTCTTGTCCGCCGAATAAGGCGATTTCGGGCTCATGTCTCACTTCTTTCTGAAGCTCTCCCATTTCACTGGCGGTAAGATACGGTGGATTCGCGGTTATTATATCGCATTTTTCCGGCAACTTTTCCAGAAGCTCCCCGTTTGGTTCAAGTACGTTTCCCAACAGAGCCGTAACCCTATCTTCCGTTTTGTTAAGGATAATGTTTTTCTTGAAATATTCCAACGCCTTTTCGCTTATTTCGATTCCGTAGCAGCGGGCGCCGGATTTTTTAGCCACGGCAATCGGGATACAGCCGCTCCCCGAACAAAGGTCGATAACCGTACCGCGTTGGGAGGAATCTTTCCCCGTCATCTCCTTCAGCGCAGCAATTGCTTTTTCCGCCAGCAGCTCGGTTTCCGGTCTGGGAATAAGCACTCCATCCCCCACATGAAATGTAAAGCCGTAAAAATCCCATTCGCCCAGTATATACTGGAGCGGCTCTCCTTTTACGCGGCGCTTGGCGGCGTCTATCGCCTTTTCGGCTTTCAATGGGTCAATTTCGCTGTCGGGGGCGAAAGTAAGACAGTCAAAATCCGCCGCCCATTTCATTATCTGGTCGGTCTCGAAGGCGGCGCAGGGATTTCCGCTTTGCTCCAAAATAGTACGCAGCTTTTTTTTTAGCATTAAGCTTACCATTTATCTTCCCGTCCCTCCTCGCCTTTTTCGGGCAGTACGGGAGTTATGGCGGCAATTGCGCACTCTATCTGACCCTCGTTGGGTTCTCTTGTGGTAAGTCTTTGCAGCGCGAGTCCCGGCGCGGAAATGATTCTTGTGGCTATATTGTCGTATCTTCCCGCAAGCTTTATCACTTCATAGCTTATTCCCACCACCAACGGAAGCAGCAGTATCTTGCATACCGCTCTCATCAGATCGGCGGCAAACTTTCCTACTCCGAACCACAGAACAAACTGTTCGCTGTTTATGGGCACCAATGTAGTTACCAAAATGCTTATGGCCAGTACCAGAAATATAAAGCTGGTGCCGCAGCGGGGATGAAAGCGTATGTGTTTTTTCACATTTTCCACAGTAAGCTCTTCTCCCGCCTCATAAGCGGCTATGGTTTTGTGCTCCGCGCCGTGATATTCGTAGGTGCGTCGGATATCCTTCATAAGAGAGGTCAGCCAAAGATAAAGTATATAGATTAAAATTTTTATAACGCCCTCAAAAAGCGAGCGGAAAGGGGAGATATCCGTATTGCCGAAAAGCGACTGAAGCCCGGTGAAAAGCCATGTGGGCAAGAATATAAACAAGATCACCGCCAGTCCCACGCCAAATACCGCCCCTATTACGGAAACAACGGACATTATGTTTTTGCCGAAGGTTTTTTCCAGCCATTTTTCAAATTTTGACGGCTCCTCGCCATCGTCTTCCATATACCCGGATATTTCCATGGACTTATTCATATAGCTCATGCCGTCCTTAAGCTGTGAGACAAAGTTGAATATTCCTCTGACAAAAGGGCATTTCTGATACCATTTCTTTTCGGGCAGATCTTTGCACTCCGTTTCTATTTCCCCGCTTTTTTTGCGCACCGCCAGAGCGGCTTTTTTGGAGCCTTTCATCATTATGCCTTCTATCAGCGCTTGTCCTCCTATGTTGGTTCGGAGGATGGGTTTTTCTTTTTTTGACATTTTCCGACCATTCCTTTCTGAAAAAAACGACGGTTTATACTATGGCTTGTTTGAAAAATCGGAAACGCCGTCTTTTCGCCCCTAAACGGTCATCTTCTGCGTCAAAAAGCCTCGTCAAACGACAGTTTGACTGCGATTTTTTCCTTGAAGCTAACCGGTTTGGGTCAACAATCCGTCATTCCCTCTATTTTCAAACAAGACCTAATCTTTGGTCAACAATTTTTTGTCTATAACCTGATCAAGGATCAGTATTATTCATTGTTTTATTTTGCCCCTTCGTCCGCTTTTTTCTGCATGGTGGGCAATGTGATTGTCACGGTGGTGCCTTTCCCGATCTCGCTTTCTATCTCAAGCTTTCCCGAATGAAGACCTGTCAGCTCGTCCGCCACGGCAAGTCCGATTCCGGAGCCTCTTACGGTATTGTTCGCCTTATAAAAGCGGTTTTTCACCTTGGGGAGATCCTCTGCGCTTATTCCGCAGCCGTTGTCCGACACTTTTATTTCGACGGAATTTTCCTTAAGAACTGCCTCGACGTTGATAACCCCGTCATTTCCCGTATACTTTACGGCATTGTCTATTATATTCAGGAAAACCTGCCTTAATCTGTTCTTGTCTCCGAAGATCATCGCGACTCCGTCGGGCTCGTGATAATTTATTTTTATTCCGTTTTTCGCGGCTCTTTCGGTATATATCAGCACCGCGTCCGCTAATTCCGCCAAAATATCTGTGTTATCCTTCTGAAGCATAAGGCGATTGTTCTGTATTCTCGAAAAGTCCAAAAGCTCCTCCACCATAGAGGATAGGCGCTCCGTTTCTGTGGTAATAACCCGCATTCCTTTAATAAGAGTTTCCGCGCTGCGCATTTCAAGTATGGTTTCGCTCCAGCCCTTGATTGCGGTAAGGGGGGTTCTCAGCTCGTGGGATACCGAGCTGATGAAATCGTTTTTTATCTTTTCGCTGTTTGCCAGCTCGTCCGCCATATAATTGAAGGCTCGGCACAGCTCGCCAAGCTCATCGTCGCGCCTGAAGTCTATGTGTTCGGAAAAATCGCCTTTCGCCAGTTTTTTTGCGGAGGACGCCATTTTTCTTATTGGCAGAATAATCGAACGTACAAAATAAAGCCCGATAATAAGCACCAATATCAAGACAAAGGCACCCAACGCGGCGGTGCCGAGACTTAATCGGGCAAGCTGCGTATCCACGCCCTCAAGGCTGGTCATAACTCTTATGGCGCTGTAATTTTTGTCCTTCATATCGGTGCTTATCAGCACCGATACCGCCATGTACCTTTCGCTTACCGAGCTTCTGTTAAGGCTTCCCACATATTCGCCGATGCCGTCGGGACTGTTCAGAGCCGCGGTATAGTCCGGCATTTCCTGCTCCACATCGGGGGAAAAGCCGCTGCTTGAAATGGCTATATTCCCGTTTTTATCTATCGCCATAAGCTCCATCAGCGCTTTTTTATCAAAATGCTCCACTGTGGAGCGTATCTCCTCGGAATAATCGGAGGAGGAGTTTTCGTAAAACCTCGTAAGCACACCGCGTATCACACTGGCTTCGGAGCGCAGGTAACGGCTGACAGAGCTGTAATAATAATTACGGGCAAAAAAATATACCCCAACTATTACCACAAGCATTATAACTGCGATTATTCCGAAGCTGTTAATAAACCAGCGAGTGGCTATGCTTTTTCTTTTTGCGGCCATTTGTGATCCTTTTCGCTATTTTCCGCTTATATTTATTGGATTTGTACGTGGATTTTCGAGCAGATTATGACGATGACAAGGCAAAGATTTCTTGTGACTTTTTCAAACTCCGTGGCTTGCCGGCGCAATTCAAGAAATTTTAAGGCAATACCGCACAAAGATTGTGGTGCAGACGCGCAGCACGGTCTTTGCGCGGTGTTGCCTTAAATCGTCCACTTATATCCGTAGCCCCAGACAGTTTGTATAAACGCGGGGGAAGAGGGATCGTCCTCTATTTTCATTCTTAAGCGCCTTACGTTAACGTCCACTATTTTATCGTCGCTGAAAAACTCATCGTGCCAGACCTTTCGGAGAATGGTATTTCTGTCCAGCGCTATTCCCGAATTCTGTATGAAATATTCCAGAAGTCCGTATTCTATCTGGGTAAGCTCTATGGGGGTTCCGTTCTTTTTTACGCTTCTGCTCTGAATATCCAAAGCGAACGGCCCCGCTTTCAGAATCTTCCCGTCGGAGGACTGCTCGTAGGAGCTTATTCTCCGATACATGGCGTCTACCCTTGCCACAAGCTCGGATGGAGAAAAGGGCTTTGTGATATAATCGTCGGCGCCGCTTGTCAGCCCTTCTATCTTGTCGGTTTCCTGACTTTTGGCGGTGAGCATTATTATGCCGATTTTTCCGTCGCTTTCGCGGATTTTGCGGCATACTTCCACTCCGCTTATTCCGGGCATCATTATGTCCAGTATGGCGGCGGAAAAATTACCCTTGGAGAATTCCTCAAGAGCTTTTTCGCCGCAGTCTACGCCCGTTACTTCATAGCCCGCGCTTTTCAGGTTTATTATCACGAAGTCGCGTATGGCGTCCTCGTCCTCGCATACTAAAACTTTTTTGGTGAGCATGGTATGATCCTTTCGCTGTGATTTGCCGGCAGCAGGCACAATGCCGAAAACCGCGTATATTTACGTTTATACCGATTTTTATCAAGTTGTTGACTGAAGATTGCACCCGAAGCACTAATTTTTGGTCATTCGTATTATTTGTCTATATCTTGACCAAAGGCAGGCTCTTACAATGTTTTTTTCAAATCGGTTCGGCAAAGGTGCCCCGCACGCGGCAAAATCCGATCGAAAACGACAAATTTATATCCACAGGCAGTTTCTCAGTTCATCGTCGGTAAGAACCATTGGGTCGCTGCTTTCGGAATTTTTAACGTATATGTTATCGTCATATTTTTTCCAGCCCGTTCCCTCGGGAATGACGTCCGATACGCATATCGAGAGTAAGACAAGACTTTCGCTGTCGTATTTTACGAAGCTTACAATGTTTCCGCTTTTTTCCGCCGTTACCAGCCCCTGCCACCTGACGGGAACATAGAAAACGTATTCGCCGTCGGCGTTAACGTAAGTGGTGAATTTTTTGGTTACGGTATTGCCGTTCTCGGTATCGGTACAATACCATTCCACCGAAAAAATCTGTTCGGGAATCGTGCGGTTTTCGTATCCTATGAAAGCTGTGGTGGAGGGGGCTTCTATCCTGCCGTCGCCGTCGATATCCGTGCTGTACAGAATGGGAGTGTAGGAGTTGGAGCGGCGGCTGAGATTTTCGGAAAAAACCTGGGTAAGGTTGTTCTTATAGCTTAACAGTATCTGGGTTCCGTATGCGTTGTCACCTTTGGCGTAATCAATAAACAACAGGCTTTCGTTTTCGTTGAGCTTCTGACGGCTTAATCTCTGTACCGACGAAACGTCGGGATAAAGAGGCACTGTGGAAAGCACTTCGGGAGACGGGCGGGTTTCGTCTTCACCTGCTTCCGTTGTACCAAGAACACGGGCGTGACTGTATCCCATCACCGAGTCATAGCTGACGTAAAACAGCTCGTCAAAGCCGTCGTTGTCCAAATCGTCGGTTTCCATAAAGCTAAAGGTGGTTTTAAACTGCTCCTCCAAATATCCGTCGGAATATTTCAGAAGACTCAGCGACTTTTCCGTCTGGGCAAGCACCGAACATACCACTCCCACGCTTACCGTACCGTCAAAATTGTAAAAGTTTACATTCTCTATTTTGGTTCCTGCAACGGGTCTGTCGGTCACCGACGTCCATACTCCGCCATCCTGATCCAGAAGATTCATTCTTAAACCGCTTTCTCCGTTTTCCGACAGATTTTTTTCGCGATAAAAGACGATAGCCTCATCGGTTTTTTCTCCGTCCAGATCATAGAGAACAAATGCGCTTCGGTACTCCCCGCCGGCGGGGTAAACCAATTCTATCTGATCCCCGGTACTCAATTTAAGGGCATTATAAACGGCTGTTTGGGTTTCGGTGAGCTTAGGAGGATACATAAGGCTTTCCAGCGAACCGTCAAAAACGGTGCAGCCGCTTAAAAAACAGACCGCCGTCAGTAAGCACGGTATCCGAATCCCGTATTTCCGGTACTCGGATTTAAACAGAAGGCGAGACTTCACTGCAGTCCTACGCGTTTTCATCATCATTTTCGTTATCCGTTTCCAAAAGCGTCGTTTTTTTGCCGTAAAGGGTAAAAATAACGGTAAACGCTATGATAATTATTCCTATTTCCGAAACCGGGTGCTGCTCCATATGCTCTTTCATATACGCGCCGTCTATAATCAGCGCAATATATCCCGCCAAAGAGGCGCATGCGGAAAGACAGGCGGAGGCGGAAGCGAAAAACAAAAGCTTTTTGCGGGTGCCATTGCTTTCGTTGTCCGAAAAATATCTGCCCAAAGAAAGGAAAAAGAACACCGCCGAAACATAGGAAAGCAGAAGCAGCAGCTCATCGCTGACCCTTGTTATAATGGTATCTCCCATAAAAAGAGACGCGGATTTTAAGGTGTAGCTTATGCTTATAAGGAGCATGATGTATCCGACAAAAGGCTTGATTTTCTTGCTGCCAAGCAAAATAAAGCCTATCGCCGCAAACACGGCAAAAATAACCGCTTCGCCAAAAAAGTCTATCCCAAAGCTCTTGAAGCTGAAAACCAGCATATAGAATTTAAGACAAGCCGCCGCTAAAAAGCTCAGCCCGAATACGGCCGTCTGTTTTGAAGTCAGGTCTCCCGTACCTCCCATATAGGCCGCGTTCGCGTTTTTTCCGTCTATAAATACCGCCGTGATAAACACCGCTGCCGCTATCAGCAAAAACAGGTAAAACCCGTGAGTTGGCAAAAAACCCGCTTCGGAGGAGTAGAAGCCCATTTCGTTGTAATCTACCGTAATCAAAAGCTGAAACACTCTGAAGATCGTTGCCGCCGCGGCGGCGCAGAGCGAGGCTATGGGAAGAATTTTTTTGGTGTTTTTCATATTTACAATACCGCCTTATCGGGGCGGCGCTCCTTTCTGTCCCGAAAATTCGTCTTTTTTGACTGTTTTTAATCGTTCTATAACAGGTACAAGCTCATATATTATTTTTAGACAGTCCCTATACTAATCTTTGGTCAGGTTACAGACAAAAAATTGTTGACCGAAGATTAGTATTAGCGTTTAGGCAGCAATCTTTAATCAAGCCTATATCTTGATTAAAGATTTGTATAAGATGCTCTTGAATTTGTCTGCGAAAAGTACGCATATGTTTATTATAATACATTATGAGGCTTTAGTCAATAATTTTTATTCATAAACTTTTTATGAAAGGGCGACGGCAATGAAAAAATACGCGGTGATGATAGTGGCGGCGGCAGTGCTGATAGCGGGCGCACCAAAGATTTTTGCGCTTATCTGGGGAAACAGCTTTCCGGACAGGGGCATGAAGGAATTTACTCTTACCCTGACCGAAAACGGAGAAATTATAACTATTTCGGCGGAAGAATATCTAACAGGCTGTCTGTTCGCTCAGATAGACGTTTCTTATGAGGAAGAGGCGCTTAAGGCGCAGGCTTCCGCCGCTTACACCTACGCGCTGCGGCTTTCCGGCGAGGGCAGGGAGCTGTCGGACAGCAGCGCGCTGTGTCAGGCTTATTTTACCCCTGCCAAAGCCAAAGAATACTACGGAAAAAGCTATGAAGAATATTTGCCGAAGGTGAAAAAAGCCGCCGAATACGGGGCTTCACACGGTATTTATTATGAAAACAAGCCCATATACAGCGTTTACTGTTCGGTTTCGGCAGGAGCTTCAGCTCATCCGGATTATATATGGAATATGTCGCTTCCGTATCTGGCACGGGCGGAATGTCCAAAGGATTTGGAATACATATATTTCAGGACGGAAAATGAAATGACGGCGGAAAGCGTAAGAGACAGACTCCTTGCTTTTGATCCCAAAATTCAGATGCCGCTGGATTATTCCCTTTGGTTTTCGGACGTGGTAAGAGACGAATACGGATATGTGGTTTCGGCCAAAGTGGGGGGGAGAGAGTTAAGCGGCGGAGAGCTGTGGAGGATACTAAAGCTCAGATCTACGGCATTCGAGATTACATGGAACGGGATATCCTTTACCGTAATCGCCAAAGGACACGGACACGGAGCGGGGATGAGTCAGTACAGTGCCAATGAAATGGCAAAACAGGGAATGAAGGCGGAGGAAATTCTGGGGTATTTTTATAAGGGGGCGGAGGTAAAAAAGGTATAAGAACCTGTCCACATAAGAATTGCACGTGTCTTTTACTTAAAAATGGCGAAGCCGCCGCTCCGGGATTGGAAAACAAGCTTTTTCCTCACCTAAAGCGACGGTTCCGCCACTTATGCAAACTCATACAACGGTAATAACCGGCTGCACCTGCACCCCGTCCAACGCCGCTATAATCGTTTCCTCTATCCTGTCAAAATCTCCCACCACCGAAGTGGGCTTTTTTATATAATCATCCTGCCTTATGGGAACAAAATAATAATGTCTTAAATTCATCAGCGCACCTATGTTCTTCGCCGAACCCGACAGCGCATCGTTGGTGGCAACGTTTATCACCACCGGCCGTCCTCCGCGGAGATGACTTTTCACCGCCATGGTGACTGGACTGTCCGTAACCGACAGCGACAGCTTCGCCAGTGTATTGCCCGTACAGTTTGGCAGCAGCATAACGTCGGTCATTCTTTTTGGGCCTATCGGCTCCGCTGCCTCTATGGTATTTATAACAGGTCTTCCCGCTATTTCCTCAAATATTTTAACATTATCCTCCGCTTTTCCGAAGCGGGTCGAAAGAGCGGAGGCGTTGAAGCTCATTATGGGTATAAGCTCCGCACCGAGATCCGCCAGCCTCTTAGCCGCTTCAAAGGATTTTTTGAAGGTGCAGAAGGAGCCGCAGATCGCTACCCCGACGCGAAGGCCCTTTAATATTTCACACAAGGTGATTACCTCCTCTTTTTATCCGTGTTACCCGTTTATGTGATTTTAAACTAAACAAATTTTCGGTATGCCATAATATCCGAAAACAGAATTACTCCCAAAGCACTATTTAAAAATCATCGCAAATAATTTGTATATAACTTGATTTGCAAATAGTATTACTTGCACATATTTTCAATAGTCTTTCCTATTATGCGCCCCGCCGATACCGGCGCGGTTCTTCCGGGCAAAGACAAAGCCCAGATAACCCTGACTCCCACGCTCGCCGCCAGTTCCATATCTTCAACTCCGGCCTTTGAAGCCAGATCTATCAGAAGGCACTCTTTTTTGATTCTCATCAATCTCCTGCGATCAAACAAAGTAGCCGGTACAGTATTGACTATAACGTCAACCTCACTCAATTTTCCAACCAGCTCCGTCTCCGTAACCGCGGAACAGCCTATACATTCCGCCTTGGCAAGCTGCTCTTCTCTTCGGGCGTAAACGCTGACCTTTGCTCCCAGAGCCATGAGCATACGCGCCATAACTTCACCGATACGGCCGTAGCCGGTTATAAGGACATTAAGCCCGAAAACCGTTACCGGAAGCTCCTTAAGCATTATTTCAAGGGCTCCTTCGGCGGTGGGTACAGCGTTCAATATTTGAAGCTCCTCACGGTCAAAATAATTGTACAGCTCCAGTCCGTTTTCCTCGCAGATACGCTCAAGATAAGGACAGCTCTTTCCCGTCAGCACCGTGCCCCCCTTTTTCACCGCGCCGAGTATAATGTCAAGATCGGGATTTTCCCCATGATAAGGCATAGTTATGTGTACCCCGTCCGAGGTCAGCGGCAAGGGAAGCACCGCGTAATCACAGGGTATGATTTCACCCGCAGCCGGTACGGGAAAGACCTCCGCACTTTCAAAGCCGTAGGCAAAGCAATCGTATGTTTTATTTAAATATTCGGCGGCATAAAGCATACGCAGATCGCCGCCCAAAAAGATAAAGCTTGACATCGGGTATTATCCTTTCTTTCGGTAATGGGACGGCGTTTGTTTTTACGCCGTCTTGTTATATTTTATGCCGAAGAGGGATTTTTGCTATTGACTTTTTATAAAAGTGATAGTAAAATAAAAAAATATATACTAATCTTTAATCAAGTCTGAAAATTGATTAAAGATTGGTATTATCCGACAAAAAGCCTTTTGAAAGGAATGCTGTTTTATGAATATCGTAAAATTCGCTTATTACGACGATTTCCGATGTTCGGGGTCGGACTGTACGGACAATTGCTGTCGATACTGGCATATTGACATATCCAAAAGCGAATATTTTAACTATATGGAAATGAAATGCAGCAACACTCTCAGGTCGGTTATTGACGGAGCTTTTAAGAAAAAAAAGGAGCCTACCGACATTTGTTATGCGGAAATGAAGCTTACGTCCGAAGGAAGATGTCATTTTCTCGGAAAAGATTCGCTTTGCATGCTGCAAAAAGAACTTGGAGAAGAAGCGCTCAGTCTGACTTGTCGGGTTTTTCCGAGGCTTCATATGAAGGTGGGAAAGGATACGGTAATGCAGTCATGCAGCGCTACCTGCTGCCGTGTGACCGAAATTCTGATGGAACATCCGGAGGGACTGCGCATCACGGAGGATGGGTATGACGGAGAGGATTGCTATATAAACAATGATATGTTTACTCTTCCGAGACTTACCCCGGAATGTAAAGAGCTGTCATTCTATTGGACCGTTCTAAATGCCCAGATAGATATTTTACAGAACAGAGGCTTTACGGTTCCCGAAAGAATGCTCATATTAGGATATTTTTGTCAGAAAACGGATGAATACATAAAAAAAGACGAAGCTTCAAAAATCGCGCCGTTGGCGGAAATGCTGCTGGACAGCGAACTGTGCCGAAAAATAGTGGATTCCCTTTCACCGAATCAGAGCGACAAAAGGATCGCCGACAGCTCGGTAAGAATACTCCACAAAATGTTCCGAACGGCGCAGAACAGTCCCTCAGCCTTTGTAAGCCAGAGCTTCGGGCGCATTATGGGAAGGCTGGCGATATCGGTGGGGTTTGCCATAGGGAACAACGAGCCGGATATCGGTTATAACGCCGAGGAATACATAAGACTTACGGGAATGTTCAAGGGGATAATGGAGGAGCGTCCGTATATAATCGAAAATCTGCTGGTAAACTTGGCGTTTTCCCAGAATATAAGGGACGGGGTATGGAATAATTATTTCGCGCTGGCGGTATTTTACAATACCCTTAAGCTGTGCGTTCCGGTGTTTTTAAAGGATGGGTACAATGATAAGGAACTGGCAGCGGCCTTAACCTATGCGGTAAAGCTTGTGCTTAATACCAACCTCGCGAAATCGAATATTCTTCTGGATTCCATACTGCAAAAGAAGAATACGCTTCCCTATGCGGTGTTCCTCATTTGTTAAACGGAAAAACGCCGCAGTCTCCGAAACGAGACTGCGGCGTTTTATGATTATTTGATTATATAAACTATCTTGTGTTTTAAGTCAAGATGTTATACCAATCGAAAATTTCTTTATGCAGCCTTATTGTTGCTTCCGGCAATTTCCACAATTTTCTCATTGACATTCCTTTAATTGGCTGTTATAATATAAATATTAAAAATCTGTCTTACAAGGTATTGCACGTGTCTTTTTCGGCAAATTTTGCCGATTACCGCATTGGAAATCCTTGAAATACATTAAGTATTGCGGATTTCCGCCATATCAATGACAAAATTTGCTTGAAAATTCACGAAAAAATCTTATGAAGACAGGTTTTATAAACCGACAAAAGCCGAGGCATTCAAGAAAAAATTTAAATATACGGTGATACATATTATGCTTGAAAAAAATGTCAGACTCCTTATTTTCCCCCTGCTGCTGTCGGCCGCGCTGAGCTTTGCCGCGTGCAGCGCGCTGTCGGAAGATGTCCCTTCGGATACGTCCACCCCGCTTCTTGTTTCCGGCGAGCCTTCCGAAGATAGTGAAAAAATTTCGGAATCGGAACAGGAAAGCGCTTCCGAAGACACAGAGAGAACGTCCGCCGAAGAAATAACAACGCCCCACGAAGCGGAAACCGATACCGCACAGCAGGAAACCCGTCAATCCTCCGATACGGCGCCGAATCTTTCCGATACCGCTTTGGGAGCAACATCGCCGCAAACCGACGGGACTTCGTACTCGCAGCCGGTTTCCGAAAACTCCGAGAAATCCGTAGCCGAACCTTTTAACGAGCAGGATTCGGAAGCCGTTTCCCCTCCTGTTTCGACAACGACGTTTGTGCCCGAAACCGCGCCCGTTACCCAAGAGGCAACCGTGCCGCAAACCGATCCGCCCATGACAACGGAACCCGCCGCCACGGTGCCGACTACAACGGAAGCGGTTTTAACCTCGGTTTCCGATTCCGTTTCCGAACCTGCTCCCGTCGCTTCCGAACCGACTGCCGAATCCCCACCCGACCCCGCTTTAACGGGAGGGAGATACGAACAGAGATACTGTACCGAAAAAGAGCTGGACTTTGCGGACAAGGTGTTTGAACTCACAAACGCGGAAAGAGCCAAAAACGGACTTGCTCCGTTTGAAAAAATGGATATACTTAAAAACGTGGCGCTTACGAGAGCATGGGAGCTTACGGTGGAATATCGAGCGGATCATACCCGCCCCGATGGCACGACGTGTACGGGAGCCTTTAACGAAAATGGAATAATCTACGGCGGCTGGGGCGAAAATATCGCCGCGGGGCAGGATTCGCCCGAAAGCGTTGTGGACGCGTGGATGAACAGTCCTTCCCACCGCGCCGCCATCTTAAACAAGGATTACACCTATATGGGCGTAGGCTATTACTACATAGAAAATGATCATCAGAGCTACTATCATTTCTGGACTCAGGAATTTTATCATTATTAAGCGCTGTCGGATATCCCTCGTCTCTCTGTTCAATGTGGGATAACACACACTGAACCTCGGAATTGCTTTACAATTTTGGCAGCTTGTTAAAGCTGCGCCGGAAAAATAAATAAACAAGCTTTTGCGGAAGGTTGGCTGTTTTTTGTGAAAGCTTGGTATAACGTTTTAAAATTTCGCTTGGTGAAACCGGCGGGGACATTTTGAGAAAACATAAGGGTATTGCTTTTCCCTTGGTTTTTGACATTAAAAGAAAGGTCAAAAAATGGCTGAATTGCTGAAAGTTTTAAAATTTTTTTGTATAAGTGCGTTCAAAGCTCTTTGCCGTATCAGGTATAAGGGCTTATACGCTTTTTTAAGCGGAGTTATGATTTTCTCCGTCTGTTTTGCGGGAAAGGGAGAGCTGCACGGCGAATTTGCCGACAATGCCATGACTGCCGCCGAGGCGGGAGTTTTTACGAATAAAGCGATATCCTTTTCGTCTGATTTTTTGGGAGTAACGGAGACGAAGGCTCAGCGGGTACCCTATGAAGTTTATACGTCGGAAGCTTCCGTCCTTAGCGGAAAAACCGCGGTTTATGACGAGTTTGAAGCTTCCGATGCTGTTGGAACGGACAACCCGTATCATGCGGAAACATTCTTGCTTTCGCCGGACGAAGGTGATTCCGACAATCTTAATTCCGATAATTCCGATTCGGGAGTACTGACCGAAATTGACACCGAATGGGATTTGGAATCCGTATCCGAGAGCGATCAAAACGGCATAAGCGCCCCCGAAGAAGAGCGCGCCGATGAGGAAACCGACGAAAGATGGACGGAAACAAAGATAAGCGGAATAAAGTATATAAACACCGACAAAATTTACAGCCGCACGGACGCGATAGAAGGCTCCGAAAAAATAAAGCTCTACAGAATAAACGATACTGTCAAGGTTGTCGCAATAACGGATACCCACTATTACAAAACGGAAAGCGGCGAATTTATCCACGAGGATTACATAAGCGAAGAAGAAACACCGAAGTGGACGGAAACCGCCGCCGAGAGCGTTATGTACATAAGCAGCGGCGGAATATACAGCCGTAAGGAGGCGATTGAGGGTTCCGAAAAGGTAAACCGCTACAATCTGAACGATATGGTCAATATAGTGGCCGAAACCGATACCCATTACTGCAAGTTAGACAGCGGAGAGTATATTCACTCGGATTTCCTCAGTCCCACTGAAATTGTCGAATATCCGTTAAGCGGAGCTTATGGTCAGAGAGCTCAGACCGATTGGGAACGCGACCTTGCGCGGCAGGTGTTTGAGGTGGTAAATGCGGTGAGAGCCGATTACGGTTTAAACCCGGTTAAACAGCTTGACAGCCTTACCGCCGCCGCCACCGAAAGAGCGTGGGAAGCCACCTTCAAAACCTCACACACTCGTCCCGACGGCACCAAGTGCTTTACCGTACTGGACAAGTACGGGCTTTCAAATCCTTCCTCCAGAGCAGAAAACATTGCCAAGTGGTATCCCACGGCACAAAAGGTTGTGGATTGCTGGATGAGCGATTACGCTCACAGGGTGAATATTTTGGGAGATCATGAGTATATGGGAGTGGGATGTTATTATATTGAGGGGGATTATTACGAGTATTACTGGACGCAGATGTTTTATACGCCTTAAATTAGAGCCGAAAAAGCGTTGTTTCAGTAGGATAGGAACGCAGAAACATGAAAAACGGAAGAATAATTATAATAACGGGAGCACCCGGCACCGGAAAAACAACTGCTGCTTCGATTGTCGCAAAAAAATCCGATATGCCGAAATCGGTGCATATTCATACAGATGATTTTTATCACTATCTTTGCAAAGGTTCTATACCACCGCATTTTCCGGAATCGGAGGAACAGAATTTAATTGTTATCGAAGCTGTTGCGGAAGCTGCAAAGCGCTTTATGCTCGGTGGGTATGACGTAATTGTGGATGGGATAGTGGGACCTTGGTTTTTGAAACCGTGGCTTAAAGCTGCGCGTGAAGGCTGCGAGGTGCATTATATTGTATTGAGGGCGGATAAAGATGTGACCTTGAAAAGGGCGGTAGAACGAAACAAGCTTGACATTAAGACAAATACGGAACTGGTTGAAATTATGTGGGAGCAGTTTTGGAATCTTGGAGAATATGAGAATAACGTTTTGGACATTTCCCGATGTTCTGTTGGGCATACTGTTGCTATGATAATTCAAGCTGTTGAGGGTAAAGCCTGTTTGCTTTTTAATAATAATCTGGTTTAAAACTGTGGGATTGTTATAAAAAGGCATATACAAGGTATCCCCCTGAAAATTATGTGAAAAGGCGGAACGTCTTTTAAAAAAGGCGGTTCCGCCCAATTTTGTAACCAATTTCCCATTGCAATTTTAAAAAAATTGGTGTATAATATATTTTATCGGGCGGAAAGCCCGCGTGTTTCAAAAGAAAGGAAATAAAAGTATGTTCCATATCGGACTTGACGTTGGTTCGACAACGGTTAAGATAGTTATCCTTGACGAAAACGGCGAAATTGTACATAAAAAATATCAAAGACACTATTCGGACATCAAAAAAACCTTGGCGGAAGTATTGTCCGAAGGTATAGACAAAATCGGCGAAAGCGGCGCTACCGTGGCGGTTACGGGAAGCGGCGGAATAAACGTGGCCAAATGGCTTGACATTCCCTTTGTTCAGGAGGTTACCGCCGGAGCGGTAGCCATCGAAAAGCTTATTCCTCAAACCGACGTGGCTATCGAGCTGGGCGGCGAGGACGCCAAAATAACCTATCTTAAAGGCGGCATAGAACAGCGCATGAACGGCACCTGCGCGGGCGGTACCGGCGCATTTATCGACCAGATGGCGGCCTTGCTGAATACCGACATAACGGGGCTAAACGAGCTGGCGAAAAAAGCGGAAACCATTTACCCTATTGCCTCCCGCTGCGGCGTATTCGCAAAATCCGACATTCAGCCGCTTCTGAACGACGGAGCGAAAAAAAGCGACGTGGCAGCCTCGGTGTTCCAGTCGGTGGTGAATCAGACCATAAGCGGCTTGGCCTGCGGAAAGCCCATAAGGGGAAAGGTTGCCTTTCTGGGCGGTCCGCTCCATTATCTCTCCGAGCTGAGAAAGCGTTTTATTGTAACCCTTAACCTTAAGGACGACGAAATAATCTTCCCCGACGACGCGAATCTGTTTGTGGCAACGGGCGCGGCGCTGTCGGACAGCAGGGGGGGAGTGGAAACCTCCGCTCTCAGGAAAAAAATAGAAGGACTTTCGAGCGTACAGTCCCACGAGGTGGAGAGACTTTCTCCCCTCTTTAAAGACGAAGAGGAAAAACAGGCGTTTCTGGACAGACACTCCAAAGCGGTAATCCCCACCGCCGACTTAAGCGCTCACAAAGGAAAGTGCTATCTGGGCATAGACGCGGGTTCCACAACTACCAAGGCCGCCCTTATAAACGAAAACGACGAAATTCTCTACTCTTATTACAATAACAATATGGGCGATCCCCTGAAGTCGGTAATAGGCATATTAAAGGAAATATATTCCTTGATGCCAAAGGACGCTTACATAGCTAAGGTAACCGCCACGGGTTACGGGGAACACCTTATAAAGGCGGCGCTTAAGGCGGATTTCGGCGAAATAGAGACCATGGCGCACTATAAGGCGGCGGAGCATATGCTTCCCGGCGTGGAGTTTATTCTCGATATCGGCGGACAGGATATGAAGTGCATAAGGGTTAAGGACGGGGAGATTCAGAGCATTCTCCTTAACGAAGCCTGCTCCAGCGGCTGCGGAAGCTTTATAGAAAACTTTGCCGTGGCTTTGGGAATGACCAGCGCGGAATTTGCCCAATTGGGGCTTACCGCCGAGAACCCCGTTGATTTGGGTTCCCGCTGCACCGTGTTTATGAACAGCCGAGTAAAGCAGGCGCAGAAGGAGGGGGCGAGCGTTGCGGATATTTCCGCGGGATTAAGCTACTCCGTAGTGAAAAACGCCCTGTTTAAGGTAATAAAAATACGCGATCCCAAGGATATGGGAGAAAAGATAATCGTACAGGGCGGCACCTTTATGAACAACTCGGTGCTGAGAGCCTTTGAACTTACCTGCGGAAGAGAGGCGGTAAGACCCGACAAGGCGGGGCTTATGGGAGCCTACGGAAGCGCCCTTATCGCCAAGGCGAGAGATGACGGCCAAGGCTCGGCGATAGCCACTCTCGATAAGCTAGAAGCCTTTACCATTACAAAATCCACCGCCCGCTGCGGACGGTGCAGCAACAACTGTCTTTTAACAATAAGCAAATTTGGCGACGGAACGAGATTTATCACCAACAACCGCTGCGAAAGAGGAGCGGGCTTAGGCACAAAAAAATCCGAACTGCCCAATCTTTTCGATTATAAATACAGGCTTTTGTTTGACAGGAAATCCCTTTCGGCCGAGGAAGCGAAAAGAGGTGTGGTGGGACTTCCGAGAGTATTGGGAATGTACGAAAACTACCCCTTCTGGCACACGTTTTTTACCGAGCTTGGTTACAGCGTGCTTCTTTCTCCCGATTCCGGTCGCGAAATATACGAGTTGGGAATGGAAACAATGCCCAGCGAGTCGGTTTGCTACCCCGCAAAGCTGTCTCACGGCCATATAGAGTGGCTGATACAAAACGGAGCCGGGATTATCTTTTACCCTTCCCTGCCCTACGAAATGGACTGCGGAGGAAAGGGCGACAATCACTATAACTGCCCTGTGGTGGCTACCTACGGAGAGGTGATCAAAAACTCCATTCCCGAACTCAGAGAACATAAGGTCAGCTTTATGAATCCCTTCCTCCCCATTTACGATAAAGAGCGTATGGCGGAAAGACTTGTTGAAGAGCTTTCCCCTTTGGGTATAAAGGGAAGCGAAATAGGGACCGCTTTGGCGGCGGCCTACAAAGAGGACGGAAACTTCAAAAACAAGATGCGCGCGAAGGGCGAGGAGGTTTTGGCTCTACTTGAAAAAACGGGTCAAAAAGGAATAGTCTTGGCGGGCAGACCCTATCATATCGACCCGGAAATAAATCACGGCATACCCGAAATGGTAAACGGCTACGGCTTTGCGGTACTGACCGAGGACAGCGTGGCTCATTTGGGCATAGACAAGTTAGCGCGTCCCATCAGGGTGGTGGATCAGTGGATGTATCACAACAGGCTGTATAATGCCGCCGCCGTGGTGGGAGAGAGAGATTATCTGGAGCTTGTGCAGCTTAACAGCTTCGGCTGCGGTCTTGACGCGGTCACTACCGATCAGGTTCAGGAGATAATGCAGGGTTACGGAAGGCTGTACACGGTGCTCAAAATAGACGAGGTAAACAATCTGGGTGCGGCAAGGATACGCTTGCGCTCTCTGATCTCCGTTTCGGAGGAGAGACAGAGGGACGGCTATCACAGCGATTCAAAGTACGACGGCTACCACCGCCAGCCCTATTTCACCAAGGAAAGCAAAAAGACCCATACTATTTTGGCTCCGCAGATGGCGCCTATTCACTTCGAGCTTCTGGAACAGGCGTTCAGGTATTCGGGCTACAATATGGTTATTCTTAAGGATTATACAAAGGATATAGTAGACAAAGGCTTAAAGTACGTGAACAACGACGCCTGCTATCCCACCATACTGACGGTAGGTTCGCTTATGTCCGCTCTGGACAGCGGAAAGTACGATCTTGGCAACACCTCCGTGCTGATTACTCAAACGGGCGGAGCCTGCCGCGCCACAAACTATGTGGGAATGATAAAAAAAGCCCTTAAGGAGGGCGGATATCCTCAGATCCCCATAATTTCGGTAAATATGGTGGGCATGGAAAAAAATCCCGGCTTTAAGTATACCCCTTCCCTTATAGTTAGGGCGATGCTGGCTTTGGTTTACGGCGACACCTTAAGCCGCTGCCTGTACCGTGTGAGACCCTACGAGGTCGAAAAGGGCAGCGCCAACAGGCTTTATGAACAATGGAACGAAAAGCTCAAAAAGTCCCTTAAAAGCTTAAGCATAAGCGAATACAAGAAAAACATAGCCGCCATTGTAAAGGATTTCGCCGAGCTGCCGACTCTCGATGTCGAAAAGCCGAGAGTCGGCATAGTGGGAGAAATATTGGTAAAATATCATCCCGTAGCGAACAATTTTGTGGTTGATCTTGTGGAATCCGAGGGAGCGGAAGCGGTAGTGCCCGATCTTATGGGCTTTATCTATTTTATAATGGATCACGCCAATACACGAAAAGAACTTCTCACCGTCTCCAATTCCCGCTACTTCTTTATGAATAAGCTTATAGGATTTTTAGAGCACCTGCAAAAGCCCTATCTTGAAGCAGTAAAGGGCACCAAGTTTGGAAGTCCCATGAGGATCTCCGAGATGAGAAAATTGGTGGACGGTATTGTCTCCACCGGCAACATAGCGGGAGAAGGCTGGTTCCTTACAGCCGAGATGGTGGAGCTTATGCACGGCGGCGTAAACAATATAATCTGTATGCAGCCCTTTGCCTGCCTCCCCAATCACGTTACTGGAAAAGGCGTTATAGGAGAGCTCAGAAGAAGAAATCCTCTTTCCAATATAATAGCTGTCGACTATGACCCCGGCGCTTCGGAGGTAAATCAAGTAAACCGCATAAAGCTTATGCTTTCTCACGCGGTGAGAAACGGAAATAACGGGGATAAGACGGAGATAAAGGTTGAGGTTAAGGATAAATACTCGGAGCTTATAAACGTGTAGTTTGTAAAAAGGCGGTGAATTTATGCCCGAAGCAAATATCAACATTAAAATTGACGCGGCGTTAAAACAGGAAGCGGAAGCGCTTTTCAACGATCTTGGCTTGAATATGTCGTCGGCGATATCTATTTTTTTGCGCTCGGCGGTCAATAACGACGGATTTCCCTTTGAAATAAAGCGGCCTGTCCCCAACGAGGAAACCAAAGCCGCTTTAGGAGAATACGAAGAAATGAAGAGCGATTTCGTTAAATATAAGCGCTATTCTTCATTTGACGAAGCATTGAACGAGGTGCTTTCCGATGCTTAAAATCGTTCTGTCAAACAGGTTTAAAAAGGATTTGAAGCTGGCAAAAAAACGCGGCTGTCACATTGAAGAATTAAAAAAAGCAGTTGATACCTTAGCGAATGAAAAAAAGTTAGAGGATAAATATCGCGATCATGAATTAACAGGCAATTACCGTGGATTTCGTGAGTGCCATATCGAACCCGACTGGCTTTTGATTTATCGCGTGGAAAAAGACGAAATCGAATTATTTTTATTCAGAACGGGAACACATTCCGATCTGTTTTAACGATAAAATACGAGTTACCCCGAAAAAGAAAGGACAAAAAAATGGCAGAAGTCAGATTCAGCACATCAAACGACAGCAAATCCGAAGGCAAAAAGTACGGAAAATTCGTTATTATCGCCATAATAATATTTTTGCTCATAGTGGTGCTTTTTAACTCCTTCAGCATAGTAAACGAGGGCTATATAGGCGTGAAATACCGCTTCGGAGCTATCACCCGCGCAGATATGACCGCGGGACTCAATATGCACATTCCTTTTATCGAGGAGATAGTTCAGGTAGATACAAGGGAGCAGGTTTACGCCGTTACAACCGACGCCTACACCAGCGATACCCAATCGGTGCAGTCGCTTCAGCTTAAGCTCAATTACTGCTACGACGGCACAAAGCTCAGCAACATCATAAGAAACATAGGCATCGCTAACGTAGAGACTAAGCTGCTTGTACCTAACGTTCAGAAAGTAGCCAAGGACTCCATAGGAAAGGTAAAGGCGGAACAATTGGTACAGTCCCGCGCGGACGTAACCGCCGAAATACAGAATTCCCTGACGGAAATATTAAGCGAATACGGCGTTGTGGTAACCGCCTTCGCCATAGAAAATCTCAACTTTGACACAGCCTTTGAGGAATCCATTCAGGCAAAGGTAATAGCCGAGCAGGACGCTCTTAAAATGGAATACAAGACCAAGGCTATAGCAGAAGAGGGAAAGCAGACTGTTATTGCCGCACAAGCCGAAGCGGATTCCAAGAAAATCGCCGCCGAAGCGGAGGCGGAGGCCATCAGGCTTATTCAGGAGCAGCTGGCCAATTCTCCCAACTACACCGAATATCTTAAAGTAGAGCGCTGGAACGGCGTTTTGCCACAAGTGGTAAGCGACGGAGTCAATCCGTTTGTGGCTCTCGGCTCTTCCTCCGGTACGGCGTCCGGAGGAACCGCCGCAAGAAACACCGCCCCATCCGCGGTTCCCGAAGCGGCTGAATAAACGACAAAAGAACAGGATATAAAACATTATCATGAATAATTTTACTCAAGTGAAAAAGCAATGTATAGACAGATTTTTTTCGAGAACCAATTCCAGACAGCGCGAGGCGATTTACCAGCTCAGCGGCGCGGTTCTCATCATAGCGGGTGCGGGAAGCGGCAAAACCACCGTTCTGTGCAACCGCATAGCCAATATGCTTCTTTTCGGCAAAAGCTTTCACACCGAGTTTAACCGAGATTTTTCTTCGGAGGACGAAGCATTTCTTTTAAGCTACGCCGACGGAAAAGAGGAAAATACGCCCGAAAGCATTGACCGCCTTTCAAGACTGTTAGGCTATGAGCGCGCCGCTCCGTGGCGCATAATGGCGGTGACTTTTACCAACAAGGCGGCGGGAGAGCTTAGGGAAAGGCTGGAGCGTATGAATGCGGGGGGAAAAGATGTTTTCGCGGGTACCTTCCATTCCGCCTGTATTAAAATGCTGAGACGCGGCATAGAGGAGCTGGGCTATAAAAGCTCCTTCACCATCTATGACACGGACGACAGCTTAAGGGTTATAAAGGAGGTAATGAAATACCTCAACATTTCCGACAAAGCCTTCAGCCCGAAAGAGTTTCAAAGCAGGATCAGCCGCGCCAAGGACAAGCTTATTTCCCCCGAACGCTTTCCCGTATTCGGAGAAGGGGGAAAGCCCGATTTCAAACTGGAAAAAGCGCGCGACATCTATACCGAATATCAGAAGCGCCTTAAGGCAGCCAACGCCCTTGATTTCGACGACATAATCATGAAAACCGTTGAGCTTCTTGAAAAAAGCCCCGCCATACTGGAACGCTGGCAGAACAGTTTTGATTACATAATGGTGGACGAGTATCAGGACACCAATATGGCTCAGTATAAGCTTATTTCCCTTCTTGCGGCGGGAAGCGGCAATCTTTGCGTTGTGGGTGACGAGGATCAGAGTATTTACCGTTTCCGAGGAGCCACCATTGAAAATATTCTCAGCTTTGAAAAGGAATTCAAAGCTAAAGTAATTAAGCTGGAACAGAATTACCGCTCCACCGAAACCATACTGAACGCCGCAAACACGGTTATATGCAACAATACCCAGAGAAAGGGCAAAAACCTTTGGAGCGATCTTGGCGAGGGTGAAAAAATAAAGCTCAGCACTCTACGCACCGAGACCGAGGAAGCCAACTTTGTGGCGGAAAAAATACTGGAGCTTAAAAAAGACGGGGGGCAGTTCAATCAGAACGCGGTTTTGTACCGCACCAACGCCCAGTCGAGAAACATAGAGCTTTCCCTTTCCAAAAACGGCATTCCATATCGTATAATCGGCGGCACCAAATTCTATGAGCGCAAGGAAATAAAGGACATTATAGCATATCTGAGCGTTATCAACAATCCCGCCGACAGCTTAAGGCTGAGCCGCATAATAAACGAACCCAAAAGAGGAATAGGCGACGCCACGCAGACGGAGCTGTATCGGATAGCCGACGGGCTGGGAATAACTCCGGTAGAGGTAATGGAGCGATCGTCGGAATTTGCCGCCATTGAAAAGAAAAGCAAGGTGCTTGAATCCTTGGGAAGAATGTTCCGAGAGCTGGGCGAAAACGAGGACAGAGCTCTTGACGGTATAATCGACGATATTCTGGTGGAAACGGGGTACGAGTCGATGCTTCTGACGCAGGGGGACGAAGGCGCGGCAAGGCTTGAAAACATTAAGGAGCTTAAATCCGGAGCCATTGCCTTTATGGAGGAAAACGAGGAGCACAGCCTGTCCGATTATCTTGAAAATATTGCCCTTATAACCGACCTTGACAGCTACGAAGCGGGAGAGGACAGGGTGGTGCTTATGACCATGCACGGCGCTAAGGGACTGGAGTTTGAAAACGTATTCATAGTGGGAGCGGAGGAAAATATCTTCCCTTCATATCGCTCGCAGCTTGACAGCAGCGAGATAGAAGAGGAGCGCCGACTCGCCTACGTGGCTATTACCAGAGCGAAGAAAAGACTCTTTATCTCCAATGCGAAGCAAAGACTATTGTTCGGTTCCACACAGAGAAACAAGCTTTCAAGATTCGTGGGTGAAATTCCCTTGGAATATATGGAAGTCACCGACAACACACTGGCGGCAGACGCCGAAACACAAAGGACGCGCAAGCCCCCGCGAATCGGCTACCTGCAACAGGAGGCGCGACACGTGCAGGTGGAAAAAATGGCCGCCCGTATCGCCTCGGCTCACACCGAAAGCTTTACGGCGGGCGACAGGATACGTCACAGAGTTTTCGGTGAAGGCACCGTTATCACGGCGAAGGCAATGGGAAACGACACCTTGTTGGAAATAGCCTTCGACACGGTGGGCACCAAGAAAATAATGGCCAATTTCGCTAAGGTGGAAAAAATTTAGCAGGAAAGCAAAGGATGCGAAATTATTCCGACCTTTGGGACTAATAGCAATCCCTTTTTGGCCTTAAAAAGAAAAAACAATAAAATAAAAGCCGCAATCTTGTAACTAAATTGGATTGCGGCTTTTACCGTTATTTTTCGGTTAAATAATACGTAGAACCAAAGATAAGTGATTTATTTGCAGCCTTCATTAACTCACATTATTCTGTCCGAAATATACCGCCGCCGTGCCGGAAACGGAATGGAGGCGTCCGATCCTGACATGGCGGCCGGTACTTAACTATTTTAAACTGCGGAATTTATAGCAATTTTTAATCAAGTTGTAGATTTGATTAAAGACCGCACTCTAAGCACTAACCTTTGGATATCCAATTAGTATTACTTTACCACTTCCCGTGTCCATGCCGCCGTTGCGGTGCTGGTCTGAGGGGGTGTTGTGGTTTGCGGCGCGGTTGTAGTTTGAGGCGCGGTTGTGGTTTGTGGCGGGGTCGTAGTGGTTTGCGCCGATGTGGCGGGGGGCACCGTTGTGGTTGCCGCCGTGGTGGTTGTTATAACGGGTTGACCGGCCTTTATGTCGTTCCAGAAGCCCGGTGTGGTGATTGAGCCAACGGGAGGCTTTGACGGAGCGCCCGAAGAAGCGGTGGTTGTTCCGGAATTTTCCTCAAACATACTGTCGTCTATCACTCCGGTGCCTCTTTCCTCGATAGAGCCGTAATCATCGGTATACCCGTAGTCCGGGCCGTAATCCGAACCGTAATCGGTGTTGGTTTCGGAGGGAGCGGAGTAGTCGGGGTAAACGGTGGTTGAATAGATGTTTTCGCCTGCGCCGTATCTTTCTGCCGCGATAACAAGATTTTCCACAGCTTCCTTAAGCTCTTCAAAGGAAGCCTCCTGCACCGCCGCCAGATGCGCCTGGTCGAGAAGCGGAGCGGTGCGCTGCAAAAGCTGGGGGTTCGCTCCGCCGGTCAAATCGTAAATTTCTTGTAAGGAAAGGTTCTGTCGTAAGATCTCCATTGCTTCGTCCAGCAGATAGTTGTCGGAGTAACGCGCGGTAGGCAGAAGGGCGGAAGCGTCGTAAATCTGGATTCCGTTGCTGTCTATATGATAGCTGTCGTAGTATACCAGATCGGAAACCTTTGAAAAGGAAAATCCCTTTTGTTTAAGCTTGGAAAGCACGTCGGGTAGCGCTTGGGAGGTGTTTTGCAGGTCGTTGTGGAAAAGCAGAATGGAACCGGATTCGGTTTTGGACACTACTCTTTCGGTAATGGTGTCCGCGTCGGGTTCCTGCCAGTCGATGCTGTCCACCGACCATTGAATCATTTTAAGCCCCATTCCTTCTATTGTGCTGACGACGTTGTCGTCATACTCTCCGTAAGGGGCGCGGTAAATTTTAGGCTCGCTTCCCGTTATCATTTTTATTTTTCTTGAGCATTCGCGAGTATCGCTTATAAGATCGTTTATGTTTATCCCTTCCACGTGGGGGTGAATGTCGGAGTGATTTCCGATTTCGTGACCCGCGTCGTATATTTTCTTTACATCGTCGGGGTATTTATCGCAGAATTCTCCGGTGACAAAAAACGTGGCGGGAGCGCCCGCTTCCTTTAAAAGGGACAGAAGCAGGTCTGTGTTGGAGTTGCCCCATGCGCAGTCGAAGGTGAGCGCGATACGGTTATCGGCGCGGGAGACGGCATAGATGGGAACTTTCTTTTCGGCGGCGGCTACTTTAAAGCCCTTCGCCACCGACATGAAAATTATTGCGGCTACCGTCAGGACGGCTAATATTATTATTATCGTGCGCAGCAGCTTTTTTCGCGAGGTGGTGTAAGTAAACATTTCGGTTCTTCCTTTCTGTATAATGTACAAGGATGTTTGTCTGATTGATTGTATGATTAAGGGGACAGGAATAGAACTTTTTCGCGGAAATATTAAAGGCTGCGGTCTCAATTCATATTGAGACCGCAGCCTTTAATTTGTTATTATTTTAAAAGCAACCTCATCTGTAAGCCGAGTTCTGTCGCGCACGAACATTTATCTACCTCTTCGGTCGCCCGAAGAGTCAAGCCGCTTATTCCGAAGCGCGCCGAGCAGACGCGTTTTCCTTCGTACCAATTAAGCGTTGCATCGGGTAGGGTTTACAGGGAACCGCGGTCTCCCGCGTTCCGGTGAGCTCTTACCTCGCCTTTCCACCCTTACCGCTTTCGCGGCGGTATATCTCTGTTGCACTTGCCCTAAGGTCGCCCTCGGCTGCCGTTAGCAGCTACCCCGCTCTGTGATGCTCGGACTTTCCTCACGGATTTCTCCCCGCGTTCGCGCAATGAAGTTGCGTTTTTTCGCTATTATCAGGTATTTTATATTTTATATTATTTGTCTGTATTTAACCGAAGATTTTATTTATGCCTTGCCTACGGAGCCGAAAAGTTCCATTTTTTCCTTAACAGTAGCCTTGATGGCTTCTGCTCCGGGAGCAAGCAGCTTGCGGGGGTCAAAGCCCTTGCCTTCCAGATCCTTGCCCGCTTCGATGTACTTTCTTGTAGCGTCGGCGAAGGAAAGCTGGCACTCGGTGTTGACGTTGATTTTGGCTACGCCTAAGGAAATGGCCTTCTTTATCATATCTTCGGGAATACCTGTTCCGCCGTGAAGCACCAAAGGCATATCGCCTGTCTTTTCCTTTACCGCTGCCAGCGTATCAAAACTTAAGCCCGCCCAGTTGTCGGGATACTTACCGTGAATATTGCCGATGCCCGCCGCCAACATGGTAACGCCGAGGTCGGCGATCTGCTTGCACTCGTTGGGGTCGGCGCATTCGCCCATGCCTACTACGCCGTCCTCTTCGCCGCCGATGGAGCCTACCTCCGCTTCAATGGACAGCCCTTTTTCGTTGCAGATTTTTACAAGCTCGGTGGTTTTCTCAATGTTTTCGGCTATGGGGTAATGAGAGCCGTCAAACATTACCGAAGAAAAGCCCGCTTCAATGCACTGCTTTGCTCCCTCATAAGAGCCGTGATCCAGATGAAGCGCAACGGGAACGGTAATATTAAGCTCCTCCAACATTCCCTTTACCATGCCAACCACGGTTTTATAGCCGCACATATACTTTCCCGCGCCTTCCGAAACGCCTAAAATAACGGGTGATTTAAGCTCCTCGGCGGTAAGCAGTACGGATTTTGTCCATTCAAGATTATTGATGTTGAACTGTCCCACCGCGTACTTTCCGTCCCGAGCCTTATTAAGCATATCCTTTGCCGATACTAACATATTTATCTTTCCTTTCCGCTTTTTCCGGGAAGAGGAAAAAGCATAAAAAATTTTCTTCTTTATATTGTAACATATTTTGGATAAAAACGCAATAATTATTTTCTTGTTTACTCATTTTTTTAGTAAAGTCATATTGAATAAACAATAGAATTACACCGGTTATTTTTAATAACTCCAAAAATACCCGCTTGAAAACCCAAATCAGTTTTTCAAACGGGTATTTACATTGCATTATTCTCAAACATCCCTATAACAATACAAAATTGCAATCAATATTAGGGCTTGTTTGAAAAAACGGAAACGCCGTCTTTTTGTCCCCAAACGGTCATCTTCTGCGCCAAAAAACCATGTAAAACGGTGGTTTGACTGTGTTTTTTTCTTTAAGCTAACCATCTTGTGCCAAAAATCCGTCATTTCCTCTATTTTCAAACAAGCCCTAAGCTCCGTCGTCAGTCTTTTTTTTCTCCTTAGCCATCACCCTGATAGCCGCTCTGGTCATTTCCTTGATAACCCTCGGTCTGAGTCTTTCGCACTTTTCAAAATATTCTTCTTCGTTTCGCGAAAATTCGGGCCGTATCGTTTCCACGGCGCTTCTCGTTAGCTCCCAGAGATTTTTGTCGGATGGGATTAAATTAAACCTCTCCACCACTGTTTTTAGCTCCTGATTGATAAGTTCCGTAACGATTACCGTTATTCCCTCTCTCGCCTTTGGCGGTTCCGGGGCTTTGGGTGCGCTTGGCGGATTCAGAACAACGCTTTCCATATTTGAGGTATCGGCTGTTTCTGCCTCGGACGGTGGGGTAACTCCCCGGAAAATGGCTTCAATGTCCAATTCGGCGCGTTCGCGCGGCGAAGCGGGCTTTTGAAGTACGGAACCGATTCCTCCCGCCTTTGCCGACGGGTCGCGCAGGGAAGAAGGAACAGGTTTTTTGACAGACTCGGATCCTACTAAATCAAGTACGTGTTTGGTTTTCGCGCTTCTTGACATATTCGCAGATCTCCTTGTCTATTTTTATATAGGGAATATTTATCGGTTTATTGACATTAATATTCCTCGTCTTCGGGATCCGGCAGCGGATGCTTTCTCGGTCTGCCCCTGCCCTGCTTTTTCTCCTTCCTTACCGGCTTTTCCATTCCCAAAATCTCATATATTAAATCGGTGTATTCCTTGGCTGCCTTTGACTTGGGTGCGTACTCCATGATTGTTTTAGCGTGAGCGGGCGCCTCCGCGATCACAACGCTGTTGCTTATCTTCTGTTCAAACACGTCGGTGTCAAGCTGCTCTGCTATCATATTGGCCAGATCCTCAACCTCTTTGGTGAGAATAAGCCTCGGATTATATTTGTTAAGCAGTATTCCCCGTATTTCCAGCGTCTTGTTATAGTATTTCTTGACCGCTAAAATAGTTTCCTTAAGCTGAGCTATCCCCTGAAGCGAAAGTATCTCCGGTATCATTGGAATAATCAGCTCGTTGGCGGCGGTATACGCGTTTATGGTAAGTATGGAAAGCGCGGGCGGCGTATCTATTATTATAAAATCATAGTCGCCGGCCACCGAATTAAGCTGTTCCCTTAATATATATTCGCGTCCGACCGTGGTTAATTCCAACTCGCAGCCCGAAAGCAATATATTGGCGGGTACCACGTCACAGCAGCCCGTGTGCTGTACGGTGTCATACAGATTGACGGAACCCTTGAATACATCGTAAACGGTGTAGCACTCGTCCGCGTCCGCTCCCAAGCTGAAGGAAAGATTACCCTGCGGGTCAAGATCAATCGCCAGCACCCTGTTGTTCATCGCGGCAAGACAGCCGCAGAGTGAACTGCAAGTGGTGGTTTTTCCCACTCCGCCTTTTTGATTAGTAACGGCAATTACTTTGGCCATATTGTATTTTTGCTTTAAAAATCTCTTTTAAAGCTCTCCTTAAATTATTGTATTCCCTAAGTCAAGTTCCGGTGCAGCTTCGGGATCGTATATATGATAGTTTGACTTTCCGTTTTTCTTGACAAAGTACATAGCCTCATCTGCTGCGCCCACCAATTCTTCGGCTCCTGTTCCGTGATCGGGAATAAGCGCTATACCTACGCTGGCGTTTATGTTCAGCGTCACTCCCGCCGCCTCGCATTTATATCCGGCGTAAAGCGCGTCGATAATTGACATGGAGAAGTCGTCAACATGCTTTACCTTTTCCTTGTCGGTGAGACAAAGCACAAACTCGTCGCCGCCAAAGCGTCCCGCAATACCGCCTTTGCCAAGGCATTCCTTAATCGTGTCGGAAACATACTTTATTACTTCGTCTCCCACATTGTGACCGTATCGGTCGTTGATAAACTTGAAGTCGTCCACGTCAATAAAGAGAATGGCATACCTTTCGTTTATTCTCTTCATATCAAGCAGTTTCTGGAGCTCCTTTAGGAATGTGCTCCGGTTGTAGAGCTGGGATAAAAAGTCATAGCTGGCTTTCTGAGAAAGCTGAAGACTGGATTTCTTTCTGTTATTTATGTCGGTGATTACGCCTATTATTTTGGTGACTACTCCGCTGCGGTTGGTAAAGGCGCTGGCTTTAATGTTTACCCATATTTCGGTGTTGCTTCTGGTCTTTATCTGGAATTCATTTTCCACATACTCCCTCAGCCCCTCGTTAAGAGTGCCCATATCCTTCACAAAGTGTCTTGCGTCCACCTCGCTCATTAGAGAGGAAAGGAAACTGTCCTCGAAAATGTTGGCTTTTTCATAGTCAAGATCAAAGGTGTCCCTGAAATTCTGTGATACATACAAGGTTTTTCCGTTTAAATCCCATTCAAACAGCATACTTTCCGACAAGGAGGCTATGGTCTTATGTACGTCCTCCGAAACATAAAACTCGTCAAGCAGAGAGTTGAAAGCTTCCGATATAACCTGAAACTCATACGTCTTGAATCGGGGAAGCCGCTTTTGACGGTCCCCCGAATTTATTTCCTCCATTGCGGAAGTAACCATGCTGATAGGGGTAATGGCGCGGCGGTAGATGTTAAAGGCAATAACAGCGTCGATTACGATAAATACCGCGAATACCACCAGACCGATAATAAGGACTATCATTGCGTCAAAGGAAGCTGCCGAGGCGGGATAGGAGGCTATCCACATCCAACCGCTGTCGTTTACTCTTCCGTAAGCGCCATAATATCCGTTTTCGTTAAACACGGCGTACTTGTTATTTTCGCCGAGGCTGGCTAAAGCGTCAAGACTGATATTAACCGGAATCGCCCAATCAGTGTTTCTCACCGCATTGCCGTTTACGTTAAGCGCGTTGCCCAAAGAGTCCATGAATACAATAACGCCCTTGTTGTTAAAGAAGGAGGTTGCGCTGAGGCTTGAGCAAAGAGGCATCATATCGACTGCGGCGCCGATATATCCTCTGCTGCCCGTGGCGGTGGTTATTTCTTTTATTATGTAGATGAAGATTGAGGTGCCCTCATACTTTGAGCCGTCAAATGAAATGTCGCTGATATAAGCGCTGTTGTCGGGGATAGCCGTCAGCTTGTCAAAGTCCTTGTATGTCTGCGCCAAAGAGGATGGTACCGCGGTAGCCACCGAGTATCCGTTTCCGTCCATTATAATAATGTCTTTGAGGGCAGCGTCCTCGTTTACTCTCGAAAGGAGCAGCTCGTCCACCTGATCCTTTATGGCGTTATAATCTCCGCCTGCCGCGCGCTGTATGATGCTCATCCGTCCCATGGTGGCCAGTTCCGACGCGTAGCGGTCAAACAGTATGCTTTGGGATTTTGCCGCGCTGTATGCGACGGAAGCGGTCTCGGAAGATACCATACTTCCGTAAAAGTTTTCGTAGCTGGCGCTTCCCACGATTCCGACTATCATTGCCGGAAGCAGGATAGACGAGATAATGAGAATTTTGAATACCGTTTTTAATTTCATAAATAGTCGGTCCTTCCTCTCTGTAAAAAGGGAAAAATATTGGATCCGCGATTATCCGAATATGGGGGAATTGATACTAATCCTTTTTAAAACTGTGGAATTAGTGTTTTGGGTGAGATTTCATTTGATATCAATTTTTAATCAAGTTGTAGACTTGATTAAAAATTAGTATTAAGTCAGTTTAAAATGGAATTGTTTTAATCCTTAAAGTTATCAAGCTGTACCCGAAACACATATTTGGCGAAAGTTTCCTCAGCCGTGGGGGTAAGATTGGTGAAGCGGCATCCGTAGCCCGTAACGTCGCCCGCGGCATTGGTTTGAACCCTTATTATTTCAGCGGCTATATCCACGTTTTTTGTTTCAAAAAGAATGGTCAGCATAAGCAAGTCGGATTTTTGAAGGTCGGCTCCGCAGATGCACAAAAAGATTCCGCCTATGTTAAGATCTTTTATTTGAGCCACTGCCGGGGTTTCAAGAGCAATTTTGCTGCCGTTTCTTTCTATCGAGTTTATTATACAGTTTATGTCCGCCTCAACCTTGTAGTAGCGGCGGCGTTCCTGCATCATATGCGGCTTGTCGGTTTTCATGACCACATTAAGCTGGTATCCCGTGGAAACCGTTACGTATGATGGATATCTTATCCTTTCTCCGCTTTTCATATGAACAATCACGTCCACATCGTTTTCCGTGTCGATTTCGGGAAGCCCTCGTCCTTTTATGATAAGAAGCATATCGGCTCTTCCGGTAGAGCTGTTCTGAAGCGAAAACTGTTTATTTGTAGCGGAAAGTATCTTAGTGTGTGTCTCGTCGGGAGTCAGAATTTCAAGTTTAAGTATCCGTTCTCTTGAAAGCATATCTATATTCTCCTAAACTGTGTAAATGTAGACGATATGAAATAATTATACATTAAGTTGTTTAATAAATCAAGGGGGTAACGGGAATTTTAATAAAATTTGGTAAAAAAGCAAAGAATTTCTTCTTTACAAGTTCAGAGAAAAAATGTATAATAAAAATGGGAAAAATATTTATTGCGGTTTTCCGACAAATTTCTTAGAGAAAACTGTGGGATTAATGTTTCGGGTGCAACTCCTTTTTAAACTGTGGGCATTACGTCAGTTTAAAAAGGGATTGGTATAAAAAAGCCGAAGAGTATCCGGCAGCGTTTATAATCCGGTATTGCGGAAGAAGTGAAGCCAAAAATCAGAACGTAATCAGGTCAATAAATATTTTGTAGTTTTTGTCAAAAAAGGGGGCGAAAGCGACGGCATATTTTCACGCCTATACCGCAAAATACAACAAGCGGCGGAATAAAGCAATGATACTTACCGTTACCCCCCTTGCACAATTCTGCATGATGCTTATCTGGGCGCTTATGTTCAATTTGAAGATGGTCACGGATAAAACCTTCCTGCTTTCTTATATTTTAATGATAGGCGGATGTGTTATGACAGGAATGGTGCTTTGCATTGTTTACGCAGCCGTCTGCGATCATTACATAAGAGTCGGCCGACACTATACATATTTTGAGATACTTCCGAAGGCGGCGGTGTTCAGCGAATATAAGGGAAGCTATACTGTTTTCGGGGAAAAAACGATTTTGCGCCGAGTCTGTGTTATTCCGCTGAAAAATTACGACAGGGCGTATCTTGACGAAAGAAAAAAGCATTTGATCCTGTTGGGTGAAATAAGAATATATCAGGGTGAAAGCAGCGCCTTAGGATATCATGTGAAAGACGGCTTTCCCGTTTTTGATAAGTGGTGGTACAACGAGGCGGAGAAGTCCTATAAAACCGCGGGGGTGGTGCGGCTGCCAATGGATTTTGAGCGTCCGGGCAGGATTGCCGCCGCTATGGATAAAGCTAAGAGAGATTTTGAAAAAATCCCGCCTAAAAAGGAGTATGTCTTTAAAGAAGCGGATATTGTGCGAAAGCGCCGCGAGCTGAAAAGACTTGCGGAGGAAGCGAAATATTGGTACGATCGCTATTGACAGTTTGTATTTTAACGTCTGTTTTTTGATCAAATGTCGATATTTTATCTCATGGCAAGTCGGGGAAAGTGTGCTAAAACAAAAAAATATTAAAAATATTGCAAAAATTTTAAAAAAGCAGTTGTTTTTTTTTGCTTCTTGTTGTATAATTGTTATACGTGAAATTATGGGATTTATGTCTTTGACATATATACCTATTTAATTTAATTTGTTTTTACATTGTTCGGACACAATTACATAAGAATTTCATTATTATCATTACTAAAAGGAGAATTTAAAGATGGCTCTCTTTGATACAACCGGCTTTCGTCTGATAGAGCAGGGACTGGATATCGTAAATCAGACCAAAAGGGTAATAAGCCATAACTTATCGAATGTCGACACCCCCGGTTACAAGTGCAAATATCTGTCCTTCAGTGGGGTGCTTAAGGACAAGTTAAACGCGTCCGAGAACGCAAAGTTCAAAAAGGAGTTGCATTTGTCCAGTTATATTTATTCCGACAACAGCACCTTTGATCAGCCCGACGGCAATAATGTGGACTCCGATACGCAGCAGGCGCTTTTTGTTAAAAACGCTTTATTGCAGGAGGCGCTTATCAACCAGATGGACAGCGAGTTCACCCTTATGCGCAGCGCCATGAGCAGGCAGTAACGAGCTGAAACGGTATGGGGCTCAAGGTTTTTTGCCGTATTGTCCCTAATTAAGAGCGGTACGGAAGAATCCAAACGAATTCCGCGCGTTTTTCTCCGCGAAAAAGAGGAGCACGCCGGAAAATAAGCGAGAAAGGAATTGAAAAAATGGCGTTTCTCAGCAGCTTAGATATAGCGGTTTCCGGAATGATGGCTCAAAGGCTAAGAATGGACATCATTTCCCAGAACGTAAATAACGCGGTAACTACCCGAACGGAGGACGGCACGCCTTATGTGCGCCAAGTGGTGGTGTTTACCGAGGACACTACATATGACAATTTAAACATAAGAGATTTTGTCAAGAGAAAAACGGAGACCATAGTAAACGGAAATATGCCCTTCAGCAGCGTGCTTCAAATGAATATGTCGGACAGACGCAAGCGCACGGGCAACGGAGTGGTGGTGACCGAGATAGTGGAGGACGAGACCCCCTTGACGCCCGTTTATGATCCTTCGCATCCGGACGCGGACGAGGACGGATATTATTATCTGCCGAATGTTGACGTGGCGGAGGAGCAGTATGACTGGATCGAAGCCTCAAACTCCTACACGGCGAGTTTGACTATCTTCAACAGCGCTAAGAAGATGGCGCAGCGGGCGCTTTCCATAGGCAAATAAAAAAATAAAACGGAAAAATCGGCGAAGCCTCGTCGCAGGTGTCATATGAGGCGCACGGTAAACGTATTTAATTATAAATTATATTTAAGAAAGGACGAAACAGGCGATATGTTTATAGTTCCTATTTCATCAGCAATAACTCCTCTCGAATCCGTATCGAATGCGTTTGATAAGTACGGTGAGGAGACGCTTTCCGAAGAATCGGTTCAGACTCCTACTTTTATGGACGTGTTTAAGGGCATTTTCAACAACGCGGTGGACGCCAACGCCCAGAAACAGTCTGATATTTTTCAGCTTATGCTCGGCAATACCGACAACCTTGAACAGATACAGGCTAACATCACCAAGGCGGAAATAGCCACCGACCTGCTTGTAAACGTTAAAAACGTGATGGTAGACGCGTATAACGAAATCGTTAAGATGAGTATTTGATTACTGTATTATCTGACAATAGGAAAAAGATAAAAAAAGAGGTTGTTTGATGGATAAGGTAAAAGAAACTCTTGCTAAGGCAGGAAATTTCTTAAAGATTAAAATTTCTTCCCTAAGCAAGAAAACAATTATTTTAATATCCGCCGGAGTGGCGGTGCTGCTGGTATCCGCGATAGTGCTTGCGGCGATTATGAGTCAGGTGCATTACGCGGTGCTCTTTAAAGATGCTTCCGCCGCCGAGGCTACGGAAATAGTTACATATGCCAGAGAGACACTCGGAGTTCAGGACATAAAAATAAACGCCAACGGCGACATACTGGTTCCCGAAGATAAGGTGGAGGAAATGAGAGTCAGCATGAGCATAGCTGGCTTCCCCAAGTCCACCTTCAACTATGAGACATGGTCCAGCGGTATCACCATGTTCTCCACCGATAAAGAGATGAGGGAGCTGCAAAAGCAGCAGATACAGGATAATCTCAGAGCTACTCTCCGCACATTCACTCATGTGGACGACGCGCTGGTAATGCTCGGTATTCCGGAGGAAAGAAGCTACGTTATAGACGAGTACAAGGAGGAGCCTACCGCTTCCGTGGCTTTGACGCTCAGAGAAGAGCTTACCTCGGAGCAGATCGACGGTATGTATAACTTAGTGGCAAATTCCGTTCCCGGACTCAACAGAGAAAACATAACGATAACCAATCAGGACGGAGTCCAGCTCTCCCCCGAAATGACCACCAATACCGCAAAAGAGGAAGAGGAAAAGCTCCAGATTTACTATAAGCGTCTCAATTACCGCAACAGACTTAAGGAGGAATACGAGGACGCCATAAAGACCGCTATGTTAAACACTTTTGACGGTATCAATGTGGCAGTTGGGCTTAATCTTAATTTTGACAGCATGGTGACCGAGGAAATCGAGTACAGCGGCGCCAATCAGGATATTTTATATGATGACGAAGGAAATATCATAGGTACTAAGCAATCGGGTATTATTGAGAATGAGAAAATAAAGAACGGCGCCGGCGGAGTGGCTGCGGAAGGCGGTCTGGTGGGTACCGTGGTGGATTCGGACATCAGTCCCGATTACCCCACTCTTGAGGTTGGTGAGAACGGTGAATTCTATTACGAATACACACGTGAAATAAATAACCTTGTAAATCAGACCAAGCGGCAGATAGAAAAGGACGGTTACAGCATAGGCACCCTTTCCGCCGCAGTGGTTGTAAAAAGCAACAACGATCTTACCGCAGATGAAGAGCTTCGTTGGCGCAACACCATAGCCAACGCTATCGGAGCCGACGTGGAAAATGTCTCCATCAAGACCACGCCATTTATTGAAACCACCAATCCGATTATAGACGGCGCGGCGCTGAACATCGGAAGCGTAAGCAGCCAGAGCATGGTGATGATTGCTATCATAATTATTTTGGGTATTGTACTGATAGTATTGCTTATCCTTGCCCTCAATGCGCCCGGATCCAGAAAGAAACGCCGCACGGCGGCTCATCTTGTATCGGCGCCCATACCCGCGACAGAAGCGGGGGAAGGCTACGGATATGGTGAAGAAGGAGGAGGAGAAATGCTTAACCCCGGAAGAATGGATGAAACGGAGTTTGAGCTTACCAGCCTCAGCGAGGAGCAGCCCGAAACCAGGGACGAGGCTCTTAAGCGTGAAATCAGAGACTTCTCCAAAAATAATCCCGAAATTGTCGCGCAGCTTATCAGAAGCTGGATGAGAGGGGAAGACTGATCGATTGAAAACCGATAGTTATGAAAGGAGGGGACTAAATTGCCCGATGAGCAAATAACCCCCATACAAAGAGCCGCTATGGTACTTTCCTCAATAGGCGCGGCCAACGCCTCCGAGGTTTATAAGCACTTTACCGACGAGGAAATTGAAAGGATCACCGTAGAGGTGGCCAAAATGGATTACTGGCCTGTGGACGTGGTCGGTTCCGTGCTTAACGAATTTTACGAGTTGTGCCTTACTCAGAAGGTTATTTCCGAGGGCGGTGTGGAATACGCGAGAGAAATACTCGAAAAGGCTTTTGGTCCCGAACAGGCGCAGGCGCTGTTTGAACGCATAACCAAACAGCTCAAGACAAAATCCTTTGCTTTTGTCAGAAAAGCTGATTATAAAAATCTTTTGGCAATGGTGCAGAACGAGCATCCCCAGACGATAGCCTTGATCCTTTCTTATTGCCGGAGTGATCAGGCTTCCGCCATATTGTCGGAGCTCCCGAAAAGTATCCGCATAGAGGTAGTTGAAAGAATAGCCAAGATGGACAGCGCAAGCCCCGAATTTACAAAGTCCGTCGAAGAAACTCTCGAACGCAAGTTCGCCATGCTAGTAAGCACCGAGAGCATGGAGGTAGGCGGTATCAATTACATAGCCGACGTAATGAACAAGGTTGATCGCTCCACCGAAAAGTTTATTTTCGACGAACTGGCGCTACGCGACCCAAAGCTGGCGGAAGAGATTCGTCAGAAGATGTTCGTGTTCGAGGATATCGCTCATCTGGACTCCATGTCTATTCAGGCATTTATCAACGAAGTGGACGCCAAAGACCTTGCTACCGCCATCAAGGGCTCCACGCCCGATGTGGCCGAAGTTATTTACGCCAATATGTCTGCCCGTAAGCGTGAAGCTACTCAGACCGACGTGGAATACCTTCACAATGTTCGTATGCGTGACGTTGAAGAAGCACAGCAGCGTATAGTTGCCATTATCAGAAGGCTTGAAGAAGAAGGCGTTGTTACTATCTCCAAGAGCGGGCAGGATGAGATTATCGCCTAAAGCCTTGGCAGCGCAAATTAACATATTTCAATATAAGCAAATTTTCAAACTTAAAACTACGGAATATTGATAAAATAAAATTAAGGCAATACAACATTTTAAGACAGATAAAATTATTATTGCCCGAAAATTGATTTTTTCGGGCATATTTTATTTGATATGTTAAAGGAAATAACGCGATGTTTGAAGTTATCAAAGGCAGTAATCCCTTCAAGAACATAGTGATGGAGGGCGACGCCGTAATAAACAACAGAATAGGAATCTGCTCCGACGAAAATGAACCCAAGGAAGACGAAAATACTGCGGAATCCGTATCGGAAGAGGAATTCGGGGAGAACGGCGCCGAAAATGAAGAAAAAAAGCCGGAGGAGCCGAAAATAGATTTTGCTGAGCTGGAAAACCTCAGAGAGCAGTATCGCCGCGAGGGTCAGGAATACGCCGTGGAGATGCGCAAAAGAGCCGACAACGAATTTGAGAAAGCAAGAGAGGAAGCGGAAAAGCTTGTTGAGGAAGCCAAAGACAAAGGAAGACGGCTTTTGGCTCAGATTGACGAAAAGTCGGTGCATACCTATGACGAAGCAAGAAAAAGGGGCCTTGACGAGGGTTTTATGGAAGGCCTGAAAAAAGGAGAAGAGGAAGGCTATATTCAAGGCCTAAAGAAGTGTAAAGACGGTCTTCTGGAGCTTAAGCGCTTTTGCGGCGAAGTGGAAAAGGAAAAGGCGGATATTCTGTCGGAGCAGCGCAGATGTGTTTTTGATCTTGCAATGGAAGTGGCGGAAAAGATAACCATGACGGTGTTCAGTCAGAAGGATAAAAAGGCGCTGGAAAAAATGATAACCGCTGCCGCCAAAGAGTTTAGAAATACAAAAAATATCAGGGTCACACTGTCCAAGCATGATCTCAGCGAGGATATGGAAGCGGATTTCAAATTGTATGAAAAATGTTTCTCCCCAACCGCCAACGTCGAATTTGAGGTGGTTGACAGCGAGTCGGGAACTTTGATGCTGGAAAACGACACAGAAATATTTGACGCGGGAGTTTCCACACAGCTTAAAATGATCGGCGAATTAGGCAGAGGAAAATTCAGGGACAAGGAAGAGGAACCGCCAAAAGAAGAGGAACCGGCCGCTAAACATCAGACTAAGCCCGCCAGAGCTTCAAAAACGTCGAAGCAGTCTAAGCCTGTAAAGGAAGCGAAACCGGAGCTTACGGCCGAGTCGGCGGAGCTTATTGCGGGAGTCACCGATGAGGAAGCCGTGTTTGTTTCCGATGTGGCGGAAACGGAATAATTTTGTTTTTTAACCGATTTTGGTTTAACGTATATGGTGTTTTCAGTTAAGATTGCTTCAAAAGCCATTTTACATTATTCTGAATTTACGCTTTTCTTACGGCGCGGTATTATTTGAAACGCCGCCGCGGACTTATTTTAAAAGAATAAAACAGGATTTTATATGGATTTAAGAGGATTTACCGAAGCGCTTGCGGACTTTGAGCCAAGGCGCAGTATGGGAAAAATAGAAAAAATAATAGGCATGACCGTTGAAGCCAGCGGACCGGAATGCAATATAGGCGACGTCTGTCGGGTTTACAAGAAGGGAAGCGAAAAAGACTTTATTTTTGCGGAAGCGGTAGGATTCCAGTCGGATAAAGTTCTTTTGATGCCATATACCGACATTGAAGGCATAGGGCCGGGCAGCATAGTTGACAACACGGGTAAACAGCTTATGGTAAAAACGGGAAATGCTCTTATCGGACGTATCGTTGACGCCATAGGTAATCCGCTGGACAATGGCGGTGAAATTGACTATACCGACGAAATGCTCATTTCCGGAATACCGGTTAACCCGTTGGCGCGTCCTAAGATTGCGGAGCCGCTGGAATTGGGCGTGAAGGCGATAGACGGTCTGTGTACTCTGGGCAAGGGTCAAAGAATAGGTATATTTGCAGGTTCCGGAGTAGGAAAGAGTACCCTTATGGGAATGATTGCCAAAAAGGTCAAGGCTGACCTTAACGTTATCGCTCTCGTGGGAGAGCGTGGCCGTGAAGTCAGAGAGTTTATTGAAAATGATCTGGGGGAAGAAGGAATGAAGCGCTCCGTCGTGGTGGTAGCCACAAGCGATCAGCCCGCCATGATGAGAAGTAAGTGCCCCCAGACGGCCACCGCCATTGCGGAATATTTTATGCAGCAGGGTAAGGACGTATTGCTGATGATGGATAACCTTACCCGCTTTGCCATGGCGAAAAGGGACGTAGGTCTTTCCATTGGGGAGCCTCCCATAATGAGAGGATATACCAGCTCGATATATAACGATATGCCTAAGCTGCTTGAAAGAGCGGGCTGCTTTGAGGGTGGAAGCATTACGGGAATTTACGCTGTGCTTGTAGAGGGCGACGACACCAACGAGCCTATTTCCGATACGGTGAGAGGTATTATTGACGGGCATATAGTCCTTTCCAGAAAGCTGGCTGCACAGAATCATTACCCCGCAATAGACATACTTCCGAGTATAAGCCGTCTTATGAGTATCATATGCGACAAAGGCCATAAGGACGCGGCGGCAAAACTCAGAAACCTTCTTGCACTTTACAACTCTAACTATGATCTTATAGCCATCGGCGCATATAAAAGCGGAACAAATCCAAAGCTTGACGAGGCTATCTCCAAAATAGACAAAATAAACGGTTTTCTTACTCAGGCGGTGGACGAATCCTTTGACCTGACCGATACCATAAGACTTTTGAAAGAATCTGTGCAGTAAAAAAACGGATTTTATAATGCTTCTCGTGAACAAAAAGCTGATATTTCATGTATAATTGAGAGGAAGGAATAATCATAAAAATGAAGAAGTTTCAGTTTACTCTCGACAGAATAAAGCAATATCGAATGCAGCTTGAGGAAATGGAAAAAAACGATCTGGCCGCTCTTCGGGCGGAGCTTACTCAGCTTATTGAGGAAGAGGAGGACATTAAAAAGGCCATATCGGTAAAAACGGAGGAGCTTCGGAGAATATACCGAAGGGGAGCTTTCCCTAACGAAATATCGGTGGCCAACAGATTTCTTACCTTAAGGAAGCAGGAGCTGGAGTTAAAGCGCAGGGAGATAGTCGAAAAAAACATAGAGATAGAGAAAAAGCTTGAGGACGTACTGGAAGCGACAAAGGAAGTTAAAAAACTTGAAAAGTTGGAGGAGCATCAGCTTGAGGAATACCGTGAGCGGGAGACCAAGGAAAACGAGAGCTTCCTCGAAGAATTTTTCGGTGGGAATAAGCAGGTCGCGGCGGCTAAACAGTGATTTTTGTGTTTTAACCAAATTTCTTAATTTTAAAGAGAATATTTTTAGTTAAATGATATATTTTTTTGGCTGAAATTTGTTGACTTTTTATGCAAAAAAGTGTATAATTATTATTGTGGGCATTTATGAACCGGTTTTTATACAAAAAGGCTTGAAACAGGACGAAAGTCCTTTTCAATAAATATTTTTATACGAAAGGAGGTACGATTTTGACAGATATCAACGTAGCAAACGGCTTTATTTTACGGCAGCAGATTCCCCAATCCGGTAACGCCGACTCAAGAAAGAAGATTTCCGACGGATTTATGCAAAGTCTTAAGCAAACAGGCAGTAAAATTAACGACATGGGAAATTCCTCCGGCAAAACAACCGTTAAGCCCGCTAAAGTATCGGAAGCAAACAATCAGGATTCGTCCGCGAACAATTCTTCCAATGCGGAAAATACTGCTTCTGCGCCAAATACCGCCGTAAACGGAAGCACGGAGAAATCGGAGATAAATTCCGAACCGGCGGTAAACGGCGGCAGCGTAAAGGTTGATGAAGAAGCGGTTAAAGAGCTTGAACAGCTAAAAGACGTAAAACGTCCCGAAAGCGGCGAAACGGAAAAAGCGTCTGAAGAGACGAACGGTGAAGCTTTGTCGCAGGTTTCCGCTTCTCTTTCGCGGGAAAGCGAAAACACTGTGAGCAAGACCCTTTTGCAGCAGGCGGAGGAAGCTTTGGAAAACGCGATTCTAAAAGCGTTTAAGGAGCTGAACGATCCGGAGAAGAATCGGGAAGAGTTTGAAGAAAAGCTTCTTCTCTTTCTTATGAAGCTTGTGGATGGCATTAACGGAAAAACCGACGCGGATTCGCCCTTTGGTTCCGATAAGGACGAAGACGAGGAAAATTTGGGCGGCGCGCTCATGCAGATCATTGAAAATATGCTTGAGAACTCGGAGAAAAACGCCGAAATGAGCGGAGAAGCTTTTGCGCAGACCCAAGGATCGCTTAACGGAAATTACGTCCTCAATCTGAGCGAGGCCGTTGAGACGGAGAGTTCCGAAAATCCTGTGGGATTTCCCGCAGAAGAGACCCACAATAAGCTTTACACGGAGCAGTTTGATTTTGACAGATACGGAAAAGTAGGTACCGATCCCGTTATCCCTCCGATACATACACAGTCATCGGACAACAGAACCGTACGGACTGAAACGGTTGCTCAAGTGAAAGTTGACGCTAACAACGGATCAGATATTCAGGTAAACGGTTTTGATTGGCAGTCTGTCGCTCCGTTGCACGCAGTCGAAGCGGAAACTGAATCCGGTGCGTTTCCCGAAATAAACGGTTTCCAATCTTTAGAAAGCGTTTCCGATAAGGCACCGCAAATCGAAGCGTTCGTATCGGCTGACGAACAGGTTATGCCAATAGGAGAAACCCAATCCGAAAGCGCTTTGTTTGGCGATAACGCTTATCTCTTCGCAGCGGATATGTCAGACATATCGGAAACCTTTGATTTTTCGGCAGAAAATAATGTGTATGCGGAAGAAAACCTTTTGTCCCCCGTTTCCAAAACAGTATTGCTCGAAAGTGTAGAAGAACCCGTTGCGGAACCCAAGCAGACCGAAACGGAACAGATTTCCGTCAGAGAAATTCAGGCTTCCGAAATTCAAGTTGGTGAATCGGAAAGCGAGATGTACGGACAAATTGCACTTACCGTTTACAATGACGCAAAGCGGAATCTTAAGGCTGCAAGAGAAGATGAATCGGCTTCGATATCGGTAAAGGAAGCAGATTTGTCGGGCGAAAAGACCGAGAAAGCTTCCGAAAGCGAATTTGACGAGCTTGCGCGGCTTTTCGGAGTTAAGAAAAAGGAAAGTTCTCTCGCTGAAGGAGAATCCGAAGAAGCGGACGCTTACTTCGGTAACGCCAAAGAGGAAAAAAGCGACGCAAAGTCGGATAATGGGGAGGAAGACATATCATTCTCCGATGTAAAGCTTGTTTCCTCAAAACCAATCGAAGCCCCGATTCCCAGAACTCTTCCTATCGGCGGAGCGGTAAACAGGGTAGTTACTCAGGTGGTTAATCAGATTCTTGCCAATCTTCCCGAAAAGGGTCAGGAAACCACGCTGCTGGTTACTCTTAACCCTGAAACCATGGGCAGGATCTCCATTAAGCTTGTGGAAAACGCGGGTAAGCTCAGCGTAACCATTTCGGCGGATAACAAGGAAACCGCGGCCATTCTTGCTTCAAGAGCCGAAAATGTTCAGGAAAGCATGAGAGATCAGGGGACGCAGCTTGAAAAATATCAGGTAGTGTACGGTGCGGAGCAGGACGGCAGAGCGGAGCAGCAGAATTATGAAGGAAGCAGCAAGAACCCTTATGTGAGAAACATTGAAGAGGACGACGACGACGGCGAATTTGAAAAGGTACTTCAAAGCGCGGTCTGAAATCGAAAAGTCAGCTGCAATGTTTACACTTTGAAAATAACTTCCTATATAAAATTTAATTTTGTCCCAAAAGGACGGAAAGGAGAAAATATGGCATACAATACCGATCCCGTAAGCAGCATTGATGACGTTCGCAGCAAATACGCCCAGTATTTTGAAAGCGACGACAAGTCAATAGTTTCGGTAGATACCTTTTTCCAACTTCTTATGGCGGAAATGACCAATCAGGATCCTCTTGAGCCTACATCCAACACTGAATTTGTTTCACAGTTAGCCAGTTTCACGGCGCTTCAGACCAACGAGGGCAGTCTTTACTACAACACCGTAAATTACGCCTCAAGCCTTGCGGGAAGAACAGTTACAGTGTCCACCAGAGACGGCGTCGATGAAAACGGAAAGGTAAAGCTTAAGATTGAAACCGGCATAGTTACCGGCGTTGATATAAGCGATGAAAAGAACGTTGAAATCACCGTTAACGGAAAGCGCTATCCCTTAGGCTCGGTAATGAATGTTTCCAGCAACCCGTCCGGCAGCACGCTGTCGGCTACTGACGGAGCATATGCGGTAAGCCTTATCGGTAAGAATGTAATGCTTAAAGCGCAAAACGGGAACAATCAAACGATTATCGAAAGCGGAATTGTTGAAAGCATAGAAGTGGAAAACGGAGTATACCGTATCGTAATGAAGGGTCTATCTTATCCTTTGGACAGCGTTATAAAGGTAGGCGATTTTGATAAGCCCAACGATGTAACTCCTCCCGATACCAATGACAAGACGGAACCCGATACCGACGATGGCGAAACGGAAACAAAGCCGTCGGAAGGAACGGACAATTCGGATTCTTCCGACGATAAAGCGGAAGGTCAGTCAAACGATCTGATGGATATGATATTATATACATAATATTTTGTCTAAATTGAAAGGGCAGGTGAGCTTATGCTTTTAAGCGAGTTTTTACAGACAAGAAGCCAAAGCATAATAAATCAGCCTGTTGAAAGTGTAAAAAGTAATATTTCCGCGGAAGTCGATCTGCCCAAAGTTAACGAAAAGGGAAATTCCTTTGCGGAAGAGCTTCGCACAATGCTGTCGGGAAAAAGTCAGGTACAGTTCAGCAATCACGCCATCAAAAGGCTTGAAAGCAGAGAAATTGACGTTACGGAAAACGACGCGTTGGAGCGGCTGAACAAGGGCGTTGAGCTGGCGGCGCAGAAGGGCTGCGGTCAGTCCCTCATATTGGTGGACGGAACGGCATATATAGTAAGCGTCGCGAACAACAAGGTTATTACAACAGTATCACAGGCGGATTTAAAAGAAAACGTATTTACAAACATAGACTCGACCGTGATCGTATGATGTCGGACCGAAAGGAAACATCTTCGCCCCGACCGATTGAAGGGCGGTAAAATACACGGATCAAGTCAAAGCAGAAAGGACAATAAGCTTATGATGAAATCACTTTACTCCGGTGTGGCGGGTCTTAAGGTTCACAACCAGAGAATGGACGTTATCGGTAACAACATTTCCAACGTAAACACCACAGGTTATAAGGCAAGCGCCGTTACCTTCAAGGATGTTTTCTATCAGAATAAATCCTACGCCACAAGCGGAGACACCACAAGCGGCGGCCGCAACGCTAACCAGGTAGGTTACGGCGCGCAGCTCAACTCCATCGGTCAGATAATGACCCAGTCCGGTCTTACCTATTCCGACAGCGTTACCGACTGCGCCATCCAGGGCGAAGGCTTTTTCCAGGTAATGGATCAGGCGGGCAATGTTTACTACACCAGAAACGGTAATTTCCATATAGATAATGTAGGCAACCTTTGTGACGCCAGCGGTAATATCGTATTGGGCGTCAGCGGCGATCCCACCGGAATTGAAGCTTCTGCAAACAGAATCAACCTCTATGTTCCTCCCGTTGACAACGAGAAGGCGAGTGTGGAAAAAGTATATAAGGACGGTACTAACGAGTATACATATACAATTTCCGCTGCCGGTTACGGTGATAACGGAAATATTTCTCTTAATATAATGGATATTGATGATGACGAAACTCCGTTTGCTACTCAAAATGACAGAACTATTACCGTAAGAATAGATTTAGATCAGATATTTATTTATGAAGGGCAAAAGGTTCTGGACGATGCCGGTAACGAGATACCCGGCTTAAAAACGCTTGAACAAGCGATTCAAGAAGCTATGGAAGCTGGTGGTATTGACATACCCGGTATACTTCCTCTTGAAATCGAGTATAATAACCAGCCCGGCAATACACTCGCGACAAAGGCTAACAATAGAATTGAGCATATGGTGACCATTCCTCCCGCAGCTGCCGGAGGCAAGCCTACAACGGAAAAGCTTGACCTGACATTTGAAGCTTCTACCGCAGGCGCTTTCGCCAACAAATACGAAATCAACATCATTGGTTATCCGGCTACCAACGATGACCTTAAGGCTACGGTGGATGTTAACGGTACAGATACCGCCACCGGCGGCGTAAAGGCGGGCTGGTCCGGAAACGTGCTTACACTGAGGATTCCCAACACCACCACAACCGATATTACCAAAGAAATGATTGACGCGGCTATCCATGAAGCTGCGGGTGGCGATTCCAAAAAGCTTATCACCGTTACTCAGGTTGCCGGTACCGATGTTACCACCGGAAACGCAATTTCCGTCAATATTGCCAATAATCTCGGCGACACCAATGTAAGGCTTGGCCTTAAAGAAGGTAAAGACAACTTCTTCAAGAGCATCGCCGAAACCATGGAAACCGTAAAGCTTACCGGCGGCTCCATCGCTGCCGAACAGACAACCAAGGATCTTGAGTCCATCTTCATCGATGACGACGGCGTAATCTACGGCGTACACACCGTACATGGAACGATTGCCATGGGTCGTATCGATCTGGCGTTATTTGAGAACCCCGAAGGTTTGGATCAGGTGGGAACCACTTATTGGAAAACCTCTTTGAGTTCTGGAGATCCCGAGCTTAAAAAGGCAAACGACGTAGGCTCCGGTTCCATAGTATCTACCGCCCTTGAAATGTCCAACGCCGACCTTTCTCAGGAAATCTCCGATATGATCATTACTCAGAGAGGCTTCCAAGCAAACTCCCGTGTTATCACCGTTACCGATACAATGCTTGAAGAGCTTGTAAATCTTAAGAGATAACTTAAGTAGTTTTCGGTAACTTACGATAAAAACTAAAAAGAATTAAGCGAAGTAAACATAAAAGATCATCGTTTATTTTATATGCTTGTCATTGGTAAACGGTGATCGCAATATTGACGAAACGGCGTCCGGTCGTGCATAAACGGTCGGCGCCCATTCGTTGATATATTTATGAATGAGTTAAAACAAAAAAGGAATGCAATCGTCAATAAACGCAGAAAATATTGATTGACGTGTCGAAAAAACATCCCGTTATAAAACGTAAAGGAGCGGCGCACGGTTGATCTTAAGCGTCTGTATATTATGATTTATTTAACAAAATTGGGCGGAAAACAATTTCTTCTTAATGAGGATCAGATAGAATCCGTATCACAAAATCCAGATACTATAATTGTTTTAAGCAACGGTCACAGCTATATTGTCCAGGAGTCCATGGACGAGATCATGGATGAAATAATAAAATTTAACCGCAACAGCAGACGGATCCCTTCGCGGAGGGATAATCCGGATTTACAATAGAAAAATTATTTTCGGGGGCATTGACGGCGGCTGTCGGACAAAGCTTCATGAAAAAAGGCGCTTAGCGCCGAAAGATAACATTAGTCACTTGTGAAAAATCGGGAAAGACGTTAGCGGTATAAATCACCGAAACGGCGGATTTTCGGATTTCACTTTGGTAAAAAAATCCTTTAAACGGAGGGCGTATCCTTGAATATTACGATTATTATAGGCTGGGTCTTAGCCTTCGGTCTTACATTTTTCGGCATAATGAACGGCGGTGAAATATCAAGCTTTATTGACCCCGCTTCTATATTCATCACCGTAGGCGGTACCCTCGGCGGACTTGTCGCCAGTTTCCCCATGTCAACGCTGGCGGCATTGCCCAAACTTTTTAAAATTTGTTTTTTCCCGCCGAAATACAATCCTCAAAAGTACATAGACGAGATCGTTGAATACGCGAGAGTAGCGAGAAGTCAAGGTATACTTACTCTGGAAGACAGCGCCAATAAGGCGAAGGATCCGTTCATGAAGAAAAGTCTTTTGCTGCTTGTAGACGCCAATGACTCCGAAAAAATACGTGAGATGCTGGAGGAAGCAATAGACTTTACGGCAGATCGCCACGCGGGCAACATAGCCTTCTTTGAAAAGGGTGTAGCTTTGGGTCCCGCTTTCGGTATGATCGGCACGCTTGTTGGACTTATAAACATGCTCAAGGTAATGGGTGATGACTCGTCCGGCTTGGGCGCGTCGATGGCTACTGCGTTGGTTACCACATTCTACGGTTCCCTTTTGGCAAACGTTATTTTCGGGCCTCTTGCCAGTGCTCTTCAAAATGCAGACCAACAGGAAATACTGTGTATGCAGATAATCTGTCAGGGTTCAATGGCTATTGCGGCAGGTTCAAACCCCGCACTTATAAGAGAAAAGCTTGAGTTCATGCTTGCAGATAAGGATCTAAAGGGTAAAGGCGAAAAGTCGGAGGCGGAATAAAATCTTTTTTGTGTTCAGTTATAAATTAGTTTCCGAAAATCCGCTCGGACGGAAAAAATTTTACCTGTTACGATTTGACAGACAAAAAAATTTTTTTTAAAATATTTCAAGGCAAAAAAAGCGTATTTCACGGCAATTTTTAGCCGAATCATATTAAAAGGAAAAATTTCGGGTTGCAACATAGCGAAATTTATGGTATACTATAATGCGACAAAAAATAAGGGGGTATATGTATGGCGAAAAAGAAAGAACGACCTAAGATAGACCCCAATGCGTGGATGAACACGTATTCGGACATGGTTACTCTTCTGATGTGTTTTTTCGTACTGCTTTACGCTACATCTACCCCCGATCCGGTAAAATGGCAGTACATATTTCAGAGTTTTACCTCGTCAGGCTCCTATATAAACCCTTTTGTTCAGGCAGAGGATCCAAAGCTTGTTAATGATGACGTAGACGACGATGGAAATAGCCTGGAGCCTCCCGGAGTGGGGGAAAAGGATCACGATATCACCAACAGCGATATGCCCACGAGTTTTAACGAATTGGCCGGATGGGTAAGCGGTCAGATAGCCAACAGCGAATTTACCGACGATCAGATTAGCGTTTCCGTAAGCTCCAGCGGCAGCATTACCATTCGTTTCAGCGATTCCGTGCTATTCGCTCCGAACAGCGCGGAACTTACCAACGAGGGCAGGAAAGCCGTGGGAATGTTCATTCCCGGACTTAAGGCGTTAAACGATTATATTGCCAAAGTCAACATAGGAGGACATACCGCTGCGATAACGGGGCCTTCCGAAGTAAACGACTGGATTTTGTCATCGGCGAGAGCCTGTGCCGTTCTTAACTTTATGGAATACCGCCGTACGGTGGATTCAGAAAAATTTAAGGCGGAAGGCTATGCGCAATACACACCAATAGCCGATAACAGCACTGCCGAGGGACAGGCGAAAAACAGACGCGTTGAATTGGTCATTATCAGGAATAACAATAACAGTCACAGCAATGCCGTTATCAAGGATATTCTCAAATATGACTACGGTATCAGCCAGTCGGGCGGAGACGCCAACCCCGACAGCAAGGATGCTATACAGCAGATCATAGACAATCTTGAAACCAAATATAATACAAATATTGACTCGGAAGGCAACGTTCTCGGCAATGAAAGCGGTCCCGGCATTCCCGGAGCTGTTAACGGAATTCCGGATGATATTATCCACCCGGTAGACGAGGAGGGCAATATCATCACCGAAGCGTATGAAAATACTCAGCCCACAGAAGCCCCTCCCGAAGAGGCGGGAACGGAAGAAACCGAGTAAGACGGCGGTATTTGGTTTATGAAATCTTTTATCGACAGAAAAATGTGCAGCGTTAAATAACCGAGGCATTTAGGCGGTTTTATTTTCCATCATGTTTCAAGGGTGTGGAAAAGCTGCTGAATGCGGTCTGTTTCCCCGAAGGTAAGGGGAAAAAAATAAAGTTACGAAAGGGGAGATAGTTTTGGCGGATACCTTAACGCAGGAACAAATAGACGCCTTACTAAATCAAGCTCTTTCGGGAGAAGTAATTCAAAGATCCGATGAACCCGACCAGAATATAAAGGAATATGACTTTCGTTCTCCTAAGAAGTTTACCAAAGAAAAAGTGCGCAGCATTGAAACTATTTTTGAGAGCTACGCCAGACTTTTGTCCTCATACCTTACGGGACTCCTGCGTCTGTACTGCAAGGTAACGTTGATTTCGATAGAGGAACAAAGGTATTTTGAATACAATAACGCCCTTCCTGATTACGTAATAATGGGTCTGCTGGATTTAGGCATTGAAGAAAAGAACATTGAAGAATTTACTACCATACTTCAGCTTTCAAACTCGCTTACTTATACTTTGATTGATCGTCTGCTGGGCGGTTCGGGTACAAGTATCGAGCTTGACCGTGATTTTACCGAGCTTGAAACCAGCGTTATGTCAAAGGTGGTAAACGATATGGCCAAGTTCCTTAAGGAGCCGTGGAAAAATTACCTGAATATCGAGCCTGTTGTAACTACCCTTGAGACCAATTCCCGTGTTATTTCCACCGTGGGCTATGACGAAACGATGATAATCGTTGCTTTGGAAGCTACGGTAAATGACAATAAATCCATTATTTCGGTTTGTATTCCCGCGCTGAACCTTGACGAAATAATGCAGAAGTATGTAACCAAAAGCAATAAAATAGCGAGAAAGAACACTGATCTCAGCCGTGAAATGGAACGTAAGGAAACTATAATGAACACGCTGAATCAGACCTCGCTTACTCTTACGGCGGTGCTCAGCGAAACACAGCTTCAAATGTCGGACGTTCTGCACTTACAGGTCAACGATATAATTCCGCTTGATAAAAATATAAACGGAAATATTGTGCTTCGCGTAGGCGACGCCACCTGGTTTGACGGAAAGTTGGGTGTACTCAACAACAAAAAGGCCGTTAAAATCGAAAATGTATATAGAAGAATTGAGGTTTAGCGTATGTCAAATGTTGAATTTACAGATCTGCATAAGGACGCCATAGGCGAAATACTCAACATAAGTATGGGCAGCGCCGCTACTGCGGTGTCTGAAATGCTTAGCGCAAAGGTTTGGATTACCACTCCGAGGGTAGAGGTCAAAACCGCCAGGGAAATGGAATATCATAAGCTTGAGCCTGCTGTATGCATTAAAATACAGTATGTAAAAGGTTTAAGCGGCGCGAACATAATGGTTTGGAAGCAGGATGACGTTCAGCTCATTCTGAATCAGCTTATGGGACAGCCGTTGGAGGTTTCCCCCGATTTTGAGTTTGACGAGCTTAACATAAGCGCGGTATCCGAGGTAATGAACCAGATGATGGGTGCCAGCGCCACGGCGCTTTCTAACTTTTTGGGCTTTACTATTGATATTTCTACGCCTCAGGCGATAATAATGGACGAGGTAAGCAGCAATCTTGACGTTACCGAGTTTGAACCTGACGACAAAGTGGTTGCCGTAAACTTTGATTTGGAAATCGACGGCGTTATAAAATCGGAATTTGCTTCCGTAATGAGCATCGATCTTGCAAAAACCATTACGGCTAAGATGATGGGGGAGGACGTCGGCCCCATGGATGAAGCTGCTCCCGCGTCTGAGCCTGCTCCCGCCCCTGCGGCTGCACCTGCGCCGGTGCAAGCTGCTCCCGCCCCTGCTTCTGCGCAAGCTGCTCCTGCGGCGGGGATGCCTGCCGCAGATCCGGCTGCTATGGGACAAATGCCCGGCTATGGTACGCAGATGCCATATCCTTATCCTCCCTATCCTATGCCTCCCCAGGGCGGTTACGGCTATCCCATGCCGCAGGGAGCACCCATTAACGTACAGAACGCGCAGTTCCAGAGTTTTGACGAGCCTTCGGTAAAGCTTACCGGTGAACAAAAGGATAATCTTAATCTGCTCATGGACGTTCCGCTGCAGATTTCCGTTGAAATAGGCAGTGCAAGGCGAAAGGTAAGAGATATACTTGAATTTGCTCAGGGTTCCATTATCGAACTCGAACGTCAGGCAGGCGCACCCGTTGATATAGTGGTAAACGGAAATCTTATCGCCAAGGGTGACGTGGTGGTAATTGATGATAACTTTGCGGTTAGAATTACCGAAATAATTAAATCTAAATTAATTGATACCCTCGGTAAGGACTAAGGGTTGAAATATAAGCAATAAATCGGATTATTACGTTTCAATTTCAATCAATTAAAAACCCCCTAAAAGGAAGGAATGGTATTTTAACATGGACAAAAAGATTATGCTGGTTGATGACGCTGCTTTTATGAGAATGCTTATCAAGGACGCACTTACCAAAAACGGCTATACAAATATTATCGAAGCGGCCGACGGCGCACAGGCAGTGGATACCTACGCTGCGGAAAAGCCCGACCTTGTGATTATGGATATCACCATGCCCAATAAGACCGGTATTGAGGCTCTTCAAGAAATCAAGGGCAAGGATCCCGGAGCCAAGGTGGTAATGTGCAGCGCCATGGGTCAGGAAGCTATGGTAGTTGAAGCTATCAGATTGGGCGCTCTTGACTTTATTGTTAAGCCTTTTAAGGCGGATCGTATCATTCAGACTGTTTCCAAGGTTTTAGGCTAAGATTACATATGCTGTTTTCAATATCGGCCGCGGTGCAAACGCAGAACAGCATGAAAAAGACATCAATGGAAATTCAGGCAAAGGAAAAATACCTTTGCTTTATTTCCGTTTATGCGCTTAATTTCTGGGTAAGCTAAAAAAGCCGGATTGATATTAATTGTAATTTAGAGTATATGAATTGCGATTGAAATAAGGCAAAAAGCTCAAAATAAGCCGAAGGAGAAGGAGACGCAGTTTGGATTGGGTAACATGGCTTATATCATTTTTAGGTGTTATCGGACTCATCTTTCTTTTGTTTTACGCCTTGAAAAAGCTGAACAAAAGAGTCAGTGTGGGATCGGGAAGCAGGCTTCGTGTTCTTGACAGGGTAAGTTTGGGAAAGGACGGTATGCTTCTTGTGGTGAGCGCCGCGGGAAAGCTTATGCTTATAGGCGTCACGCCCCAGAGAGTTGAAAAGCTGTGCGATCTGGATCAGAGCGAAGAGGACTATCTTTCGTTCCTTTCGGAAAATATCCCGCAGGATTTTAAATCCGTGCTTTATTCGGTGTTTTCCAAAAAAAGCGGTGAAGCTTCCGGAGATGGAATCGGTGAAGGCGGTCAAAACGGCGCGGCTGAGGAAGATAACGGAGCGGATTCGGACGAAATACCTCATTGACTCCAAATGGAAAAGGCTTGGAAGAAAGCTTACGAAAAAAAGAAACAAGGAAAGGAATCGGGCTTGGTATGAAGTTGCTTTTAAAAAAAGCGGTACAACAGAATAAAAAGCTCTTTGTAAAGTTCTTTGTTTCTTTGGGAGTCTCCTTGGCTTTGGTAATAGGCTGCTGTGTAATGTCAATAAGCGTTTCGGCGGCAAACAATGTCGGCGGAGAAACCGCACCTGTGGAAACAGGCGGGGATACAGCAGGCGGCGGAAGTATTGACCCGGACGACGTTACTTTTAACGGTGACCACTCCGCGCTGTACGATCTAATAGGTATAGATGCTTCCGAACCGATACAGGTTTTTCTTCTGATAACGTTTTTATCTCTGGCGCCGTCGCTGCTTATAATGCTCACAAGCTTTACGCGCATTATAATCGTGCTCAGCTTTCTTAGAAACGCGATGCAGACGCAGACTACGCCGCCGAATATGATACTTACGGGAATAGCCCTTTTTCTCACCATATTTATTATGTGGCCCGTGCTTGCTGAGATAAACGAGGAGGCATATGTGCCTTATGCCAACGGCGAGATAGACACAGTAGAAGCGCTGGATCGAGCAGGGCGTCCGCTGAAGGACTTTATGCTGAAGCAAACAACCAACAGCAACATGAGATTTTTCCTCGAAATACAGGATATTACCATATATTCCGAGGAATCTTTGGGAACCGATAACCCGCAGGCAGTTAACATAGACGAGATAAATTTACAGAATTATCAGGATCAATTGGGCTTTCAAGTGGTAGTTCCCGCCTTTATAGTGAGCGAGTTGACGAGAGCTTTCCAGATGGGATTTATGTTGTTTATTCCGTTTCTTATCATAGATTTGGTGGTATCATCCACTCTTATGTCAATGGGTATGATGATGCTGCCTCCCGCGATGATTTCATTGCCGTTCAAGATATTGCTGTTTGTTCTTGTGGACGGCTGGCAGATGCTGATAGGCACATTGATTACATCCTTTAATTTGTAGCTGCTTTATTAGATCGGAATTCTCCGATAGCCATGGAAAGGACGTTTTATGAGTCAGGAGCTTGTAATGCAGATTTTCAACGAAGCGGTATGGCTTGCCTTTAAGTTAGGCGTACCGCTTTTGTTGGTGGGAATGCTGGTGGGTCTGATAATCGCTATCTTACAGGCGGCGACGCAGGTTCATGAGCAGACTCTGACGTTTGCGCCGAAAGTAATAGTGGTTGCGCTTACTCTGCTTGCTTTGGGACCGTGGATGTTGAATTCGCTGCTTGACTTTACCGATAATATATTTAGGCTGATGTCGTCTACGCCGCTGTCATAGGCCTTATCTTCAGAAGCACTCGTGAAGTTTTAAATCTGTGACATAGCCGACTGCCGAATACCGGATTGTTAAAAGAGGTATAAAACATTGGACACAATACTGGATTTAATTGTGAATAACTTTGTGGGATACCTTCTGGTGATAGCCCGAATATCGGGTATATTCACATTTAATCCGATATTTTCAAGACAGAACGTGCCTATGCGTATAAAAGTCGGAGCTACTCTGGCTTTTGCCATAGTAACGGCGGGCTATGTGGGCGGAGAAGGTATGCTTTTTACATTTAATGGCATACCGGGTTTTTTCATGGTTCTGCTGAAGGAATTGGCAGTGGGGCTTGTTTTAGGCTTTATAACCAACCTGATAATGACGGTGATCATTTACGCCGGCGAGCTTATGGATACGCAGATCGGATTTGGTATGGCAAAGGCGATGGATCCCATGACGGGAATACAGATGCCCTTGTTTGCGAATCTGCTCTACTATATGTTTATACTTTATTTCTTTCTGATAGGCGGTCATCTTAAATATATCGAGCTTTTCATAACCTCTTACGACACCCTGCCGTTTAATTACAGCTTTGATATTGATACGCTGAATTTGGTCTCTTTTTTAGTAAACTATTTGGGAGACGTGCTGATATTAGCGGTAAAGTTTGCGATGCCTATAATTGCGTCGGAGCTTATAACGGAGTTTATTATAGGAGTAATGATGAAAGCGGTGCCAACCGTTCAGATATTCGTTGTAAATATCCAACTTAAGATAGTTGTGGGAATGTTTGTGCTGATAGCGGTTGCCAAACCGATGTCAGATTTTCTGGAAATGCTGCTGGATATATTGTTTTCCAACCTTAACAGCGCGGTGGGAATGATCGGAAGTTAGATTTTGTTCTCTCTTTTTTGGGAGTACTGTCCTGTGATTTCCGTGCGTGTACGTTTTAGCAAAAAAATCTTAAATTATCACTGGAATTACTTAAAAAAAGCTTATAATTACAGTTAACGCTGTAATTTACATAAAACCCGTAAAATAAATAATCTGTCTTTTTTTGCCTTCCTTTTGCGGAGCAAAAAAGACAATGCGGCTTCGCCGATTTATTTCTTTGATTTTTGTTTAGCGCCTTAAAGGAGTGGTGAATGTGGCTGGCGAAGAAAAAACCGAAAAAGCCACCCCGAAAAAACGCCGCGATATGCGAGAAAAGGAAGGAATGGTCCTTCAGAGCAACGAGGTAATGTTAGCCGTTTCGGTAGTGGCAACCTTTGTGGGTCTTAAGGTATTGGGGCAGCATATGCTTTCTACAATGGGAAACGCTATGACCTCCTACTTGAGCGCAATAGGAACCGATTTTACCTTTAATATAGAATTTATCCAGCGCAACGCGCTTGAAATAATAAAATACGGCGTTATCATAATAGGTCCCATTGCGGCAATAGTAATGGGCGCTGTCGTAATCACGGTATTGGCTCAGACCAGAGGCTTATTCAATACAAAGGCTCTTCGTCCCAAATTTTCCCGCTTAAGCCCGTTACAAGGAGTAAAAAGACTTTTTTCCGCTCAGGCGGTAGTGGGAGTGGTGAAGGGTGTAATAGAATTAGCCATTATCGGAGTTATAACCTATACTCAGGTACAGTCAAGGCTTGTGAATTTCGCAAAAATGCCCGATATGGAACCGATGCAGTCGATTCATTATATAGCACAGTCTGTTTTCGATATAGTAATGCTTATCTTTATTGTCTTGGCGTTTGTTGCTGCGGCGGACTTTGTTTTTCAGTGGTGGCAGTTTGAGAAAAAACTTAAAATGTCAAAACAGGAGGTAAAGGATGAGTATAAGCAGATTGAAGGAGACCCTCAGATAAAAAGCAAAATAAAACAGAAACAGCGTGAAATATCCCAGCGGCGTATGATGCAGGAGGTTCCCTCCGCCGACGTGGTGGTAAGGAACCCTACCCATTATGCCGTCGCCTTAAAATATGAGTCCAAGGACGCTTTTAGCGCGCCGAGAGTCGTGGCTAAAGGACAGGACGCTTTAGCCCTTAAAATAATAAAGGTAGCGGAGGAAAACAATGTTTACATAACCGAAAACAGACCGCTTGCCCGCAGCCTTTACGACAACGTAAAGTTAGGGGCGGAAATCCCCCACGAAATGTACAGTGCGGTTGCTTTGGTGCTTACCGAAATGTTTGCCGCAAGAGGAATAAAGCCTGTCTTTAACTCGGCGGTGACAGACAGACGCGGCCAAATGGTGCGGCAGAGAAAAAAGCTGACCGCCCGCGTATCCGAGGAGAAAAACTCTTCCGTGCAGCCTAATACTTAATCTTTGAGCAAGGTATAGCTAAATATACGGATGATTAAAGATTGGTATCAGAACACCTAATTCCTGTCGGTTTTGCGGTTTTATGCCCAAAAAACGGTTGGATAACGGTGGATGTGACCCGTTTCTCAGGCGGCAAGGATTTATGAGACTTTGCAGGCAAAGTCTCTTCGGTTCTCGATTCGGCGGGTCGTAAAAATACCACATTGAACCTCGAAATTGCCTTGCAATTCCGGCAGCTTGTTTAAGCTGCGCTTTAAATAACGACAACATCTGATTTTTATATATACGGAAAAACAAAAATTCTTATGGAGGACGGAGAATGCTCAAAAGAATAACCGGCAACGTATTCGCCGTATTTGTAATATTTATCGTCCTCGCCCTGATCATACCCCTTAACGAAGTAATGGGGGGAGCGCTTCTGGACTTCCTGCTGCTTGTGAATATTTCCCTGTCTGTGGTAATCCTTCTTATGACCATGTACATTAAAGAAGCGCTGGAGTTTTCATCCTTCCCTACCATCCTGCTTATAACCACCGTTTTCAGGCTTTCGCTCAATATCTCCACCACAAGAGGTATTTTGAGCACCGGCTACGCCGGTTCGGTAATAGAGACCTTCGGTAACTTCGTAATGGGCGGCGACCCGATTGTAGGCTTTATCATCTTCATTATCATAGTTTTGGTAAACTTTCTGGTAATCACAAAGGGCTCCGAGCGCGTCAGCGAGGTTGCGGCGCGTTTCACTCTGGACGCAATGCCCGGTAAGCAGATGGCGATAGACGCCGACCTTAACACCGGCGCCATCACCGATGAGGAAGCTAAAATAAGACGTGCCAACGTACAGCGCGAAGCTGATTTCTTCGGAGCAATGGACGGTGCTACCAAGTTCGTAAAGGGCGACGCGATAATCTCGATAATTACCGCCCTTGTAAACCTTATTGCGGGCGCGGTTATCGGTATGATGAACGGCGGCGATTTTAACGCGGTGCTCTCCACCTATTCACTGGCTACGGTAGGCGACGGTCTCTGTTCTCAGATTCCCGCCCTGCTTATTTCGGTTGCCACAGGTATGGTTGTAACCCGTTCTGCTTCTACCGGAAGCTTTAACGAGGACGTAAAGATTCAGTTTACGAGAAATTCCACCGTAATGTTCATTACCGGCGGAGTCTGCATAGTGCTCATGCTCATACCGGGTTTCCCTAAGCCTATACTTTTTATATTGGGTTCGGTCTTGATTTTCGCGGGAACTATGATATCCCGTTCGAGAAAAAAAGAGGCGGTTGCCGTGGCGGAGGCGGAAGAGCAGAAGCGCCTTGAAGAGATAAAGGCGGCCAACGCTCAGGGCGACAGCAATTACTACCGCGATATAGACAACGTATTCAAGCTTCTGAATGTTGAGCAAATAGAAATGGAATTCGGATACAGTCTGCTGCATCTGGTGGATGAAAAAAGCGGCGGAAACTTTATCGACCGCGTGGTTCTCTTCCGAAAACAGTTCGCTGTGGAAATGGGTATGGTAATACCCTCCGTACGAATGAGAAACAATCCTGAAATAAATCCCAACCAGTATATAATCAAAATAAAGGGCGAGGAAGTGGCAAGAGGAGAAATCCTTGTGGATCATCTTCTTGCGCTGGACAACGGCGAGGTTACCCGTCCGGTTGAAGGTATAGACACCATAGAACCCGCTTTCGGAATCCCCGCGAAATGGATAAGCGAGGACAAGAAGGTTATGGCGGATATCGCCGGCTACACTTTGATCGATCCGGTTTCCGTTATGATAACCCACTTGTCCGAGGTTATAAAGGCTCACTGCTCCGAGATACTCAGCAGGCAGGATGTGCGCACCATGGTGGAAAACGTCAAGAAAACCGATTCCACCATCGTGGAGGATCTGGTGCCCAATGTAATTTCATACGGCTATCTGCAAAAGGTGCTTTGTATGCTCCTGCGTGAGGGCGTTCCCATAAGGGATATGGAAACCATTCTCGAATGTCTCGGCGATCACGCCAACAACCTGAAGGATATAGAGGTAATTGTAGAATACGTACGGCAGTCACTGAAGCGTACTATCACAAGGCGCTTTGCGGACGGCGGTTCCCTGAGGGTAATAACCCTTGATCCCAAGGTGGAGGACATTATCCTCCAGGGAGTAAAGAAAAGCGGCAGCGGAAGCAGCGTGCTTTCCATCGATCCCGAAATAGTCAACGCGATAGTCGCCTCCACAAATACGGAGATCGACAAGGTGAAGGACGTTCTTCCCTCAATTGTTATACTTATGTCTCCGTTTACGAGAGTGTATTTTAAGAAGCTTCTGGATCAGTTTATGCCGGGCATTACGGTGCTTTCTTACAGCGAGATAGACAACAGCACCCAGATTCAGGCGGTGGGGAACATTACGGTCTGATACGGTAATTTGTCGGTATAACGAGAAAGGGACGGTACGGCATGGCGGAAACACAAGCTCAGCTTGCGCTTTTTGAGCAATACAGACAGACGAAAGACATCGGCTTAAGAAACGACATTGTCCTGAGATATATGGATCTCGTAAAATACGTTGCCATATCCACAAGGGGCGCTTATGACAAATATGCGGAAGTTGACGATATAGTCAACGAGGGGGTTATCGCGCTTATTAAGGCGGTGGAAACCTACGACCTGCAAAAAGGCGTGAAGTTTGAAACTTACGCCGCCATACTTATTAAAGGACAGATTATCGACTTCGTACGGTCACAGGATTGGGTTCCACGTCCCGTGAGACATTTCGGGAAAAATCTGGACGCGGCCTATAACGAGTTGTATTCCGCATTGGGCCGCTCACCTACAAATCAGGAGTTGGCGGATCATTTGGGTATACCGAAAGAAAAGCTGCTTAAGGGAATGGCAAATCTTGCGGAGTCAACTACTCTTTCCTTTGAAGAACTTCTTTACGAGGATAATTTTGATACAAACTGTCAGAACAATGTGGGCGATACGGCCGACCAACCTCTTTATGAAAAAGAGCTGCGTCAGGTTCTGGCTGTTGCGATAGACGAGCTTAAGCCCAAGGAAAAACAGGTTATTTCACTTTATTATTATGAACGTCTGAAATTCAGCGATATAGCGAAGGTATTGGGAATAACCGAATCCAGAGTGTGTCAGATACATTCAAAATCAATGCTGCTGCTTAAAAGAAAGCTGCAGGATTATATGGATAATTAATACCAATCTTTAATCAAGTTGTATACTTGATTAAAGACTGCGTTTTCGATTTTTCAAACAGGCCATAGTATAAGAACCTGTATTCACAAGATATTGCACGTACTTTTTCGGAAAATTTTGCCGATGACACGTTGGAAATTCTTGAAATACGTTAAGTATTCCTGCGGATTTCCGCCTTGTCCTCTGCATAATTTGCTCGAAAATACACGCACAAACCTTGTAAAGACAGGTTCTGAGAAAGGATAAAGTATGAACAGAGGCTACTATACCGCCGCCCAGGCGATGCTGAACCAACAGCGCATATTGGATGCCATCTCCAACAACGTGTCCAATATAAATACCGCAGGCTACCGCAAGGACGAGATAGTTTTAAACACCTTTCAGGAACAGCTCTTTCTTGTGAACAAGAGAACCGAAACCTCCGGTATGAGCTACCAGACATATGTGGACATTTCCAAGACAAATCTTGAGCAAAGCGGCTTTGAGTACAGCGACAGTCCGTTTGATGTGGCTATGTACGGCAATATGTATTTTAACGTAAGCTACGGCAAGGAAAACGGAAGAGTATTCCAGACCAGAAACGGACAGTGGGGATTGGACAACGAAGGCTATCTTTGGCTTGACGGTGCGGGAAGAGTGCAAGGTGAAAACGGCGATATTTACATAGGCAGCGACGATTTTACCATAGATGAGCGCGGTGTTATAAGAAACGAAAATCAGGAAATCATAGATACCCTTCTGCTAACCTATATTCCCCCCGACGCGGACGTGCATAAGGAGGGCGACAATCTTTTCCTTTACGAGGGCGATCCCGTAGAGATCCCCGCCGACGAGGAGTTTGCCGTAATTCAGAAGGCATATGAGAAATCCAACGTTGACCCAATAAAGGAAATGACACAGGCTATGGAAGCCCACAGAATGTACGAGGCGGCAAGCCGTATTCTAAGAGGCTTCGACAGCATAAACCAACAGGCGGTAAAGATTGCCGAGCTTTAAGGCAGCATCGCATAAAGACCACGTTGCGCTTTGTTGTGCGGTATTGCCTTATACTAATAACCATTTTGACACAGTATAAAATCATAGTCAAAATGGTTATTACACCCGAAGCACTGTTAACCGATTATAAAACGATAAAAAGAAAAATAATATAAACTCAATATTCTCCGGAAAGGAATGATAAGTATGAACATAGCTTTTTACTCCGCGGCTACCGGCATGATCGCTCAGCAGGGCGGAATGAATGTAACCGCCAACAATATAGCCAACGTTAACACCGTGGGCTATAAGGCGCTTCGTCCGAGCTTTGCCGATTGTATCTACACCGAACAGAGAGCCACCGAGCCCGAATGGGACACGGGGCACGGCCAGTATATGAATAAGACCGATTTTCAGTGGGATATAGGCGGATTTACCGATTACGGACAGCCTTTGGATTATGCCCTTCCCAATGACGGATTTTTTATGGTGAGGGATTCCGAGGGCAGGGATTACCTTACCCGCGACGGTGCTTTTCAGATAACCAATGTGGGAGATCACTGGGAACTGGTTAACGCCGGCGGCGACTTTGTCCTTGACTATGAGGGAAATCACATAACGGTTCCGTTTGTAGCGGAGACGGAAGGGGAAAACGATACGGCGACCACCGAAATTGATTACCCCGCGCTCACCGAAATGATCGGCGTATTCACGGTTCCCAATAAATGGGGATTGGCTCAGGCCGACGGCAACCACTTTCTTGTAACCGATCGTTCGGGCGCTCCGGAAGCAGACCTTGAAGCGGATAAACTTCAGTACTATCTGGAACGTTCGTCCGTTGATATCGCACAGGAAATGGTAAATATGATCGTTTCCCAAAGAAGCTATCAGCTTAACGCCAAAATTGTTCAGACAGCCGACGAAATGCAGCAGATAGCAAATAATTTAAGGTAATTATTTACTTTCTTTATAATTTTGAGAATTATTACACCATATAAATCGTTCCGGTATAAACGGAAATTAAGAGTAATTTTCTGTGGGAACATTGTGGTTATAGCATACGGCTGCATGGCCGTAAAAGAAAAGAGGTGCTGAATTATGGCTCTCAGCAAATATGAGGACTTGACCGACATTCATCTTGACGTGCTCAAGGAGGTGGGAAACATAGGTTCCGGCAATGCTGCCGCTGCTCTTTCCACCCTTATCAATAAAAATGTCCAAATACAGATGCCCAATATAAGTATAGTTCCTTTCCAGGAGGCAACAAATCTTTCGGGAGGTGCCGAACGTGTAGTTGCGGGCGTAATGTCCAGGATGGTTGGAGGTATCGAGGGAATGATTCTTATTCTTATGGATAAGAATTTTGTAAATACCATTATAAAAGTATTTTTTAACCAAGAGGTTCATGGGCTGATAGATATGGAGGAAACCGTAGTTTCCGCTTTGTCTGAGGTAGGCAATATAATCTGCGGTACATATGTTTCAGCCATTGGGCAGCTTACGGGAATTGACGTAAAATTGGCTTCGCCTTGTTTTCAGGTAGATATGGCAGGTGCGCTTATGAGCGTTCCCGTTATCGAATTCGGCGAGGTGGGAGATAAAATACTTTATATAGACAAAAATTTGATCATAGATGGTCAGACTATGAATGCCGAGGTATTTCTTATCCCGACAATCGATTCTTTGGGAACAATTATGACCAAGTTAGGAATAGAGGTATAAGCGTTTTTTCATAGGAATTAGCGCGGTTGTCAAAATAATACAGCCGCGCGGAAATTCTTGCTCCCGTAAAATAAGCTGCCGAAAACGGAATGACTGAGGTACAAGGTGTTTGCCCGCCATAAGCGTTCGGCAATCGGAACGGCTGTTTTAAGAGAGATGACCTATTCCTGCTTTTCCGGCCGCAAAAAAATATATAAGCGGCGCGGAAGTTCCAAGAGGAAAGGAAATATCAATAGTATGAGTAATATTACAATCGGCATATCCGACTGGAAGGTATGCAGACCACCGGATGTGCTTATAACGTATGCTTTAGGTTCATGTGTAGGTTCTTGCATTTTCGATTCCAAAGCGGGTGTTGCGGGATTATCTCATATTATGCTCCCCGACAGCAGCTCTTTAAGCGGAAGAGATGTAAACAGAATGAAGTTCGCCGATACCGCCATACCCGATATGGTTGCGGAAATGGTGAAGATGGGCGCCGATCCCCGCCGTTTGCAGGCGAAGATTGCAGGCGGCGCACTGATGTTTGCGGCGAGAAGCGAACAGTTTAATATAGGCGAAAGGAATGTGGCCGCCGTAAAACAGGCGCTGGCAAAGCTTAAGATACCGATAATAGCGTCGGATACCGGGCTTAACTACGGCCGAACCGTATATTTTTACGGCGCGGACGGAAAGGTTGTCATAAAGTCGACGGTTAAAGGCGTCAATATACTTTAAAGCGATTATTGTCCGAATTAATCGTTTCCTGATTTGATTTTTAATCATGCCAATACCTTTTTAAACTGACGTAATAGCCACAGTTTAAAAAGGTATTAGTATAAAAGGCGTGGAACATCCGGCAGCAATTACACGGCTTGCCGTTTTTGAATTATGAAAAAAAGAAAAGCAATTTTAATACCGATTTTGATTGCATCGGCTGTGCATTTTTCCGGCTGCGGAGAAATAGGCGAAATCGGTACAATAAAAAACGATGGCGAATCTGTCGTCGTGGTAAATACGTCAGAACCGCATGAAATTGTTTCCGTGTCAGTAACCGCACCGGAATCTCTCACCGAAACCGAAACGGTAAGCGCCGCATCCGATGCTTTAGATTCTTCCGATGCTCCGGGTTCTACCGAAGAAAACGAGACGTTTTCCGAGAGCAGTGTTCGCACCGAAGGCTCTTCCGAGGATACGTACGAACCGGATAATTCACCCCAATGGATCGAAACGGAAGAAATTGGCGAACTTTATGTAAACACCGATCATATTTACTCAAGAATAATCGCGATACAGGGCAGCGAAAGGGTAAGACAGTACACTCTGAACGAAAAAGTCGCCGTAATTGCGAAAACCGACACGAATTATTACAAGCTGAAGGACGGAACCTATATACACGCGGATTATCTGTCGGAAAGTAAGAACGCTTATAACTCCGAAAACGGCGCGGATTATACCTCTTTAACGGAAAACGGTTATGTAATAGAAAGAATAAACGGTATCACATATGTAGACGGGATAATGATAGCCAATAAGACATATACTCTTCCCGCCGACTATGATCCCGGAGTAAAAAAAGAGGCGGCCGAGGCGTTGGCCGAAATGCAGAATGCCGCGGCGGCGGAGGGGCTGTCGCTTTACATAGTGTCGGGTTATCGTTCATATTATACTCAGAAAACAGTGTACTCAGGCTGGGCTGACCGTGACGGCACGGAAAAAGCGGATACATATTCTTCAAGAGCGGGACATTCCGATCATCAAACCGGTTATACCTTTGACTTGAACTCCCTTGATCAGAGCTTTGCCGATACGCGGGAGGGAATATGGCTTGCGGAGCATTGTGCCGAATTTGGCTTCATTATACGATATCCAAAGGACAAGGAAATGTACACAGGATATGTCTATGAGCCATGGCACGTTAGGTATATCGGCAAAGAGAAAGCGAAAATCATAACCGAATCCGGTCTTTCGCTTGAGGAATATTACGGTATTACATCGGATTATGAGGCTTGTGAGAATCCGCAACAGAATTAAAATAATATTGCGTCTTAGCAAAAAAGAGCGAAGCCGTTGCTTTGGATAAAGAAAACGGAACTTTATTTACAGAATTAAAGTTGTTTTCCCATACCAAAAGCAGCGGCTTCGTCCGTTTTTTTGCGGTTATTTATATCAATTTAAAATCAAGCTTAATTTGCTTTGCTTAATAACACGCGATATATAATATTTCCTCAATTTATCCTGCTGTCTGAAACAATTTGGTATTTCTGCTCTTTTAACGGATTTTGGGTTGTACTATGTTAATTTATTTTGAATTACACGTGCATAATTGTTGTAATCTGACACGTAAGCCTATTGATAAACGTCTTAGATCAAAATATCAGTTTTATACCAATCCCTTTTTAAACTATGGATTTTATCCATAGTTTAAAAAGGGATTGCACCCAAAACACTAATCCAACAATTTTAAAAGGGATTAGTATTAAATATCCCACAAGGAGGTAAGTCAAAGAACTACACCACCGGTAGAATTGTAAAAAAAAGTATTTTATCACACTCTACTGTTAGTGGGTGTACATTTATATGTTGGATTGATATAATTTACTTTAAGCAGGAGGAATTGAATTATGAACCAAAATAAAATTGGTGTCTTTATATCCGAACGTCGAAAAGCAAAAGGTTGGACGCAAAATCAGTTGGCAGAAAAATTAGGCATAACAGATAAGGCTATTTCAAAATGGGAAACAGGAAGGTCTATGCCGGACTTATCTTTGTTCATTCCACTATGCGGATTACTAGAAATAACTTTGAATGAATTATTTGCCGGTGAATGTATCACGGACGAAAACATAAAAGAAAAAGCAGATGAGGTTCTTATGGAAGTTATCACAAATTGGTTGGGAAACGATAAGGGGAAATTGAAAGCAGAGGAGATTACACAAAAAAATGTTTTAGAAGTGCAAAATATTTCTAAGATATACGAAACAGAGAGTAATTCCGTGTTAGCTGTAAATGACGTAAGTTTTCAAATAGCACAGGGCAGGTTTGTTGGAATTATGGGAGCTTCCGGCTCTGGGAAAACAACATTGCTTAATTTGATAGCAACAATAGATAAGCCGACAAATGGAATAATACGAATCGGGGGGCAAAACATAGTAGATATAGCAGAAGAAGATACCGCAAACTTTCGTCGTGAACATTTAGGCTTTGTCTTTCAAGAATACAATTTACTTGAAACCTTGACTATCTATGAAAATATTGCACTTGCATTGACGGTTAAAGAAACTCCAAAAGAAAGTATCGGGCAAATTATACAAAGTATATCTGAAAAACTGAATATTTCCGCTGTATTAGATAAATTCCCATATGAAGTATCTGGCGGGCAACGGCAACGTTGCGCTTGCGCTCGTGCTATTGCGGTAAAACCGGATATTATACTTGCAGACGAGCCGACTGGGGCGCTAGATTCTCATGCTGCCAAACAGCTATTAAGCGTATTTGTCATGCTTTGTAAGGAATACAATGCAACAATACTAATGGTTACCCATGATGTTATGGCAGCGAGTTATTGTGACAGGATATTATTTATGCAAGACGGTGAAATAAAAGCCACATTAAACCGGGAACAAAAAAATAAGCAGGCCTTTTTTGCGGACATTTTGAAAAAAATAGAATTGATAGAGGGGGAAAGCCATGATGTATTTGAAATTGTCAATTCGTAATGCCAAACGATCTTTCACCGATTATCTTTTGTATGTTGTAACCATGACTGTCCTTTTAGCGATTATGGAAATATCTAACTGCATTGCAATTATGGGAGAATTAGCTAATTTTCACACAGTTTCTTTACCCTTGCTGATAACAATAATCCAAGCGATTTTAGTAGTATATATAGATAACTTTATCTTAAGACAGAGGGCGAAAGAATTTGCAAATTATTTATTATTGGGAATGAATAAAAAGAAATTAACAAACTTGTTTTTATGTGAAATCTTATTGATTGGATTGTTGTGTTTTCTGATTGGAACAACAATAGGCTTTTCCGTATATGGGCTATTCTGTCGTAATGCAATTTTGCATGAAATAAAGCTATACACCCTTCTTTATGGTAAGAGCATACTTTATACATTTTGCTGCTTCTGCCTTGTTGAAATCGTATGTGCTTTTTACTTGAAAAAAAGATTAGAGAAGCTACAAATACGGGAATTTATGTATGAAAAAAACCGAAACCAAAGTATGAAAAAGAAAGAAAACTACAAGAAATGGGGCATTGCTTTTATTTTCAGTTTTGTATGTACTATTGGCTTTGTGTGTGGAATTGTTTTTCTGCCTGAAGATCACATTGTTTATGCCGTATCTTTTGTAGTAGTTCCACTATTAGAGTGTGTTCACATAAAAATAGCGTCAAAAATCATAGCAAGCATAATCA
>CAJUQV010000010.1 GCA_910588335.1 uncultured Ruminiclostridium sp. | reverse complement strand
TCAGACATTAAAATAAAATCTTCCTCTTTTCGCAGTCTGAGGTTATTATACCATATATTTGTTTTTCAGTCAACATTAACAATCTTTTTGTTTTGCGGAAACTTAAATGAATTTGCCCTTGAAATTTTTCGTTGTATATAGTATAATCAATAAGTTAGGTGGAATTATTATGCTATTTGATGAAGAAATGATGCTTAAAGCCATGGAACTGGCTAAAAAGGCTTATTCCATAGGCGAATGTCCCGTAGGGGCAATTGTTATGAACCGAGAGGGTGAAATAATCGGACAAGGCTATAACCGCCGCGAGACCGACAATTCTCCCACCGCTCACGCGGAAATTATCGCTATTGAGGAAGCCGCAAAGACGCTTAAAAGTTGGCGGCTTACGGATTGTACCCTGTACGTCACTTTGGAGCCATGCCCGATGTGCGCGGGAGCTATTATAAATTCACGGCTGAAACGGGTGGTTTACGGCGCTTTTGACGAAAAGGGAGGAGTTTGCGCTTCTTTAATCAACATTTTTGAGCTGCCGTTTAATCACAAGCCTTTTGTAAGAAGCAGAGTGCTTGAAAAGGAATGCGGAGAGATACTGACGGAATTTTTTCGGGAAAAGCGAAAATAAATCTTTATTTTTTGGAAAAGATAAAAGGCAACACCGCGCAATGACCGCCTGACAACTTTGCGTGCGGCTTGCTTGCATATTTTTCGTCAGCTTGCACAAATTCTCCTTGAAATACGCCGGTATTCCTAAGTCGGATTTATACAAGCTGACTAAAAATCCGGCGGCGCAATCCACACACAATCATTGTGCGGTGCTGCCAAAATTTGAAGCAAGGAGTATTAAATGAATATTTTATTTAAGAAAATAACAAACGCCAATGTAGCCCAAATCTGTGCTCTGAAGGTTTTTGAACATCAAAAAAGCTTTGTGGCGCCGAATACCGTAAGCTTAGCGGAGGCTTTTGCTTCAAGAAACGAAAATATATTTGCCATGCCCTTCGGAATATATGACGAAGATACTTTGATAGCCTTTATTATGTTCGGATATGATACCTTGGATGAGCCGAATGAACCCGACATTGCAAAGGGAAATTATATTATATGGCGGCTTATGATAGATCAAAGCTTTCAAGGAAAAGGTTACGCTGAACCGATATTGAAAAAGGCGCTGGAATATATTAAAACCTTTCCGGCGGGCAGAGCCGATTACATATGGCTTTCATATGAAAAAGAAAACGTGCGGGCGCGGGAAGTGTATTCCAAATTCGGATTTAAGGAAAACGGAGAAATGTGCGGAGATGAAATTGTGGCGGTTTACAGCTTAAAAAAGGAGTAATTGCTATGTGTACGGCGGCGGTCTATAAAACAAAGGATTTTTATTTCGGAAGAACCCTTGACAACGATTTTTCCTACGGTGACGAGATTGTAATAACACCGAGAAATTTTCCGCTGAGCTTTACCGAAACGGAGACGGTAAGTTCCCATTTTGCCATGATCGGTATGGCTCACGTGGAGGACGGATGTCCGCTTTATTATGAAGCGGCGAACGAAAATGGACTTTGTATGGCCGGGCTTAATTTTGTGGGAAACGCGGTTTATTTCGACAGCACCGAGGGAAAGAACAACATTGCGCATTTTGAATTTATACAATGGCTGCTGTGCAGGTGTTCCGATCTAAAGGAAGCCAAGGCACTGCTCCCGAAAATAAATATAACGAACACCCGGTTTGGCAACAGGCTTCCTGCGGCGCGGCTCCACTGGATTATCGCCGACAAAAGCGGGGCGCTGACGGTGGAATCCACCTTGGAGGGATTAAAGATTTACGATAATCCCGTTGGAGTTCTTACCAACAACCCCACTTTTGACAAACAGCTTTTTAACCTTAACAACTATATGGGACTTTCAGCGCAAGAGCCTGCGAAAACTTTTGCGAAAGGGCTGGAATTGGACAGATACTGCCGTGGTATGGGCGCTATAGGACTTCCCGGCGATCTGTCCTCGCAATCAAGGTTCGTCAGAGCAGCGTTTGTTAAAATGAATTCCGTTTCGGGAGAAGGGGAAAAGGAGAGCGTAAGCCAGTTTTTCCATATTCTGGGTTCGGTGGATCAGCAAAAAGGCTGCTGCATACCCGAAGAGGGAAAGTACGAGATTACGATTTACACCTGCTGCTGCAATGCGGACAAGGGTATTTATTACTATACCACATATAACAATCACCGAATCACGGCGGTGGATATGCAAAGGGAAAATTTGGACGGTACGGAGATTATAAGGTACACTCCCGTTACCGAGGAACAAATCGCACTGCAAAATTAGAGCATGTTCTTAGGTTATGAAGTCTCTAAATCGGATTATGAAAGGCGGTGATGTAAAAAATTGAACAGATATAAAAAGCTTGCGTCAAACACTGTGGTGCTGGCTTTGGGTCAGTTCGGCTCAAAACTGTTGGTAGTGCTTCTGATGCGCTTTTATCAGAATATGCTCGGCGAGGAGGGCTACGGCGAGATCAGTACAATTATAGATACCGCCACCCTTTTAATGGCTTTTGCCACGCTTTCGATAGGCGAATCCATAATACGGTTCGGTCTTGACAGGGCGTATAATAATTCTCAGGTTTTTTCCATAGGTGTAAAGGTGACCTTAATAGGCACCTCCATCGGATTTCTTATAGTTCCCGCCCTTGACCTTACGGCGGGGCTTATGCCCGACAACAAGGTACTGGCACTGCTTAACCAGTATTCATGGATTACGGCGGTTTATGTGTTCACGGGGGGGATGAAAAGCACCTGCGCTTTGTTTGTGCGCTCCAACGGCAACGTAAGGCTGTACGCTATGGACGGAATATTTACCACCGTAATGAATATTCTTTTTAACCTGCTGTTTCTGCTGGCGTTTAAATGGGGGAATATGGGGTACCTGCTGTCGGTCATCTGCGCCGATGTGTGCTCGATATTGTTTCTTACATATATGGGGAGGCTGAAAAAATATTTTGCGCTTATTGGCACCGACCGCAGTGTACGAAAGGCAATGATCAGCTTTGCGCTCCCCATGATACCTACCACCGTTATGTGGTGGATAATAAATGCATCGGACACCTTTTTCGTTTCGGAAATGTTGGGTTTTGCCCAGAGCGGTATGTACAAAGCGGCTTATCGTCTGCCCAATATGATAGCCCTTCTTTCGGGAATATTTTCACAGGCGTGGAATATGTCCGCTATAAGCGAAAAAAATTCCCGCACCATCGCAAAATTTTATTCCGATGTTTTCAGCGCCTTTCAGTCAATTGTCTTTGTGGTGGGATCGGGTATGCTGTTGGTTATCCGTCCTTTTATCTCGGTTTTTTGCGCTAAGCAGTTTCATATGGCTTATATTTATACGCCGTTTCTTGTTTTGGCGGTGGTATATAGCTGCTTCTCCACCTTTATGGGCAGCATTTATGTGGCTTCAAAGCAGTCCAAACGCTCTTTGCTAACCACCTCGGTGGGGGCTGCCATAAATATTCTTCTAAACGCCTCGTTTATTCCTGTTTTGGGAAATCACGGCGCGGCGATAGCGACCTGCGTCAGCTTTATTACCGTGTTTATTATTCGCGCGTTTGATACAAGACAGACTGTTTATATGAATCTTAGGCTGCGAAAGCTCTGTACTAACACGATTTGTCTTATTGCAATGGGACTGGTCATAATTTTTGTTAAGAATGACATTGTGTTTTATTTGGTATTGGCGGCGGTGTTTATGTTGATGCTGATGCTGAATTTCAAGGCCTGCGTTAAGATTGTAATGCAGATAATCGGCAAAAAAAATAAATGACAGCCAAAAGCAGTCATTTACCGTTTTCATATTTAAAAAAATCAAAGCTTTTCCATCTGCTTCTCACAATGCATTACCATATTTAACAGCACGGAAGCGCTTTTACCGTACTGTCCCTCCAATTCGGCTCTCTTTATAACGGGAGCCTCCGTTTCGTGAGCGGATACGGACAGCTCGGCCTTTGCCGCAGCAACCGACTCCGCGGCGGTGATAAGCTGTCCCACCCCTTCTTCGGGAGTTTTAAACATATTCATATCATTGGCGGGATTGCTCTTGTAAATCAGTCTGAAAGCGCGGTATATAGCGCAGGAAAAGATGTCGTATATCCTGTCGGTAAGCTGAGGGTTTTTCGTTTTTCCCAAGAGGGAATAAATTACATCCACGCTGTTATTTACCAGTTTTTTGGCAAATACCGCCGAAAGTTCGTCGGCGGAGAGATTCCGCGCTTTTTCGGGAGCCGCCGCATTCTCTATGGTGGAATGGGTTATTACCGCGCCGTTGGCTACGGGTGAACGCCCTAAAAGATAGTCTGTGGATACATTATAATAATTGGCGGCCTTCAGGAGAAATTCAAGACCGCACTCTCTCTTGCCTTTTTCGTAATGGGACAAAAGCGCCTGCGCCAATCCAAGGTCTTCGGCAGCCTGCTTCTGGCTTATACCTTTCTCCTTGCGCAGCAGTGTTAAAATTCGAGGAAAATCGTTTAACATATTTTTCTGACAACCTTTTTATACAAATATCGTTTTTGGCAATATGTCTCGCTCAGAGCCGTTTTTTGGTCAATGAACGGGAAAGAAGCGGCAAAAAAACAAATTTTGTCGCTTATAGCCGCAGAGTATATTATAGGATATATATACCTAAATGTAAATCGGCAAAGAATACAAAAAAAATAAATTTTATTGGTGAGAATTTTTCATAAGGAAGGAATATTGACAAAAATGCAGAATTACACGATTTTTTTAATCCGCCACGGTATTACCGAGGGAAATTTAGAGGGAAAATATATCGGTTTCACCGATCTGCCTCTTTGTGACGAGGGATATTCCGCTATAAGCCGTATGAAACAGGACGATATTTACCCCGATGTGCAAAAAGTGTATTCAAGTCCTTTAAAGCGCTGTCTTGAAACGGCGGGAATAATTTATCCAAACCGATATGTCAAGGAGATTGAAAACCTATGCGAATGCGATTTCGGGGAGTTTGAGGGCAAAACACCGGAGGAATTGCAGGACGTACCCGAATATACAGAATGGCTTAAGGGCGGTTATGACGCATGCGCTCCGGGAGGGGAAAGCTTCGGGGATTTCACCTTAAGATGTATAGACGGTCTTGAGGAGGTGTTTAAGGATATGATTAAGGAGCATATTTCACGGGCGGCGGTGATAACCCACGCGGGGGTTATCATGAATCTGCTTTCAGGATACGGTTTGCCCAAGGGGCGACCCGCGGATTTTGCGCTGAATCAGGGGGAGGGATACGCGATAAGTCTTTCCACATTTTTGTGGCAGAAAGGACCGGTGTTTGAGATAATAGGAAAGATTTTTTAAACCCAAAAACCGGCTGTGTTCGGTAAAGGAGGCTACGTTTGAAGAAAAAAGAAAAAACGAGGTTTTTTTAAACAATATCAATATGAAAATAAACCCTTGCGGCAAAATAGCCATAGTAGGTTATAACGGAGCGGGAAAAACCACTCTTATAAAGCTTATAATGCGGCTTTACGATCCAGACGAGGGAGAAATACTGTTTGACGGGGTTAATATTAAGGAGTATAACGTGGAGGAATACCGACAAAAAATCGGAACGATATTTCAGGATTTCAGGATCTTCGCGGCAACGGTAAGGGAAAACGTGCTGCTTGACTTTACCGACGGTAGCGATGAAGAAAAAATCGGGAACGCGTTAAAGAAGAGCGGTTTTGAAAAAAAACTCCTGACTCTTTCCGACGGACTGGATAAGAATCTCACCGCCGAATTTGAGGAAAACGGCGTTACCCTTTCGGGCGGCGAAGGGCAGAAGCTTGCGATAGCGAGAGTATTTTACAAGGACGCGAGGCTTATTATTCTCGATGAGCCATCCTCGGCACTTGACCCCATCGCGGAATACCACCTGAACAATTCAATGCTTACGGCGGCCGAAAACAAGTCGGTAGTGTTCATTTCTCACCGTCTCTCGACAACGAGGATAGCGGATCATATCTATATGCTTGAAAACGGCAGGATAACCGAAGAGGGTAGCCATGAGGAACTGCTCCGATACGGGGGGAAATACGCGGAAATGTGGAAAGTTCAATCGGGACAGTATGTTGTATAATTATTAAAAGAAAGGAAACAAAACAAATGGACATCAATCAGCAGCTTGCGGAGGAATTCAAAATCAGAAAAGAACAGGTGGACAACACCGTAAAGCTTATAGACGACGGCAATACCATACCTTTTATCGCAAGATACAGAAAGGAAGTAACCGGCGCTTTGGACGATCAGCTTCTGCGCGAGCTTGACGAAAGACTTTCATATCTGAGGAATCTCGAACAGCGCAAGGCGGAGGTAAAGGAAAGCATAGAAAGCGGCGGAAACCTCACCGAAGAGATAGAACAGTCGCTTTTGAAAGCGCTTACCTTAGCGGAGGTGGAGGATATTTACCGCCCCTTTAAGCCCAAAAGAAAAACAAGGGCAAGCGTAGCCAAGGAAAAGGGCTTACAGCCCTTGGCGGATTTTATTATGGAACAAACCTTGGCAAGTCCTTACAAGGAAGCGGAAAATTACATTGACGAAGAAAAGGGAGTAGCCACCGCCGAGGAAGCGATTCAGGGAGCTTCCGACATTATAGCGGAAACCGTTTCCGACGACCCTAATTTAAGAAAGATACTTTCGGAGTTTTACGCCGAAAGAGGACTTATCGTATCAAAAGCTGCCGATCCCGAAAAAGACTCGGTGTACACAAATTATTATGATTACAGCGAAGCCGCTTCAAAAATCCCTTCTCACCGCGTTCTGGCGCTGGACAGAGGAGAAAGGGAGGAAATACTTAAAATTTCGGTGGAGGTTATCGAAGAGGACGTTCTGAAAATTATTTTCAGACAGTATGTAAAAGCGAGAAACGACTGCGGCAACATAGTAAAAGCTGCGGCGGAGGACGCATATACAAGGCTTATCCACCCTTCTCTTGAAAGGCGGGTAAGGACCGAGCTTACCGAAAAAAGCTGTAAGTCCGCCATAAAGGTATTTCAGGACAATCTATATCAGCTTCTTATGCAGCCGCCGGTAAAAAACACCGTAACAATGGGATTTGATCCCGCTTACAGAACGGGCTGCAAAACCGCCGTGGTTGACGAAACAGGAAAGGTTCTGGATACTACGGTGGTATACCCCACGCCGCCTCAGAACAAGGTGGAGGAAGCCAAAACAAAGCTGAAACAGCTTATAGGAAAGCACAACGTGACCGCGATAGCCATAGGAAACGGAACCGCCAGCCACGAAAGCGAGTGCTTTATCGCCGACCTTATAAAGGAAGTGGATACGCACGTCAGCTATATGGTGGTTTCAGAAGCGGGAGCCAGCGTTTATTCTGCCAGTAAGCTTGCCGCCGAGGAATTTCCCCAGTTCGACGTTTCTTTAAGAAGCGCGGTATCTATTGCGAGAAGGCTTCAGGACCCTTTGGCGGAGCTTGTGAAAATTGACCCTAAGGCAATAGGGGTAGGACAGTATCAGCATGATATGCCTAAGAATCAGCTTTCGGAGGCTCTTGGCGGGGTACTGGAAAACTGTGTAAACAGCGTGGGCGTGGACGTAAACACCGCTTCCTGCTCGCTTTTGGGTTATGTGGCGGGGATAAACGGAACGGTGGCAAAGAACATAGTGGCTTACAGAGAAGAAAACGGCGCTTTTAAGGACAGAAAAGAGCTTATGAAGGTGGCTAAGCTGGGTAAAAAGGCCTTTGAACAGTGCGCGGGCTTTTTAAGGGTGCACGACGGAAAAAATCCTCTTGACAACACCGCCGTTCACCCCGAAAGCTACGAATACGCGGGAAAACTTATTGACCTATGCGGCTTTAAGCTTGCCGATCTGAAAAGCGCGGATAAAGGTAAAATTGCGGAAACGGTAAAGACAAGAGGAATAAAAGCTCTTTCGGAGGAACTGGGAGTAGGCGAAATGACCTTGGCCGATATAGTGAGCGAACTTGAAAAGCCGGGACGCGACCCCCGCGACGAGCTCCCTCCCCCTCTTCTCAGAAGCGACGTTATGGATATAAACAGCCTTAAGGAGGGTATGGAACTTAAGGGCACCGTCAGAAACGTTATAGATTTTGGCGTGTTTGTGGACATAGGAGTGCATCAGGACGGACTTGTGCACATTTCACAGCTTTCCGACAGTTATGTGAAGCATCCTCTCGACGTTGTGAAGGTGGGCGATATTGTAAACGTAAAAGTACTTTCCGTGGATGTAAAAAAGAACAGAATATCTCTTACAATGAAAGGGCTTAACTGAAATGATAGAAATAAAAACCGAATGGACGGAGGAAAATCTGAAAAGATACATAATGTATAAATTCTTTTTCTCCAATAAATTTACTATGGTTTTCGCTGCGGTGTTCGGCGTTTGCTTTGCAGCCATTGCCGCTTCCTGCGCCGCTATGTTCGCCATGACTAAAAGCGCTGTTTTTCTTATTCTGGTGGGAGCGGTGGTTGTACTCGCTGTGGGCGTTGCGGCACTTTTTGTTCTTAAAATAAATAAAAATGTAAAAGCGTCCGTTAACGGAAACTCGGCTTCGTCGGAAGGGGAAAGCGTTATTCTTGATGAGGATAAAATAACGGTATGCAAAAACGAAACTCCTTTTGGTGAGATAAGCTGGGAAAAAATAGTCTCCATTGAACTTTACGACAAAGGAAAAACAGCTTATCTGGCTACCGAAGAGGGAGCAGTGTTGATTTTGGAGTACAAAAATATTTTCACGGGAACCGAAAAAGAGCTTAGGGAGATGTTACTGATCAAAAATGTTAAATTATCAGAAAAAGCTTGAGGAGCAGCTTGACGGAATTTGCTCCCAAAACAGAAAAAGCGTGCTTTTGCACGCCTGCTGTGCGCCTTGCAGCAGTTATGTTATCGAATATTTATCCGAATTTTTGGATATTACGCTGCTTTATTTCAATCCCAATATTTCACCGGAGGAGGAATACCGGAAAAGGCTTAAAGAGGTGGAAAGACTTATAGGCGAAATGCCTCTGAAATCGAAAGTAAAGCTTTTGGCGGGGCGGTATGAGGCCAAAGAGTTTTTTGAGATTGCAAGAGGGCTGGAGGATCTGCCCGAAGGAGGAGAAAGGTGTTTTAAGTGTTACAGGCTGAGGCTTGAGGAAGCGGCAAGGCTTGGAGCGGAAAATGGCTTTGACTTTTTCGGGACAACGCTTTCCATAAGCCCGCATAAAAATGCGGAAAAACTGAATCTTATCGGCGAGGAGCTTGGGGAACGGTACGGTATCGGATACTTGTACGGGGATTTTAAGAAAAAAAACGGGTATAAAAGGTCTATCGAGCTTTCGGGCATTTACGGGCTTTACAGACAGAATTACTGCGGCTGTGTATTCAGCAGGAATGAAGCGGAGAAAACGGGGAGAGTATAATTCATAAAAGCATATCGTAAATTTCCGGATTAAATGAGGTCGCCGCAATCTGCAGCGTTGTCGCTATGTTAAGGAGCCAGTGCCCTGTCATAATATAAGAAACGGAAGCCCCTTTATAATATCTGAAGCATATCCATACCGTTAAAGGCAAAAAAGCTAAAAAACGATAGATGATAAATTTCATATCCAATATCATTGGTATAAAGCTATGCTGCAAGGCATAGAAAAACGCAGGAAGAAAAACAGCAGCATGTTTTGACCTGATGCCGTTTACTCCGCATCCCAGATATAGCCCATCCTCGGCTATTGTCGTGGTCAGCGGGAGTATAAAAATATTCAATACCGCAAGAAAGGGCGGAACGGGCGCTATCATAACAGGTGCAAGATATGGAAGTTCACCGTAGCAAAGCCATCCCGCCAGGTACATTCCGCCCATACCCAAAAGCAGCATAATGATGACAAAGAGAAAACCTTTTAAAATGCTTTTTTTCTTTTTTTCGTAACGTATCATTTCACGGTAGGTTGTGTTGTTGCGTTTGCAGACGATCCATAATATGGCTATTGTGACAATATTGATCGCCGATGCAAGCATCGACCACCAATGTGTGATTTCCGTCAACGATTTACTGGCAATAATACCGCAAAAAGAAAACGTGGCTATGAACAAAAGACACCGCATAGGCAAAAGGAGAAGCCGCAATATCTGATTATTTTTCATAGGCGGCTTCTCCTTTGCTGAATTTATCATCAAAAAGCAGCGTAACCGTGTCGGAAATAAATAAATCCCGTTCGGATTTTGAATATAAATCGTATCCCAATATATCCTTGGCAATATTTTTTGCGAGAAAAGCCGTTTGCATGGCGGATACAAGAATAAACGCAAGCAACTTTTTTGTTTTTTCATTTTTCTTGGTTCTGATGGCAAAGACGAACCCCTTTTGTGTGTAAATTGAATTGCTGTCCGCCAGATAATTTTGCATATCGCTTAAAATAGATATACAGGCAATCTCTTGATGTTCAAAAAGAAAGTCAAAAGTCTGACTTGCCCATGATATTAAACGGGCTTTATCTGACAAGCCGTCGGATTCGGATAGATCTGTTATTTGCGGAGTAAATCCGATCAACAGCTTGTTTATTATCCTTTGTACACATTCCGTTATCAGCTTTTCTTTGCTTCCAAAAAAATAATTTATTGAGCCTAATCCAATGCCGGCTTTTTCCGAAATTAAACGTGAAGTGATTTTTTTTGTGTTGCCACCGTACTCTTTAAGCAACTCGGTGGTAATTTCAATTATACGGTTTTTTATTATTTCGTTGTCACTCATAATTTTCCTCCTGTGAACAATGTTCACTAATATTATAGTGAACATTGTTCAGGAAGTCAAGAAAGTTTCGCGGCTTTTCATTAAATTTTCATATTATACCAATAACAGTTTTTCAATTATTTAATTGGTTATATTGCTCCCCCAACTAACTCTTGAATTTTTCTGCTTGTACTGATGCCGAAATACTTCGTCAGAAATCCTTGAAATATGCGCATATTCCTGCGGCTTTCTTCCTCGCATTTCGGCAGTCGTTCAGATCATAAAATCTTCAAGAGTAGTTGGGGGAGCAATAAAAATAGAATTAGAGCGTGTTCACATAAAGCCCGATATACATCTTTTCGGCAAATTGGTTTTATGTTAACACGCTCTAATTTTGAAAAATCTTCTCCATATCCTCCGGAACAGGTTGCTCAAAGCTCATTTTTTCTTTGGTTATCGGATGAAAAAACTCGATTTTTCCGCAATGCAGCGCCTGACGTGAAATAAGCTCCGTTTCTCCTCCGTACAATTCGTCTCCCAAAAGAGGGAAACCGATATAAGCCATATGCACCCGTATCTGATGTGTTCTCCCCGTTTCAAGCTCGACTTCCAACAACCTATACTCGCCTTTTTTCCTGACCGTTTTATAATGAGTAACCGAAGGTTTTCCTTCAGGAGTGACGATTCTTTTTATATCTCCCTCCCGTTCTCTTTCTATGGGCGCGTTTATTGTCCCCGAAAAAGGAATATCCCCCTTTACCGCGGCATAATAAAGCTTTTTCGGCTTATGGGCGCAGACAATTGCGGATGACAGCTTGTTCAGCGCTGTAAGGCACAGCCCCGACGTATTTTTATCAAGTCTTGTTGCGGTACGAAAACGGGTATCGGGGAAGAGGGCGGCAAAGTGGTTGGCCAAAGTATCCCTATAATGACCCAAACTCTGGTGAGTTGGCACATAAGGCGGCTTGTACAGTACGGCAATGTCTTTATCGGAATAAATCAGCTTTATACATGGATTGATATTTGGTTCAATATCCGAAACCTCATCCGGAAAAATAGTTTCAAGAACATCAGCGGCGTGAAGCTTCCGCACCGTGTAAGCCTCTGAGCCGTTTACCAGAAGCCGGCCTTTTTTAAGTTCCTTAATGATATCGGCGGAATACCCCATATGTCTAAGGAAAGCTTTAGCCTCTTTTCCCTCAAAGTTTTCTCCGATTTTGTAAACAAATTTTCTCATTACGGTTTAAGAAGCTCTTTCTGTTCTGCGGGTTCGGATTCCGTATAAACGGGAAATTCAAACCAGAACGTGCTTCCGCTTCCCTCAACGCTGTCACAGCCGAAGGCAAAGCCGTGAACCGTAAATATTTCCTTTACGATGGAAAGGCCAAGTCCCGTACCCTTTACTACGCGCTTATAGTTTTCCGAGCGATCAACCTTGTAATATCTTTCCCAGATATAAGGTATCTGTTCCGACGGAATACCCGGCCCGTGATCCGAAACCTCAAATCGAGCTGCGCCGCCTTCTTTTCGGTACAGCCTTACGGATACCGTCTTATCGTCACCAATGTAGTTTATGGCGTTGTTGACAAGATTGTAAACAACCTGTTCTATTTTCTGCTGATCCGCGTTTATTTCAATGCAGTCTTCTGCGAAGAGGCTTACCGTATAATCCCTTGTACTGTCGAGAAGCGAGAAACGGCTGATAATGTCCTTCAGAAGCTGCGACAAATCGAATACGCAGAGATTTATTTCGGCAACCCCGCTTTCCAGCTTGGAAAGATTCAATATGTCGTTAACCAACAGAGTAAGCCTATCTGTTTCATCTATAATAACCTTTAAATGCTTTGTCCTTTTTTCCGGATTGTCACCGGAAAGATCTCTTATCATCTCCGCATATGCCTTTATCATAGTGAGAGGGGTTTTAAGGTCATGCGAAACGTTGGCCATAAGATCGTTGCGTAGGGTTTCGGTTTTGGATATTTCGGCGGAAGCGGCATTCAAGTTTTCTGTCAATGTTTTGATCTCATCGTATTCTCCGTGTCTTATTGTCATATTAAATTCGCCCTTAATAAGGCTTTTGGCATTTTTGGAAATTTTTACGAGGGGATTGGCAATATGTGAGGAAATAACTATTGAAATTATACATGCAAACAGCAAAATAATGTTTGCGCATATATACGAAATTGAATTGACGATGCTCAGTGTAGTGCCTATCGGTTCGGTATAACTAAAGATAAAGATGTAGGCGGGGATATAAATCATATCACCGTATTCCTGTTTTACGCACTTTGCGAGAATAATGCCTTCGGAATTATTCAAATCCACATTACTGATAATAATTCCGTCATCTTTATTGAGAAGGCTGTATTTTATTTCGCTGCTTACGCTTTGCGGGAGTATCTCATTGTCTCCGGATTTTAAAAACATCATATTCCGCATAACTCCGGGGAGATTTATAATGATGTCAAACTGATGATCTGACGCCATATCCCCTACCGCCGATTTAAGATATTCAACATCGTTTTTGTCATATTGACTCCACGTTTCCGACGTAACCAGCTTTTCTATGGTATTGGCGACGTTGATGCACTCGCTTTTCTTGTATTTGCCGTAAAAAAACGGCGTAAGAACGGAGCGGGAAACAAACAGTACGCCCATTGTCACCAGAGTAAACAATACGAAAATTATCCATAATCTGAAGCGTATGCTGCTGAAATATTCCTTCATTGTTTTTTCCTTATTATTTTATATAGTATCGTTGTACCGCAAACCGTACGAAAATAATTGCGCTGTTCTGCCTTTATCCCTTAGAGCTTGTAATCATTGGATATTATTATACGCGCCTTTTCGGCAAATTTTATCTATGACTTTGTTAAAATTCCTTGACTTGTCCTCCGCAAAATTTACTTTAAAACCCGCATACAAGTCCGATGAATACAAATTCTTAATCGTTATCCGTTTCAAACTTGTATCCCATTCCGCGAAGGGTGACTATAAACTTTCTGTAAGGGCCAAGGTTATTTCTTAACATTTTTATATGCGTATCAATAGTACGGTCGTCGCCGAAAAAGTCGTAGCCCCATACCTCTTCCAAAAGCTTATTTCTTGAAAGGGCTATGTTTTTGTTTCTCACGAGATAAAACAGCAGGTCGTATTCCTTTGGAGTAAGATTAGCCTTTACGCCGTCGATCTTCACGTCGCGGGAGGTGAAGTTTATTTCCAGACCTTCAAACACGGCGGCGTCCGCCATCGAATCAGCGCCCTTGTTGCGTTTTATAATGGCGTTTATTCTTGCCAATACCTCCTTTGGAGAAAAAGGCTTTACCACGTAGTCGTCAGCGCCTATTTCAAAGCCGAACAGCTTATCGTACTCCTCTCCTCTCGCGGACAGCATAAGCACCGGCGTCTGTTTAAACTTACGAATTTCTTTACAGGCGGAAAAACCGTCCAATCTGGGCATCATAATGTCGAGAATTATAATATCGAAGTCCTCCTGCTTGGACAGTTCCACCGCCTGCATACCGTCAACGGCCTCCACTACCTCGTGCCCCTCGTATTCCGCGTACTCTCTTAAAACCTCACGAATCTTTTGTTCATCGTCTGCAATCAAAATTTTGTACATTTTTTTGTTCCTTTCTTTTATTGAAATATAAACCGGAATTATGGCAATTAAAAAAATCGTTCAGCAAAGCTTTCGCCTCACTGAACGGTATTGCACAAAATGTGCGAAATCAAATGAGATTAAAATGAAAATGTTGGGAGAGGAAATTATGATTAATGTTTCATTAACCACTGCCAGGATTTCTCCTGACAGTCTTAATTATATATTGCCAATATGATAATTATGTGACAGCCATTTTAAAATGGACAGAAAAGTTTTGCAAAAAACAGCATAATATCAGTTTTTGTGTATTTGCCGAATTTATACCGACAGGATTTGTATGTTTTGCAACAGCGACGAATATAAAAGCTATTGATATTACCGTCAATCCAAAGTTTTGTGTTCTTCATTTTCCGTGCAAATTATTTCACGCATATATCTGCGGTATATTCCTCCCTCATCACAGTTGTAGCACACATTGGAGCTGTTCAGCATAGCTCCTCTGTTCTTTTTGGCTACGGGAACAGAAAAAATCGTCTGCATATTTTTTTTGGTGTCGGTACACTCGAAGGTTCCTCCGTAATTGTATTTGAACACTTTTTTGGAGAGCTCACGGTAAGCGCGTGATGTTAAAAGCGTACTTTCGTCCGTCTTGTCATCGGAAAGCAGGGTTGTCTTTACCTTTACAAGAAACGATCCGGCGGGTGTTATGGTATCGTTATATTCGGCAGATAACGTAACCGAGCTTTTGGTGGGTGAAAGCATAATATGCGCACGAAGCAAATGCATAAACGCAAGTAAAAGCGTACTGCCGCCATTCATAATATAATAATCCTTTTTGGGTACAGATAGAACCACTTTTCGCTTTAGCTCTTTAAAATCCTCCGCTATATAGGAAAAGACGGTGGCAAATAAGATTGTAAGGTTACAAAATTCCTTTTCTTCAGACAGTTCTTTGTAACAGGTATCAATGTAAAACCTTATCTCGTTGTTCATAGTGGTAAGAAGCTGTTCCTGCTGTAGAATCAATTCATTAAGCACGCTGCTTTCGGAGCCGCATTCCGCGTTATTCGTAATCAGATCAGAGGCGGCCTCATGTATCTCCTGATTGAGCATAACAAGCTTTTCTATCCGTGCCTTACTCTTATTCATTATATTATTTGAAAAGTCGGAAATAACGGTTTTACTCATAAGCCTGTAAATATCATAGGCATCTTTTATGCTGCATACATAGGCGCAAATCGTGCGCACGGTTTTACGAACGGGCGTAATATTCAGTACCGCTCTTACGCCGTTTTTAATAACAGATACGGCGGTCTCGGAGGTCAGTTGATTTTCGCTTTTAACCTGTTTAAGATCAAAGTCGTCGAAAAACTCATGATAATTGCTCCATACAAGGTTCATTTCGTCGTCATAAAGCGCGCTTTTTCCTCCGGAGGACTGAAGAAAGCACTCCATAATCTTTTGTGCACCGCTGGTCATGTATTTTGCCATTGGCTTTTTCCTCCTTAATTTTTACTTTTTTTTAATTTGGTCTTGTTGCCGTTTTTATCAACAATATAGGTGTTATCAAGCTGAGCGGAAAGGTTTCTACGGAAGCCCGCGCGATATTCGTCCCTTAAAGCCTGCTGCTCCGACTTTTCCTTTTCGGTAAGACCTTCGGTTCTTGACTTGGCCGCAAGAAAATTTATCCTTTCAATTTTTTCTTTTTCCATTAAACACCTCCGTTGTCATTTAATCATTTTTTTACGGCTTTTTTACTGTTCATATAATATAATACACCAATTTGAAATATATTTCAAGTTGTTTTTTTATATTTCAATATTTTTCGTGATTTTATCACGGTTATACATAAAATTCGACAATGATATACTTGTGGTCTCCTTTTGTGAGACAAAAAAATAGAACCTCCATAAACAAGATATTGCACGTGTCTTTTCGACAAATTCTGTCGATTGCCGCGTTGAATTTTTTTGCGATAGAAAACCCGCGAAATGGCGATGCCGAACCATAACCTGTGAAACAAAGACTTGTCTCTAAAGGCCGATGTGTCTGGTAACGCCGACTTGCTCAAATACGACTTCGACGACGAGGACGAGCCGGGGTATGAAAAAATGGAGGATTAAACAATAATATAAAATGATAATCCACCACTCATTTTGAATGGCGGATTATCATTTTAATGTTTGATTGAGAATAAATGCTTCCTCATCATGTTCCACACGGCTTTCAACAGAACGAAAAAACAAATTACTTAAATTTTCGGATTTCTTCATTAGTTTTACAAAAAGGTTTAATGCAATTCACTGTTCTGGTGCTATCACCTTGCGTTTTTGAAACGCATCGGAGATATTCCCTCATACCTTTTAAAAAGCTTGCAGAAATAACTTGCGGTGCAAAAGCCGGTTTCCAGAGCAATTGTCTCAACTGTTTTTTCGCTTCCGGTCAAAAGCTCTTTTGCCGCCTGAATACGGCGCTTAGCAACATACTCCATGGGACGCATATCAAGATTGTTTCTGAAAAGTGTGCATAAGTGTTCCTTGGATACTCCGGAAGCGGCGCAAAGCTCGCTCATTGAAATGTGTGCTGCAAAATTGGAATTGATGTAATCTATCGACTTCATCAAAGCGGCATTTGAGGGCGTCACCGCTGATTTTGCGGAAATCAGTCTGTAAAATTCTATCAGAAAATCGTATAAATACCCTGAAGCCTTATAGTTTCCGAAAATAGTGTCGGAGCATATGGCGTCATGCATTTTTCTGAAAATATGCTCCAACACGTTTATTTCCTTAAGTGCAAAAATACCAGGTTTTACCAGTCCAAAATGACTAAGTATGTCATCCGTTGCATATCCTGACGGAACCACCCAATGAATATCCCATATATCCTCATTGGGATAATATTCATGGGGATAACACGCAGGCATGAAAATCGCTTTATAGGAGGATATAATAATTTCATTGCCATCCAGCAAAAGCGTTCCGCTGCCCTTTGTGCAATATAAAATCTGGTGACAGGGGTATCCTGCGCTTCTTGTAATATGATCCTGACAATGTTGCAATCCAATATTTAAAAGAAACAAAGGAAGAGCCCTTTCCGCGCGAATTATAGGATAATCGTAAAAAAACAAAAAAATTCCTCCCACCTCAATATTGTTATATAATCATAATATCATTTCTTGACGGCGGTGTCAATAGAGTTTATAATAAATTTACAGTTTAGGTTTTATACTAATCTTTGATCATCCGTATTATTGTTTATACCTTAATCAAAGATTAGTATTACTGCTCCATCAATTAACTCTTGAAGATTTTATGCGCCGAACGGCTGTCGAAAGACAAGGAAGACAGTCGCAGGAATATGCGCATATTTCAAGGGTTTCCAACGAAGTATTTCGGCAGTCGGGCAAGCAGAAAAATTCAAGAGTTAATTGGTGGAGCAATAGTATTGATTTTATATATTCGGAGGCAGAAATGACACTTGATGAAAGACTTGCGGGTATTACTCCGCACAAAAGGCAAATCAGCTTTCAGCAGCTTGAATTTTACGCATTTATACATTTTACGGTAAATACTTTTACGGACAGGGAATGGGGTGACGGTACCGAAAGCCCCGCGATATTCAATCCCGTTGAGCTTGACGCGGAGCAATGGGTAAAATCCGTAAAAAAAGCGGGAATGAGGGGGATAATACTTACCTGTAAGCATCATGACGGCTTTTGTCTCTGGCCAAGCAAATTTACCGAACACACCGTTGCCGCCTCTCCCTGGAAAAACGGAAAGGGAGATGTTGTAAAAGAGGTTTCGGATGCCTGTGAAAAATACGGGATAAAATTCGGCGTATACCTTTCCCCTTGGGACAGAAACTGTCCGCTGTACGGTCAGGGGAAAGCTTACGATGACTTTTTCGTAAATCAGCTAACGGAGCTGCTTACCAATTACGGGGAAATTTTTTCCGTATGGTTTGACGGCGCCTGCGGCGAAGGTTCCAATGGAAAAAAGCAATATTACGACTGGGAACGATATTACGATGTAATACGAAGGCTTCGTCCCGAAGCTTGTATTTCCGTGTGCGGTCCGGATGTACGCTGGTGCGGAAACGAAGCGGGACATACCCGCGCTTCGGAATGGAGCGTTGTTCCCGAAAGAACGAAGGACAGCGAAATTATTTCCGAAAAGAGCCAGCAAAAGGACGACAGTGAATTTCGCTCGCGTAAAATTGATGCGCGTGATTCCGACCTGGGAAGCAGGAAAATGCTTGAAAACGAGGAAAAGCTGATATGGTATCCCGCCGAGGTAAATACATCGATTCGTCCCGGCTGGTTTTGGCACGAAGGGGAAAACGATAAAGTGCGCAGTCTTGACGAGCTTGTTGGGATCTATATCAATTCCGTCGGGGGCAACGCCACCTTTTTGCTTAACATACCTCCGACACGTAGCGGCCTTTTTCACGAAAACGATGTGAAACGTCTTAACGAGTTGGGAGATTTTATTCGCAGCGCCTTTTGTGAAAATCTTTTGGAAAAAGCGAATCTCTCTTCCAACGGCAGAAACGCCGAGGCAATTCGTATGGATAACTACGACGATTCTTTTATTACCGAAAAAGGCATGAATACTGCCGTAATTTCAGCACAGTGGAACAAACCGGTTGCGATAGATTATATTGTTCTTAAAGAAAACATTACATTGGGTCAGCGTGTTGAAAGCTTTACGGTTGAAGCGGAGCTTAACGGTGTATTTTCCGAAATATATCGCGGGACAGTGATAGGATATAAACGGATTGTTCCGCTGAAAAATATAACAACAGACAAAATACGGATAAACATTACGGATTCCCGAACCGAACCCACTTTGGCGTTTATGGGAATTTACAAAAGTAAAAAAGATTAAGAGGAGGAATACAGGTATGGATATCTCAAAAATTGCGGCAGCTAATACGCCGAAAAGCAAAATGATATATCACGAAAACCCCGAAAAACTTCATATAAACACTCTTGATAAACACTGTTATTTTATTCCTTTCGGAAAAGACCAAAATCCCTTTGAAAACAGAGAAAATTCCGATCGCCTTGAGCTTCTCAACGGCCAATGGGATTTCAGATATTACGACAGTATTATTGATCTGGAGGATAATTTTATCGAAGCCGAATTCGATAAAACCGTTCCCGTTCCTTCAAACTGGCAGCTTCATGGTTACGATAAGCCACAGTACACCAATATCGCCTATCCTATTCCCTTTGACCCACCGTTTGTCCCCGACGATATACCGGTAGGCGTGTACCGCCGAAGCTATGACTATGCTCACGACGGAATGGACAAAATACTTGTCTTTGAGGGAGTGGATAGCTGTGTTTATCTGTACGTCAACGGTGAACTTGTGGGTTATTCCCAGGTGTCCCACAGCACTTCGGAATTTAATATAACGCCTTTTTTGCATGAGGGTGGAAATATCATTTCCGCCGCCGTTTTAAAGTGGTGCGACGGAACATATCTGGAGGATCAGGACAAGATAAGGCTGTCGGGAATTTTTCGCGACGTTTACGTTTTGTCGCGTCCCTCAAAAAGGCTTGAAAATTACATTATAAAAACGGAATTTTCAAAGGATTTTTCCTCCGCCAATCTTATATTTACGGCATTTGGCTGCGATGTCAGCGGAATTCTTTCAGACAAATCGGGTAATACCGCGGCGGAATTTACCGCAAAAAACGGCGTTCCGGTTTCCGTGAAAATAAAAGATCCGGTCTTGTGGTCGGCCGAAAAGCCCTATTTGTACAAGCTTACGATTTATGCCGGAGAAGAAACTGTTGGTGAGCGTGTGGGGTTTCGTGAAATTTACATAGAAAACGGCGTTGTAAAAATCAACGGCAAGGGAATAAAGTTCAAGGGCGTAAACCGTCACGATGCCTATCCCGACACAGGGTACTATGCTTCCGCTTTACAGATGAAAAACGATCTTATTCTGATGAAAAAGCACAATATAAACGCGGTACGAACTTCACATTATCCCAATTCACCGCTGTTTTACCAACTTTGCGATCAATACGGTCTGTATGTTATTGATGAGGGAGATTTGGAATCCCACGGCTGTGTTGAAGTATACAACGATTTCAAGTGGAGCACTGGTTATGGCGGTATCGCAATGATTGCCATGGATGAACGATTTAAGAAAGCTATTCTCGACCGTTCCGAGCTTCTTGTGACACGTGATATAAATCGCCCTTGCGTTGTGTTTTGGTCTCTCGGAAACGAAACCGGACTGGGAGCCAATATTATCGAAGCCGCCAAACTTGTAAAAAGTCTTGATAATACACGTCTTTTGCACTATGAGAGCGTTCATAAGCTAGACGATACTTCGGACAGTATTTTTGACGTGATATCAAGAATGTATACTCCACCGGAAGAAATGCCGACATTTTTGGAAAATAAAGAGGAAAAGCGTCCCTTTATGCTGTGCGAGTACTGTCACGCCATGGGCAACGGTCCGGGCGATCTGGAGGATTATCACGAGGTCTTTTATTCCGACGATCGTTTTTGCGGCGGCTTTGTATGGGAATGGAGCGATCACGGTGTTATTTTGGGTCATACCGAGGACGGAAAAGTAAAATACGGCTATGGCGGCGACTTCGGCGAAAAGCATAATGACGGAAATTTCTGTATGGACGCTTTGACATATCCCGACAGAACGCCCCACACGGGACTTTTAGAGCTGAAGCAGGTTTACCGTCCCGTCCGTGTGGAAAAGGGAACAAAAAAGGGACGTTTTTTAATAAAAAACCTGCTTGACTTTGTAAATGCAGAAAATATTCTTAACTGCCGATATGAAATTATCTGTGACGGAGAAATTTTGGGCGGGGGCGGCGTCGAATTTTCCGCAGCACCGGGCGGCAGTACGGAAATAAACTTATCCGAAGCCGAAAAAATTACCGACAGAGAAGCATATATCCGATTTATCTTTACCGCCGGTGAAAATACCCCATACTGCGAAAAGGACTATGAGGTGTGCTTTGATCAGATTAAGCTATGCGATGTTCCCGAAAAAAAGCGATTTACGGAAGAAGGCTCCGAGGTTCAAATCGAAGACCTGCCCTTATGTGTAATAATTACCGCAAATAAAACCGTTTATCGTTTTAACAAGAGGATTTCCGCCTTTGATTCAATTAAAAAGAACGGAAAGGAAATCCTTGACAGACCGCTTTCTTTTAATTTTTTCAGAGCGCCCACGGATAATGACGTAATGAAACATGACTGGTACAGGGCGCACCTTCATGATAATACCGTGAAAAATTACGGAGTAAAGGCGGAAAAAAACTCTTGCGGCGCGGAAATTTCTCTTCGCCAATCCTTTGGCTGGAGCATTCATCAGCCTTTTGCCTATATGGATATTGTTTATACCGTTTCGGGAGGCGGCTCTCTTGGGATAAGCTGCAAAAGCGAATATTCCAACAAGGTTACGTTTCTCCCCCGTTTCGGCATAAGGCTGTTTATTCCCAAAACCTTTGACCGCGTGGAATATTTCGGATACGGTCCGTATGAAAGCTATATCGACAAGCACCAAGCAAGTTATATGGGGAATTTTTCCTCACGGATAGAGGAAATGCACGAAGACTATATCAGACCACAGGAAAATTCTTCTCATTTCGGCTGTAAACATATGAGCGTAACCGACGGAGAAACGGTAATACGTTTTACCGCATACGAGGATTTTTCCTTTAACGTTTCGGAGTACACCCAAGAAGAGCTTTCATCTAAGCGGCACAACTTTGAACTTGAAAAGTGCGAAAGCAGCGTCATCTGTATTGACAGCCAAATGGCGGGAGTGGGTTCAAGCTCCTGCGGTCCCGCTTTGGCGGAAAAATACCGTCTGTCGCTTCCGGTGATTTCGGCGGAATTTTATATGGAAATATCGGAAAAGTAAATTTGCTTGCAAAGTCTCACAAACCCTTGCCGCCTAAAGGGTGGGGAACATCCGGCAGCGGTTATAATAGGAGGATAAAATGAAAAGGTTCAGAAAAACTTCGATAACAGCATTAATGGTCACGGCTCTCACAATCACCGCATGCAGCGGAAATCCCAATCAGGACGAAGAAACAAGTAAAACCGACAGCTCAAGTGTAATCAGCTTCACGGAAGCTGATGTAGTGGAAATTGACGAAAACACTCCGGCGGGAAAAATCACTTATCTTTCATATGAATCGGGATTCGAGGATTCCGCTTCAGAAATGATAACTTTATTCGAAACAAGATACGACGGGTCTTTCGAGCATATTTTGTGCCAAAGCGGAAACACGTATTTTGAAAGGTTGGGTACCCTTATATCCACAGGTCTTTCTCCGGATCTTGTGCGGTATGAATGGAGAAGCTTCCCTCACGGAACAAGTTATAATATGTATACCCCGCTTGATACTTATATTGATATTGACAGTGATCTCTGGAAAAGCGTCAAGGAGCTTGCGGAGCAGTTTGTTTACAACGGAAAACACTATTATTACCCCTATAAGCTGAAAACCAGCTATTCGCTTAACTATAACAACCGTATTCTAGAAGAACACGGAATGACCGATCCCATGACTCTGTTGAATGAAAATATGTGGACCTGGAAAGCCTTTGAGGATATGCTTAAGCAGTGGTGCGACATGGATCCCAATCACATTGGCTACAACGGCGTTGGCGGAATGATCTTTGTTTTAACTACCGGTACAAAGATTGTGGACATTCAGGGAGATCAGATTATCAATAATCTAAGAAAAGAAAACGTGTCGCGGTGTATGCTTTGGCTGGAAAATATGAGGAGGCAGGGCTTGTTGGGCGCTTCTGACGAACAAAAGGTGTTAGGCGCGTCCAGCGGATTTGTCGCGCCGGATCAGGCGTTTGTGGACGGGAATCTTTTATTCTTGGGTATGGATCCGGCCTGGACATATCCTTCGGCCAAAGAAGCGCTTGATAAAAAAGGAATCGAAAACGAAATCAAATTTTTGCCTTTTCCCAGAGATGAGCTTGCCGATAAATATTACAGCGGCATAGACACATTCGGATATCTGATTCCTTCCGGAGCTCCGAATGTTAAGGGAGCGGTGGACTGGATAAATTTGAACCGTATAGAAGAAATTGACGAGAAAAATATAATCAAATACAGGAATGAGGCTATAAGCACGGATAAAGTGTATTATCCCAAATGCGCCAACGCCGACTGCGGAGATACTTCGGACAGTCACGACGAGAAAGGGAGACATATTTTTACCGAGCTGGAAAACACGTCCGGAATAAACGTATGTCCTTCCTGCGGAACCGCAAGGAAGGAAAAATACAAGGCTGTCTGGAGTGAAGAACAGTATGATCTGTACCAGGAGATGATGAGTACGGACGGGAGATTTACCATGCTGTTTGATCATTGTTACGGCTTCGGCGACGATGTTTCCAGATTGTTTGACGGAGAAGAAAGCCTTTTGGACAGTCCTCTGTGGGAGGATATGAATTTCACTTCTCTGGTCGAATCCAAAAACAGCGTTTTGGAAGGATATCTGAATCATTATCGGGAAATTATGAAGAAAAACGCCGAAGGTGAGTTGGTTACTTATCCTGTTGAAAATTCCTAAACGGGTGATGAATGCCGAATAAAAGTAAAAGAATGAAAATTATATGTCATATTTTAAAAAATTAAGATTTGAAAAATAATTTGTATAGAAAAAGTGGGTTGTATAATTTCCTTTGAGGGAAACAGTATTTTTTAATAAAATTATTGGTGAATTTAGATCATCTCTTTAGAAATTCTTATACACCCTCGTAACCTCTTAGGTTTTCCCTCTGGGTGGTAGTAAAAGAAGCAGTAAATTCGTCTGCGGCTATGCTACAGTAAGCCTTTCCGTCATTGGCTAATTTGGTGCAGAACGTATGCCCTTACGGTATAATAAGGACATATCGGAAAACCCCTTATTACCAAGGTTGCTAAGGTGTTGAAAAGCGCGCATAAGACACTGAATACAGAATAAAACAACGTGTATATCACTATATATTGTTGTTTTCCGAAAACAGAGAAATTCATGAGCAATCTATCTCAAAGAGAAATTTCGGATTTGCCATGAGACCCTAACAAATTTTTCGTAAAACATAATAAAGCACTTCCGATCAGTCAAGACTTAAGTCAAGGAAAAACTGAAAGGAAGTGTTTTAATTATGGAAAAACATCAAAGGAACTGCTAAAGTAATTTGTAAACAGTCAGCAATTTACGATCACAACAGACATTCAGGGAAACTGCATAATAGAATTTCCTCTTTTTATATTTTTCCCGTGGGCGGAGACGGCATTCATGCCTTCGGCGCGCATACCGTCTCCGCCCACGGGAGCATGGTAATTAAGAGGAAATCCCAAATCGTGCTTGCTTTGCAAGTCCTGTTCTTGACTGGTTGGATTTGCTTTTACACAAAATTTTTTGAAGTGCTTAATAGGTATTCAAATTTTGTGCTGCATTAAAGCTGCGAACCCAGAGGCGTTCTTGAACCGTTTGCTTAAAACGTGCATTGTACTGCTCCGCCTCGGTTCTGAGAGCGTAGATTTTCTTAAATGAAATACAATCACGGTCTATCAAAAGCCTGTAATCATCGGGAAGAGTAACGTATTTTGTACAGCCCCTGTTTTTCTTACCGTTGTTCCGGTTTTTATGATTGCAAGGACAAACAAAAGTCTTTGACTGCCTGAAAGGACAGCAGTATTTCTGACGCGTCCTGCCACTGTCCGAAAATTTACCATCCTTATGCATTGCAAATCCCGCTTCGCAAATAGGGTGTCCGTTTAAAAGCTTTTTGCACTTTTTTCGCATTTACTCTTGACATTTACAACATATTTTTATACTCTTTTGTGCATATACGGATATTGTAAAATCTGACTGTTTGATATATAATATAGTGTATATACAAAAATTACTTACCAGAAAGGAAGGCGGTCATGGAAAACAATATTAAAAAAATAACTGCGGGCATTTGTTCGGCGGTAATGCTTACTTCAAACGCATCCGCGGCGGAAAATATGATGGAAACGGCGGTGGGAACAAAATTTGCGGGTGAAATTGCGGAAACATTCAAATCCGCTTTGCAAAACAACCCTATTTCCTCAAAAATATTTTGCGCCGACCCAACCGCGGTGGAATATCAAGGAAGACTCTACGTTTACGGAACCAGCGATCATCAGCAATATCTCGCAAACGGTCCGGAGAAGGACAATACATATGAAAAAATCAAGTCGCTTGTTGTTTTCTCAACCGAGGATATGGTAAACTGGGTTTATCACGGTGAAATCAACGTAGGCGAGGTTGCTCCTTGGATTATGAACGCGTGGGCCCCGTCCGTTGCCGCGAGAACGGAGGATGACGGTCTTACCCATTTTTACCTTTACTTTTCCAATAACGGTACCGGCGTTGGCGTAATTACCGCTACCGATCCATTAGGCCCATGGAGTGACCCGCTGGGACAGCCGCTTATTACCACCGGTACGCCCGGACTTACGGATTGCCCCAACCCGTTTGATCCCGGAGTCGTTATTGACGATAACGGAGTTGGATGGCTTTCCTTCGGCGGAGGCAGGGCAAAGGACGGAACTGACTTTATGCCAGGTTCCACGAGAATAGTTCGTCTGGGTGATGATATGCTTTCTTTCGGAAGCGATTTCGTAAAAATTCCCGCACCTTATTTCTTTGAAGCCAGCGAGTTGAATTACATAAACGGTACTTATGTTTACACCTACTGCTCTGATTGGAACAGTCACTATCCTCAATGGGATTATGAAGCTGAGGTTCCCTCGGATTGCAGCATGGTATATATGACAACCAAAACGCCTTTGGATCCCGATAGCTGGAAAATGGGCGGCGAGTGCTTTAAAAATCCCGGCCTTTCGGGCTTTGATTATTCAAATAACCATACTCATATGCAGAAATTCAAAGGCGAGTGGTATATGATATATCACACCCTTTTTCTCAGAAAGTCAATGGGTATAAAGGGCGGATACAGAAGTCTTTGCGTTGATAAAATAAACGTAGACGAAAAAAAGGTAACCATAGAAAAAATAAAGGGAAGCAAGTCGGGCATCAAGGAGGCGGAGGCGAAAATTCCGTATACGGTTTCATCCGGCGCGGAGATATGCTCAGAAGCCGCCACTGTTTTTGACGTCTCTGATATAAATGCTCCGCTGGTGATAAGCGACGCCGTGGGAGCATGGACAAGTGTCAGAAACGTAATGTTTACCGTACCCGATAAAAGTGACAGCGAAAAGTACAGTCTCAGAAACGACCTTTCCTTCTTTGCCGAGGTGAGGGGAAGCGGCAGGATAGAGGTAAGGCTTGACAAGCCCGACGGTGAAATGCTCACAAGCATAGATGTAGATTCTGAGGATTTCATGGTGATGTACAATAAATCCGTAGGTGAGATCGGCGGAGTGCATGACCTGTACTTTATTTTCTCCGAAAAGGAAATTACCGTCAGAAACTGGCAGTTTTGCACCGAAAAAGGCTTTAACGCCGAATTTCCGGAAGAAAACGAGGAATACGATGTCAACGAAGCGCTAAACGTGCGCGGCGGTTTTCTTTCCTTTGCCGTGAAATACGGTATTCCTGCGCTGTGCGTTGCGGCAATCGGCCTGACCATGGGAGTGATTCTGTCTAAAAAACGTAAAAAGTAATTTATTCATAACGCTATTTGTTATGTTATTTCATTAAAAAGCAATCCAAAAAGCGGCTTTTTTGCCGCTTTTTTCTTTTTTCCGCAAAAAAGAGCAAAAAATTTTTCAAAACACTTGAAATTTTGCAAAAAATAAGGCATAATTAAAAGTAACGTTTTTATCCGAAAGGAAGGTTGAAATGGATTTTAAAAAAATAGATATATTTACCGAATCGGATGCGGTTTATCCGCTTACAATGCAATTGAGCGAGCTTGGAATAAACGGGTTTGAGATTCACGACAGCGCGGATTTCGAGGATTTTCTGGAAAATAAGGAAATGAACTGGGATTATATAGACGACGATCTTATGGGGTTGAAAAATGTAAAAACCCACATCACCCTCTATCTTCAGGAAAATTCGCAGGGGGCGGAAATGTTTTCGGCGCTGAAAGGAGCTCTTGAGGATATAAAGAACAGAGACGGGGAAGGCTTCTACGGTTCCCTTGAAATTGAAACGGGAAGCATACGCGAGGAAGACTGGGCGAACAACTGGAAGCAGTACTATAAGCCATTTAACGTGGGAAAAAAGCTTCTTATAAAGCCTACGTGGGAAGATGTATCCGATGCAAGCGGCAGAAAAATACTTGAAATAGATCCCGCTTCCTCCTTTGGTACGGGGCAGCATCATACCACAAAGCTTGTGATGGAGGCGCTGGAATCGGTGATAAAGGGAGGCGAGAGGGTATTGGACTTGGGCTGCGGCAGCGGAATACTCTCGATAGCCGCTTTGCTTCTCGGAGCCGAAAAGGCGGTAATGACCGATGTTTTTCTTAACGCGGTAAATACTGCCTCGGAGAATACAGAACAAAACGGCTTTGATAAAACAAACTACGAGGCATACTGCGGAAACATTATCGACGACTGTGCTTTAAGGGCAAAGATAGGCGGCGGTTATGATATAATTACCGCCAACATCGTCGCGGACGTTATTATAAAGATGAGCCCTTATTTTAAAGGATTTTTAAAGGAAAACGGCACCGTTATTATATCGGGGATTATATCAGAGCGTCTTGAAGAGGTAAAAGAGGCGATTGGCAGGGAAGGGCTTGCCGTTGAAAGGATAGACGAGGAAGAGGACTGGAACGCCGTAATATGCCATTTAAAAAATTGAGTATGTAACCCGAATTCCCGATTCCGCATAAAATATACCGAGGTGATTTTTATGCAGGCTATCTGGTTTTTCCTGAGCGTGTTTTTCGGGATAATTGGCGGGTATTTTTTTCTTAGAATAATTTTTTATTCGCTTACCAAAAGGCTTTCGGAATGCTATTTGTCCGTCCGTCGTCCGCGTGGGCGGATAAACGGCGCAAAAAGCGGCGGAAGCTTTCATAGAATGGAATGAAATTGATGGAAGAGATCGGACAGGTAATGTTAAAGGGCTTTGTGGAGGAAATTGTGTATAAAAATTCCGAAACGGGCTACATAGTTTTTTTGCTGAATCATGACGGGGAACCGGTGGACGTTGTGGGAGAATTGGGCGATATCGCCGAAGGGGAACGGCTTGAGCTGTACGGCGATTATGTCAATAATCCCAAGTACGGGAGACAGTTCAGAGCGGTGAGCTGCACCCGTACTCTTCCCACCACTCCAGAAGAGATACGAAGATATCTGGGTTCGGGCATAATAAAGGGGTTGGGTCCCGCTTTGGCGAAAAAGATCGTACAAAGCTTTGGAGAAGAATCGCTGGAAATTATCGAAAACGATCCTCTTCGCCTTGCGGAGCTTAAAGGAGTAACAAGTGATAAAGCGCTTTATATCAGCAGCGAGTACCGCAAGCTGAGCGGCATAAAAAACGTTATCGAATTTTTGCAGCGCTTCGGTATAGGCCCCGCTTCGGCGGCGCAGGTCTGGAAAAAATACGACGTGTCATCGATCCTGTTTATAAAAGAAAATCCTTATATACTTTGCGATGACGAGTTAGGCGTTGATTTTGAACAGGCGGACGAGATAGCGAGGTCGGAGGGGATAAGCGTCGACAGCGTCAACCGCGTTATAGCCGCCATGATGTATATATTAAGGGAAAACGCCGCCGCGGGTCATTCATGTCTGCCGGTGAAAAGAGCGGTGGATGCGGCGGAAAGATTTCTGACACTCGGTGGGGAAACCATACACCGCGGCATTGACGAGGCTTTAAAAAACGGACAGCTTAAGATACTCGATATTGGCGAAAAAAGATATATTTATTTAAATGAATATTACCGCGCGGAAAAATATATTTCGGAAAAACTGGCCGAGATGCTGAAAATCTCGGCAGGAAACGTAAAGGACCTTTCAGAGGAGATAGCCGGCGTTGAATTCGCTTTGGATATAGAGTTTGAAACGCTTCAGAAGGCAGCGATAAACGGGTGTCTCGGAAACAGGCTGTTTATTCTTACCGGCGGTCCCGGAACTGGAAAAACCACCACCTTAAACGGAGTTATTCAGCTTTTGAAAAAACATAAAAAAAGCATTTCTCTTGCCGCTCCCACGGGAAGGGCTGCCAAAAGAATGAGCGAAGTTACCGGGGAAAATGCCAGAACCATACACCGTCTTTTGGAGGTGGACTGTACCGATAAGGAAAGATTGTCCTTCAAGAGAAACGAAAAAAATCCTCTTAGGGCGGATGTGATTATAGTCGATGAAATGTCGATGGTGGACGTGCTTTTGTTTGAAGCGCTTTTAAGGGCATTGAAACCGTCAGCTTCTCTTATAATGGTAGGAGACAGCAATCAGCTCCCGTCGGTGGGGGCGGGAAACGTTCTCAGAGATCTTATATCGGGGGGAGAGATACCCAAGGTAGAGCTTACGGAAATATTCCGTCAGGCCTCGGAAAGCCTAATAGTTACCAATGCTCACAGAATCGTAAACGGAGAATACCCTCTTCTTGACGACAGGAAAAAAGACTTTTTCTTTATGCCCTGTGAGAATGAAAGGGACATACCGAGACTGGTAATAGAGCTTGCCAAAAAAAGACTCCCCAATACCTATGGTTATTCGCCTTTGGAGGATATACAGATATTAACGCCAACCAGAATGGGATGCGCGGGAACAAAGGAGCTTAACCGTGATCTTCAGCTTGCCCTTAATCCTCCTTCAAAAGGGAAAAGCGAAATAAAGGTGTTTGAAACCGTTTTTCGCGAGGGCGACAAAGTAATGCAGATAAAAAACGATTACGATATAGAATGGAAAAAGGACGCGGAATACGGAAGGGGAGTTTTTAACGGAGACATAGGCTATATAGAGGAACTGGACAAGCACAGCGGAAATCTTACGGTGAACTACGACGGAAGAAAGGCTCTGTACACACCCGATTTGCTTAAAAAACTCGATCTTGCCTATGCCGTTACGGTACATAAAAGTCAGGGCAGCGAGTACAACGCGGTGATAATGCCTCTGACATCCATCAGCAGAAATCTTCAATACCGTAATTTGCTGTACACCGGCGTCACAAGAGCAAAAAACATTCTTATTTTAATAGGCACAAAAAAACAGGTTCGCGAGATGGTTGACAACGACCGAAGAACCCTCCGCTATTCCTGCATCAGAGCGCTTTTAAGGCTGAATAACAACGGAGGTAATCTGTTGTGAAACGGTTTTATATTTTGAAAAGACTGCTTCTGGATCTTTTTTATCCCAACCGCTGCGGAATGTGTGGCCGTGAGATTTCTTTTGACGAGTATTTCTGTAACACCTGCGTAAAATTGTTTTCATCGCCGTCCGAAAATCTTCCGATACCATATTTGGATTATTTTATCGCATTTTCCGTTTATGACGTATTCGGAAAAGCTCTTGCGGGCAGGTTCAAAAACGATGGCGACGGTTACGCCATAAGCGGAGCCGCATATCTGATATACAAGGCGCTTGTCAGAAGCGGAGGAGATATTCTGAATAAAGCCGAGGTCATCACATATGTTCCCATGAGGAAAAAGGACATATACAAGCGCGGTTATAATCAGTGCAGACTTATAGCCAATGAGGTAGCGCAGCTAGCGGATAAGCCCTGTGTGGGTTTTCTGAAGAAAATCAGGGACACAAAGCCGCAAAAAACCTTAAAAGCAAGCGAAAGAGCAGTGAATGTAAAAGACGCTTTTTGCTGTCTCGATGAAAAAATCGCAAAAGGAAGAAGCATTTTGATCGTGGACGATATAAGCACAACCGGCAGTACTTTGTCCGAAGCGGCAAAGACTCTTAAAAAAGCGGGTGCCAAAACAGTAGGCGCGGCGGTTTTCGCAAAGACAATGCTTCGCTGAAAAAATAAAAAGCTGTGATTTCGGCATAAACCGAATCACAGCTTTTTTAGAGCTTGTATTCTTAAAATGTGTGCTTGGATTTTGAATCAGATTTTGTAACTAATAAAGCAAATCAGACTATTCCATGCTCTTTCGCGTACCTGAGGAATCTGTAATATTTTCCGTCAATTTTTTCCCCAAAACTTATTCCGTTTTCCGACAGCAGCTTTATTGCCTCGTCGGGAAAATCGCCGGTGTATTCAAGCTCCAGCTCATACTCCGTTACATCGTAATACCGAACCTTGTCAAGGCATATTTCCAGATTCGGATAACTCCGGCATACGGCTCTTTCGGTTGAAAGGGAGCCTATGAGACGCGAGTCGGGAATATAAAAACCCGTAAGCTCAGTCAGAGTTTCCGAGGGCAGAAGGTTTGGTGCGGAATTCAGCTCCTTCTGGTATTCCTCGCTGATATGAAGAGAGCTTTCTTCGGATTTAGGCCGTTTTATCTGAAGCCAGTATCTTGAGTTTTCCTCGCGTACCCGTATCGTGAGCTTTTTCCCGCTGTCCGTATCGGAATTAACATAGTAGCGGTTTATTTGGGATATCTGTTCGTCCCAGTTAAAAAGTGCTTTTATTTTATCGTACTGATTTTTTGTCAGAATAACCTTTATTTCCTTTTCGGTCATTTGCTTTATTTCCTTTTCCTTGTTATTGTGGGCACTGACTTGGTTTTACTTCCGGCGGATTTTTTCTTTTTTAATGTGAAAATGATTATTATAACGATAACCGCCGCCGTGATTGCTGCCGCCGAAGCCGCTGTAATTACCGCCGCGTTTCCGTTATCCGGCTGTATACAAAAGGTGCCTTTTGTTCCGTTCATTTCTATTATAAGGTAGCTTCCGTTTTCGGTATGATTAACCGTTTGCCACTTGTCTCCGACGAGCTTCATTACAGTCGCTTTTTTCCCGCTTTTATTGAGCAGTCTGATGGGTACGGTGTCGCTGTCGCTAAGTTCTGTCCCCGTAATGGATATATCAAGCACAGCGGTATCCTCGTCAGCTCCCAATGGTAACTGAGACGTACTTTCATTAGCATGAAGCTCCGCAAGATCAGTAAATTTCCCCTCCGCCAGAGCAAGCGCAAGCTTTCCTTCAGCCTCGGCGCTGGCTGTGATAGTAATCCAAGGGGAGTAAACGGCTTCCAATGTTATGTCGGACATAAGTCCCGAAGTGTCGAACTCTCCCCATCTTCCGAAGCAGCCGTTTTTTTCGGGTACTTCGGGAAGAGCAAGTTTTGACAGGTCGTCGCCGTAGGAAAAATGAATTTTTTCCACCGTCTTTTCGTCGGCGGTGAGTATAAGATTAAAATCGGTAAGCTCCTTAGGCAATCCTTCTTTCTTTACAAGCTCCGAAAACTCAATAGGTTCCGCTCTTCCCACGTAGCTTACTCCGTCTACTCCTGCGGTTCCCGTATCCACAAACAAATTGTTGTTAAGTACGCCGTCGGTCTGTACGGCTCCGGATACCGCGCCGATATACTCGCCGCTCTCCTTGATTGTGGCTATTGAGCAGCAGCTGCGAAGACGGCTTGCCCATCCTGTGATACCGCCTATATAGCTGCCGCCTGAGAGTACGCTTTTGGCGTAGCAATTTCTCACCATAGCTTCGGAACGACCCGCGATTCCTCCCACATAATTTCCGCCGCTGCTGGTAACATTACCGTAATTCTGACAGTATATGGCCGTTCCCAGCTCCATCTGACCCACAATTCCGCCCACGCAGTCTTTTTTAGCGGTAACCGAGCCGTAATTTCTGCCTGTTTGTATTACCGCCTTTGTTTCATAAGTGGCTCCGAAGCGTATATCGTCGGTAAGATCGCTTTCGGGGTCAAGATCAAATTCTATTGCCAAAGCGCCCACTATGCCGCCTACATTTCGGTCGCCAATAACTTCTCCGTGGTTTACGCAGTCGGTTATTTTTCCCTGTCTGGTGTCGGAGATGTCCTCGTCCGAGGTATCCTGGAGCGTATCGCCTATTGACGGGGAATATACGTCGTCTTTCAGATCGGAAACCGCGTTTAATACTAATTCGGATACGGTTTCCAACTGGGCGTTTACAGCTCTCAGATCGTCCGCTACAACTCCGCTGTTGTGATCAAGTTCATTGTTAAGCTTTTCCGCATTGTCGGTAATGGCGATTACGGCTCCGTGAAGCGTATTTCCCGCATTTTTAAAATCATCGCCGAGTATCCTGAATTCCTTCGGTCCCCCTTCTGTGAGTTCTCTCACCGCGCCGCCGAAAGCGGTAAAAGAGCTTTGAAGCGTTTTTCCCATTGCCGAAGTCGCGTCCGCAGCGGTCTTGAATTTATCAAGAACGTTGTTTATATCTTCGGAGACCGGGTCAAGCTTTTCCGCGGCCGCTTCAAGATCGGAAAAAGCGTTTTCGAGACTTTCCGCCGCTGTGCCGAAGAAATCAGCGGAGCTTTTGAGCGCGTCACCGACTATATCCCAGCTATAATTCAGACTGTCGATTATGCGTTTGTAATCGTCAGTACTTATTGAAATATCCGGTGCGGCAGGTATTTCGGGAGGTTCAGGCAAGTTGGGAATGATCGGTATTTCGGGTCTATCCGGCTTGTCGGGATTTTCAGTACCGCCTGGGTCATCCGGAACATTTGGTTCTTCCGGTTGGCCGGCTTCTTCGGTTCTTTCCGAAACGTAAGTGTCTCCCGTATCATCGTAAGAGTTTGCGGTTTCGCTCTCCGAAGGAACGGAAGTGTCTCTCGCTTCTTCATTTTCCTCGGCGTCGGCTGGTGGAGCAAACTCATCGGCAAAGGAGTTTACGGTGGCCGGTCGAAAATCCACCAGTCCCGCGGCGCTCAGAGCGCCGAAAAAGTCGTTAAGCGCGTCAATCAGCTCGTTAAGATAATCTTTAAGCGCTTCCGAAGCATTGTGCAGATCGTTGTATGCCAACGACAGCATTTCCCTAAGATCCCACACAATGTCGTCGGTCATAACCTCGGCGGCCGCTTTCATTCCATCCGAGGCGCTAATTAAGTTATCCGAAGCAATTTTAAGCCTTTCAAGCGAGCTTTTGACGTCTTTCATCGCAGTATCGCTCACATCGGCGATATCCTTAAGGGAATCCATAGCCGCTCCGAGCTGCTCCGAAGCGTCGCTTATGCTTTTTCCCGCTTCCGACAGCTCCTCCATGGCGGGAGCGATTTTGTCAAGCGCGTTGGTTATATCTGCGGACGCGGTGTTGATAATTCCAACATTACCGTCCACGAAGTCCGTTACACCGTCCAGCATTTCCTTACAGCTTTCCTCAGCCGTATCGGTATATTCCTTCATAAGCGTAAAACTGTCGGAAATATTGTTGCCTGCCGCTTGAACATCGTTCAGTGTTTTGTCAATCAGGTCGTTCAGTATCCGCAGCTCTGTTCTGATCTGCTCTAATGTCGCTTTTTTTGGTTCGATTGTCAGATACGGTTCGGACTGACCCGTTATGCCGCCCACATCTTTTCTGCCATTGACCGTTCCGAAATTGGAACATCCCGCCATATAACCGCTCTGACGTCCCGCTACTCCTCCCATATTATATCCTACATGAGGGTAGCCTATATCGCCCTTGTTGATACAGCTTTGTACTATTCCGTCGGAATAGCCGACTATTCCTCCGGAATCGGAACAGTTATCCAGAAGCTCTTTTTCGCTTTTATCGTTGGAGAATCTGTACTGTTCCAGAATTCCTTCGGGGTCGATTTCGGTTAAATTAAGGGAGGAATCGGCATTGGTAAGATTTACTCCCGCCAAGTTTTCGCATTTCAGCAAAACGCCGGAATTATGTCCGGCAATGCCGCCCGCCGCATTTTTACCGTAAATAAAACCTTTGGCGGAGCAGCCGATAACGCTTCCCGTTTCGCTGTTGCGCCCGACGATACCGCCGATCTCGCTTTCGCCGCGTACCGTGCCCAAAAATGTACAGTTCCTGATCGTTCCCGAATTTGTTCCGATTATTCCGCCTGCCTTATCAGCACTGCCGCCGGGAGTGATTATAGCCTGAACATTAAGATCCTTTACCGTGCCTCCAGCTTCAATATACCTGAAAAGTCCGAGATTTGAGCCGGCTTTTTCAAGACGTAGACCCTTAATCGTGTGGCCCGCCCCGTTAAATGTTCCCGAAAAAATCGGAACAGGTTCAAAATCAATGTCCGTAAGGTTAATGTCGGCGGTGAGAGTAACGTTTTTTCCTTTTGACCAACTGTCGAGGTGGCAATTCTCGGAAAATTCCGCCATCTCCTCGGCAGAGGAGATAAATATTTCGTCTTTATCCGCCGAAGAGGCGAATATCGGATAAGCAATTGATATTGAAGAAACAAATATAGCTCCCGCTGTCAGAGCGGAGACAAATTTATTTGACCCCAGCATTTTCTTTTACCTCCTTTTCCTTTGTTTCGGTTTCCTCGCCGCTTACGGCTCCAGCTTCAATCTGAGCGTTAACGATGCCGTTGATAACGCCGCTGAATTCTCCGTCAACCATTCCCGAAACATATCCGTGTATATGGCCGTCCAGACAAAGCTTGCCCGTGCTGCTCCGCGAGGGAAGTCGCCGTTTTAGTGTAACGGCGGTTTTTTCAATGATAAAGTCGCCTAAAAGCAGTATCTGCGGCAATATTCCCATAACCAGGAATATTGAAATAAGGGTTCCGCGTCCGAGACAGACTCCGATGGAGGAAATGGCCGGATTGGTGGACAGGAAGCCGATAAGAATGCCTGCGGAAGCTAATATTGTACCTGATGTGATAATGGTGGGGAACGCCTGATTAAGCGATTCGATAACCGCTTTTTTTAAGGGCATTACCTTTTTTAACTCCGTATACCGGTTTGCTATAACTATGGCATAGTCTATATTTGCGCCCATTTGTATCGAGCTTACCACAAGGTAGCTTAAGAAAAACAAAGGCTCCTGCTGAAGATAAGGGAAAGAGAAGTTGATCCATACCGAGCCCTGAATTACTAAAATCAAAAGTATTGGAAGTCCCGTGGATTTAAAGGTAAATACAAGTACCAGCACCACAAACACTATTGTAAGAATCCCGATAAGCAGATTATCGTTTCCGAAGGAAGCGGAAAGGTCAAAGTCACTGGTTGAATTGCCCACCAACAGGCAGTCTTCGGGATAATATTTTGCGGCCGTACTGTGGATGGTATCCAGAAACGCAAAGGTTTCCTCGCTCTCCTCCGGCATATTAAGTGTGAGAACCAACCTGCTGTAATTTTCGCCCAGAAGCTGAAGCTTCGCGTCGGAAAGCTGACCGTGAAGATCCTCGATGGTTTCCGTCATCTCGTTGTCAAGAGTTACGTATCCCTCCCGCATCTGGTCGTAAAGGAACATAAACATATCTATAAGCGGTACGCCGTAGCTGTCCACGCCCGACACCAACTGACCGTAGGCCTCTTGATTTACCGCATAGGCGGAGTAAAGAAGCCGCGCCGCCTCTATGTCCAGATCGGTCATTTCCGCAAACTGGCGCGGCGTAAGCCTGTCGGTCAGCACATAATCGTCCATCGCATCAACGTTCGCAAGCCCCAATACCGTATTTGTTTCAGGCATTCTTTCCAGCTCACGGAGCAGCTTTCCTTCTTTTTCGTAGTTTCCGTTGGGAACAAGCACCGCTAATGTGTTTACGCTGCCGAAGGTGTTGTTTACCGCCTCCTGCGCTATCTGCGTCTCATTTTTTCTGGTGGTCGTGAGATCGGTTTGTCCGTAGGCGTAAGGACAATTATTTGAGAAAATAAAGCCGGCGATTATCAGTAAAACAAAAATCGGAGGCATGACAAAGCGTGTTTTTACCGCTAACTTACCCCAGCCGCTTATCTTAGGCACAAAGCTTTTGTGGTGAGTACTGTCGATCAGCTTGCTGAAGCTCATAAGAAGTCCGGGCATAAGCGTAAATACCGCCAGCAAGCTGAGAATAATGGATTTTATCAGCACCAGTCCCAGATCCTTGCCTATTCCGAAGTGCATAAAGCACATGGCGCCCAATCCCGAAAGAGTTGTCATTGAGCTTCCCGCAATTTCGGGTATAGCTTTTGACAGAGCGGTTATTACCGCCTCTCTTGATTCCGAGTGCGTGCGTTCCTCGGTGTAGCGGTGGCAGAGAATGATAGCGTAGTCTATCGCCAGTGCAAGCTGCAACACTACCGCAACCGAATCGGATACGAATGAGATTTCTCCGAAAATAAAGTTGGTGCCCTTATTCATAAGCGCCGCCATACCGAAAGTGGCCAACAGCACCGGTATTTCCATATACGTATGAGAAGTGAACAGCAGCACAAGAATAATGATAACCACGGCAATTATCATTACCACCTGCATTTCGGCGGCAAGTCCCTCCGAGGCCGAGTCTCCCGTATCTCCCGTTATGTAAATGTCGTAGCCATCCAAAAGCTCGGTAATGCTTTTCAGTGCGCTGACGCTGATTTCGTCTTCGGCCGTACCGTCATAGGTTATGGAAAAAAGTGCCGCTCCGTTTTTGAAATGCTCTTCCGTTCCGTCAAATTCCACGGATTTTACTCCCTCAATGCGTTCGATATCTTCCGCTAATTTTTCCGCCATAGCAAAGGAGATATTATCCGCCATTATACGGCTGGTGCCGAAGGTCACAAACTCGTTCTTCATGATGGTTAGTCCCATTCGGGTTTCAGTTGTGGCGGGAAGATAGCTGGTAAGATCGCCGTTTACCTTTGTCCAGCTTCCGGAAAAGATGCAGAAAATCGCAAAGCCTATGTACAGTAGATAAAACGCTTTTCTTTTGTCCACTATAAACGCGGATATGCGTTCGAGGGGACTTTGTTTTTCCGAATTGTTGTTTTGCCGATTGCTCAAGTTAAAGGCTCCTTTCAAAATATCATTATCGGTAGTGCTGTTAATACGAGAATATTATACAAATCCCTTTTTAAACTTACGTAATACCCACAGTTTAAAAATGAATTAGTGTTATACAGTGATTTATACTATTTTTAATTGTGACCGTCAGTCGAAAATTCCCGTAAAAAAACACAATGTCCGCGTCGGATGTTAGGCGTGAAAAAACATCTGACGCAGACTTTTTAATAAAAAGTATTATAGCACAAATGGGATTTATTGTCAAGTGATTTGTTATAGTAGCTGCCGGATCGTATTTCCATAAATAATACTGTTAACCAATTAGAAATTGGAAAAATGGTTTTTAATTGGTTAACAGTGTTTCTGTTGTAACAACCATTTTAACTATGATTTTATCCTGTGTCAAAATGGTTATTAGTATAAATTCTTATCAGCAAAGCGCCGTATTAAGCTTTTTTCCTCCAAGCAGGTGAAAATGCAGATGGCGCACCGTCTGTCTGCCGTCCGCGCCGACATTGGTCACGATACGGAAGCCGTTATCCAAGCTGTTTTCCTTAGCCAGCCGAGATGCGACGGCAAATATTTTGGAAACTACGGCGGAGTTTTCGTCGTTCAGCATATCCGCTCCGTCAATATGGTTTTTAGGTATAATAAGGATATGAACGGGAGCCATTGGATTGATATCTTTAAAGGCAAGTATCTCTTCATCCTCGTAAACCTTTGCGGAAGGGATCTCTCCCTTAATTATTTTGCAGAAAAGGCAGTTTTCCATTTTTTATTCCTTTCTATTCAGCGTATAAAAAACATGTTTACAAGTTCCTTCATACCAATTCCTTTTTAAACTATGGATTTTATTAATAGTTTAAAAAGGAATGCACCCAAAACACTAATCCAACAGTTTTAAAAGGGATTAGTATCAAACATACTTTATATTATAAATATGTTTTCAGTCTTTAAGCATTTCCGAAGCTATGCTCTTTACCGCAAGCAGAGCCTCGTCAATCTTAGTGTTGTCGCCTATTCCGGACATAGCCATATCTGGTTTACCGCCGCCCTTGGCGCCTGTAATTTCGGCTACTTTTCGTACTATCTGTCCTGCGTTGGCACCTTTTGCCACAGCTTCGGGGCTGCACGCGCAGACAAAGTTGCCCTTATCGTCGCTTACGCCCGCAAGCACCGCTATAAAGCTGTTGTTTTTGCTCTTCATGCCGTCCATTACTTTCCTGAGATTTTCTCCGGAGGTGCCGGTGAGCATCGCCGTAATAATCTTTATACCCTTTATTTCTTCCAAATTATCGTAAAGACCGCTAAGCTGTGATGCGGAAATTTTGTCGTTAAGGCGATCTATTTCCTTTTTAAGCTCATGCACTTCATTCTGAAGACTGATACAGCGATTTATAATGGCGTCTTCTCCCGAAGCCTTAACTGCCGCGCCTATTTTGGACATAATCACGTTAAGCCCGTTAAAGGCTCTTATTATCTCATTACCGGTTATTGCCTCAATACGTCTCACTCCGCTGGCTACGGAGGTTTCGGTAATTATCTTGAACAGACCTGCCTGTGCCGTATTGGTAAGGTGGGTACCGCCGCAGAATTCCGTTGAAAAATCGGGAACGGTAACCACTCTTACAATTTTTCCGTATTTTTCGCCGAATAAGGCCATTGCTCCGCGTTTCTGGGCTTCTTCTATTGGAAGCTCTTCCGTTACAACCGGTACCGCCTTTAAAATTTCTTCGTTTACAAGCTTTTCAACATGATTGATTTCCTCTAAGGTCATGGCGCTGAAATGTGAAAAGTCGAAACGGCATTTGTAAGGATCCACGTAGGAACCCGACTGGTGAATATGATCTCCCAGCACTCGGCGCAAAGCCGCCTGTAAAAGGTGTGCGCAGGTGTGGTTTCTCGCGGTGGCGCGGCGGAGTTCTTCGTCCACCTGCGCGTTTACGTTGTCTTTGACGTAAAATTCGCCGCTTTCGATATGACATTCACAGACGTATTGTCCGCCTGCCAGCTTTTTGGTGTCAAGAACGCGCATCACATTGTCGCCGTTGGCAATAATACCTTTGTCGCCCACCTGTCCGCCGCTTTCGGCGTAGAAAGGCGTTTTTTCGATAAGCACTACTGCGTCATCGCCCTCGGAGCATGAGTCGGTTAGAGCTCCGCCCTTCAAAATCGCTTTCAACACGGTTGAGCAGGACAATTCCTTGTATCCCACAAACTCGGTTTTAAATTCGTTAGAGGCGTCGTTGGACGCTTCGTCCCAACCGCCCTTGAACGCCTGATTTGAGCGGGCGGTTGTACGCTGAATATCCATAAGCTCGCGAAAACGATTTTCATCGAGAGAAAGATTCTTTTCCGCAAGTATTTCTTTGGTAAGATCAAGAGGGAAGCCGTAGGTGTCATGCAGCTTGAAAACATCCTCTCCGCATAAAATGCTTCCGGTATCCATTTTGTCAATGAGCTCCTGAAGAATTTGAGAGCCTTTTTCAACGGTTTTGTTGAAGCTGTCTTCTTCGTTTCGGAGAACTTTTTTGATATACTCCTCTTTTTCTTTTACTTCCGGATAAGCGGATTCGTTTTCTTTTATAACGCTTTCGGCAACCTTGTACAGGAAGCTTTCCTTCATGCCCAACAGACGGCCGTGACGCGCGGCGCGGCGAATAAGGCGTCTCAAAACATACCCTCTGCCTTCATTTGAGGGTCTTACACCGTCGCCTATAAGGAAAGTACTCGCTCTTACATGGTCGGTGATCACGCGGATTGAAACGTCGTCCTTTTCATTTGTCCTATATTGTTTTCCCGTAAGCTCACATATGGTTTTGATTATATTCTGGGCGGTGTCCACCTCGAACATGTTATCCACGTCCTGCATTACACAGGCGAGACGGTCAAGACCCATTCCGGTATCTATATTTTTATTGGCGAGCATTGTGTAGTTGCCCTTGCCGTCGTTGTCAAACTGAGTGAATACAAGGTTCCATATTTCAATAATGCGATCGCAGTCTCCCGCTTGTTCAAAATCAATGAAAGGACCGTATTTTTCACCTCTGTCAAAATGTATTTCGGAGCAGGGGCCGCAGGGACCGCTGCCGTGCTCCCAGAAGTTGTCCTTTTTTCCCAGCTTTACAATTCTGTCGCGGGGAACGCCTATTTCATCCGCCCAGATATCGCCGGCTTCGTCGTCCTCTTCATAAATGGTTACCCAAAGCTTGTCTTCGGGTATTTCAAGTACTTTCGTAAGGTATTCCCACGCCCACGCGATAGCTTCGTGCTTAAAGTAATCGCCGAAAGAGAAATTTCCGAGCATTTCAAAATAGGTTCCGTGTCTTGCGGTCTTTCCCACATTTTCGATATCCGGAGTACGGATACATTTCTGACAGGTGGTCACTCTTTTGCGGGGAGGGGTTTCAACGCCCTGAAAATACTTTTTAAGAGGCGTCATACCAGCGTTAATAAGAAGCACGGAGTTGTCCCCCTGCGGTACGAGAGGAGCCGAATCCATACGCAGATGTTCCTTGCTTTCAAAAAATTTAAGATAGCTTTCTCTTAAATCGTTAAGACTTGTCCATTTCATATCTTGTGTCGACCTTTCATCTGTTGAATTTAAATTACAACTAATAATTATTATAACAAAATTTTACTAAAAGTCAAGTGCGTGCATAAGCTATTCAAGGGCAATATCGGCGCCGAGCCTTTTATAATCTTCGAGAAGCGTGTTTATAAATTCCTTTATTCTTGAGGAGGGCCGCTCAAAGAAAATGTTGTCAATATAAATGATTCTGTAATTTACCGCCGCGTCCAATTGCGACAGTATTTCATCGTTCATAAGCGTATCCCTTGTATATTTGCTGTTCAAAAGTATAACGTCCGGCTGATCCTCCAGAAGTAAGGCTTTGTCGTAAGTGTAACCGCTGCCCTCTTTGGCAAGATTTGTGCCGAAGCAGGACAGTACTGCGCTTTCAAACGTGTTTCCTCCCGCTACTGCTACGTTTTCCGTAACATAGATAAATTTTCCTATATTTAAGGCTTCCGCGTTGCCTAAAAGCTTTGATATTCCCGAATAAGCTTCTTCGCCTTTTTCCGTTCCCGTAAAAAGTCCTTCGTATATAAGTCCTATTGCGATATATATTGAAGAAAAGCCTTTAAGCGTGGTGGGCGCGGGGATCAATACGGTGGTAATTCCTGCCTTCTCCATTGTGAAAATATCCTTTGAGGCAATGGGAGTCGAGGTTATTACCATATCCGGCATAAGATCGGTTATGGCGTTTATATCGGGGTTGGCGGCTGAGCCTACGTCCTCGGCGTTCAGAACTTCTTCCGGGTAGTCGCAGTAGCCGCTTCTCCCTATGATTGTTTCACCAAAGCCCATTTCAAAAATAATTTCCGCAACAGCAGGGGATAGACATACTACTTTTTCGGGTTTTGCCTTAATTTCCGTATGATTTATTGAAACGGGATAAGGCGTCGGTTCGGTTTCCGTAACAGTAGTTTCCGTTTCGTCGGGATGTTCCTCCGGTTCTTTTTCACATCCCGTCAACGCCGTAAAAAGCATTATACAGCTTAAGAAAATGGTGATCAGCTTTTTAAATTTTCTCATCGTTATCCTTTCAGAATCTGGTTCAATCCATTGGAAAAGTTATTTAGGCAACACCGCACAAAGATTGTCGTGCAGACGTGCCGTCAGCTTTTTCGTCAGATTGTCCAAAACGACGCAGGAATACTGGCGTATTTCAAGGAGTTTTGGGTAAAAATGACGGAAAAGATGCAAGCGTATGCGCGGCAAAGCGCGCAGCGCAGTCTTTGCGCGGTGTTGCCTTAATATATTTCCAGTCCCAATGAAAGTCTTCCCTCAAGAATATCCACATATTGCTTGGCAATTCTCGGCGAGCGTCCGCCGCGTTTCAGGGCAAAGCGTTCGACTCCCGCTTCAATAATTTTATCGTCTATATCTATTCCTCTGTCGGCGGCAATTTTTTTCGCTATGTCCGTGAACTGTTCTTTATTTGGCGCAGAAAAGGTTACAAACAGCCCGAATCTTTCGGATAATGACATATTGTCATCTACCGCGTCGCTTTTATGAACATAATTCTCCGTTCGGTTTGCGTTGGTTTCTTTTATAATATGGCGTCGGTTGGTGGTGGCATAGATAAGCACGTTGTCCGGTTTTGCGGAAAGCGAGCCCTCAAGAGCCTGCTTAAGCACAAAAAAACCGTCGTCATCTTCTGAAAAGCAAAGGTCGTCAATAAAAATAATAAAATACAACGGCACTGAGGATAATTTTTCGTACAGATCAAAAACGGCGGAAATCTGTGTTTTGTCAAGCCGTATCATTCTCAGGGAAGGGAATTCGTTTAGCAGGGCTTTTACCGTACTGGATTTTCCTGTGCCTCTGTCGCCGTAAAGCAATGTGTTGCACGCGGGTTTTCCATGTACAAAGCACAGAGTGTTGTCCACTATCTGTTTTCTTTGCGTCTCATAGCGCTTCAAATCCGAAAGCTTTACGGGGTCGGGTTTTTCCACGGGTATGAGAGACTTTTTCGCTTCGTTGTATACGAATGCTTTGTAACGAGCAAAAACTCCGCTGCCGTTTCTCTTGCAGCGGTCTATAAAATATTCCGCCGTATATCTGAAGTCGCCCTTTTCATATTCCGGAAGCCCCGAAAGATCCCTTCCGAGGGCTTCCGACATATACTTTTTTACATCCGAAGCGGACAGAGAGCATATCTCTCTTATTCTTTCGAGGTCGTAGCTTATGGCGGTTAAAATTGAGGGATTTTTCGTTATCAGATATTTTTCCGTCAAAGGCTGTTCGGAATAAATTAAAGTATCGTGAACAAAATCGGAGAAGCTTTTATCCTTTAACAGCAGATGGGAGCAAAGCCTTGTGTAGGCGTTTACCGCGTTTTTTCCTCCCGTCGTTATGCGGCGGTAGTCTTCGAGAAATTCGCTTTTGTTAATATCAAAAACGAAAAAATCTTCCGCTGATGGCAGTTTCATTTTACCGCTGTCCTTTCATAATCGCTTTTTTCAATACTGTTTTTTTACCGCGTATTGTCGTTCAAGACTTCTTCCTTAAGCCTGTAAAAATCCTCAAGGGTACACAAAGCCCCGCACTTATTCCGGTAACGCGCGGCGTTATTTATCCCTTTAAGATACCATATGGCGTGTTTTCTTGCTTCGCGTATACCGGAGCATTCGCCTTTAAGCGAAACTATCAGACTTATGTGCTCGGAAAGTATTTCAAGCCTTTCTTCAAGGCATTTTTCGGGCAGAAGCTCACCTGTTTCAAAATAATGCCCGATTTCTTCAAAAATCCACGGTCTGCCGTAGCTGCCCCGTCCTATCATAACGAGATCGCAGTTTGTTTCCCTGTACATTTTTTCACAGCTTACGGGATCAGTTACGTCTCCGTTGCCTATAACAGGTATGCTAACCGATTCCTTGACCCGGGCGATAGCTTCCCAATCCGCCTTGCCGGAATACATTTGCGTTTTAGTGCGCCCGTGTACCGCTATTGCTGCCGCGCCGCTTTCCTCTGCAATTTTTGCCGCTTCGGCGGCGTTAACGCTGCCATTGTCCCAGCCTAAACGTATTTTAACCGTTACGGGAATATTCGTTACCGATTTTACCGATTTTATAAGTTCGCCTATCAGTTCGGGTTTTTTCATAAGCGCAGAGCCTGCTCCGGTGTTTACTACTTTTGGCACGGGGCAGCCGCAGTTTATATCAATAAGATCGGGTTTGTACCTTTCGGCCGTTTTTGCGGCTTTTGCAAAAAACTCCGGCTCGCTGCCGAAAAGCTGTACCGCCATGGGTCTTTCTTCTTCGGTTACTTCCAAAAGAGCGGCGCTCTTTCTGCCGGTATAGCACAAGCCCTTGCAGCTTGCCATTTCCCCGCATACCAAAGCCGCGCCGTACTTTTTTGCCATAAGCCTGTACGCGGTGTCCGCCATTCCCGCCATGGGAGCAAGGGAGGCGGTTTTTTTGATTCTTACGTTTCCGATTTTTATATAGTTCATTATTTGTTTTTATGCTTTGCCTGATACTTGGCGCGAAGCTCGTTATCCAAAATGCGCTTTCTGATTCGTATGTTGTTTGGAGTTACCTCCACAAGCTCGTCCTCTCCGATAAATTCAAGACTTTCCTCAAGACTCATCCGCTTATACGGGATAAGCCGCAGAGCTTCATCGCTTCCGCTGGCTCTTGTATTGGTAAGGTGCTTTTTCTTGCACACGTTGATATTTATATCTCCGGCTTTAGGGGAAACGCCTACCACCATTCCCTCATATACATCGGTTCCCGCGTCAATGAAGAGCTGACCCCTGTCCTGAACGTTGAAAATGCCGTAGGCGCAGGCGGTGCCCGTCTCAAATGCCACAAGAGAACCGGTCGTGCGGGTGGGTATGTCTCCCATATAAGGCTGATATCCGTCAAACACGGTGTTCATAACTCCTTCACCTTTGGTATCGGTAAGAAATTCGCTTTTATACCCGAAAAGTCCTCTTTCGGGTATAATAAATTCTATGCGGGTGCGGCTGCCTACGGGATTCATAGAAACCATCTCGCCCTTGCGTATGCCCATTTTGCTCATAACGGCGCCCACCGATTCGGAGGGGACGTCTATAACAAGTCTTTCCATAGGCTCGCACTTTACTCCGTCTATTTCTTTGTACAATACGCGGGGAGTACTTACCGCCAGTTCGTAGCCTTCTCTTCTCATGGTCTCTATCAGGATGGAAAGGTGCATCTCACCTCTGCCCGCCACGTCAAAGCTGTCCGTGGTGTCACTGTCTTTTACCCTTAAGGAAACGTCTTTTAAAAGTTCGCGGTTGAGTCTTTCGCGTATTTGTCTTGAGGTTACGAATTTTCCTTCTTTTCCCGCGAAAGGACTGTCATTTACCGAAAAGGTCATTTCAACTGTAGGCTCGGATATTTTTACAAAGGGGAGCGGTTCGGGATTGCCGACGCTGCACACCGTTTCGCCTATGGTGATGTTCTCTATTCCGCTGAAAGCTACTATATCGCCTACCGTGGCTTCTTCCACGGCTTTTTTTCCGAGACCGTCGAATTGATACAGGCTCACTATTTTGGATTTATACGGAGCGGTTCTGTTATGATGATCGCAGACCGTAACCTCCTGATTTACTTTGATTTTTCCTCTTTCCACGCGTCCAACCGCAATTCTTCCCACATAGTCATTGTAATCTATGGAAGATACCAAAACCTGTAATTCACCGTTTTCGTCGCCTTCGGGGGCGGGGATATGCTCCACTATCTTGTCAAAAAGCGGTACAAAATCATTTCCCATATCGTCCGGATTGTAGGAGGAACAGCCCATTCTTCCCGAACAGAATACAACGGGACTGTCAAGCTGCTCTTCGGTAGCGTCCAAATCCAAAAGAAGCTCCAGCACTTCGTTGACAACTTCTTTATTACGCGCGTCGGGGCGGTCGGTCTTATTTACCACGACGATAATTTTATGTCCCAGTTCCAGCGCTTTCTGCAATACGAAGCGAGTTTGGGGCATTGTGCCCTCAAAGCTGTCCACAAGCAGCAGTACGCCGTTAACCATTTTCAGTATGCGTTCCACTTCGCCGGAGAAGTCCGCGTGCCCCGGTGTATCCACTATGTTTATCTTAACGTCCTTGTAGTATACGGACGTGTTTTTCGCCAATATAGTAATGCCTCTTTCACGCTCAAGGTCGTTGCTGTCCATAACTCTTTCGACGGTTGTCTGATTTTCTCGGTATACTCCGCCCTGCTTCAGCATTTCGTCCACCAATGTGGTTTTGCCGTGATCAACGTGGGCAATTATGGCGATGTTTCTTAAATCTTTTCTTACCAAGGGAATCTCCTCTTTTCTTTTTTTCTGAAGCCGCGATAAAACGGCCTGTCCGTTTTATACCGATCTTTGGTCGTCCATATTATTTGTTTGTACCTTGACCAAGGATTAGTATTACATTCACATAGATATAATCAAAGTAAATTTAATTGGCAATACTTTTTCATGATATTACGATATTATATTATACTCTTTTTTTTGACAATTAGATAGATACTTTTTCAATAATCTTGTTTTTTCCTTTGGATAAGTAATTGGAAAAATTGCACAATAACCGTATAATTCGGCCTGTCCTTCTCATATAAATAAAAACAGCGGGAAACCCCGCCGTTTTTTCTAAGAACGATTAGCAGCCGCAGCCACAGTCGTTATTGCCGCATCCGCAGCCGTTGTTGCAGCCACAGCCGTTGTTGCTGTTTCCGCAGCCACAGCCGTTGTTGGCGAAGGTGCTTCCGCATCCACCGCATCCACCGCAGGTGAAGAGAAGAATAAGGATTATGATCCAGCAGCAGTTGTTACCAAACATATTGGTTTCCTCCTTGTTTGTTTAAATTGTTTTGAAACGTTTCATACTACAATATATGCCAATGCGCTTTTTGTGTTACAAATTTTCCGTCTCAAAGAAAAATAAAAGAAAGGAATTAAAACAGATGATAGAATTTAGCGGCTTTACCGAAAAGGCCAACTCCGCCCTCAACAGCTCAATAAAGACGGCTTCCTCTTTAGGACACACCTATGTGGGGAGCGAGCATATACTTTGCGGTCTTTTATCAGACGAAAGCGGGGTGGCAGGGCATATTCTGCAAAAACAGGGGATAAACAGGGAAGGAGTTATTTCAAAGCTGAGACAATCGGTGGGAAGCGGAATCCCAACTAATTTAGGCGTTTCCGATTTCACCCCTCGAAGCAAGCGAATACTTGAAAAGGCTCTCACAGAAGCGAGAAAGGAAAATTCCTCCTTTGTGGGAACTGAGCATATATTGTATGCGATGCTTAGCGACGAGGAGTGTTACGGGAGCATTTTTCTGCGTGAAATGGGGCTTGATATAGATGGAAGCCTCAAAGACTGCTCAGGAGGAAAAAAGGGCGGCTCTATGCCGTTTACCAAACGCCGCTCCTCTTCCGACGGACTTATGAACAAGTACGGCCGTGATCTTACCGCTATGGCGGAGCAAAACAAGATCGATCCGGTTTTTTGCAGAGAAAATGAGATACAGAGAATGATACAGACACTTTTGCGCCGCAGGAAGAACAATCCCTGTCTGATTGGTGAGAGTGGAGTAGGTAAAACCGCCGTGGCGGAGGGTCTTGCGCTTAAAATAGTTTCCGGAGACGTACCGGATATGCTGAAAGACAAAAGCATTTTTATGCTGGATATTACAACTATGATAGCGGGCGCCAAATACAGGGGTGATTTTGAGGAAAGAGTAAAATCGGTGATGGAAGAGGTAATAAAGGACAAGGATACCATACTTTTTATCGATGAGATACACAACATTGTGGGTGCCGGTGCGGCTGAAGGGGCGATAGACGCGGCCAATATACTGAAGCCGCTTCTCGCACGCGGCGAAATACAGCTTATCGGTGCAACAACGGTGGACGAGTATCGTAGGTATATAGAAAAGGACGGCGCTTTGGAACGGCGTTTTCAGCCGATAAATATTGAGGAGCCCGACGAAGTTTCGGCGGAAAGGATACTTCTGGGGTTGAAGGATAAGTATGAGGCTCACCATAAGATAAAAATAAGCGACTTGGCTATAAAAGAGGCGGTAAAGCTATCCGTCCGGTATATAAACGACCGTCGGCTTCCCGATAAGGCAATAGATATTATCGACGAGGCGGCGGCGGGACAGCGGCTTAAAATATTTTCCGAAAACCCTGCCGTGAAAAAGCTTGAGGAAAAGCTTAAATCCTGCCGCGAGGAAAAAAAGAAAACGGTGGAAGCACAGGATTTTGAAAAAGCCGCGAGGCTTAGGGATGAAGAGCAGGCGCTGGAAAATCTTATAGAGACCGAAAAGAAGAACGGTACCGACCGGGGAGAAAATTACAGCGTTGTAGACGAAAACGCCGTATGTGAGATTGTGTCGAAGTGGAGCGGCATTCCGGTGGGAAGAATTACCGCGGAGGTATCGGGAGCTCTTTCCGAACTTGAAACTCAGCTTAAAAAAGAAGTAATAGGTCAGGATAAGGCAGTGGAAGCAGTGGTAAAATCGGTAAAAAGAGGCAGAGCCGGTCTCAAATCTCCCGGTCGTCCGATAGGTTCGTTTATCTTTCTCGGACCTACGGGGGTAGGCAAGACAAAGCTTTGCAAAAGCCTTGCCAAGGCTCTTTTCGGCAGCGAGAAAGCTTTGATACGTCTCGATATGTCGGAATTTATGGAAAAGCACTCGGTGTCGAAGCTTATAGGTTCTCCTCCGGGATATGTGGGCTTTGAACATGGCGGAAAATTTGTCGAGGAGGTTCGCCGTAAGCCCTACTCGGTGATTATGCTTGACGAAATTGAAAAAGCTCACCCCGATGTTTTTGATCTTCTTTTACAAGTTCTTGAGGACGGAATACTTACCTCCGCCGACGGAAAAAGAGTGAGCTTTGCCAACACCATTATAATAATGACGGGAAATATAGGTGCGAGAGAGATATCTCAAAAACGTGTAAATATGGGCTTTGGCGATGGAAGCGAGAGTAACGCCGCAAAAGAAAGAGTTGAAAAAGAGCTTAAAAAGCTGTTTAAGCCCGAATTCCTTAACCGAATCGACGAAACGGTAATTTTTGAACCTCTGTCAGAAGAAGCTATGGGAAAGATATGCCGATTGCTTTTGGACGATTTATCTCAAAGAGCGGAAAATGCGGGAATATCTCTTTCATATACCGAAAAAGCGGTAGAGGGACTTACCGCAAAGGGAACAGATAAAACCTACGGCGCCAGACCTTTAAGAAGATTGGTTGTATCGGAAGCGGAGGACAAGCTGGCGCAGCTTATGGCCGAGGGGAGAATAAAAAGCGGAGACAAAGCGGTGCTTGACTATAACGGCGAAATGGAAGTAAGTAAGGTAAGTGTGTAAAAGTTTGAAAAAACTTAAGGCAACACCGCACAAAGACCGCGCTGCGCGCTTTGCCGCGCATACGCTTGCATCTTTTCCGTCATTTTTGCCCAAAACTCCTTGAAATACACCGGTATTCCTGCGTCGTTTTGGACAATCTGACTGCGCGTCTGTACGACAATCTTTGTGCGGTGTTGCCTTAAAAAACGGGATTTTTCAAACACTTCTTTGAGAGGAAATAAGTGGCCATTGAATGTGAAATTTTTATAAATACTTGCTTTTTTAAGAATGATGTGATAAAATAAAGACTGTATTTAAAAAATCACTATATTATATCAATTTAATCAAGTTGCAAACCCGTTTAAAGATTACCCATAATATTAAACAGCGCCGGAGGAAAGACAAAAGGCATATGGAGACAAAAAACAGAGTAGGCTTTCTTGACGAGGTGAGAGGTTTCGCCATCATTTGTATGGTAGTGTATCACCTTATGTTCAATCTGAAATTTATGTTCGGGGTAGACGTACCTATTTTTTTTGAAAGCTGGTTTGACGTTATAAGAGATATTTTCGCGGGGGCGTTTATTTGTATTTCCGGAATAGTCTGCAATTATTCCAGAAGCAATCTTAAGCGCGGCGTACAGTGTTTTTTTATCGGAATGATATTTACATTTGTTACGGCGTATGTTACTCCGGATTCTCCCGACGTTTTCGGAATACTCCACTGTCTTGGCGTATGTATGATGATTTACGGCCTGTTTGAAAGCGTTTTTCAGAGGGTTCCGACTTTTGTCGGAATAACGGCGTGCGTTTTTCTTTTTATGATTACATTTAACTTTAAAACGGGGTACGGCGGCTTAGGGGAGCTTTTTAAATTCAGAATGCCTGATTTTCTTTATTCAACTGGAGTTTTGTTTCCTCTTGGATTTACGGACAGCGGCTTTGTTTCTCTTGATTACTTTCCGCTGTGCCCATGGCTGTTTCTTTTTCTTGCGGGCTCTTTTTACGGGATTTATGTCAAGGAAAAGAGGGCGCCCAAGTTTTTTTACAATACTCATATTAAATTTTTGGCGGCGGCGGGACGTTATTCTTTGTGGATTTATGTTTTGCACCAACCGATAATATATCCGGTTCTTTGTCTGATATTCGGAAAAAGCTTGTTATAAGAGGGTGCCTTAAAGCTTTTGGAAAAAAATCGTACTGCTTGACAAATAAGATTTTTTAGTGTATAATACAAACATACCGTTAGTATGTAATTTAAAGGTGGCGATAAATTGGCGCGGAACAAATATCCGGAAGAAACGGTAAACCTTATTCTCGAAACGGCTCAGCGGCTGTTTACAGAAAAGGGCTACGAGCATACGTCAATACAGGATATAATAGACAATCTGGGCGGTTTGAGCAAAGGCGCCATATATCACCACTTCAAGTCCAAGGAGGATATCCTTGACACGGTTATGACCAGATTATCCGAGACGTCTAACAAAACGCTTCTTGATATACAGAATCGTTCCGATCTTACCGGAAAAGAAAAACTTAAACTGCTTTTGACGGAATCGGTTAAACGCTCGGTTCATGATAAGGTGTTTGCCGCCGCTCCTAATCTTGGTGCAAGTCCGAGACTTGTTTTTTCCGTGATAAGAGATACGGTTGATTATGTGGCGCCGCGTTATGTGCTGCCCATTATTGAGCAAGGAATCGAGGATGGATCGATACGAACCGAGTATCCCAAGGAGCTTGCCGAACTGATTATGCTTGTGGGCAATCTTTGGCTTGTTCCTATGATATTTGACGATGATCCCGATGGAATTTACAGAAAATGCAGGATATTTGACAGTATGCTGCGCGGTTTCGGTTTGGATATTTTTGACGAGAGCGTTTACGGAAGATTGAAAGAGCTTACCGAAATCTACTGTAAAAACAAATAGTGGGACAAAAAATTTTTATTTTAAACCGCAGCTTAAACAAGCTTCTGGAATTGCAAAGCAATTCCGAGGTTCGGTGGCGAGAGATGAAGAAATTTTGCCTGCAAAGCCTCATAAATCCTTGTTACCTAAGAGGTGGGGAACATCCGGCAGCGATTATAATAAAATTTTTCCTGCCCTATATGGGGCAGTTAAATTTTATTTGTATACATACCGTCGGTAGGTATTAAAAGTTTTTTTGTAAAGAAATGGAGGTACTATATGAAAAGGTTATTTAAGCGTGATTTTACAATGGTGGCGATAGGGCAGGTAATATCACTTTTCGGAAACGCAATACTGAGGTTTGCGCTGCCTCTGTATTTGTTGCGGGAAACAGATTCATCCTCGCTGTTCGGGATAGTTACGGCCTGTTCGTTTATTCCGATGATTATATTTTCGCTGCTTGGGGGAGTTATAGCGGACAGAAAAAACAAACGTAATATAATGGTAATTCTGGATTTTGCCACTGCGGGGGTTATTTTTCTTTTTTATCTGGCGTTGGGTAAAGTTCCCGTTGTACCGCTGATGGTTTTAACTCTTATGATTCTTTACGGAATATCCGGCACTTACCAGCCTGCGGTACAGGCCAGTGTGCCTTTGCTGACGGAAAGGGAAACGCTTATGAAAGGAAACGCCGTGATAAATACGGTGAGTACGCTTTCGGGATTATTGGGACCTGTTGTTGGCGGCGTGCTGTTCGGGTCTTTCGGTTTATTGCCCATACTTTTTATAAGCATTGGCTGTTTTGTTTTGTCAGCGGTTATGGAGATATTTATACATATCCCTTTTGAAAAGATGGCGGAGGAAAAGGGAATTTTTAGGACAGTAGCTTCTGATGTGCGGGAATGTTTTTTGTTTATAAAAAAAGAAAAGCCCGATTTATTTTCGGTGCTGGTTGTTATTGCGTTTTTTAATTTTATTTTTTCGGCGGCGATGGTTGTGGGGATTCCCACGGCGGTAGTGCGTTTTTTGAATATGTCCGACGCCGCTCTCGGTTTTACCGAGGCGGCTATGGGGGCAGGCGGTTTGGCGGGTGGAATTATAGCGGGATCGGCGGACAGAAAGCTGAAGCTTGAAAACGGGTGGATTGTTCTGGCAGTGTGTTCGCTTACGGATTTTATTATGGCGGCGGCGCTTTTTGATACGGTGCCCGAAACAGTAGGATATTTCATAATAACGGCCGCAGGTTTCGCGGCAATGTGCGCTTCTTCAATGTTCAGTGTTTTTGTACTCACGGCCGTTCAGCGCCAGACCCCGCCGCATATGCTGGGAAAAATAATGGCGGTAATTATATCTGTATCCACATGTTCGCAGCCGTTGGGGCAGGCGTTTTATGGTGTGATGTTTGATATATTGTCCGATATGCCTTATGTCGTGATGATCGTTTCTTCCGCTGCTTCGGTTGCGGTGGCGATAGGGTCAAAAAGGGTATTTAATACTGATTTTCATAAGAAGTGTATATGATACTAATCTTTTATCAAGGTATAGACAAATAATACGATCATTTTTTCACAATAAAACGCCACGGCTTATTTGCCCATTCTTCCCCTGCGTAATCTATACCCACCCTCGGCGCGGTAACAATATCAAAACGGTTTCCGTCGTCCTCTATCCATATTTCCTCATTTCCGCATATTGACATACCGTTAAAGCGTTTATCTACTCCGATTAACTTGGTGAGCTTTGCGGGGCCGTTCAGTTTTCCTTCACCTGCTCTCAGCAGAACGCCTTCGGGCTTTCCTTCATCTCCCGTTATTACATTCATGAGCCAGTGTATACCGTAGCACAGGTATACGTAAATGATTCCCGCCCTTCCGTACAACAACTCGGTTCGTGGAGTCCTTCCCTTTGAAGCGTGACAGGCTTTGTCCTCTTCTCCTCCGTAGGCTTCTGTTTCGGCTATCCTTACCCTTAAAATCTTCCCGTCGGGCATTTTTCGTGCAATTATCTTACCGGCTAAATCTTTTGCTACCGTTAATCTGTCTCTATGAAAAAAATCGTAGTCAAGCTTTTTCATGGGTATCTCCTCTTTGACGGTTTTTTTATCTATGGACATAAATTCACACTAAATGGCTGCGATATGAAAAAAGTATCGTTTGCCGCATTTCCTAATTTGCCCTGAACACATTCCCCATATACCCCACGCAGTTCCTTCCTCCGTTTTTAGCCAGAACAAGACTGTCCTCCGCTTCCTTAAGCATTACAGAATAATCATCCAGTTCTCCCTCCACAATCGAAGATACGCCTATTGAAACGGTAACAATCTTCCCATCCTCAAATGGAAGCGCCATTCTTTCAACGCTTTTTCTTATCTGCTCCGCAAAATAAATAAGCTCGTACTCGGTGGTATTCTGTACTATTATAACAAATTCGTCCCCGCCATACCTTGAAATTATATCCGTTTTTGACTTAGCCACAATCCTGACGCAATTGCAGACATTGTAAAGACACTCGTCGCTTTCGGTATCCGTATAGATATGATTATAGCGCCTGAAATCGTCTATATCAAAAAATACGGCGGCGATGTTTTTTTCGGCGCCCCTGTTCATTATTTCGTTTAGACGGTTAATAAGTCCCTTTTTATTCAGGAGTCCCGTGGATGCGTCCTTCTCGTTTATTTGCCTGCACCGTTCGTTGGCGGTGTTCAGTTGACGGTCGCTGATAAAAAGAGAGCAGAAGGAGCTGTACACTAATGAAGAAATTATAAGATAAGCGAAAGCAAGGGCGGCGGATATAATATATATTTCGGCGCTTGCTCCGAAAACCGCCCCCAATGACAGAACAACGGCAAGATACGGAATAATAAGCAACAAAGCCCTTTTTGTCTCAAACAGCGGGAAAACGATCATTATGGCAAGATAAAGGCAAAATCTGTAAGCGAACACATTTACGGAAAAATCGGCGGCGGAAATCAGCAGCGAACCTAAAGAAAATAAAATCCAATAAACATAAACAAATCTTTCCGATCTTTGAATCTCGGCTCTTTTTTTATTAAGCTCACGGTAAATAACGACGGCGCAGCACAAGCCGCCCGTCGCCGTTAAAAACAAGCCGATAAGAGAGAAAACGGACTCTCTTATCGTGCTAATACTGATATTTATAATAATCAGTACGGAAAAAATTACAGAGACAATTGCGGCGGAAACGGCGAAAAGTACCGTCCTTTTGCTGTTTACTTCGCAGAGCCTTTGTCTTAAAAAGCTCTTGGAAAGGGGATCCGCGGCCTCAAATTCTCTGATTTTTTCTCCGCTCAAGTGTTTTGTGTAATCCGATATAACGCTTTTAAACAAATTCAAATTCTTTGACAATCGGGCTCCTCCGTTAAATCAAGCCTGTGGGGCACACTTTTCCAACATTTCTATACATTTGACGGGACATGCCTGTGCACAGATTCCGCAGGAAACGCATTTATCATAATTGATTTCCGCATGATTGGCATTGATGGCAATGGCTCCCTCCGGACATTTTTTCACGCAGATACCGCAGGCGATACAACCGTTTTTGCAGACGGTTCGGGTGATTTTTCCCGCGTCCTGTGAAGAGCACCGAACGGCTGCCGTGGAATATTTCTTTTTAAAAGAAATAAGATGATTTGGGCACGCCTTGATACATTTGCCGCAGGATATACACATACCGGGGTTTATAACCGCGACTCCGTCCACAATGCTTATCCCGCCGCTGTCGCAGGCGTTTACGCAGTCGCCGAATCCAATGCAGCCGAAGGAACAACTTCCTTTTCCGTTATAGAACTTTTCGGCAGCAGCACAGCTTTTTGTGCCTATGTACTTATATTTATCCTCTGTGGCGGTATTACAGCCGTTACAATGAACGTAAGCCACAATCGGTTCGGCTTCCTCTACCGCTACGCCTAAAATGGCGCTTATCTTTTTGTTTACATCAAGTCCGCCTGGAGAGCACATATTGGGCTTGGCTTTCCCTTTGGCTATTGCCTCGGCGTAGGCTTCGCAGCCCGCAAATCCGCAGCCGCCGCAGTTCGCCCCCGGCAGAGCCTCGGTTATTTTCTCCACGGTTTCGTCCGTTTTAACGAAAAACAGCTTTCCCGCAATGGTGAGCAAAGCGCCCGACACCGCGCCTATTACAAGGAAAAAGACTATTCTTAATACAAAATCCATTTTACAGAAATTCCTTCCTCTTTGCTTGATGAATACTAATCCTTTTTAAAACTGTGAGATTGGTGTTTTTGGTGCAGTCCTATTTTAAAATTGAGTATTACGTCAGTTTTAAAATGTAACCGGTAAAACATCAAGCGCCGAAAATATTATCCACTATACCGCCGAAGCCGATAAATGCCAAAGACACTATTGACGCGGCTATAAGGGTTATTGGCGTCCCCTGCATGGCTTTGGGCACATTGCATTTTTCGATTCTTCCGCGAACTCCGGAAAAAATAAGCATAACCAAAAGGAAACCCAGACCCGCACCCAACGCGTTGACTATTGACTCACCGAAATTGTAGCCGTTGTCTATATTGAGTATAGTAACGCCCAAAACGGCACAGTTAGTGGTTATTAACGGAAGGTATACGCCTAATGCTTTATAGAGTGGCGGCATATATTTTTTCATTGCCATTTCCACAATTTGTACCAGCAGCGCTATTATCAGTATAAAAGCCACTGTCTGCATATACTCGATTTTGAGAGGTACAAGTACGCCGTGATAGATCGGGTAAGTGGCGGCGGTGGCGAAAACCATTACGAAAGTAACGGCTATTCCCATTCCCAGAGAACTGGCGGCTTTTTTTGAAACGCCCAAAAAAGGGCAAATGCCCAAAAATTTGCTCAATACGAAGTTTTCGGTCAGTATTCCCGTCAGAAGAATTATGGCTATGTTTTTGAAAATTTCCATTTTCGTAACTGATCCTTTCGTGGTGAAATTGTCGCATCGGTTTTATGTTTTTGGGAAGAGATTTTACGTGCTTTGACCGCAGCTTGCGGCGCGTCCGAAACGGGCGCCAAAAATTATTTTTCGGCCACCGCTTCCTCAGAAACATCATCTCCCTCGGCAAACTTACAGCTCGCCTTGTTGGGACAGCCGGAACAGCTTATATCCTTAGGCTTTCTTTTGCTGATCTTCCCCACAATGGCAATAATTACCCCTAACGAGAAAAATCCTCCCGCCGGAAGAATAAATATCGTCATTGGTTCAATAAAATCGGGCAGCAGCTTTATTCCGAACCATGTTCCGGAACCCAATATCTCCCTGAACGACCCCACCGTCAGCAGCGACAGGGTAAAGCCTACGCCCATGCCCAATCCGTCCAATATCGACGGTAGCACTCTGTTCTTACAGGCGAACATCTCCGCTCTTCCCAGAATTATACAGTTTACCGTAATAAGACTGAGAAACAGCCCCAGCGCGTCATAAAGCGACGGTATATACTTTTGCAGCAGCATTCCCACCAGTGTTACAAATCCGGATATAATGACGATAAAGCTTGGCAGCCGCACCTGCGAAGGAATTACTCTTTTTAACAATGAAATGACCAGATTTGAGCAGACCAGTACAAATGTAGTTGCAAGCCCCATTCCCAGTCCGTTTTCCGCCATTGTCGTTACCGCCAATGTGGGGCACATTCCCAGCAGCATTACAAGGTTAGGGTTTTCCTTTAGAATGCCCTTAGTAAATTCTTTTAAATAACTCATATTAACCAATATTCCTTCCGAAAGAGGTTTATACTAATTTCGACAGATTTATATACTATACAATTAAACGCCAAGCTGCGGGTACACTTCAATAGCAATATTTACCGCCTCCGTAACGCCTTTGGAAGAGCGGGTGGCTCCAGTCACCGCCTGTATCTCGTTATCGGCGGAGGGAGCGCTTTTAACCGCGGTAAGCTTTTCGCTTTTTCCCCTGTACTGCTCTAAAAATCCTCCGTCCTGCACCTTTGTGCCAAGTCCCGGAGTTTCGCTTAAGGAAACCACGCTGACCGCCTTTACGCTTCCGTCCGCGTTCATTGCCACAAGCATATCGAGACCGCCTTTGGCGTAGCCGCTTGTGATTATCTCAAAGGCCACTGTTCCGTCGGATTTCTTTATCATTTTTTCCACATTATCCGGCTTTGTCGTAGCGTAGCCTTCTGCCTGCCAGTCCGTTACTATCCTGAAATCTCCCTCTCCCATTGTTTCAACGCAGGATTTCATCAGTTTTTCGGTAATCACCCCCGATGTGTCAACATAAGTGAAGGTGTGGGTCACTGTAAGCAAAAGCGCCGTCAGAGTGGTTATACAGGTTAGTACGATAGTGGGCTTGAATCTGCTCATGACTATTTCGCCTCCTTTTTAGCTCCGAAGGGGTGGGAAACCGTAAGCTTATCTATATACGGCGTAATTATATTCATAATCAGTATTGAGTAGGAAACGCCTTCCGGCATTGAACCATAGTTTCGGATAACAAAGGTAAGCAGTCCGCAGCCTACGGCAAATATCAGTTTTCCGTTGGTTCTGATGGGCGTGGTGGCGTAGTCGGTTGCCATAAAGAAGGCGCCCAATACAAGTCCGCCGGATAATACCTGACTTAATACGTCACCGCCCGATACCCAAGTAAGCAATGCAACGGTACCTATATAGGCAATTGGTACCACGGGAGTAATTATCCTTGTAAATATAAGGTAAAGACCGCCCAATATAAGTGCGGCGTTGCAGCATTCGCCAATACAGCCCGATTTGGCGAAAAACAAGTCGAAAAATTCAAGCGGCTCTTCGGAAACCAGCGGCGTGGCCGAGGAAACCGCGTCAGCCGACATAGTGTAATAAAAAGGGCGTACCCATGTGGTCATATAAGAAGAGAAAGACAGCATAAGCACTATTCGCGCGGTAATGGCGGGATTGGCAAAATTTTGTCCGATTCCGCCGAAAAGCTGCTTTACCGCTGCAATTGCCACAACGCTGCCTATTGCCGCCATATAAAACGGAAGTGTGGGCGGAAGGTTAAAAGCGAGCAGGATACCTGTCACCACCGCCGACAGGTCGTTTATTGTTCTGGGTCTTTTCGTTATTTTTTCAAATATCAGCTCCGAAAGCACGCAGCAGGCGGAACATATAACTACCATAAGCAGCGCTCTCAGCCCGTATATGTAAGTTGAGGCTATAACCGACGGCAAAAGAGCGATAATTACGTGCAGCATTACCTTCTGGGTGGTTATTTTGCTTTTTATATGCGGCGCGGGCTCAACAAGATAATTTGTCATATTATATATTGATCCTTTCAAAAATTACGCATTTCTAAGGAAAAGTTTCGCAAGCTGGTTCTTTTCCGAAAGATTTCTTTTCGCCGGGCATACGTAGGAGCAGGCTCCGCAGTTCATGCAAAGATTTACCTTAAGCTTTTTAAGAGCCTCGGCGTCTCTTCTGTCATAAGCGGATTCCAGTTCGGTAGGCATCAGGTTCATGGAACAGGCTCTTACGCACCTTCCGCAGCGGATACAGGGCGTAGGTTCATGAACCGCTGAAACTCCCTCAAAGAACAGCACCGCGTTGTTGGTTTTCATAATCGGCATTTCGGGGTCATAAACGCTGCTTCCCATCATAGGGCCGCCGAAAATAACCCTGTCGGGCTGGCGCCTTAGGTTGGCCGGCTTGGTAAGCTGGCTTAGCTGTGTTCCTATGGGCACTATTACGTTCACGGGCTTGTTGACTATGTTTCCGTCCAATGTAAGTCTGCGCTTTATAAGGGGAATTCCCGTTTTTATGTAATCGTTGATAAAGATCACAGAGGAAACGTTCATTACAAGGCAGTGCACCGAAAGCGGAAGCTCTCCCTCCTTAAGAGTGCGTCCCGTAACGTTGTATATAAGCACCTTTTCCGCCCCCTGCGGGTAAGCGGAGGGCAGTCTTTTTACCGTGATTCCGTTTTCCTTCGCACAAAGCTCGGAAAGCATAGAGATTGCTTTCCCTTTGTCTGCTTCTACGCCTATACAGGCTTTGGGGATATCCAGATATTTCATTATGAGCTTTATGCCGCTTATCAGCTTATCCGCGCTTTCGATTATGGCGCGGTAGTCCGAGGTTATATAAGGCTCGCACTCGGCCGCGTTAACCAGAAGTGTATCCACACTTGAGGTTTTGGGATCGTAATTCATTTTAACATAAGTGGGAAATCCCGCTCCTCCGAGACCGACCGAACCGCTGTTCTTTACCGCTTCTATAAAGCTTGCGCGGTCGGTGACTTCGGGGGGCTTTACGCTTTCATGAAATTCCTGCTTATTGGATGCTTCGATGACGAGAGCGGTATTACGCTTTCCGGCTATATTTATAACATCGGTTACAGCCGTAACCTTTCCGCTGATACTGGCGTGTACTGGAGCTGAAATCACTGCGTCGCTGCTGCCTATAAGCTGACCGGTTTTTACTTCGTCCCCCACCTGTACAAGAGGGGTACACGGGACTCCGCCGTGCTGAGACATGCTTATAACCACCTTGGGCGGCAGCAGGGGCTTTGCGGTCTGCGCTTCGGCAGAACTTTTCTGATGTGGAAGCCGAATTGAATGTAAACTCATAAAAAACACCTTTTAATATATTTAATATATTTTTATTTTTAAAACAAAAAATTTTATCGGAAAACGTCACAAGCTGTCAAGAATAATTGCCGAGAAGCTAAAATAAATAATAAATACAAAGCTTAAAAGGACGGTACACAATATGTTTACGCTGATCATGCAGTTTGTATTAAAAAATTTAATGTTTTTCGCCCTGCACCTTGACAGAACCAATAACTTTCCCAAACCGCTTTCAAAAAAAGAGGAGCAGGAGTGTATCAAGCTTATAGCCGAAGGGGACGAAAAAGCGCGGGCAAAGCTGATTGAACACAATCTGAGGTTAGTGGCGTACATAGTGAAGAAACACTATTCCGAATCCAACGAACAAGAGGATCTTATTTCCATAGGTACCATCGGTCTTATCAAGGCGGTAGAAACTTTTTCCGGGGACAAAAACACAAATTTTTCCACCTACGCGGGAAAGTGTATAGACAATCAGATAAAAATGTACCTCAGAAAAATAAAGCACAAGCAGAACGAAATGTATCTTGACGCCCCCATTGAAGCGGATAAGGAAGGGAACCCACTCACTATCGCCGATATTTTCCGCGATCTCACCGATGTTTCACAGGAGGTAGACCTTAGAATAGATCTTCAAAAGCTGTATCGCTATATAAATGAGAGCCTTGACGAAAGGGAAAAGCTCATTTTGTGCAGCAGATACGGCCTTAATTCCACTGTGGGCGTTCCCGACAAGGCTCTGACTCAGCGGGAGGTGGCGGAAAAACTCAAAATTTCCCGCTCCTACGTTAGCCGAATTGAGAAAAAGGCTTTACAAAAGCTTGCTGAAAGATTTGAAAAAAACGATTGACATTTTTATGACAATATGTACGGTATTTTTATTTTTTATACCTTTTTATTGTACTATCTTTTTTTAATAATGTCAACCTATAAAAGCGTTTTTTTAAAAAACATTTTTTTAACAATCTTTTTGTCACCTTATTAATTGAACATTGTCTGAAACTTTTTTACCCGTCCTTGACAAAACCGATAACAAAATATATAATATAAAGGCAACACCGCACAATTGCGCAATATATTCTATAAAACGAGACAACCGGAGGGAGAATGGAAAAGGAAAAAAACAAAAAAAAGACAATAAATATGATGTCACAGGCAACCAGCGTCAAGGGGCAGGGTGTGGGATCCGCTTATATCGAACAGGTAAAGCTTGTGACCGATGGATTGTCGGATAAATTCGAGATATACGAAAACGCGAAAATGTCGGCGGATATCACCCATTACCATACCTTCAATCCATCTTATTTCATTTTAAAGAACAAACGCTGCAAAAACGGTGCTTCGGTCTGCTATGTGCATACTTTACCCGAAACAATGGATAAAAGTATAAAAATTCCCAAGTGGGCAAGAAAGATATTTTATGCCTATATTATAAAATTTTATAAGGTAATGGAGCATCTTGTAGTGGTAAATCCGTATTTTATCGACGCATTGGAAAATTACGGGATATCGAGAGACAGAGTTACTTATATACCGAATTTTGTGGACACTGACAGATTTCACCCGGTTTCCGAAGAGGAAAAGGAAAAAGCGAGGAAAGAATTCGGATTGCTCAAAGATAAATTCACCGTTTTGTGCGCCGGGCAGCTTCAGGTGCGAAAGGGAGCCTTTGACTTTCTTAAATGTGCCGAGCTTATGCCGGACGTGCAGTTTGTCTGGGCGGGCGGCTTTAGCTTCGGTGTTATTTCCGATGGCTATAAGGAGCTTACGAAAGTTGTGGAAAATCCCCCCGAAAACGTAAAATTTTTGGGTATAGTGGAAAGAGAGGATATGAACAAGGTCTACAACGCCGCCGACGTTATGTTTCTTCCCTCTTATGACGAACTTTTCCCCATGACTGTGCTGGAAGCTATGTGCGTAAATATTCCGGTACTGCTCAGAGAACTGCCGATATACGAAAACATACTGTTTGATTTTTATGCGTCGGCAAAGGATGTTGACGGCTTTGTAACGGAACTTGAGCGTTTGCGCAATGATAAGGAATACTATAAAATTCGCTGTGAAGGCTCATTGAAGGGCAACAGATATTATGAAAAAAGCAGCGTTTTAAAAATGTGGGACGATTTTTACACATCTGTGTTAAAATGACAGAGGAAATATAAATGAACAAAAAATCAAAAAGGCTTAATTTGATAATATGCGGCATTGCCTTTGTGGTAATGATAGTGTATTTGTTTTTCGTGGACGACCCCGCGGATATACTAAACGCTTTGCTCAGTGCGAAGCCGGAGTATATGCTGCTTTCGGTAGGTTGTATGATAATATACTGGCTGTTGGAATCCGTAAACCTTCATCTTGTTGCCAAGGAGGTACACCCCCATCTTAAATTCAAGGACAGCGTTACCGTTTCGATGATAGGACAGTACTTTAATTGCATAACCCCTTTTTCGTCAGGCGGACAGCCAATTCAGGCCTATTATCTTGTAAAATTCGGAGTACCTTTGGGTTCGTCGCTTACAGTTCTTTTAAGTAAATTTATAGTATATCAGGCAATGTTAACCGTTTTTTCTGTAGTGATACTGTTTTTCCGTCTCAGTTATGTTATTGACACAAGCCCGATGATGATGCCTTTGGTCATTATCGGATTTATAGTCAACTCGGCGGTTATAGCGGGGCTTCTTATGCTGGCGTTCTTTAAAAAACCCACCGAAAAGATAGCCCGTTTTACAGTAAGGCTTCTCGGCAAGCTTCATATGATAAAGGACGTAGAGGCGAAGCTGAAATTTATAGATGAAGAAATGGAAATGTACTATAAAAATTTTCAGTTTATAAAAAAGCGCCCGATTTTGATACTTAAGCTTTGTTTTTTCACAATTATGCAGCTTATGGTATATTTCAGCATTTCTTATGTTATTTACCTTGCTTTCGGGCTGAACGGCACCGATTATATAACCATTATATCATGTCAGGCGTTTGTGCTGATGATCTCCGCTTTTGTTCCCCTTCCGGGAGCAATGGGCGCTGCGGAAGGAAGCTATGTTCTTTTCTTTAAAGGTATTTTTGGCGGGTTTGTGCATTTGTCAACAGTCATCTGGAGGTTTCTTACATTCTATTTGGCAATTATAGCGGGAATGAGCGTTTCCTTGTTTGTCAACAGAAAGAACAATTTTTCGGATGACTCTGCAAATACAGATATTCAGTTTTAATGCCAATCTTTGTTTAAACCAATCTTTAATCAAGTTGTAGACTTGATTAAAGATTGCATCATAAGCACTAATGTTTGATATTTGTCTATACCTTTTATCAAAGATTGGTATAAACCGTTGTTTTGTCATAAATTCTCTCTTTGGTTAATATTCAATCAACAAATAAGGTATTTTAATTTAACGCTTTTTCTGTTATTATATAAAAGGAAGCTTCCCACAAAACAGAAAGGCGGATCAGAAATGAAAATAAATTTGGGGCAAAATTTACGGGAACTAAGAAACAAAGAAAATATAACGCAGGAACAGATTGCGGAATTATTGGATGTGTCTCCGCAGGCGGTGAGCAGATGGGAAAACGAAGCCGCGTTTCCGGATATTTCGTTTTTGCCCGTTATAGCCAATTACTTTAATGTTACAACGGATTATCTTTTGGGTGTTGATACCGTTCATAAACAAAAGGATATCGACAAGGTGATTGAGACGGATAAAAAGCTGAGAAGTGAAGGAAGAACGGGGGAGTCGGTTGATTTCCTTCGTGAAAAGGCAAAGGAATTCCCCTCATGTCATATAATTTTGCATCGACTTGCTTGTTCGCTGTTCAGCTTTTACCATCAGAGCGGGAAGTCATTTTCCGCCGAAGAGACAAGGGCGATGGGAGAAGAGGCGGCGGAGTTATGCAAAAGAGCGCTTAAGTATTGTGACAAAAACGACCAGCTTTTTATATGTCAATGCAAGCAGACTTTGGCTTTAAATTATGTGGAGCTGGGCGAAAAAGAAAGAGCGGAAGAAATCGCCGACACATTGCCAAGCCTATGGTGCAGCCGTGAAATGGTGCATCCGAAAACCCTAACGGGGAAAGAAGTGCTGAAGGAGCATCAAAGTAATTTGCTGATGCTTATTGACGCTGTCATTATAACTATGGGAAGGATAAAATCCTGTGAAAATTACACTGACGATCAGCTTTTGGAGCTTTCTTCGGTAAGAGAAAAGCTGATTCTCATGTTAGCCGGTAAAAATCCCTGTTGGTTAAATGAAAGGCTTTTTAATTTAGCTTTGATTAGGGCAAAAATTTACCTTAAAAACGGAGAAGGAGAGAAACTTAAAGAGGTATTGAAAAAGCTTTCGGAATACGCCCGAAATTATGAGGAAAGACGGGAGGGAAGCGAATACGGCGTATTTTGGCTTTCCGAGTGTAGAGAAAACCTCGATTATTCGACAAAACATTCACCCGAAAGCTTGTATGATGTGCTTGATAATTTTATTGATAGGAACGGAATAAAAATTTAAAAAATACCACCGATATACGGTTAAGTATATCGGTGGTATTACATTTAATTTACATTTCAATTAAAACATCATTGGTATCCTTAAGGATTTCAGCCTTAATGAGTATTCCGTCGATCTTTTCGCCGTTAACGGTAACGGATTTGACTCCGTGCTGATTTCCGTCGGGATTTTTTACGGTAACATTCAGTTTCTTTCCTCTGAAGGTCTTTTCCAATGTGTATTCTTTCCATGCGGAGGGAATGGAGGGATCAATTACAATTCCGTTGGTGGTGGGGTTTAATCCTAAAATACCTTCGGTAGTACCTACCATAACGGTGGATGCGGTTCCCGTCAGCCAATGAACGTGCGCTCTGCCAGCGAAAGGACTGTCCTTGCCCTCCACAAACTGACCGTATACGTATGGCTCAAGGCATCTGTGATCCGCTTTGTCGTTGTATGTTGCGGGGGCGGCTTCTGTCCAATACTTGTAAGCCATATCTCCTCTTCCCAGCTTTGATTCGGCCAGTATCAGCCAACCCTGCGGCTGAGAAAATATACCCGCGTTTTCCTTGGTGCATCTGTTGAAGCACTGCATAAGAGCTCCGTCAAATCCGTGTTCAACATATGGAGGATACATAACCATTGCGCCGTAAGGAGTGTTTAATTCTCTTTCTACGCTGTCCATTGCTTTGACGCCCTGTTCGGGAGTGGCGAATCCTGAAATAACCGACCATGACTGGGGATTAAGCCACATGGAAGCTTCGGGATCAGTGCGCTGACCGATAACGGTGCCATCCTCTTTATATCCTCTGATCCAGCGGTCTTCGTTCCAACAGTCGGCGAGTATCGCGTCAAGCTTTGCCTTGATTTCGTCAAGATACTTGATATATTCGGTATCGTTCTTTTCCTCGGCGTAGCCGCGAAGAATCTTTATGGCGTAAACAAGCTGGAAGGCCACAAATGTAGATTCGCCCTTCTTGCCAAGTCTCAGGCAGTCGTTCCAGTCGGCGTGGAGACCTGCGGGCATACCGTGACTGCCCAAATTGTTCATGGAGAACTCGATAGCTCTCTTTAAGTGGTCGTAAACCGTACCCTTTTCTCCGTCATTGGCGTAGAAAATTTCCTCGTCAAGGAACGCGCTGTTTCCGCTTTCGGAGATATACTTGTAAACGGTGGGGAAGAGCCAGAGAGCGTCGTCCGCGCGGTAGGAGGGGTGACCGGTCTCCTTTACGTAGGCGGGATCGTCTGGAGTGTTTTCTTTGCCTGCGTTATGGGTGTACTTTACAAGAGGAAGTCCCGCGCCGTTGGTTACCTGAGCGGAAAGCATAAATTTGATCTGTTCGTAGGCCATTTCGGGAGCAAGGTGAATAACGCCTTGAATGTCCTGTACGGTGTCGCGGTAGCCGAATCCGTTGCGGAGTCCGCAGTACTGGAAAGAGGCGGCTCTTGACCAGATGAAAGTGATAAAGCAGTTGTAGGCGTTCCACACGTTTACCATATTGTTGAAATTATCGTCGGGAGTGTGTACCTGCAAATTGTTAAGCTTGCTGTGCCAGAAGCTCTTAAGTTCTTCAAGCTCCTTTTCCACAACGCCCTTTTCCTGATACTTGGCGATTATTTCCTTGGCAATATTTTCGGGTCTTTGTCCCATAAGGTAGGTTATTTCCTTGGTTTCTCCAGGCTGTAATACAATATCACTTTGAAGCGCGCCGCAGGAGTTGGTATTATAGTTCAGGTCTCCCTTTAATCCCTCTTCGATTCCTTTGGGGTTTGCGTAGCTTCTGTATGAACCCACAAAAGCGTCACGGTCGCCGCAGTAAGCGTTAACCTCCGCGCCGGCGGCTCCTAAGAATCTTTCGTTGTTAGGGTTTTTGAACACCTCGTTCTGCTTCTGGAGAATAAAGTTATCTTTAAAATAGGTGCGGGTAATAAACAGGGTGTATTGGAGATTTACCTGATCCTGTTCATAGTTGTTGTCGTTTACAAATTCGCAGTAGCCTGTTATGGACAGCTTGCGGGGTTTGGTGTCGTTATTGGTGATCTTTGCTGCCCATACCTCATAGGTAGCGTCCTTGGGAACATAATAAGTTACTTCGGATTTGATGTTTCTGTATTCCGAGGTGATAACGGAGTAAGCGGTACCGTGGCGGCATTCGCTTTTGAAACTGTCTAAGGGTTTGCACACGGGCGCCCATGAAGCAGACCAGAAATCGCCGTCCTCATTGTCCTTGATATACACGTATCTGCCGGGCTGGTCGTTGGGCACGCTGTTGAAGCGGTAACGGATAACGCGTCCGTTGGCTCCCGATTTTACGAAGCTGTAGCCTCCCGCGTTATTGGAGATGATGGCGCCGTATTCGGGGGAACCCAAATAGTTTGCCCATGCCGAAGGAGTATCCGGACGGGTAATGACATACTCCTTGTTTTTTTCGTCGAAATGACCGTAATTCATATCGTTTTTTCCTTTCACTGCCTTAAGACCTGACGACTTAAAGCGTATTAACAAATATTTACTGATATCATTATAACAAGAAAACGTTTTCTTGGCAAGGGCGGTTTTTTATACAAATTATTATGTTCTTTTTTGTTGATTTTAACCATTTTAAAAAAGAGATTAAAAATTTATATATAATGATGATTGACTTTAAAAGTATAATTTGGTACACTAAGTGTTTATCAAAGGGCATTGAAAAGTGAGAGAAATATATGAAAACACTTATATTAAACGGTTCTCCGAGAAAAAACGGGAACACTTCGGCACTGATAAATCTGCTGAAGGAAAACCTGACAGGCGTATACATGATAATTAACGCTTTTGAGAGCAATATTTCTCCGTGTATCGATTGCGGATATTGTCGGAAAAACGGCGTTTGTGCTGTAAATGACGATATGAGCGGTGTTTATGAATATATAAAGAACTGTGACAATATAGTAATAGCTTCTCCGATATATTTTTCGGAGCTTACGGGACCGCTGCTGAGCGTGTGCAGCCGATTCCAGGCTTTTTATTGTTCCCGCAGATATTTGAATACCGAACCGATTGATACGGGAAAAAAAGGTGGTATTATATTAGTGGGCGGAGGAGACGGAAGCTTTCGTACCGCCGAAAAAACTGCGGGGATTTTATTGAGTCAAATGGGTGCGGATACCTTTTTTCCGCCGATTATCAGTAATAATATCGATATTATTCCCGCTTCCGAGGATCAATCGGCGGCCAATGATATTTTAAGACTTGCTGATTTTTTTATTGCTCCCACAATCTCTTGCGATAAAAGCAAAAGACGATTTTGAGTATTATTTTTTTGCTGATGTATACGCGTTGTTACGTGACGGCCATATATCGGTATTGCTCACTTTTTCACTTTTAGAGGGAAGAAGCATTCCATAAGGAATTGACAGGATTTTAATAAAGGCTTTGGAGATTTTGATGGTTAAAACGGTTTTGTTTACGACGGGCGTTTAATTTTACTGTTCGGGTTTTAGAACATGTTCTAACATAAAGTGTAAAAACTGCCCATCGTATTTATCCCTTTTGTGTGTTTTGGACAAAAAAACACCGTTCGGTAACACCCGAACGGTAATTAAAATACCTGTACATTTACATTTTAACACACTGAAGGAGGCTTGTCAAGTATATAATCAAAAAAATATTATATAAATATGGCATAATTGTAGAAATTCAGACTTATTTCGATTAAAAATAATAGTTTGTATTGATAAAAATATTGTTTTTTAGTATGCCATTTGTTTTAATTGTCCGGAAAGGAATTTTTTTTCGGTACAGTATTGACAAATAGACAATAATATGGTATTATACATGTTAAAGAAAGGCAGGTGGCTGACATGATTACTTTAATAAAAAGGGAATATCTGTCATTCACATTCTGTGCCTTGCCGCGGTCAAAAGCCCGAATGTAACATATGATAATATAAAGCCGTTCCCGATTTTTGAGAGGGGGCGCTTTTTTATTTTAAAAACGTCCTATGAATTATGACCGCGTAAAAGGAGTACGTATGACAAAGGATATTTTTATCACAAACTTTTTCGACCCTATGTTTATGACAATGTTCAGGCGGTATTTTGACGAGCTTGAAATGAAAATCAACGACTGGGATGGGCTTTTTTCGGAAATGAACACTCAGAATGGAGGAAATTGTGCTTATATAAGAGTTTGCGGCGATAATCCGATAGGGTTTATCCAGTTTACGGCAGTTACGCTTGAAAACTGGTTTTTCAAGGAAAGGCTTGGGTTTATTCGGGAATTTTGGGTGCAAAAAGAGTTTAGGAGGAATGGCCACGGTTCCGCCCTCTGTTCCTTAGCGGAAAAATATTTTTTTGATAACGGGATAAGACGTATCGTTCTGACCGCGGAGGAGAAAGAAAAAGGATTCTATTTTAAACGCGGATACAGTATATGTGAGAATATGGAAGCAAAGAATGAAATGACGGTTTTGGAGAAAGAAATATAGGTGGTGGCGTTTATGGAAGGAATAATCACAATTTCTGTAAGCGACAGCTTTTCATATGAAAAAGCGGCGATTTATATCTGCGAAATCTGCAAAAAGAATGCGGCTAAGCTTCACTTGGGGGAAATAGTTTATCCTGATTTTTGTAAGGAGATTGAAACAATGCTGTTAAGCCGCGATCCTGACGAGGAGAATTTTATACTTTATATGGGGGAGATTCCTTGCGGGTGGCTTAAGGTAAACGGCCTTGATAATCCGGAAGATGCTTGGATATCAATGCTGGTGGTGGAACCGAAATATCACAGGCTTGGTATAGGTGTCCATGCGGTAGGATACGCCGAAGAGTTTTTGAAGTCGCGACGCAAACGTAGGGTTTGTGTCTGGACTACGGAGGATAATATCGCCGCAAGGGGGCTTTATGAAAGCTGCGGCTTTGCGGTAAGTAAAACGCTTGAGGATACCTCCTCAGACGGAGTTCAAAGAAAGTGGGTTGTTTTTAAAAAAGACCTGAAGTAACAAAAAGGGCTGTGCTGCCGACAAAAGAAGGGCACGGCCTTTTTCGGTAAAATTTACCTTGAAATGAATAAAAAACTGTGATATAATGTTTACTTATAGAAAGGGAAAAAGATATGAGCAATACAGAAAGAATGAGTGAGGGAAAGGGAGATTTTAAGGTAAGGAGCCTTGGCGAATCGGATCTTCCGTCCTTGACGCAATTATTCAAATACAACGACGAAGCGGAAATGCTGATATCAAATAAAGAGGCTCTGGAAAAAGGAGAAGAGGAAATATTCGGACTTTATGCGGGAAAAAGGCTAATAGGCGAACTTCATGTCAAATATATAAGCGAGGACAAAAGAGAAGCGCAAAAGGGGAAAAGAGCCTATTTATTCGCTTTTCGCGTTCATAATGATTTTAGAAATAAATGTCTGGGACAGCGTTTGATGAAAATTGTTCTTGATATTCTTGCCGAAAGAGGATACACTGAATTTACCGTGGGCGTGGAGGACGATAACGAAAGGGCGCTCCATTATACCGCGCGTTTGGATTTAATAATGTAATTGCCCGAAAATATGAGGAATATCAGGGCGACGGTTATGAGTATGATCTTTATTTAAAGAGCTGAAATAAGGAGGATAAGGCAATAGTGGAATCGAATATTACGGATTATATTTCAAAAGACGGCGATGGAAACGTTTTTATTTCTTTTGAGCAAATAGACGAGGATAAAATCACGTCGAAGTGCAGCCCTTTGACTCATTGCCTTGCTGTAGTGAGAATGAATGGCGACTATCTTTTAGGTTGGAACAAGTGGCGCAGAAGATATGAGGTATTCGGCGGTTGCATGGAGGAAAACGAAACTCCGAGAGAGTGTATTATCCGCGAATGCTGTGAAGAGCTGGGCATTATAGACGGTGATTTTGTTTATTTGGGTGTGATGAAGTTTTTGCTGGCGCCGGATTATTTTTCATCCAAGGAAAGAATAGAGTACGGCGCGCTTTACGGTATCACACTTCCCGACGGCTCGCCTGATGAAATATATTCGAGGGTAAAGGACAAGGCGGAAATTAAGAAAATAGCTCTTTACAAAGAAGTAAAGGGAAAAGAAACAATAGCGGATATTGACGGAAAGCTCTTTGACTATTATAGATAGCACAGAGATAAAAAAGGTACAAAATTTCCATATTTCCCCTTGAAACGTTATCTTAAATAGTGTATAATATAGAGAGTCATTTAAAGTTTATTTTTAGTGAAAGGAAGCTGTATGGCTGAAAATAAAAAGGGAATAAAGACCATAGCCGAAAATCGGCAGGCAAGGCATGAATATTTTATTTTGGAAAGCATCGAAGCGGGTATTGAACTGTTCGGCACCGAAGTAAAGTCCATACGGCAGGGCGGAGTAAGTCTTAAAGAAGCCTGGATTTCCATAGAAAACGGTGAAGCGTGGGTTAAACAGATGCATATTGCTCCCTATGAAAAGGGTAATATTTTTAACAGGAATCCTTTGCGTGAAAGAAAGCTTCTTATGCACAAAAGGGAAATATTAAGGCTTTTCGGACAGGTGAAGCAGGGGGGACTAACCCTTATACCAATCTCAATGTATTTTAAGGGCAGCAACGTTAAAGTGCAGGTAGGTCTGTGCAAGGGCAAAAAACTGTACGATAAGCGGGAAGACGCCGCCAAGAGGGACGCTCAGAGGCTTATTCAACGTACTATAAAGGAGAGAAACAGTTAATGGGAAAAAAACTTATTTTATCCCTTTCGGTGTTGATTACCGTTATGTGTTTTTCTTTTTTTGTAACCCCCGTTTTTGCGGAGGAAATCCCCGAAGCGCCGGATAATCCTAATCTTCTCGGTAATTACGCTTCCGCCGATTGGAGCGGAAACACTCTTTATCTTGACGAACCCAGTACTGCAATATATTTTAAAAAAATTTCAGACAATAATAAACAGTCGGCTGTACTTACGTTTAAAAGAGACAAGAGCGATACTGGTTTTTATTTCAGAATAGACGTGGGAAACGGAGCCAACAGCGGGGGAGACAGTGGATTTTGCACATTGAGCTTTTACGGAGAAGGACGCGAGCAGCTTTTATCTCTTTCAACAGGCTTAATACAAGATTTTGACAATTACTCCCGCTTTTATATCGGAGAAGAGACAAACTATTTTCCCATTCCGGAAGGAACGGAGACTGTCGAGGTCGTTCTTAACGCAGAGCAAAACGGCAACGGCGAAAGGGTTAATATCTATTTCCGAAATCTTTCTTTACATCTGAGCGGTGAAAAGCCCCTTTTGCCAGATGAAAAAAAACTTTATCTGGAAAGCACCGCGGGGCTTACAAAGGTTGAAATCGGTATGACGCCTTTTATTAGGTACATATGGATAGGCATTGTTTTTTTTGTGGCGCTTGCGTTTTATATTGTAAGAATATGGAAACAGAAGTACAGCTCTCCAAAGGTTATGAAGTCTACGGACAGGAAAATAAAATAATAGGCTATAAGCTTTCAAGTTGTGTTGCCTTAAGTCTTTGATAAACAATAGATAATTGATATCTTTGCTTTTGGTATAAAGATTTATTTGGAAAAAGCGGTATTGAATACTACATAAAAAGGAAGTTGAATATATGGAGATTGGAATAAAAAATACGCAAAAAACAGCCGTTTCCGAAAAGGACACCGCTTTGGCGCATGGCAGCGGTACTTTAAGGGTGTATGCTACTCCCGCGATGATCGCGCTTATGGAAAATACCGCAATGAATCTCGCGGCTCCGTATTTATCGGAGGATGAAGCTACGGTAGGTACTGAGATAAACGTAAAGCACCTCAGCGCCACACCGGTAGGCGGTACGGTTTCCTGTGAAGCCGAGCTTGTTGAAACGGACGGCAGATGTCTTGTTTTCATGATGAGGGCTTTTGACGATAAAGGTCTTATCGGTGAGGGCACGCATAAGAGATTTATTATAAAAACCGAGAAATTTCTTTTAAAGGCATATGATAAATTGAAATAAATACTGAAAATATTTTGAAAGGAAATAACAAAATGAAAAACAAAGTATTTTATCTCAACAATGAAAAGACCGCCTATGTAAAGGCGTATCTTTTGGACAAGGTTGAAAGCATACCGTTTGGTGAAAAGCGCCCTGCCATAATTATTTTTCCGGGCGGCGGATACAAATACTGTTCCGAAAGGGAAGCGGAGCCTATTGCCATGCGCTATCTCGCGGAAGGGTACAACGCATTTGTGCTTTATTATACCTGTGACAAGAAATTTCCCGCCGCAATTATAAACGCCGCTTACGCAATGTATAAGATCAGGGCGAGGGCGGACGAGTTCAATATTGATAAGGAGAAGATAGCCGTATGGGGAGCCAGCGCGGGGGGACATTTAGCGGGGTGTCTCGCCACAATGTGGGGAGACGCTGGGATTTATAACGTTATAGGCTGTGATCCGCAGGATATCAGGCCTAATGCCGCAATACTCAGTTATCCCGTAATCAGCGGTATTACTTCTCCCCATGTGGGCAGCTTTGAGGTGCTCCTCGGAACCGAGGCCAAATCCTCCGAGCTTTCAAGGCTTTCTCTTGAAAACAGAGTAACTCCGAAAACGCCGCCTTGCTTTATATGGTGCTCCGCAAACGATGGCTGCGTTTCGGCGCACAACAGTCTTGTTTTCGCCAAGGCGTGCGTTTCCAACAAGGTTCCGTGTGAACTCCATATGTTTGACGACGGACCTCACGGGCTTTCCGACTGCTCAAAAAATACCGGTTGGAACGAGTATTTTTATAACAATAGCTGCAAGCGGTGGATAAAAATGTCAATAAAATTCCTTGAAAAATATATGAATATCTGATTCGATGAAAGGCTGTTGATCTGTTTTTATGCTTAAAAGAACAAAATATAAGCGCTGCCAATTCGTGTTGGAATGGGTTACGCTCGGACTGGCCATTGCATGGTTGGTTGCGGCACTTATACTGTTGAATAATTTTTGTGACCGTGAAAATGAAATATTAAAAAGAAATCTCCTTATGATAAGCATAATTTTAGACTTTTTCGCTTACTTCGGATTTTCGGTGATGAGCGTTCTGCCCGCCGACAATATGATTATCAAAACGGGGAAATATTCAAGCGGTGAAAAGGAGTACAGATACAAAAAGGAGAGTGATCTCAGAAGCTTTGCTCTGATTGCAAAAATTGTTTCCGTTGTTATAATTGCATTTATCGGTCTGTATAAGTATTTTTTTTGATTGCGGCCAAGCGTTAAAATGGGAAATAAAAACAAAAGAAAGGCAAATTTAATGAAAAAAGAACCGTTTGTAACCAAAGAAAAAATTGAGGAGATTGTAAAGGAGTACCCTACCCCATTTCATATTTACGACGAAAAGGGGATAAGGGAAAACGCAAGGCGGCTGAAAGCGGCATTTTCATGGAATAAGGGCTTTAGGGAGTATTTTGCGGTTAAGGCTACGCCAAATCCTTATATAATGGAAATACTTATGGAGGAGGGCTGCGGCTTTGACTGCTCCTCTTACACAGAGCTTATGCTGTCCGAGAGGGTAGGCGCAAAGGGAGATGACATTATTTTCAGCTCCAATGCCACTCCGAATGAGGATTTCCTGTTGGCAAGAAAAATGGGCGTACAGATAAATTTTGACGATTTCACACATATAGAGGTTCTGGACAGACTTTGCGGGATACCGGAAACCATCTGCTGCCGCTACAATCCCGGAGGAGAGTTCAAGACGAGCGAAAAAGGCAATGTTATGGATACTCCAAGGGATGCCAAATACGGTTTTACACATGATCAAATCATAGAAGGCTTTAAAATCCTTAAGAACAAGGGCGCCAAGCGCTTCGGCATACACGCTTTTCTTGCCAGCAACACGCTAACCAACGAGTACTATCCGGTTCTCGCCGAAATTCTTTTTAAGACGGTTGTGGAGATTAAGGAAAAAACTGGGGTTGAAATAAGCTTTATAGACCTTTCGGGAGGAATAGGAATAGCCTACCGTCCCGACCAGCTCGAAAACGATATATTTGAAATAGGGAAGGGTGTTGAAAAGGCTTATAACAAAATATTGGTTCCCGCCGGACTTGGAAACGCGGCAATATATACCGAGTTGGGGCGTTTTATGCTTGCCCCATACGGTCATCTTGTGGCAAAGGCGATTCGTGAAAAGCATATATATAAGGAATATATAGGTTTGGACGCATGTGCCGCCAATTTGATGCGTCCTGCGGTTTACGGCTCTTATCATCATATAACCGTGGCTGGAAAGGAAAATGCTCCCTGTGATTTTAAATACGACATAACGGGCGGACTGTGCGAAAACTGCGATAAATTCGCCGTTGACAGAATGCTCCCCAAAATAGAAACAGGAGATTACATTATAATTCACGATACGGGTGCGCACGGATTCTCCATGGGATATAACTATAACGGAAAACTCAGAAGCGCCGAAATACTTTTAAAGGAGGACGGAAGCTTTAAGCTTATACGCCGCGCGGAAACGCCTACCGATTATTTTGCGACCTTTGATTTTGATGAAAAATATCGTTTTTAGTTTTTATACGTTTTATACAGATTAACAATATTGACTTTACAAGTAAAAACGCCGCATAACGTTTCGTTTTAAACGGTATGCGGCGTTTGCGTAAAAACTTTAATTTTGCCGGACTTTTGGATATAGAATCATTCTTCTTCGTCTGTTTCGGGAAGATATTTGTTTATTATCTCATCTAACTTTCCTTCGGCTTTTAGTTCCTTTAGGGCATTATTAATTTTTCCGAGAAGCTCATAATTGCTTTTATTTACACAAATCGCATAGTCTTCGTCGGCGTAAGGCGTATCCATTATGCGAAGGTCAGTGTACTTTTCAACAAATGCGGAGGCGGGTTCATTATCTAAAATGACTGCCGTAATTTTGCCGTCGAACAGCGCTTGTACGGCTTCCTCTCCGGTATTATATTTTTTTACGTTTGTTTCTCCGAAACCCCATTTGATTGGAGGATCACAAGCGTATTTGTCTCCCGTGGTGTTTTTTTGTACTCCGATTGTTATTCCCGCTTTGGTAACCGAAGGATTCCCCAAGTCGTCAAAGCTTGTGTAAAAATCCTCGATTTTATTATAGTCGCTGTCGGCTCTTACTATAACCGATTGAACACCTTTGGCATATGTATCGGAAAACAGAACCTTCGCTTTGCGTTCTTCGTTTACGGTGAGTGCGGCCATTCCGAGATCATATTTTCCGTTTTCCACTTCGTCTATAATGCGGTCAAAAGAAATACTTTCCACTTCAAGCGAAACCGAAAGCTTTTCGGCGATAGCTCCCGCCACTTCGATATCAAGACCGATCATATTTCCTTCTTCGTTAAAATATTCAAAAGGCGGAAAATCCGCATCCGTAACCATTATTAGCCGATCATTTTCGCTTTCCGCGCATGACGTCAAGGCAGTGCAGCCGAGAAATGCCGCAATGACAGATATAATTAAAGGACGCGTTTTTTTCATATGATCCTCCCATATATTGCATTTATCGTACTTTTATTATAACATTATTGCTAAGAAAATGCAATGTTAAAATATTTTTTTGGTATTTTTTACAATAATACGGTTTCATTTGTATATAGAAAAACCAACTATATTTTAATACTTATAACAAAAACTGCTAATACTATGACCGTTGCCGGATGTCCTCCGCCTCTTAGCTGGAATTGAGAATCAATTCCGGCAGATTGTTTAAGTTGCGCTATATGGATTTAGCGAAAATATTTTTTCCTTGCATATAGTGTGCTGTAAGGCGGATATGAAAACTAAGCAATTTTGTACAATTTCGCTAAATATGCGGCGATTTTTAAGGAAAAGAGTGGAGAAATACGGTAATATTTCAAGTGTTTTTGATGCTGAAAGCGTCCGCAGTTAGCAGAAATTGTGCAAATTGCGAATTTGTCGGATAGTCCCTAATATTAAAATACTAAATCTCTCTTGACAAAACCTTAAATAATGTGATAAAATATACTTAAATTGGCTTTAAATAATGTAAGGAGAATGACAATGGACTTGATCAATGAGCTTGAGGCATTAGGCGTCAATACACAGGAAGCGCTCCGCAGATTCAGCGGGAACAGTGCGCTTTACGTAAAAATGTTAGGTAAACTTACCGCCGCCGCCAACGATTTGGAGGTAATGCCCTGTATAGAAAAGGAAGATTATGAGACGGCGGTGACAAATGCGCATACGCTTAAGGGCGTAACCGGAAATCTTTCCCTTACCCCTTTGTACAATGCATATACCGATATTACAAATTTGCTTCGAGAACAAAAATACGGCGATGCAAAGACGGTTTTGGAAAAGATACTTCCGGTTCAGAGTAATATTTTGGATTGTATAGAAAAAAGCAAATCATAAATAGGTCTTTACATATTAACTATCGGAGGTTTTACAGTGAGCAAAGACGATAAAAATGTTATTCTTATAGTGGATGACATAGAAATCAACAGAGTTATCTTAGCTGAAACATTCAGGGAAAATTATGATATACTTGAAGCCGAAAACGGTGAGGAGGCTTTAGAGATCATAGATTCCGATGAAAGAGTCGTTGCCGTTTTGCTTGACCTTTTAATGCCTGTTATGAGCGGAATTGACGTTCTCAGGGAGATGAACAAAAGCGGGAAAATTAACAATATTCCCGTTTTTATAGTTACCGCAGCCAACGACGACCCTATGCTGATGGACGCGTATAATCTGGGCGCCACGGATATTATATCCAAGCCTATTATGCCCGACTTTATAAAATGCCGTATCAACAACGTTATTGAACTTTACCGCCATAGATATGATCTTGAATCTCTTCTTGAGGAAAAGGTCGATAAGCTTAATATTATAAATCAGTCTATGATAGAAACCCTTGCGAATATAATTGAGTTTCGCGACGGCGAATCCGGAGAGCATGTTAAGCGAATCAGCAGCCTTTCCAAAAAGCTTCTTATCAAGCTTTGCAAAATGTATCCCGAATACTATCTTCCGAAAGCGGAAATTGATAAGATATCGAGCGCTTCCATACTTCATGACGTAGGCAAAATCGCCATTCCGGACAGTATTCTCAACAAGCCGGGCAGGCTCACCAAAGAGGAATTCGAGATTATGAAAAGCCATTCCGTTAAGGGCTGTGAAATTTTATCTCATATACCGAATTTGTTGGACGAGGATACATATAAGTACAGTTACGATATCTGCCGCCATCACCACGAGCGTTGGGATGGCAAGGGTTATCCTGACGGGCTTGCGGGCGATGAGATTTCCATTTGGGCACAGGCCGTTTCTATTGTAGATGTTTATGACGCGCTGATCTCACCGCGCGTATATAAAGCGCCGTTTCCCCACGATGTGGCGGTAAAAATGATTTATAATGGAGAATGCGGCACCTTTAATCCAAAAATACTCGAAGCCTTTAATGAAGCTATCGGAAAAGAGTCAGAGTCATAACTTTTGGAGAAAATAACCGCTACCGGTTGAACCTCGGAATTGCTTTGCACTTTAACGAAATGAATATAAAAAAGTATTAAAATATTAAAAACGCTGCTTGAAGTTTACTTTAAGCAGTGTTTTAAAAAGGAGACGGGTATGGAAGTTATTTATACGGATAAAAAAGAATTCACCAAGGAACAGTTAAAGTCGCTGTTTGAATCGGTAAACTGGTTTTCCGCCAATTATCCCGATAAGCTTTTTACGGCTCTAAATAATTGTGAAACGGTTTTCACCGCATGGGTTGACGGGGAATTAGCGGGTCTTATCAATGCCATTGACGACGGAGCGCTAACCGCTTATGTGCATTATCTGCTGGTTAATCCCAAATATCAGAAAACAGGTATAGGAAAGCGCTTGACAGTTATGCTAAAGGAAAAATACAAGGATTATTTATGTATAGCTCTTTCAGCCGAAAATCCGCCTTTGGTTAATTATTACGAAAATCTTGGTTTTGAAAAAGCGGAGGGCGCCACATATATGCGTATTCTTAATAAATAGGCGGCTGCCTTATCTGTCATAAATAAGCTGTTTATATTCACAGGGAACAAAACCTTCGGATATATACAGCTTTTTTGCTTTTTCATTTTCCGGTGTTATTTCAAGGCGGATTCTTTTAATGATGCCATCCGATTTAAGAAAACCTATAAGCTCCCTGCCGAGACCTTTTCCGCGGTATTCCGGCTTAATATACAGCTCGTCAAGCCAAACGGTTTTTCCTCCCCCTTCGGTGGTAAAGGTAACCGCAATTGCGGCATAGCCTGCGATAATTCCTTCGATTTCAAGAATATACAGTTTTATATAGGGATTATTATTTATTGCAGACTCAAATGCGGATTTGAAGTTTTCTTTGGGTATTTTATGTGAAACGGCGTCGGAGTTATAAAAATTTTCGGCCATCTCAAAATATTCGTTTTCATCTGACTTATTTATTTCTCTTATCATAAAAGTTTATCCTTCACTTTACAATTTTTTGGTTTTTTCTTCTATTTTATCTTCAAGCTGTTCCGCGAGGCTTCTTCTGAGCCCGTTTAAGACCGCTGCGGGAATAGCTATACCTTTATCGGCGATGCACTTTATCGACGCGGCTTCAAAAACGGTACCGCCGAATTTATTTATCCTGTCGGAAATTTCTTTTTCACCGGTATTTCTGTTGATTGCTTTTTGCGGAATTTCCCCGTAAACCTCGGAAGTTATATCGCCGCATACCGCTTTGCAATATAACGGAGCGTCTTTTTTGGCAATAATTGTGATATCTGTTTTATATCTTTTTAACGGCTGTCTGTAAAGTCCCCTGATCTCCTTCAGTGCTTCCTCGGAGCCTTCGGCGTCTTCTTTACGCCTTATTCCGCTCATTTCCGAAAAACTTTCGTCAAAGTAGCCTTTGGTGAAGCCGCTTCTCGAAAAAACGGTTTTTAAAAGACCGATATCCGTCTTTTCGCCGTTAAGCGCCGCTTTACACTGACCTGTAACCGCTTCCACATATTCGGGTCTTTTCATTCTGCCTTCGATTTTTGCGGAGGTTACTCCCGCTTTTTCCAGACGCTTCAATTCGTCTATCAGTGAAAGATCCTTTAATGAGAGAACATTTTCTCTTTTGCCGCAGGTATAATTGAGACGGCAGGGCTGTGCGCACAACCCGCGGTTGCCGCTCCTGCCGCCGATAACGGCGCTTAAAAGACACTGACCGCTTACGCATACGCAAAGCGCTCCGTGAACAAAAACCTCCGTTTCAATATCAGTGCGTGAAGTTATTTTTTTTATTTCTTCCAAGGACAGCTCTCTCGGCAGCACTATTCGTGTAAAGCCGTATTTTTTTGCGAATTCCGCTCCGCTTGCCGAAGTGACGGTCATCTGTGTGGAAGCGTGCAGCTTAAGTTCGGGAGCAAGTTTTTTTATAATCTTTGCCGCTCCCAAATCCTGAACGATAACCGCGTTGACCTCCGCTTCCTTAGCCTGAATCACCGTTTTTTCAAGCTCCTTTATCTCATCGTCAAACACAAGGGTATTTATGGCGGCATAAACTTTGACGCCATACCTGTGAGCCTTTTTAACCCCCGCTTTAAGATCGTCGAAGGTAAAGTTTACCGCATTTTTTCTGGCGGAGAAAGAAGAAAGACCTAAGTACACAGCGTCCGCCCCCGCGTTAAGAGCCGCGTTCAGAGTTTCCGGAGAGCCACACGGCGCAAGTATCTCTAACATATGGTCATCTGAACGTCGCCCGACAGCGCAAGCTGTTTTTCTAAATCGGCGTTTTTGGACTTGACGGCTTCCGTCTCCTCCTGTGCCTGTCTCAGTTCCTGTTCCTTGTCTTTTACATATTGGTTGAATGCGGCCTCGTAATTTGACAAGGTGGTCTGCATTGCGGCGTTCGTTTCCTCCTGCTCCTTGTTTTTGTTTTCAAGCTCGCTTATCTTGTTCTTGAGTTCCTCTTTTTCGGCTTCAAGCTTTTTGTCATACTCCGCCTTTAAGGCTTCTACTTCTCTTTGTTTCTTTTCGCTGAGAATCTTGCTTTCTTTTTCGTGCTCGTCGTAAACCGATTCCAGCTCCTTTTCGTATTCCTGCTCAAGAGTTTCAAGCTGCTTTTCATATTCCGCTACTCTCAGGCGCAGTCTCTCCGATTCCTCGTTTTTGACTACCGCCAATTCTTCAAACTGTGTTCTTGCGGATTCGGAGGATTGCTTCAGCTTTTCGTTTTCTTCATATAGGGCGTCTTTTTCCGCTTTTATTCGCTCAATATCCGTTTTTAAAGCGGCTTCGCTTTCCTTGCTTTGCCTTAAAGCGTCGTCGGCCGATTTCTTTTCCGCTTTAAGCTGTTCGTTTTCCGTTTCAAAAGTATTGTCGGCGATTATTGCCGCTTGGTCGTCCACCTTTTTCTCCATTTCATCTATGCGGAGCTGAAGGTTGTTTTCGTTCTGTCTGCTTTGTTCAAGTTCCTTGGAAAGACTTGTCTTTTCGTTTTTAAGCTGTTCTTTTTTTATGCTGTCCTCGGTGATAATAACCGCTTGTTTTTCAAGCTGTTTATTAAGCTCGTCAATCTGTGTTTTCAGATTGGTCTCAGCTTGTCGGCTTTGTTCAAGGAAGGCGGTAAGCCTTTCCTTTTCTTTTTTTGCATCCGCTGCCTGCTCAGCCATTTCCTTTCTTAAGTCGTCAAGTCTGTCTTTTACATGACGCAGCTTGCTTTCCGCTTCGTCTGCGGGTACATAGTTTTTTTTCAATATATTTTCTATATCGCTGATCAGCAGCATTGAGGCTAAGGTGGTGATCTCCGTTTCACTCATCCCTCTTGCCTTGCGTGAAACAAAATGTATTGTCTGTTCAAGCTGTTCGGCTAATTTAATGATTTTTTCCGGGCTTTCGTCAGTCTTAAGGCTGTAATCCCGTTGGCAAATTCGCACTGTGACCTTTTCCATATGTAAGATTTCCTTTCCGCTTATTCGGGAACGACTGATTAAAGCGCGGGGCAATACAATCGGCCGCGTGAGTACGCTCTTTTACACAGATCTTTAATCAAGTTGCATACTTGATTAAAGATTGCACCCTAAGCACTCATTTTTGATCGCCGTATTATTTGTCTATACCTTGATCAAAGATTACTATTACATATATTATACCCGATTTTTAATTTTTTTTAAAGTGTTTTTTTAAAAATATTTCCTTTTTTTCTGAAATATAGGTGAAATCGTGTGCGGAAGGCTGTTGCCGATGAAAAAACACCTTTGATTCAGGCAATTTAATTGTGCGGCGTATTGATTTTTTTGGTGTTTCGTGTTAGAATACTATAAATGAAAAAAATGACAACGAAGGAAGAATTATGATTAAGCTCTTAAAATATTTGAAGGGATATATCCCCCAGAGCATTATTGCTCCGTTATTTAAGTTCCTTGAAGCGAGCTTTGAGCTTGCCGTGCCGATAGTTATGGCAAATATTATTGACATAGGCGTAAAAAACCGTGATGAAGGCTATGTTTACAAAATGGGTCTTGTTTTAATCGTTCTGGGAATATTGGGACTTGCGGCGGCGATAACCGCGCAGTATTTTGCGGCAAAGTCGGCGTTGGGTTTCGGTACCGCTTTACGAAAGGATTTTTACAAGCATCTTAACACACTTTCCCATGCCGAGATAGATAAAATAGGCGCTCCGACCATGATAACCAGAGTTACCAATGATATAAATCAGGCTCAGACGGGCGTTAACATGTTTCTCAGGCTGTTTCTGAGAAGTCCTTTTATTGTTATCGGCTCAATTGTTATGTGTCTTACGGTAAGTCCGTCGCTTACGCTTATTTTCGGCGTTGCGGCTCCGGTTATCGGTTTGATAATTTACCTTGTAATGACAAAAACCATACCTAAATATAAAAAGATACAGTCGAGACTTGACCGCGTGTCGCTGCTGACCCGCGAGAATCTGTCTGGGGTCAGGGTGGTAAGAGCCTTCGCCAGACAAGACAATGAAAAGGAAGACTTTGACGAGGAGACCGGAGAACTGATGAGGGCTCAGGTGAGAGTGGGAAGGATATCCGCTTTGCTGAATCCTCTTACGTTTGCGGTAGTGAATATTGCCATCGCCGCCATACTGTGGTTCGGCGGCGGCACAGTGAACAGCGGGGCAATTACGCAGGGTGAACTTATCGCTCTTGTAAACTATATGAATCAGATACTCCTCGCCCTCATAGTGGTTGCCAATCTTATTATTATCCTGACCAAAGCCAGTGCCAGCGCGTCGAGGTTAAACGACATTTTCGCCGTAACGCCGTCTGTTACCGACGAAGGAAATATACCTGCGGAAGCGGTGATAGGCGCTCCCGCAGTTGAATTCGGAAATGTCGTTTTCGCATATCATAAGGATAAGCCTTCGCTTGAAAATATAAATCTTACCGTTAAAAAAGGTGAAACGGTAGGCGTGGTAGGCGGTACGGGTTCGGGAAAGAGCACTCTGGTAAACCTTATACCTCGATTTTACGATATTACGGAGGGCGAACTTAAGATAGACGGAGTTGACGTAAGAAAATATCCTTTAAGTCAGCTTAGGGAAAAAATAGGGATTGTACCTCAAAGAGCCGTTTTGTTCAAGGGTACGATACGTTCAAATATGCTCTGGGGCAATAAGAACGCTTCCGACGACGAAATATGGATTGCGCTGGAAACGGCACAGGCGGCGGAATTTGTGAGAAAGCTTCCCGACGGTTTGGATTCGGTTGTGGAGCAGGGAGGAAGAAATTTTTCCGGAGGACAGAGGCAGAGACTTACCATAGCAAGGGCTGTGGTAATGAAGCCGGATATAATCATTTTGGACGATTCATCCTCCGCTCTGGATTTTGCTACCGACGCGGCTTTAAGAACGGCGCTGAGACGCGATCTTTCCGGCAGTACTGTTTTTATAGTGTCCCAGAGGGCATCCAGCGTCAAACACGCGGATAAAATCATCGTTCTTGATGACGGGCAGGCAGTGGGAACAGGCACTCACGGCGAATTGTTCAATAACTGTCAAGTATACCGCGAGATCTGCCTGTCGCAAATGTCCGAACAGGAAGCGGAAAAGTGATAAACCGATATTTTACGAAAGGAATATACTTGATTTAAGATGAAAGACAGGAAAAAAAATTACAGTAAAGATATTTTAAAACGCATATTGGTTTTTACAAAGCCGCATCTTTATTATCTCGTACTGGCGGCATTTTTTTCGATAATAAATGTCGCTCTTACATTATATATACCTATTCTTATCGGTGACGCAATTGACTGTGCCGTTGAAGCGGGCGGAGTTGACTTTAACGCAATGATTCCCATTTTGATAAAGCTTATAATTTCCGCTGCCGCCGGAGCGGGCGCGAGCTGGCTTATGAATCTCTGCACCAATAAAATAACTTATCTTACGGTTCGTGATATACGCCGCACCGCCTTCGGCAAGCTGCTGACAGTGCCTTTGTCATATATTGATTCACATCCTCACGGTGATCTTATCAGCCGTATGATTACCGATACCGACCAGATATCCGACGGACTGCTGATGGGGTTTACACAGCTTTTTACGGGGGTAATAACTATTTTGGGCACTCTTTGCTTTATGCTGTCCATTAACGTGTGGATAACTCTTATCGTGGTATTGATCACTCCGCTCTCTTTTTTTGTGGCGTCATTTGTGGCGAAGCACAGCTTTGATATGTTCAGGAAGCAGTCGGAAACAAGAGGAAAAATGACTTCTCTTGTGGAGGAAATGATAGGCGGGCAGCATCTTGTAAAAGCTTTTTCCCATGAGAAAGAAGCGGAAGCGGAATTTGCGGCGATAAACGAGGATCTGCGCAAATACAGCATTAAAGCAATCTTCTTTTCTTCCCTTACAAATCCTTCCACCCGCTTTGTAAACGGACTTATTTATGCGGGGGTAGGTGTTTTCGGCGCCATAAACGTTCTTTCTCCCACCGGAGCTATAACGGTTGGACAGCTAAGTTGTTTTCTGACCTACGCGAATCAGTATACCAAGCCTTTCAATGAGATATCCGGAGTAATAACCGAGCTTCAGAGCGCCATCGCATCGGCCAAACGCATATTTGACGTAATAGACGCCGAGGCGGAAATACCCGACGCGCCGAATGCCGTTAAGCTTTTGCCCGAAAATGTTGACGGAAGCATTGACATTAAAAACGTTTCTTTTTCTTATTCGCCGGAAAGACCGCTTATTGAAAATCTTAATCTGGCGGTAAGGAAAGGGCAGCGCATTGCCATAGTCGGACCCACAGGCTGCGGTAAAACCACTCTTATAAACCTGCTGATGAGATTTTATGATGTGAATTCCGGTGAGATCAGCGTCAGCGGCGTCCCGATAAGGGAAATCACCAGAAACTCTCTTCGCGGTTCCTACGGAATGGTGCTTCAGGAAACATGGCTGAAAAACGGCACGGTATTTGAAAATATCGCATACGGTATGCCGGACTCAACGGAGGAGGATGTTATAAACGCCGCCAAGGCTGCTCATGCCCATAGCTTTATAAAAAGACTTCCCGACGGGTATAATACAAGAATATCGGATGATGAGACAAACATTTCTCAAGGTCAGAAGCAGCTTCTTTGCATAGCAAGGGTAATGCTGTGCCTGCCGCCTATGCTTATACTTGACGAAGCCACGTCGTCAATTGATACGATGACGGAGATACGCATACAGAAGGCGTTTGCTAAAATGATGAACGGAAGAACCAGTTTTATTGTCGCACACAGGCTTTCTACCATAAAGGAGGCGGATTGTATTCTTGTTATGGAGTCGGGGCATATCATAGAGATGGGAAATCATGATGAGCTGATAGAAAAAGGCGGATTTTACGCAAATCTCTATAACAGTCAGTTTAAAGCTACCTAATAAACAAATAATAAAAAGGTGGACATTATTATGACATTATTTGAAAAATTTTGTTGGTACACAGAGTCGGAACAATCCGTTAAAATGACTCCGGAAGAAAGATACGGTTATATATCAGATTGGGCGGGACGCGCGCGGGGTACAAATCCCAATGTATTTGACGAATTAACCGAACTGCTTTTAAAAAGCGGAGAGTGGAGCGAGGACGAATTTGCCGAGAACGAAAAGCTTTTTAATAGTATTGTCGGCGGTTTTTTACGGCAAAACAAGCTTCTTAACGCCGAGCTGTCGGAGCTGGAGCCGTCCGGAGCGGTGAATACGGCGGTTTATGACGCGCTTAAGCGGTTCGACGACGAATTGTCGGGGAATACGCATGCGGATTTTTTAAAGGAGGCTGTGGAGGCGGTTTTTAATGATTTTGGGGCACTTAGGCGTTCCGATGTGCGAAAAAAGTTCGCGGGGAGTGTGACCGGCTCTTCCGGAACGGACAGCGTGGAGGTTTTCGGTTATATAAATTTTCTCAAGGATTGCGACGCGTCCGTACAGTGGACGCTGTTTATGCCGGGACTTGTGGAGTATCAGCAGCGCGACAGCGGGATAAAAGTACAGAGCTTTGAATACATGAAGCTTCCTTCTTTGAGATTTATCGGATTGGAAAAGGATTTGTCGGAAAATTCCGAGGAACTGAAAAAGCTTTTAAATACCCTTAATCATATGAGCGAATATTCCTGCGGTTTCGATTATGACGCGATATTGCTCCATCATTTCGGGAAAGGCGTGGATGTTGAGGAGTGTCACGGTATTTGGGGACGATTTTTTAAGGAGGGTACTCCCGTTCCCGACGGATACGGGTATGTGGATTTTGTTCCGCTGAATGACGGGAAATGCGGCGTTCCTTATATTTCCCAATTTGCTTTCGCCAAATTCACGGGAGACGTTAATTCGATGCTGCGGGAAGAGGGATTCGACGCCAACGCCATGTACGATATTACGAGGAATATAATTCTCGGACAAAACGTATGTATTCCTTATCCGGATAAGTATTGGACGGCGGAAGTATACCTCGACGGATTGGGAAAAGCATGTACCGCGTATTTGTTTAGTGTGGAAAAATGAACGGAGTTATACATACTATGGGTGCCATGTTGCTTATTTTATAAATTATCTGTATTGTATATTTTATGTAAACGGTGAGTGCTGATATGTATACTTGTTTTTATCGGTGTAACTGTTGCCGGATGTCCACTGCCTCTCAGGCGGCAGATTCCATCTTGCGATTCAGTGGGGGATTTTTATTCTCCGGTGAACCGCGGAATTGTTCCGCAATTCCAGCAGCTTGTTTAATGAAAGGAGTAAATTATGCAAAGCGTAAGAATATATGAGATGCCCGATTGTAAAATGGTTTCCTCCGAAACGGGAATGTTCGGGGACGGAAAGCTGGAAAGCTTTGATAATTGGTTCTCACGCCAAAAGCGAAGTTTGTTTCCGAAGGACTTTTTGTTTTGGGACGGAAGCGGATTCAGATGGCTTTATTTATATGAGGAAGGAATGGACGTACCGAAGGAGTTTGAGATAATTGACTTTAAAGGCGGTTTATACGCCGTGGCGACGGATATTGACGAAAAAACCGATATGGAAGCCATGAAAAAAGAGGTTGATATTTTCTTGGATACAAACGGATTTGAGCGGGATTTGTCGCGAAAAGAGCTTGGCAATGTTATAACTTCGCCAGCCGCGCGTAAAATAATGGGATATAACCAGATGGATTATTATTCCCCCATAAAAGCCAAATTATAAAAAATTTAACTTTATTTATTGAAATTTTACAAAAAAAGTAGTATAATAAGAAAGAACGTTTTACCCTTGCTGTCTCATATCTTTTAATTTCATCGGGAAAGGAATGATCAAAAATGAAGGCTGATTTACATTGCCATACCACCTTGTCCGACGGCTCTTTGGGAATCGAGGAGGTGATCGCGCAGGCGAAGCGCAACAATATAGATTACCTTGCCATAACCGATCATGACTGCCTTTCCTCGGTGTCAAGGGCGGTGGTTTTGGGGCAGCGCTACGGAATAGAAATAGTGCCTGCCGTGGAATTTTCCGCGTTTGACGGAAAAAGGGAAAGCAAGGCTCATATATTGTGCTATATGCCTCAGAAACCCGACAGACTTGAGGGTCTGTGCATAAGAAACAGCGAAATGCGCCGTCAAAGAGGAAAGAAAATGGCTATGAAGGTGTTGGAGCGTTATCCTATCACCCTGGAAAATATAGTTAAATATTCCGCCGGAAGCAAGGCGATATATAAGGGTCATATAATGCACGCCTTGATGGATTACGGCTATACCACCGAGCTTTACGGTGATGTATACGATGAGCTTTTCGATTCAAAAACAGGCATATGTGCAGACGAGGTGAGCAACGAAACAATGGCTAATCCGGAGGTACATTTTGTTCTTGAACTTATTCATTCTTCGGGCGGACTGGCGGTAATGGCTCATCCGAGAGTTTTTGACAATTTTGACCTTATCGAGGAGCTTGCCAAAGACGGAAAGCTGGACGGTATAGAGGTCTGGCATCAGAGCTTAAAGCAGGGGGACGAAGAGATTCTGCTTGGCATGTGTGAAAAGTATGGACTTATTTCCACAGGCGGAAGCGATTTTCACGGTTTTTACAATCACTATCCCATTTCAATAGGCTACAATCTTACTCCGGAGGAATCGCTGAGGAAAATTCTTGATCATAAATAAAAGATCATATCATACTATGTTAAGAAGGTCATACATAATGGATGTTAAAGTAGAAGCACTGAAAAAACACTATGAATGGAAGGGAAAAATCGAAGTGGTTTCCCGCACTCCGATAAAAACAAAGGAGGATCTCGCTCTTGCTTACACTCCCGGCGTAGCGGAGCCTTGCCTTAAAATACACGATAATTCCGAATTATCTTTTGAACTCACGAGAAGGTCTAATCTTGTAGCGGTTATAACCGACGGAACGGCAGTGCTGGGCTTGGGAGACATAGGCGGGCTTGCGGGTATGCCGGTTATGGAAGGGAAGTGCTGTCTGTTTAAGGAGTTTGCGGGGGTTGACGCTTTTCCTCTTTGCGTCAAAAGCAAGGATACGGACGAGATAGTTCGTACTATAGAGCTTATAAGCGACAGCTTTGGCGGCATCAATCTTGAGGATATTGCCGCCCCACGTTGTTTTGAAATAGAAAGAAAGCTAAAGGAAAGGCTTGATATACCTGTTTTTCACGACGATCAGCACGGAACGGCAGTGGTGGTTGGCGCGGCGCTTATTAACGCGGCCAAATGTGCGGGAAAGAATTTGTCCGATCTTACGGTAGTGATAAACGGCGCAGGCGCGGCGGGTATCGCTATAGGCACATTTTTAATCAGCCTCGGCATAAAGGATCTTATTATGGTAGATCTGTGCGGTATAATAAACCGTGACGAAAGTTACGATAATCCCGCTTATACCGAAATAGCTATGAAGTCCAATATAAATGTCAAAAAAGGGACGCTTGCGGACGCGGCGAAGGGAGCAGACATTTTGATAGGCGTTTCCCGACCCGGACTTTTTACCAATGAAATGATAGCTTCAATGGCCGATAAGCCGATTGTGTTCGCAATGGCCAATCCGGTACCCGAAATAATGCCCGATGACGCGAAAAAAGCGGGGGCGTATATAGTGGGTACGGGCAGAAGCGATTTTCCCAATCAGATAAACAATGTTCTTGTGTTTCCTGGTATCTTCAAGGGCGCTCTTTCCGTTAGAGCGAAAGAAATAACAGAGGAAATGAAGATGGCCGCGGCTTATGCCATAGCCTCGTCGGTACCCGACGAAGAAATTACTCCCGAAAATATCATTGCAAGTCCTCTTGACAGAACGGTTGCGGATAAAGTTGCCGAAGCGGTGGCGAAAGCATGGAAAGCGTAAAAACCGCGTATTGGTTATCGGAAAATTTTATTTGAAAAACAGAGTAAATTGTACTCAAAAAGAAAGGCGGATAAAAATGACTTTTGAATACACACCCAAGGGAGTATGCTCCCGCAAAATGATTATTGAAGTTGAAAACGACACCGTAAAAAGCTTAACCGTTATCGGCGGCTGCCACGGAAATTTACAGGGAATTTCCAGCCTTGTAAAAGGAATGAAGGTGGACGAAGTAATAAACAGGCTCGACGGTATAGACTGCGGCGGGAAGGGAACCTCATGCCCCGCTCAGCTCGCTTTGGCGCTTAAGCAGTATAAGGAGAGGCAGTAATGCGAGACGTCGGCGTAATTGACGAAACGGCAGAATACTGGGACTTATATGATATAAATATCTCCCTTTTCAGAATTGTGTACCCAGTGGGAAATGACATATAAATATATATGGTA
>CAJUQV010000009.1 GCA_910588335.1 uncultured Ruminiclostridium sp. | reverse complement strand
GGCTGTGAAAGCTTGGTTTATGCTTAGTCAATAATAATGAAAGCACACCTCGATTGGGGGGTGTGCTTTTTTGTTAAATGAGTTTTTATTTATAAAGTATTGCAATTAAAAGTAAAATTTGATAAAATAAGAATTGATAAAACAAAAAAGAAAGGGCATAAATATGGCTAAAATGAACTCGAATTTCCTTAACCTAAAGGAAAATTATCTTTTTAGAGAAATAAGCAAGCAAGTAAATCAATACACTGCCGCCCATCCCGACCATAAACTTATCAAAATGGGTATCGGCGACGTAACTCTCCCACTCGCCCCCGCCGTAGTCAAGGCTATGGAAAAAGCAAGCGCGGAAATGGGGAAAAAAGAAACCTTCCGCGGCTATGAAGACAGCGGGCAGGGCTACGACTTCCTTAGAGAAGCCGTTAAAGGCTACTACAAAAAAAGAAACGTCGAACTGTCCACAGAGGAAATTTTTATTAGCGACGGCGCAAAATCGGACAGCGGAAATATAAACGATATTTTTGACGCTTCCTGTAAAGTATTGGTTACCGATCCCGCCTATCCCGTTTACGTAGACTCAAACACCATGGGCGGAAAATCCATTGGCTATGCCGACAGTACTCCGGAAAACGGCTTTGCGGCAATGCCGCCAAGTTATGGCGCCGATCTCATTTACCTTTGCTCCCCCAATAATCCCACAGGTTCCGCCTATACCAAAGAACAGCTTAAAGAATGGGTTGATTACGCCCTTAAAAACAAAGCGGTCATTATTTACGATGCGGCGTACGAGGCATTTATTACCGACGAAAAACTGCCTCGGAGCATATTTGAAATAGAGGGCGCCAAAAAGTGCGCGCTGGAAATATGCTCACTTTCAAAAACGGCAGGCTTTACTGGAACAAGATGCGGCTATACCGTTATTCCCGAAGAATTGATGTTTGAAGCGGAGGACGGAACCGAGTACAGCGTAAGAAAAATCTGGGCGAGGAGACAGGGAAGCAAGTTTAACGGAGTATCTTACCCGGTGCAGAGAGCGGCGGAGGCTGTTTTTTCCGACGAGGGTCAAAGAGAGTGCAGAGATATCGTCGGATACTATCTGAATAATGCGAAAATTATGATGAAATCCTTTGATAAATTGGGGATTGAGTATACCGGAGGAGTTAACAGCCCCTATATCTGGTTCAGATGTCCCGACGGCATGGGAAGCTGGGAATTTTTCCATAAGCTGCTGAATGAAGCGGAGGTTGTGGGAACTCCGGGGGCGGGATTCGGAAGAAACGGGGAAGGCTGGTTCAGAATGACTGCGTTCGGATCTATGGAAAAAACCGTGGAAGCGATGACGCGGCTTGAAAAGCTGCTGAAGTAAAATAATATCATATCATATTTTATACTAATATTTGGTCTTAGTGCTTAGGGTACAATCTTTAATCAACTCTATAATTTGATTAAAGATTGATATTACAATTTGCCGCTGTAAAAAACGCAAAACCACGCAATTTCGCCTATTCCCATAAAGTTAGGAAAATTATTCAAAGAAAGCGAAGTATACAAAATGTCAGACCTTCTAACACCACAGTCCGCTTTTACTCTTTCAAATGATTACAAAATTCCCTGTTTAGGCTACGGCACTTGGCGCACCGACGATCGGACAGCCTTGTCCGCCGTAAAAATTGCCCTCGAAACAGGCTACCGCCATATAGATACGGCGGCCGGCTACAAAAATGAATCTGGCGTAGGCGAGGCGGTTAAGGAATCGGGGCTTGCCCGTGCAGACGTATTCCTTACCAGCAAGGTTTTCAACGATGACAGAGGTTACCGTACAACCCTTAACGCCTTTGAAAAAACTCTTTCCGCACTTAAAACGGATTATCTCGATCTGTACCTTATCCATTGGCCCGCCTCCGCTCACCGTTTTGATAATTGGGAGCAAATAAACCTCGATACATGGCGGGCAATGACCGAGCTTTACAAATCAGGGAAGATAAAAGCAATAGGCGTTTCCAACTTTAAGCCGCACCACCTTAAAGCCCTTATGAATACAGAAATAAAACCAATGGTAAACCAGATTGAGTATCATCCGGGTCAAACGCAGGAGGAAACAGTAAGCTTCTGCCGTGAAAACAATATCCTTGTGGAAGCATGGGGTCCTTTGGGTCAGGGACGTATGCTGAGCAACCCCGTTCTTGGGGAAATAGCCGAAAGCTACGGTAAATCAACAGCACAGCTCTGTATAAAATGGTGTCTTCAAAACGGCGTTCTCCCTTTGCCTAAATCTGTAACCGAAAGCCGTATAAAAGAAAACACGTATGTCTTTGATTTTGAAATTTCGGAAGAAGATATGAAACGCATAAATGAAATGCCTTATATCGGCGGTTCCGGAAATGACCCGGATACGGTAAATTTCTGATATTAAAACTCAGCTTAAACAAGATTAAGAGACGAGGGACATCCAACAGCGGTTATAAGCCGTCAGCGCTGCTCATTTCATCGGGAGCGGCGCTTTTTTCGCCGAAATTTGGCTTTTTCCTAAATAGAAATGGTGGCGGCACCTCTTGTCTCTTTCCATAGATGGCGAAATTCTCACCGCAGCAGTGCCCACCTAATGCCAAATGAGCAATAAACGGTATAAACTTTTTTACCGCCACGACAGAGGGGACGCCCTGCAAGAAAGGACGTCCCCTATTATAATAAGCATTGGCTTTTTACAAAGTTTACCTCGCACGGTAAAGACTTTTTTATATCACCAAAATTCATGCAGACATTTTGACACAGAGATTTTTCATTTATGTCAACTATTGCCGGCAATGTTTAATTGGGCAAGCAATAAAATCACTTTTTATAAGGTAATCGGTAATTATCCGCCCCTTCTGCAATATACAAAACCAAGAGAAGAAAGCCAGCCCGCAAGCTTAGGTGTAAGCTGTTTTTCCGTCATTCTCCACTTCCAGTTTCCGCCAACCGTGGAGGGAGTATTCATTCTCGTTTCCGATCCGAGACCGAGAAGATCCTGCATAGGCACTATCACAAGCTTGGAAGCGGACGCGTACAAAGTCTTTACCATCGCCTTGTTCAGCGGCGAAAAAAGACAGCTTGCCCTGCAATACTTTTTAGCGTTTGCCGTGGCGGCTCTGTTTTCCTTTGCCCAGCCCATTACCGTATCGTTGTCGTGAGTGCCGGTATAGGCTACGGAATTTTTTACATAATTATGCGGAAGATGGTCGTTGTCCTCGTTTTTCGGGTTAAACCCGAACTGCATTACCCTCATTCCGGGGAAGCCGGTATCTTTAAGCAGTTGTTTTACGCTGTCAAATACCTCGCCCAAATCCTCCGCGATAATGTTCACTTCGCCAAGCTGTTTCTTTACCTCGTTCCAGAAATCCATTCCGGGACCCTGCATCCATTTTCCGTTAACTGCGTTAGGCTCCTCAGCGGGTATCGAGCAATAGGTGTCAAAGGCGCGGAAGTGATCTATACGGAGAATATCGTACATTTCCGTCGCTTTTTTAAGCCTTGCTATCCACCAGACATAGTCCTCTTTTTTCATCGCGTGCCAATCGTAAAGAGGGTTGCCCCAGCGCTGCCCCGTCGCGGAAAAATAATCGGGAGGCACGCCAGCTACCGCAGCGGGATTTCCTGCCCCCTTAAGCTGGAACAAATCGGGGTGAGTCCACAGGTCGGAACTGTCCTGAGATACGTAAAAAGGCATATCCCCTATTATTTTTATCCCGTTTCTGTTGGCATACCGGCGAAGTCTGTTCCATTGGTCAAAAAATACATACTGTACAAATTTCCAGAAACCGACTCTTTCCACATGCTCCTCCGCCGCTTTTTTCATAGCTTCCGGGTTACGGTTGGTCAGCTCCTTGTCCCAAAGCCAGAACGGCTGTAAATTATTGCTTTCCTTTATGGACATAAACAAAGCGTAGTCCTCAAGCCATGCCGCTTCCTCCTTGACAAAGGAAAGGTAGCCCACGTCCTCGCTGAAATGTTTGTATGCTTCGTTAAGAAGCGACATTTTGGTACGGTTGACTTTTTCGTAATCCACGAAGCGGGGATCGGCTCCAAAATCCGCGTTAAGGCAATCTTCTCTTGTAAGCAGCGCTTTTTGCACAAGATCGTCCAGGTCAATCAGAAGAGGATTCCCCGCAAAAGCGGAAAACGCCTGATAAGGACTGTCGGCGAAACCGGTCGGTCCCAACGGCAAAACCTGCCAGTATTGTTGTCCCGCAGATTTCAGCCAATCCACAAAGCGTTCCGCCCCGCTGCCGAAGGTGCCTATGCCGTAAGGCGACGGCAGACTCGTAATATGCATTAAAATTCCGCAGCTTCTCATTTTTGACAGCTCCTTTCAATTGAAAGAAATATGGTTATACTATAGCAATCCAACAAAAAGATAAACAAATAGGAGCGAAGCGACTAATTGTCCTGTCCGCTTCCCTTTCGGACTACAAAAGGGAAGTAAGGGGAATCCAAAGGACGGGGGCAACGCCCCCATCGCTTGTGTTTTTTGCACTGTTTGTATTTTTGTTTAAACTTTTTTGGAATGCTATAATAAAAAATTGATATTATACCGTTTTTATAACATAAAATGAAATAAAATATACATAGCTTTACATTGTCATTTGGCCAATCCTACTATATAATTATATACGTAAAAGGCGGGAATGTCAATAGCGGGTTTACTTATAGCTCTTCAACTAACTCTCCGCAATTCACCGCCTGCAATAAAATACCGCAGTTTCACTAAAAAACTTCCGCAAAAAACAAAAGAAGCGCCCGTTTAATCGGCGCTTCTCAAGATCACGGTCTTTTACCGTACCGCAGCTTTTTCTTTAATAATTTCTTTATTTCTCTCAGACAGAAGAATGCTTCTTAATGTAGTCAACTACCTCGTCAACCTTGGTAAACGCCATTCCTACGCAGGTATCCGCGCATCCGTAATAAATGGCAATTCTGCCCGTATCCTTATCGCAGAGCGCCGCGCAGGGGAAGGTAACGTTCTGTACATCGCCTACACACTCATAAATTTCACGGGGATTTATGAGATACTCCTTACATCTGGCAATTACTTTCCAAGGCTTATCGATATCCAACAGGCAGGCTCCGAAGCTGTAAACAAATCCGTTGCAGCTTTCAAGTACGCCGTGATAGAAGCAAAGCCAGCCTTCGCTTGTCTCGATGGGAATAGGACCCGCGCCTATTTTTTTGGATTCCCAGCCGCTGCCGGGCGCCATTACGTGTCTGTGCTCTCCCCAGTACTTCATGTCCGGAGACTGCGAAAGATACATATCTCCGAAGGGAGTATGTCCGCTGTCGGAGGGACGGCTGAACATTACATATTTTCCGTTGATCTTGCGGGGGAACATTACGCCGTTTCTGTTAAAAGGAAGGAAGGCGTTTTCGCACTGGTGAAATTCCTTGAAATCCTTAGTCCAGCCCACGCCGATGGTTGGCTTCCAGCCGTAAGCGTTGCACCAAGTGATCCAGAATCTGTCCTCGATCCATACGCAGCGGGGGTCGTAGCCGTACTGCCAGGGATTTGCCTCGGCGGTTTCGGGGTCGTCGTTTATCCATTCGATTTTTTCGGGATTTATGTTCCAGTGAATGCCGTCCTCGGAAAAGCCCGCGTGAATATCCATGCTTCTCGTCTTGTCGTCAATGCGGAAAACACCGGCGAATTTTCCTTCGTAAGGAACCACCGCGCTGTTAAAAATGGAATTGGAGCTGGGAAGAAGGTTGCGTGGGATAACGGGGTTGGCGTTATAGCGCCATACAACCTCGCTGCTGCCGGCGGGTCTGTCCTGCCAAGGGATATTGGGAATCGACTGACCGTTAATAATTTGTACGCTCATATTGATAATTTCCTTTCAGATTTTTCGTTGCGGTTTCGTCATGTGAGTACGGAGACGCTCCGTTAATTTAAGCTTATTATAACAGTATATAAGGCCGATTGTCAAGTTGGAAATACTTACAAAAAAGATGTGAATTTATTAGTTATTATTTACTTAAATTTTAAGCAATTTTAAGTAAAAAACCTTACGATTTTTTCTTTTTCGGTAGCATATTTACGATTGCGAAACAAAATAAACTTATCTTAAATAATAAAAGATTATTGCATTTTGGAAAAATATATGCTATACTAAAAGCACAGTTGTTTGGCGGTTCAGCCGCATAAAATACATATCAAAATTATAAAAAGGAGAACGTTGCTATGGATATCAATCAGCTTTATAGCCTCTGGCTTGAAAACGCGTCGGCCGACCCCGATCTTAAGACCGAGCTTGAAAGCATAAAGGGAAAAGAGGAGGAGATCTCCGACCGCTTCTACCGCGAGCTTGAATTCGGCACCGGCGGACTCCGCGGCGTTATCGGCGCGGGCACAAACAGAATGAACGTTTACACCGTTAATAAGGCGACCCAGGGCCTTGCCGACTATATAAAGAATCACGGAGGAAAAAGCGTTGCCATTAGCTGTGACAGCCGCATAAAGTCCGATTACTTTGCCCGTTCCGCCGCCGAAGTTTTCGCGGGAAACAGTATAAAAGTACATATTTACAGCGAGCTTATGCCTACGCCGATGCTCTCCTGGGCGGTGCGCTCTCTGAAATGCGACGCGGGAGTTATGGTAACCGCCAGCCACAATCCCGCCAAATACAACGGCTATAAGGTATACGGAAACGACGGCTGTCAGGTTACGATCGAAGCCGCCGACGAGATATTGGGTTACATAGGAAAAACCGATATATTCAGCGGAGTAAAAACCGCAGATTTTGACGAAAGCGTAAAAAACGGCTTGATAAGCTTTATCGGACAGGACGTTATCGACGCTTATATAGCCGAGGTGAAAAAACAGTCTCTCCACCCCGAAATCTGTGCCGCCGCAGGACTTAAGGTAGTTTACACCCCTCTTAACGGCGCGGGAAACAAGCCCGTGCGCCGCATTTTAAAGGAAATAGGCATAAACAATGTGGTTGTGGTTCCCGAACAGGAAAACCCCGACGGAAATTTTACCACCTGCCCGTATCCCAATCCGGAAATCAGGGAAGCGCTTGAGTTAGGCTTAAGGCTCTGTGAAAAAGAAAAACCCGACCTTCTTCTGGCTACCGACCCAGACAGCGACAGAGTAGGAATTGCGGTGCCCGACGGCGACAAATACGCCTTGTTCAGCGGTAACGAGGTAGGCGCAATGCTGCTTGAATATGTGGCAAGAGAGAGAAAGGCGTTGGGAAGAATGCCCGAATCCCCCTTAGCGGTAAAGACGATCGTCACCACCGACATAACCTCCAAAATTGCCGCCAAGTATGGCGTAGAACTGGTGGAAGTACTGACCGGATTCAAATTTATAGGCGAACAGATCGGTTTTCTTGAAAAAGAAGGAAAAGAGGACAGATATATTTTCGGCTTTGAGGAAAGCTACGGTTATCTTGCGGGCGGATATGTAAGAGATAAAGACGCGGTTGTTGCCTCAATGCTCATCTGTGAAATGGCGGCTTTCTACCGCTCACAGGGCAAGAGTCTTATTCAGGTACGCAGAGAAATGTACGAGGAATACGGCTTCTACTGCAACAAGCTTGACACCTTCACCTTTGAGGGCGAAAGCGGAATGCAGAAGATGAACGACATTATGGACAAGATACGCACCGATTATCCCAAGTCCGTAGCAGGATTCAAGGTTATAGGAACGGCGGATTACGAGGCAAGCGAAAAAACCGATCTTGCCACGGGCTCAAAGGAAAATATCACTCTTCCCAAATCCAACGTTATAAGCCTTTATCTTGAAGGTGGAAACAAGGCGATAGTAAGACCCAGCGGTACCGAGCCCAAGCTGAAGGTTTATTATACCGCCGTGGGAGATACCATGGAAAACGCGGAGACGCTTCAGAAAAAGATGTCCGACGAGTTTAAAGAGTTGGTAAAGTGAGAATATTAATAATAACCTTAGACCGTGAAAAGAGTAAGAAATTATTTTAATGTCTGAGAGCATTTTACCGTTTAATAAGGAATCGCTCCCTGCGGTTGCTGTTGCCTGATACACAAAACGCGGAATTTCAAAATGGTGTTGAAAGTATGGAAAACTTTCAAATTTTTGGACAAAGTAACCAAAAGACAAAATTAAGCGGCGAGAAAAAAATCTCGCCGCTTTTTACATCTCAATAAGTTCCCATGCTTCAAAAAAATTGCATTATAAAAATTTGTTCCCTATCATTTTGGTGATAGGAAGGTTTCACGTTTACACACAAAAGTCCCGTATCCAACATAACCGTCGGATACGGGACTTATTGTTATTTATCGAATTCAATGCGGACAGCCGTAGGCGTATTCCGTTATTGATATTCTCTCATTTCCCTTTGGATATCTGAAAGGGTTATCGGGAAATCCTATCTATTGCTGACTTAGAAACTAACTCCTTATCTAAGTGCCGCCTGAGCCGCTGCCAATCTCGCAATAGGCACACGGAAGGGTGAGCAGGAAACATAAGTGAGACCCAACTGGTGGCAGAACTCTACGGAAGTGGGATCGCCGCCGTGTTCGCCGCAGATGCCTACGTGCATTTCGGGGCGGGTAGCCTTGCCCAATTTGATGGCCATTTCCATAAGCTTGCCTACGCCGGTCTGGTCAAGCTTCGCAAAGGGATCATTTTCAAAAATCTTTGCATCGTAGTAAGCGTTCAGGAACTTGCCGGCATCGTCACGGGAGAAGCCATAGGTCATCTGGGTCAGGTCGTTGGTTCCGAAGCAGAAGAATTCGGCTTCCTTGGCGATCTCGTCGGCAGTGAGCGCCGCTCTGGGAATCTCAATCATGGTGCCTACCTCGTACTTGAGGTCGCTGCCCGCATTCTTGATTTCTTCGTCGGCAACCGCTACGACTACATCCTTAACGTACTTTAATTCCTTGATTTCGCCTACCAGAGGAATCATTATTTCGGGAACTATTGTCCAGTCGGGGTGAGCCTTCTTTACGTTGAGGGCGGCGCGAATGACCGCTCTGGTCTGCATCTTTGCGATTTCGGGGTATGTTACCGCAAGACGGCAGCCTCTGTGACCCATCATGGGGTTGAACTCGTGGAGAGAGGTTATTATATTCTTAATTGTCTCAACGGACTTGCCCTGAGAGTCAGCCAGTTTCTTAATGTCAGCTTCCTCGGTGGGAACAAACTCGTGGAGAGGAGGATCCAGGAAACGAATGGTAACGGGGTTGCCTTCAAGAGCCTCGTAAAGCTTCTCGAAGTCGCTCTGCTGATAAGGAAGGATTTTTTCGAGAGCGGCTTCTCTTTCCTCAACGGTATCGGAGCAGATCATTTCACGGAATGCCGCGATTCTGTCGGCTTCAAAGAACATATGCTCGGTACGGCAAAGACCGATACCTTCAGCGCCCAGCTCTCTTGCCTTCTTTGCGTCGGCGGGAGTATCCGCGTTGGTTCTTACCTTAAGCTTTCTGTACTTGTCGGCCCAGCTCATGATTCTGCCGAATTCGCCGGCGATAGTTGCGTCAACGGTGTCGATAACGCCGTCGTAAATGTTACCGGTGGAACCGTCAATGGAGATCCAGTCGCCCTCGTGGAATTCCTTTCCTGCAAGAGTGAACTTCTTGTTCTCCTCGTCCATTGCAATTTCGGAGCAGCCGGATACGCAGCAGGTGCCCATGCCTCTTGCTACAACCGCAGCGTGGGAGGTCATACCGCCTCTTACGGTCAGGATGCCCTGAGCCGCCTTCATACCGGTGATGTCTTCGGGAGAGGTTTCAAGACGTACCAATACAACCTTTTCTCCTCTTGCCTTCCAGCTCTCTGCGTCCTCGGCGGTGAATACGACCTTGCCGCAGGCAGCTCCGGGGGAAGCGCCCAAGCCCTTTCCGATGGGAGTGGCAGCCTTAAGCGCCTTTGCGTCGAACTGAGGGTGAAGAAGCGTGTCAAGGTTGCGGGGATCTATCATAAGAACAGCTTCCTGTTCGGTTCTCATGCCTTCGTCAACAAGATCGCAGGCAATCTTCAACGCCGCCTGAGCGGTTCTCTTGCCGTTACGGGTCTGGAGCATATAAAGCTTGCCGTGTTCAACGGTGAACTCCATATCCTGCATGTCTCTGTAATGATTTTCGAGGGTGGAGCAAACATCAACAAACTGCTTGAAAGCTTCGGGGAACTTCTGTTCCATTTCGTTGATGTGCATAGGTGTGCGAACGCCCGCTACAACGTCCTCGCCCTGAGCGTTGGTAAGGAATTCGCCGAAGAGTCCCTTAGCGCCTGTGGCGGGGTCGCGGGTGAAGGCAACGCCGGTGCCGCAGTCATCGCCCATATTGCCGAAGGCCATGGACTGAACGTTAACGGCAGTGCCCCATGAATAAGGGATATCGTTGTCGCGGCGGTATACGTTGGCTCTGGGGTTATCCCAAGAACGGAATACGGCCTTTACGGCGCCCATAAGCTGCTCCTTGGGGTCGGCAGGGAAATCCTGACCGATCTTTGCCTTATACTCTGCCTTGAACTGAGTAGCAAGCTCCTTAAGATCGTCGGCGGACAGTTCAACGTCCTGCTTAACTCCCTTTTCTTCCTTCATCTTGTCGATAAGCTGCTCAAAATATTTCTTTCCGACTTCCATAACAACGTCGGAATACATCTGAATGAATCTTCTGTAGCAGTCCCATGCCCAGCGGGGATTGTTGGACTTTTCGGCCATAACGGCAACAACGTCTTCGTTAAGACCTAAGTTAAGGATCGTATCCATCATACCGGGCATTGACGCTCTCGCGCCGGAACGAACAGAAACGAGAAGGGGATTCTCCTTGTCGCCGAACTTTTTGCCGACGATTTTTTCCATTTTTTCAATATACTCGTTGATTTCCGCCTGAATGCCGGCGTTAATTTCGCGTCCGTCTTCGTAATACTGTGTACAAGCCTCTGTTGTGATGGTGAAGCCCTGGGGTACGGGGAGACCGATATTGGTCATTTCCGCAAGGTTCGCGCCCTTACCGCCCAGAAGCTCTCTCATGTCAGCATTGCCCTCTGAGAAAAGATAACAATACTTTTTTGCCATTTGAGTAAACCTCCTAAAGTGTTAAAGTTTTTAAAATCGGCTTGTCCTTTATTTATAAAACTTACTGCGGGACTTACCAATCATAACGTTATTATTATAACAGAATAACACACAAATTTCCAGTCTTTTTTCAAAATTTTCCGTAAATTTTTACAAAAAAATGTTCTTTTTGAAAATTTTTCCCGATTGCTGAAAAAACAAACCCTCCGCGCCGTAAAACGCAGAGGGTTTGTTATATATGGTTTCTGTTTTTACAGAGAGCTTTTTAATAAATCAATCAGCTTCTGCGTTTTTTGGAAACAAGTACCGCAAGGGCCGAAACAGCCGCGGGAGCGATAAAGAGGAGCGCACCCGTATTGATGTTCTTGTCCTCGCCGGCGTTGTCTGTGCTGCCGGTATTGTCGGTACTGTCGGAAATGTTGCCGGTATTGTCGCTGCTGCCGTTGTCGGTGTTATCGATAAGGTCACCGTTGCTTATGCCGCCGTTGTCAACAGAGTCGCCGCTGTCAGTGCTGCTGACATTGTCTCCGGTGGTAACGTCGGGTTCCGCATTGCCGGTAGAGGTAGCGGTTGTTTCCGAAGGCGCTGTGGTTTCCGTAGATTCGGTAGTCACTGTGGGATCGGTAAACGAGCCGCCGCCGGAAGGATAATCGGGCTTAGGATCGGGATCAACGGGAGTGCCAACCTTGATGGCAACATTTTCGGGGGCATACTCGTTCTTGATAACCTCCTCAAGCTCGGGGAATTCCTCAACCAGAGCCTTGACAATATTTTCAAGCTGTTCGGTAATAGTTGAAACTTCAACGGTTACGGGAGTTTCATATACTATCGCTCCGTTTTCGTCTTTTACGATATTTCCGTTTTCATCAGTCTTGGGTACAGACGCAAGCTTGTTGCTGCCGTTAGTTTCAACGGTGGTAACTTCAAATACGCTGTCGGAAGCAAGAGATTCGTTTACAACCTCAAAGTTAATAATTTGAGCGGGTTCGTTTTCGGGAATGATGTAGCTGGGACTTGCATAAGCCACGATAAGGAGTCCCTTTTCTTCATCAATGCTGTAAGAACTGTAAATTCCGTCAGGATCCTCGGTGTCAACAAACTTGAGAGCGTCGGGGTTGTACTTGACAACAAACAGTCCGTTGGTGGATTCTATCGCTTCTTTATTTGCCTGAGCCTTAAGCTGAAGCTCAACGCTCTTATTGGTTACCGTAGCGTCTGAAACAGTTTCATCAGCAATTGTTTCGCCATCCTCGTCCGCTGTAAGAGCTATGCTGCTGTCAAGGGAGAAGGCCACTGCTTCGGGAATGTTAGTTACTTTCTCAAGCTTTTCGACAATTGCGGAAGCGGAATTCAGTATGTTTACTTCGGAAAGCTCTTCTTCAAAGGCGATTTCTTCCGCGGTTTCAGCGGGTTTGGAACCTTCGGATACGTCAAACTCGCTTACGGAAGCGGATTCCGTCATTACCTTTACGCTGTTGGCGTAAGCCGCCGCCGCGGGAGCATTGCCTGTTGCGGAAATTATAGTGGAGGGCCATACACCGTCGCCCACGTTTCCGAAGTAGGAAGCCATGGCGGACTCTTCGCTAAGCGCTATGCGGTAATAATTGGCGGTATTTCCGTCAAATGCAGAAAGATACAGATAACCGTCGGTGCCGTAAGCCAAAGAGCAGTATTCGCCCTTAGTATTTCCACCTAAGAAGCCCACCGGCAGTACGGAACGGTAAGTATTCCAGTAAATGGTGGTATCAGTAAGAAGGAAATCCCAAACATTGCCCGCGTTGTCTATCGCTACAAGCTGTTCGCCCGCAACAAGACCGTCCTCGGTCTCAACCTCGGAAGCGCCGCCGCTTGTGAGGGCGATAAACTTGGAGGCTCCGTAGTTTGCCACATAAGAGGTCAGGTTAAATCCGCTGCCGCTAATATTCATGGGATCGTCGGGAGCAAGGAGCCAACCCTCGTAAATGCTTGCAAACAGAGGCATGTCGGGCGTGGACTCAACATAGCTGTAAGCCAGATCAGCCAAAGGCAGAACAATGCCGGAGCTTGCGATATCCTCGCCTGTTGATGGATCGATCTTGTGCATGGTGCTGTTGGAATCGCAGATGTAAACATTGCCGTTTGCGTCGGCAGCCGCAGATACTATTTCGCCGCCGAGTCTGTTTATAGCAGTCGTTCCCTTCCATGTATCATCGGTCTCAACGTTCCATTCATAGAATGTGGGGTTGCCCTCTTCGTCCTGCAAAGCGCCGAAAAGTGTGGATTCGATATTTTCTACGGAAATATTGCATTCGGCGTATACGGTTTTGTCGGACGCCGCGCTTGCGGTGATCACACATTCGCCCGCCTTATGAGCGGTAACAATGCCGTTTGAATCTACCGTTGCCACGCTTGTATCGGAAGACGACCATACGATTTTGCGATTTGTAGCCGTCCAAGGAGTAACGTCCGCTTCAAGACGGTATGTGCCGTTGGGAACAAGGATTGCGGAGGCGGAGGAAATGTTTATTCCGTATACGTCTCTTGTAGGCTTTGACCAAAGAATCGTGCTTAAAAATACATATGCGTCGTGGGTATCGAAATCGCCGTCGCCGTCTATGTCAATGTTTTCGGCGTTGAAAATTTCGCTGATTGCGCCGGTACGGTAATCAAGGAGAGCCTGACCGTCCGCCGAGTTAACTTTGCCATCGCCGTTAAAGTCGTAGTTCTTCGCGGGAGTCTTGTCGGTAATAACAAGGCCGAAAAGACGTGCGCCTATAAATGTGGCGTCCACAAGGTCAAAGTCCAGCGTCATATTTGCCAGATCGAGATCAATGGCAAATTCAAGGTAATAAGCCGTGTTCTGATTTCCCTGCGCCGTCTCTACGGTTGTAAAGCTGGTCCAGCAAAGATTATTTGTATTTGGATCTATTTCCATGCCCTGAGCGCCGTTGGTAACACCGATGCCCAACTCGCTTATATCAAAGAGAGCTACGGGTTCGAGAGCGTCGAGGGTAAAGGCAAACACAATACCTGTGCCGTAATTGTTACAGTAGAAAATACCGTCCTTGTCACAGGCCAATGTAACCGTGTCGGGAATTGAAGCTATTTCGGTGATCTCACCGGTAAGCTTGTCTATTCTTACAAGAGAGTTGTAGTTTGTTACGCCGTAAATTTGCTTATCCTGAGGATTAAATGCCATATCGTCTATGCGTACCCCAAGATTGGTTATCCTTACATAGGTGTAAATGTCGTCCTCTGGCATTACAAATAAATCGTTATTTTCGTCTGCCGCAAAGATAAAGTGATCCGCTATTGTGGCAGAAACAAAGTTTTTGGCAGCTTGGGCGTAAACGCTTACCGGAGCCTCTTGATTTGAGGGGTCAATATTGATCCAGCCCGTCGCATCTTGCTTGGAGTTATAGTTAAGAGCCAGCATACCGGGAGTGGGGAGGTTTTCGCCTATCTCTTCATTGAAGCGGTAGGTACTCATATTGTTGGCGTAGTCATAAGCGCGTATCAGGAACTCGGTGCCCTTTATTCCGTCAATGGGGATAAGGAATTCACTGGTATCTCCCGCATTTGCGTCAGGATCGGAGCCTACTTCGGCAATAAGAGCATCACCGGTCTTATTGAACAGGCTTACGCCGGCAACATACTGGTTGTCCTGTACTGTGACTTTCAGTACATTGTTGTTTTCGTCAAGAGATATTTTAGTGATTTTAGGATTGGTATTGTCCACGGTGAGAGGAATCTCAAAGGAAGCGCCCTCGCCAAGCTTGTCCCAAGCGGTGGTCATTCCTTCTTCCCCTTCCTGAACATAATATTCGGGAGCAAGAGTTAATCTTACTGTGAACTTTTCGCCTTCCTTATAGCCGGAGGCGGAGGGAGAGAAGCCTAAGTTAAGCGAATTGGTGGTGTTGCGCCATTCGCCGCCGTTATCATAATAGAAAGCGGCGTCTACGGAACCGGTTTCCATGGCAAGATTCTTTTCGGGGTCGTTCTCGTTAATAACCGAAACCATGGAGTTGGCCGCGTTGCGTATGGCGGTAAATATTATAGCGCTTATAACGTCACCGCCGTTGATAGCGTTGCGGTCCGGATCGTAGAAACTGTCATTTGAAACGGGGTTGCCGCCTAAAATATAGGTGCTTCCGGGGTCGCTTGCGTATTCAATGCCGAATACGTTTTCCATCATGCTGCCAAGATAAGGCGTGCGGAATTCTTCGCCGGAAATGAACTCAATGTAGGAGCCCACGTCAAACATTGAAGGATCGGTCCAGTTGCCGTAGAATCCCAAGATGGGAATGGAATGAACGGTGCCCTCGGCGCCTTCCTCGTCGGTCATGCCTTCAACATAGGTATAGCCTTCAACGTACAGACCCTTGTCGAATATAGACATAAGCATTTCCATATAGGAGGGATCCAGTTTCACGGAAACGGTAACCTTAACGGAGCCGTTGGCGGGAACGGTAATAACGCCTTCCTCCTCGACGATGGTTCCGTTTACGCTGTACTGTACGCTGTAGTCCAAAGGAATTGTGGAGGTATACATATATAAGTTGTTATCGTTGTCGGATATTGGAGCCTGAGTGAACATATCCGTGTAAAGCGCGTAATCCTTGGCGGTATCGGTAAGGTTGTTTACGGTAAAGCCGAAGGAATATTCGCCCTTCATATCGGGGTCATCACCAAGCTCGACCTTAATCTTGCCGTCCTTATAAGAATCGGTGGCGTCGGCATCCATAAGAATGTAGCTTTCCGCGTTGATAACGTCATTGATATTGGCAAGACCCGCGCCCTGCTGGAATACGGAGTAAGTATATGCGTCGTTTTCGTCACCTCCGTAAAGGGGCGTTGCGGTGGACATAAGCAGGCTCTGGATAAGTACGCGGGGAGTAAGTCCGGTCTTTTCGGCAAGCTTATTTTCACGTACATATTGAGCGGCAAGTGCTGACATACCCGCGATCTGTGGAGCCGCCATTGAGGTACCGGACATATTTTCATAAGAGGTACCGCCGGGGATAAGGCCGTTGACGGAATAGATATTTCCGCCGGGGGCCGTAATTTCGGGTTTTAATTCCAGGGAACCGGGCATACCCCAGCTTGAGAAGTCGCTCATTGTCTGGAATGCGCTGACACTTTCGGGCATATCCGTAGTAAAGTCTCTGCTAATTTCCATTGAAGCGATATAGCCGGCGGGATTATCGTCTGCGGTTTCGGCAGGAGCAGCGGGAGTTTCCTCCGGAGCTGCCGTTTCTTCCTCGGAATTTTCCGAAGTTTCTTCGGGAGCCTCGTCCGTATCTTCGGAATCTTCCGTGATTTCTTCGGAAGTTTCGACATTTTCTTCGGGGGTCTCAGTGGTCTCTTCGGGAGCCTCGGCGTTTTCCTCCGGAGCTGCCATTTCTTCAGGAGCTTCGTTAACTGCGGCGGCTGCGGAAACTGGAGTGCCGTTTGCCACTGCGTTTGCTCTTAAGATGGCTCCCGCTTCCTGAGTTACGGAAACATAGGGGTTAGTGAAATTATAGCCGTCCGCGGACATATTGATGGTACCGGGTGCATTGTTGTATACAATAGTGGCAACGGCACCGTATTTAACGGCGTTATTGCCCTTGTCAACAAAGCTTATTTCACCACGGGAACATACGGCAATCTTTCCTTCAAGGGAATCGCCTATCGCTTCCCAGTCCTCCTCGGTACCGAAGCCGTCTATGAACACATATTCAACGGGACTTCCGGCCAGAGTGACGAGGGAATCGTATGTTTCGGGGCTTTCGCTGTAGAATATTCTCTGATCGCCCACCTGAATGTAGCGGCCGGTGGTGCCTTCGTTGTCAACGGAGGCTACGGTAAGAGCGTTGGTAAAGGATCCGGGGCTGCCATCGGTCTGCATGCTTACGTCATCGGAGTAAAGCAGTCCCGTTTCGCTGTTTGCCGCCCAATATCCGGCGTTGCCCGCAGAAATGGATACTACGACGCCGCTCTTGGTGAGGTTGTCGAAGATTTCTCTGTACTGCTTGGTGGAGCTTTTTGATGCGCCGGGGTTTCCGGAGCCCAATGACAGGTTGATGGCGTCCGCCTTAAGTACGATGGCGTCCTCGATGGCAACCATGTAGTCGGAATCGTAAGCTCCGCCGCCTTTGCCGAACACCTTCATGGTGATAAGCTGTGCGTCGGGAGCAACGCCCTGAGTCAATGCCATAGAATACTCGAGAGCCTTTACGAATTCGTCTCCGACTTTGATGTAGCGGTTGGCGGTGGAAATACCGGCAACGTGGGAGCCATGCTCACCCTGCTTGTCATTGTCATGGTTTATGTCATAATCGCTGTCTACGTAGTTGTACGCAAATGGAAGCTTGGCGTTGAGATACGCCTGTTCGGTTATGGGCATAACGGAGCTTTGACCGTTATACGCAGTGCCCGCGTTAAGCTTGTCCTTTACGGAGCTGATTTCTTCCCATGTAAGGAGGTTCAAGCTCTCCGCGTATTCCTCATAGCTCATGCCCTTGGCTTCGGCAAGCTCTTCCAATGCGTGGAGATAGCCTTCCTCGCCGAAGGACTGGTGATCGTCGTCCGTACCGGTATCGATGATCGCTATTCTGGAGCCCGCTCCGGTGTAACCGCTGTCCCAGACATTCTGGGAACCTATCTGAGCGGAGGAGGTGGCCATATCGGGGTCGAGGGGTAGGGTTTCTTTAAGTACGTCGGGGTAGTACTGAGTTTCGATAAGAACCTCTTCTACCTCTTCCAAAGCTTCGATTTCTTCAATCTGTCCGTATTCCACGTTTGCCGAAATAATATTTGCGGCAAGGGTAAGATTCCAGACAACATCGAGACTTTCATCGATTACGTTTTCGATTTCGTTTACAACATTGGCCTGTTTGTCCTGAAGAACGCTGCGGTAGCTCATCGCGGCGGAGTTTTCGGCTATGTTCTCAATGTCATAGCCCATTTCCACCGTATTTTCAATGGTGGATTTGTCCTTCAGAACGATGGAAACGCGGACCACGTCGGTGTCCAGATAGGACGGCGTGCCGCTTTCCGTATCAAGCTTTTTCTCCGAAGGGAGCTTGGCGGAAATGCTGTTGGCGCTTACTTCCCTGAAATCAATAGCGCCGCTGTCGTCCGCCAAGGCGCTGAAGGTCAGGCCGTTAACGGTTACGGCGACTGCCAGCGATACGGCAAGTATGCGCTTTAACAGAGGCTTTTTTTCCATTTACTGTTATCTCCTTCTTATTTATTATAACTTAAATTGCCGCAGCTTTCCCTTGTTTGTTTTGATAATAATTATTAGGATAAACCGATTAAATTTTCCATACAATTTAAATCGCTAAAGTAAAAGAAAAGACATTTGAGAAGAAAATTTATACCGAATTATCGAAAATCGGTATTCGGTGATTTAAGTTACTTTTATATAATATCTTTTCCCATTTTTTTCAATTGTTTTTTTTAGTTATTTTTTGCGAAATTTTTAGCTGTTTGTGTTCATATTTTCACATAACGCATAAAAAGCGCCTTTTTATTCAATATTTCAACAGAATTGAAGTGCTAAAAACTATTGGGGCAAATAAAAAAGGTGAAAACGGCAGTGATTTCACTTCGTTTTCACCGAATTTTTACATGCTTTTTACAAGTCTGCAATAATTTGTTTTTCTTGAAAAAGCGGGTACAAAGAAGGGGAAATAATACGGTTTTTCAGGTTCTTAGAACAAGTTCTTATACTTTACGGATTGGCATCATATGTCAAAAGAATATCCTCAGCCGCTTTCCTCCGAGTTTTTCCAAGTTCCATGGCCTGTTTTTGCAAATGCCTGTGCGCCTGCTCCTCCGTAAGATTAAGATACTGCATAAGACAGGCCTTTGCTCGGTTTATCACTTTCATATCCTCTATCTGACGCTCTAACTTGTTTTTTTCTTCCGTAAGCCGTTTAACGTTTTCGCCCGCTATGCCGGCAAATCTTACCGCCTGCAAAAGCGAGGCGCGGCTTGTGGGTCTTCCGATAACGAAAGCTCCGGTGAATTTCAGTTTGTTTTGAATTTCCTCCGCCAGCTCCCCTTTCGTGATTACAATAAGCCCGGCATCGCTCTTTCCGTGAAGCTCCGCCGCTAAGTCAAGACCGAATTCGTCCTCCAGGGGTGTGGATATTATAATAACGTCAAAGCTTTTTGCGTCGGCACATCTGGCGTGTATTCCGTCGGTGACGCAGACTGTGATAAATCCGCTTTGAGGTAAACCAACTCTTTCCGAATCGGAGCTGTCGGGATTGCCGCTGTCCGTTAGCAATTCGGAAATGCTTTCACATATTTTTTTTGTTTTTCCCGCGATAAGCACCTTACGCACGGTTATCAGACCTTTCCAAATTTATCGATAGCAATGTTTTTACGGGACGATATCTTTCCGTGATTTTTCCGCTTTCCACTCCGCTAACATCAGATCCACGACCCTTCCGTAGCTTTTGGCTCCGTCGGTCTGATTGTTGGCTTTAAGATACGCGTCGTTTACCGTTGAGGAAACCTTATAGGTGATCTTTTTGCGGTATGGAGCCCAGTATTCGTTCCTGAAATTATATTCCGACAATATAACGGGATCGAGCGTATTCGTGACCGAATAGTACTCTTCGTCGGAAACTGCCGTTCTGTAAGCGTTCAGGGCATATGTCAGCGCGTCCAGATATCCGCTGTACCTGAAATAAGAGCTTTCGCTTTCGCGGCATGCGATAAATGCTATGTAGTTCGCTTCATCCTCCCGCATAAAACCGCTTAAATGGCTTAACTCGTGGCAGGCGGTGAACCCTTGCGAGGAAACGGGCATGCTTTGGTTATAGTTGGCTTCCACCGTAATCGGAAAAAATATTCCCGCCAGATTGAAGCTCGACATAACCGCGGAAGCAATAACCGCCTTGGGCTGCGGATAATAGTTTTTGAGAACAGGGTATTTTTCCGCCGCCTTTTCCATACATTCGCAGGCCAGACTTGCGAAATTTTCCGGCTTTATCGGTCTTCCGCTTTCGTCAAACTCCACTTCCTTTACGGTTTCGTTTATTTTTTCCGCCAAAGAAAGAGTCAGCCCTTTAAGCTCTTCGGAGGTATACTCTTCCAGCGTAAGCCCGCTGTAAATGGAAAACGGAGTGCGGCCGTAGCCTAAAAGGCAGTTAACCGTTACTAAGAAAAATATGGCCGAAGCACCCGCCGCCCCCCACGAAAAGCCGTTAAAGAACGCCCTGATCCGATTCCCTTTTCGGCGCTTTATGTACGGAACGAGGCAGACAATTCCCGCAATCGCTCCCAAAATAATCAGCGCCACAAAAAACTCTCCGGCGGAGAAAGGAAAAACGCCCCAGATTCTCGCTCCTATTCCCGAAAAAAACGGGTAGATATTAAAGCCGAACCAATCGGCGAATTCGGCGCTCATACGTGAAGCTGCAAGCAGCGAAAGGGAAATGATTATCAGTAAAAACGATACTATCCAACGGGTTTTGCCGATTTTTATTCTTTTTTGCATTTTTTTATCATAGGCGGTTTTCATAGATTTTTCCTCGCGGTTTCAACGTAATCCGAACGGTTCCCTTCAAAATGAAAATCTATTTTCCTATTCCTATGCCGCAAAATCCGTATGTTTTGCCGTTATCGGAGGGGGCTATTCTGATTTCCACGGTGTGCTCGCCGCATTCTTCGCCGATATAGGCGCAGTCGGCTTCGGGGTTCCCCCATCCGCCGGGCTTGTTGGAAGGAAGGGTGTTTACAAGTTCGCCGTCGATATAAACCTCCGCGTCCGCGTATGAGTCGCTGTTATTGCAGTTAAACACAAGGAACAGGGTTTTGAATTCCTCGGTAAAGGTTATCGAGGCTCCGGTCTTTTTACGGTACATCCAGCCGTTGTTGAAAGTAGCTATAAGCTTATCTGCTTCGTTAAAGCCCTGCACGTCGGTAACGGTCATTTGGTCTCTTTCCAGAAGCTCGATGTCTGCGTACTTGGTTGTATAGACGGCGGTATCGGGAAGAGGCGTGAGGGCGGGAGCCGAGTCGAGGGCATCCGCCTGCTCTTTCACCTGCTCAAAATAATTCATAAGGAAATCTTTCACCAGCTCGTGTCCCCAGATATTGGGATGAGATTCGTCGTCGGAATATGCGTCCCATTTCATAAGCTCCGCGTCAAACACCGGATTCAGCGCGTTGCCCACGCTTATCATGGGAAGTCCGTAATGCTCCCCTACCGCCGCCATCTGAGGCTGACAGCTATAACGGTTTTTGAGCACCGTAAACAAAAGAACCACCGCGGGAGCGTTTTCCTTGTCAAGGCACTTTTTCACAAGGCTTTCATAGCAGTCCTTGTACTGTTGTTCCCCACCGTCGTTTACCGCAAACTCGATAAAGATAATATCGGGCTGTTTTTCACCGAACAGATCTCTCTCTGCTCTTACCACGCCCAGAACGGAGGGCGTGCCGCTGAGACCCGCGTTTACATAGTTAACGGCAGTATCCGGAAACATTTCGCATAAAGCGTTATGAGTAAGCTTGGCGTAGCAAAGGCTGTCTCCCGCTGAAATGCCTTCGGTAATGGAGCCGCCGATAAAGCCCACGGTAATTTCTTCTCCCGCCTCGGCTTTTTTCATGACGTTTATCATTCTCGACGCGTCGCCCAAGGTCATTAAGCTGTTGTTTACCATATATTCCCTCAGTTCCTCGGAAGAAACGTCTGCGGAAGGCGCCGGGGCGGTGGTGTATTCCGAAGAGGTTTCGGGCGGAAACGTATTTTCGGTTTCTATATTGTCTCCGTCGCTGCCTGCACTGTCGGTGGTATCGGAACCGCTATCGGTGTTATCCGCGGTACCTTCGGTAATCTGCGAGGAGGTATCATTGACCGCGTCGTCTGTGTTTTTGGAGCAGCCGCTTGCCGCCAAAAGAGAAAAAGCCAGAACAAAAGCGATTATTTTTTTCATAATCGGATATCCTTTCTAAAAAATACTATACTTGTTTATCCATATATAAATTATACTAAATACCAATGAAATTGTCAACCGAAAATTTGTGTCGGTCGGTTGACAAAACGAGCCTGCGATAATAAAATACATTACAAAAAAATTTTTGATTGAATATTTTTCCGTAAACGGTTAAAAATAAAAGTACAAGAATCGGCAAACGGCATCGGCCGTTTTGACAAAGGCAAAGAAAAGAATTATGAAAGGATATTAAAATGACCGTAAAAAGAGGCGAGATCTATTATGCCGATCTGAGTCCGGTGGTAGGATCGGAACAGGGCGGGGTGAGGCCTGTGCTTATCGTACAGAACAACATGGGAAACAGGCATTCTCCCACCGTTATAGCGGCGGCGATTACCAGCCAGAAGGAAAAATCCAAGCTTCCCACACATATTACATTGGACGCTGAACGGTATGGGCTTGCAAAAGACTCTATCGTATTGTTGGAGCAGGTTCGTACATTAGATAAGAAAAGATTAAAAGAAAGAATGGGCGAATTGGACAACGACGCCATGCATAAGGTGGACAATGCGCTTTCGGTAAGCTTCGGATTGGAATGACATTCTTATACCAATCTTTAATCAATAATTTTTGATAATCCATAATATTTGTCTATATCTTGATCAGAGATTAGTATAAAAAATCAGCGAGGCCGACGCATTGGCGCGGAAAACAACTTGAAAAATCCGATTTATTGAGATTTTGTTTTCCGCGCCAATGCGTCGGCTTCGCGTATTGGGGCTTGTTTGAAAACAGAGGAAATGACGGATTTTTGACCCAAAAAGGTTAGCTTTAAGAAAAAAACGCAGTCAAACCTTCGTTTGACGAGGCTTTTTGACGCGAAAAACGATCGTTTTGGGGCGAAAAGACGGTGTTTCCTTAAACAAGCCCTTATGCCGGAAAGGAAAAATTTTCTTAAACCCTTGCAACTTGACGATCATTGTGTTATAATGTATAAGATAAAATAGCCTTATATGCCCTACAAAAAGAAAACATTCCCCGATATCCGAGGGACAAAGGCATGGAAACAGGGCTGTTGATCCCAAAAAAAGAAAGGAATGATACTATTGAAGGAGCAGCTTGACAATATTCAGAAGCAGGCTCTCACGGAAATACAAAACGCTTCCGATATAAAATCCGTAGACGATTTGAAAATACGGCTTTTGGGCAAAAAAGGCGAGCTTACCGCCATTCTGAAGCAAATGGGCAAGCTTTCGGCGGAGGAAAGACCGGTTATCGGACAGCTTGCCAACGAGGTGAGACAGGTTATCGAAACCGACATAGCCCGCCGCAGAGAACAGCTTAAAAGCTTAGACACCGAGCGCAGGCTGAAAAAAGAGGTCATCGACGTTACTCTCCCCGGAAAAAGAACAGAACAGGGAGGACGGCATCCTCTTAACATCGTTCTCGACGAGCTGAAGGAAATTTTCAAGGGTATGGGTTATTCCATAGTGGACGGGCCGGAGGTTGAGGAGACAAAGTACGTTTTCGATATGCTGAATACCGACGAGGGACACCCCGCCCGCGATATGCAGGATACCTTTTATATAACAGATAATATCCTGCTCCGCACCCAGACAAGCTCGGTGCAGATCAGAACAATGCTGAAAACCTCTCCTCCGATAGCAATAATAAGCCCCGGAAAGGTGTACAGAAACGATTCGGTGGACGCCACGCACAGTCCGATTTTCCATCAGTGCGAGGGTCTTGTGGTGGATAAGGGCATTACATTCGGCGATCTTAAGGGGACGATAGAGACATTTGCCAAAAGGCTGTACGGGAGCGATGTGAAAATACGCTTCCGCCCTCACCATTTTCCCTATACCGAACCCTCCGCCGAAGCGGATTTTCAATGCTTCAAGTGCGGCGGAAAGGGCTGTCCCCTTTGTAAGGGCGAGGGCTGGATAGAGCTGCTGGGCTGCGGAATCGTTCATCCTCAGGTGCTTCTGAACTGTGGCATTGACCCCGACGTGTACAGCGGCTTTGCGTTCGGAGTGGGTCTTGAGCGTCTGGCGATGATGAGATACGCCATTGACGATATGCGTCTTTTGTATGAAAACGACCTCAGATTTCTGAAGCAGTTCTGAATTTGACTATATAAGGAGGAAATTCCGTTGGATTTATCAATGAAATGGCTTAACGATTACGTTAAAGCCGATATGCCGATAAAGGAATTTGTGGACGGCATGACAATGAGCGGTTCAAAGGTAGAGACTTACAGAGATCTTTCGGAGCCGCTGAAAAACATTGTTGTCGGCAAGGTGGTACAGATTGAAAAGCATACCGACAGCGAAAAGCTGTGGATATGCCAATTGGACGTGGGCAAAGACGCTCCCGTTCAGATAGTTACCGCCGCACAGAACCTTTATGTGGGCGCGGTGGTGCCCGTGGTGCTTGACGGCGGAGTCTGCATTGACCGTCACAACAATACCGTTATGAAAATAAAGAAGGGCAAGCTCAGAGGGGTGGAAAGCTTCGGCATGATGTGCAGTTTTGACGAGCTTGGTATGGAAAACAGCGATTTTCCTTACGCTTCTCCCGACGGCATACTTATTTTCAATGAGGATCCCGATTTCGACAAATTCGTTATCGGAGAAGACATTACCAAAGCGGTGGGTATTGACGACACCGTTGTGGAATTCGAGATTACCAACAACCGTCCCGACTGTCTGTCGGTAATAGGGCTTGCAAGAGAGGCTCACGCCACATTTCGTTTGCCTTTTGAACTTAAAACGCCCGTATTCAAAGGCATTGACGGAGATATCAACAAAGAGCTTTCGGTAACCGTGGAAAACAAAAAACTTTGTACTCGTTATATGGCGGCGAAGGTTAAAAACATAAAGATAGCGCCCTCCCCCCGCTGGCTGGCGGAAAGACTAAGGGCAAGCGGAGTCCGCGCCATCAACAATTTCGTGGATATCACCAACTTTGTAATGTTGGAATACGGCCACCCAATGCACGCCTTTGACGCAAGATATGTTGAAGGCAATAAAATAGTAGTAAGAAACGCAGAGGACGGCGAAGTGCTGAAGCTTCTGGACGACAAGACTCCGGAGCTTAAGTTATCCGAGGATATGCTGGTTATCTGCAACGAAAAGGAGCCTATGGCTCTTGCGGGTGTTATGGGCGGCTTAAACAGCGGAATCAGGGAGGATACGAAAGAGGTTATTTTCGAGTCCGCCTGTTTCGATGGGGTGAATGTCCGCCGCACCGCTAAAAAAGCAGGGGTAAGAACGGAATCCAGCTCAAGATTTGAAAAAGGCCTTGACCCCGAAAACGCGAAAAACGCTTTGTATCGGGCGTTGGAGCTTGTGGAACTTTTGGGCTGCGGCGAGGTGGTAAAGAATGTTATTGACGTTTACCCCGTTGTCAAGGAACCTAAACGTCTTAAGCTCGATTCGGAATGGATAAATAGTTTTCTGGGGGCAAATATACCCGAATCGGAGCAGATAGAGAGCCTTAAGCGGCTTGATTTTGCTTACGACGAAACCGATAAAACCGTCACTCCTCCGGCCGTAAGGATAGATATCGAACGTCCCTGTGATCTTGCGGAGGAAATAGCCCGTATTTACGGCTACAACAGGATAGAAAGCACGGTTCCCAAGCTGGCCTCACACAATGTTCTTACTCCCGTGGAAATCCTTAAGGCAAAGCTTATGAATATAATGACCGCTCAGGGTTGCCGCGAGACAATGACTTTCAGCTTTATTTCTCCGAAGAGCTACGAAAAGTGCAGGATAGACGAATCGGAGCGGAAAAGCGTTGAAATAATAAACCCGCTGGGAGAGGATACCGGTGTAATGCGCACCAGCCTTATTCCTTCCATGATGGAGGTAGTTACCCGCAATATAAATAATCGCACCTTAAGCGGACGGTTTTTCGAGATAGGAAGAGAATATCACCCCGTAGGCGATAAAAACGAGCTTCCCGTTGAAAAGGAAGTTTTAATCTGTACTGTTTACGGAGACGGCGAGGATTTCTTTACCATAAAGGGCATTGCCGAGGAGGTTCTTGGAAAATGCGGGGTTAGTCCCGTGTTTACCTCTCTTCGCTCCAACCGCAGTTTCCATACGGGCCGCTGCGCCGAGATAACGGCTGAGGGAGGAAAGGTGATAGGCGTATGCGGCGAGATACATCCTCTTGCGGCGGAAAATTACGGAATTGACAATACGAGGGTTTATATGCTTGTTATCAAGCTTGAAGAGCTTCTGGAGTGTTCCGATTCCGACGTGAAGTACACCGCGCTTCCCCGATTCCCCGCTTCGGTAAGAGATTTGAGTCTGGTTTGCGACTCCGATGTATCCAACGGCGAGATCGGCGGGATAATATCCAAAAACGCCAAGCACCTTGAAAGCGTTCGGCTTTTTGATATCTATACCGGAGAGCAGATACCGGAAGGCAAAAAGAGTCTGTCATACAAGCTGACCTTCCGCAAAGCCGACGGTACGCTCACCGATGAGGAATGCGACAAGGCGGTGGGCAAAATAATCAACGCTCTTTCGGAAAAGAATATTACCTTAAGAACCTGATTACCTTTTTAAGAACTTGTCCAAACAGGAAGTGCGTGTGGATTTTCGAGCATTTTTCGGATATGTTCACAAAAATGTCAATTTCGTAAGGTAAAATAATCAGAGCTTCTATTCATAGGATATAGCACGCGTCTTTTCGGCAAATATTGCCGATGACCGTGTTGGAAAGCCTTGTCCTCGTCAAAATTCGCTCGAAAACCCACGCAATCCTATGAATACAAGCTCTTATAAGAGCAAAAGGAAGGAATGATCATAAAAATGTCATTAAAAAAGAGAATAACGGCTTCGATAACTGCTGCCGCGTTGACCGCCGCTTCGGTTTTGACCCTGTCGGGCTGTTCTCAGAGCGTATCGAGAGCCATGACTGTAAACGGCGAGGATATCCCCGCGGGAATTTATATTCTTTACAGCGGTCACGCTTACGCCGACGCTACTCAGAAGCTTAAGGAGGAACAGCCCGATCTGGACACAAGCGCAGACGGCTTCGATTATTACAATCAGACCGTGGACGGAATATCTTTTGCGGACTATGTCAAAAGAGAAACGGAAAATTACTGTAAACGCCACACTGCGGTGAATGATGTTTTCAGCGATTTGGGAATAGAATTCGACGAGGAAACCCGCGATGAAGCAAACGACGTCTGGCAGGCGCAGTGGGATTTTGACGTGTCCTCATACAGCAGTTCCACAGCTTTCTCCTATCTTAAAGGGGCAAACACCTTAGGCGATTATTTGGAGTCGATAGGCGTTTCAAAATCCTCCTTCAGGGATTATACGATAAATACCTACTGTGCGTCGGAAATTTTTGAACACTATTACAGCGAGGGCGGTACGGAAGAGGTGCCTAAGGACGATATCAGAAAGTGGATAGACGAGAACTATTCCCTGACACGTTATTTCAGCATTTCTCTTAAGGACAGCGAAGGCAATCTTATAGAGGACGAAGCGGAACTGAAAAAACTTGAAGATCTTGCCAATGAATATAAGGACAAGCTAAGCGACGGCGGATCCTTCGCGGAGGTTTACGCGGCTCATCAGAAATATCTTAAGGAGCAGTCCGGCGAGGAGGATACCTCCGAAAGCTCCGATTCCACCGACGAAAAAGATGATAAAGACTATAACAGCCTTATCGCAAAGACATCCACATCTCCCAGCGAGGAATTTGTCGAAGCGTTGTTTAAGCAGGAAAAGAACACCATAACCGTGTTCAAGACCGACGCTTACTATTATGTGGTACAGAGACTTGACGTTTTGGAGACCGAAGGCGCGGACGGCGAAGATGAAACCGATTATGTAAAAAATTACACCAAGACCGCGCTTCAGGAGCTTAAGGGCGACGATATGGAAAACGTGTTTAAAGACAAGTATTCGTCATATGTCTCCGAGGTTAACGATTCCGCTCCCGATTATGCGCGGGAACAGGCTCAGAACGCGCTCAACGGGCTTACCACCATTACTCAGATACAGTACCAGAATTATTATTCACAGTTGTTTAACTATGGCGGTTAATACCGACCTTCGATCAAAGGACTTATGATATGTGATACCGAAGATCGGTGCTTTGGGTGCAATCTTTAATCAAGTCGACTTTTAAAGATTGGTAAAAAATAAGCATATAAAATTGGGGAAGGTCGGAAGGATTTTCCCCATTTTTATTGTGTCGGTAATACTATTTGCATATCATACCTTAGGCAAATTTAAATTTGGAATAATATGCGAATAGTGCTTAAGAAGTAATTGTAATTCAATCTATTTGTTATAAATTGAATTGCGATTAGTATAGAAACCCGGCCGCTGAATACGGAAAGGCGGATATAAAGATATGATAATTTTACAGGGAAAGGACATAGCCGTAAGCTTTGGCGAGAGAGTATTGTTTTCAAACGTCAATTTTGCGGTGGACGAAAACGATAAAATAGGCCTTGCGGGAGTAAACGGAGCGGGAAAAACCACTCTTTTCCGTATGCTTGCGGGTATAGAGCCGGAGGATCATGAGGGCGCGATTGTGAAGCAGGCGGGGCTTACCATTGGATTTATGGAGCAGCATGTGCTGAGAAACGGCGAAATAAGCGTTTACGACGAAGCTCTTTCGGTATTCGGAAGGCTTATGGAGACGGAAAAAGAGCTTGAATCTCTGCACGACAGAATAGACGGCGGCGATACCGACGCAAAGCTTCTGGAAAAGCAGATGAACCTTACCGAGCGGTTTCAGGATGAGGGAGGGCTTACGTTTCGCGCACGAACCGAAAGTATGCTTATCGGAATGGGCTTTAAAAAAGACGACCTTCAAAAGCCGGTAAGGGTTTTGAGCGGCGGGGAGCGCTCAAAGGTTCAATTGGTAAAGCTGCTGCTTTCGGGAGCCAAGCTTCTGTTGCTGGACGAGCCCACAAACCATCTGGACATAGAGGCGTCCGAATGGCTTGAAAGCTTTTTGCTGGAGTTTAAGGGCGCGTATATAGTGATATCCCACGACCGTTATTTTCTCGATAAGGTTACCAATAAAACTTTTGCATTGGATAATTTTACTTTGGATACTTACAAAGGCAATTATACCGAATACTTGAGACAGTATGACGAAAGAGTGACCTATCTTACAAAAAAATATACCGAAATGACAGAGGAAATACATCGGATAGAAGGGATAATAGAACAGCAAAAGCGCTTTAATCAAGAACACAACTATATTACCATACGCTCAAAGGAAAAGCAGATAGAACGAATCAGGAAAGAACTGATTCCACCGCCTCCCCCCCGAAGGAAAATACATTTTCAGATACCCTGCCGCCTTGCCCACGGCACCGACGTTATCACGGCAAAAGATCTGTCTCTTAAAATAGGAGAGGAGGAGCTTTTCGGGAACGTTGATTTTGAGATAAAATACGGCGAGAGGGTGTTTTTGTTAGGTGCGAACGGCTGCGGTAAATCAAGTCTTATGAAGCTTGTTTTGGGTAAGCTTAAGGGGGAAGGAAGCGCGTATATTGCGGACTGGCTTAAAATAGGATATTTTGACCAGCTTCAGGAGCTTAGGCTTACCAGCCCGAAAACCACAATGGATTTTGTGTGGGACGATTTCCCTAAGCTTAACAGAACTCAAATTCAGTCGGCGCTGGCTATGTTCAAGCTGTACGGCGAGCAGCTTCAGAAGCCCGTTAATATGCTGTCGGGCGGCGAAGCGGCAAAGGTTATTCTGCTTAAGATAATGCTGGATGGGCCGAATCTGCTTTTGCTGGACGAGCCTACCAACCATCTGGATCTTGAAGCAAGGGATGGACTTATGGAGGCTCTTTCCGACTACAAGGGTACGATGCTGATTATTTCCCACGATCGCGCTCTTATAAACAGTCTGGCTACAAAGCTGATGTTTTTGCACAAGGACGGAATGGAAATTTTTTCGGGAAGCTATGACGAATGGAAGGAGAGCCGCGCTTGCGTTGGGTCGGGGGAAAATTATTTGAAAGTCCAAAACACGGGCAAGCCCGGAACCGAAGCCGCATCCAAGACAAATTCTTATAAAGAGCAGAAAGAAAGGCAGAGCAAGCTGCGCAGGGCGACTACCAAAGTGAAAAAATTGGAGGAAGAGATCGGAGAGCTTGAAAAAGAGGCGAAGGAGATAAACAATAGGCTTTCCGAAAACAGCGGTGATTACAAGCAGGTCATGGAGGACAGTGAAAGGCTGTCGGAGGTGGAGAGACTGCAGATCGAGCTGATGGAGAGGTGGGAAGAGGCGGAAAAGGAGCTGGCGGAACTGGAAAACGAACGGTGAGATAACCGTATTTTCCTAAATTATATTTCTCCCCGGGTTATTTATGGAAAAATATACGCCGGATAAACGCCACGAAAAATTTCATCAAATTTTCACATTTCTTTTTTTATAAAATCACACTTTTTGTTAAAAAAGACAATTCCTTATAAAATCTGCCGCCGAGAGAATTCGGCGGTGTTTTTGTGCAAAATGACGAACGCAATATATTTATCGTAACCTGTAATTTAAATTTGTAATCTATTACACGCCCTTTTACAAGATATTGTGTGGGTTTGGGCTTAAATACTGATATATTTGGAATCAAAAAGGGAAATTCATTTTAAAAAAAGTTATGTTTATGTAAAAAACCGTGATTTTTTGTGGATAATGCAAACAAAATACTGAAATTTAAAAATTTTTTTATGAAAACTTGACATATCGTCTATACTTTGGTATAATTAACAAAGTGATTGGTTTATGATAGTTTGTGAGATTTGCGTGTACGGCAAATGTGAAAAATGCCGTCGTCGGACGGACGCTTCTCGCGGGAAGGATAACGTATTTACATATGTCTGTTATTTTGAAGGCGGATAACGTTTCGAGACGGTTTACCATAGGCGACGGAAGCGTTGTGAACGCGCTTGCCGATATAAACCTTGAGGTTGAGAGCAACCGCCTTGTTTGTCTCAGGGGGCGATCGGGTTCGGGAAAAACCACTCTTATAAATATTTTGGGCGCACTTGATAAGCCCAGCGGCGGAAGCGTTTTTTTTAACGAGAAAAACATAACCGAGCTGAATCCCGCCGAATGCGACAAGCTCAGACGCCATGAAATGGCGTTTGTATTTCAGTCGGTGGCGCTTATCTCAACCATGACCGCCTATGAAAATGTGGAATTCGCCCTTCGTCTGGCGGGGGTGCCCATGAAGCAAAGAAGCGCCAGAGCAAAAGAGTGTCTCACCCGCGTAGGACTTGAAAAAAGAATGTACCATCGTCCCGGAGAACTTTCGGGCGGAGAACAGCAGCGCGTGGCAATCGCGCGGGCGGTGTGCCACAGACCCAAGATAGTATTTGCCGACGAACCTACGGCGGCTTTGGATACGCCTACGGGATTGGCTGTACTTAAGCTTTTCCGTGATCTTGTGAAGGACGGAGATCTTACCATTGTGATGACGACTCACGACGAAACGATGATGGAGCTTGCGGATGTGGTTTATTCCTTGGAAGACGGGAAAATAGCCGCGGAAGCGAGAAACGATATAAAAACGGAAAAGGAATGATCCTACCTTAACGGAAGGAACTTGCAAATATGCCGAAAAATGTGCTCCTTGCGCCGCCCGAAAACGTAATGGTAAGGTGCGAGAATTTAGTTAAGATATACAAGACCGACGAAGTTGAGGTTATGGCGCTCCAGGGGCTTGATTTAACCGTCGAACGGGGCGAGCTGATGGGAATAGTCGGCTCTTCCGGTTCGGGAAAGTCCACTCTTCTGAATATGCTGGGAGGACTTGACAAGCCGTCGGCGGGGACGCTTTTTGTGGACGGAAAGGATCTGCTGAAGTTCGGTGAAAAAGAGCTTATAGAATATATGAGGGATACGGTGGGCTTTGTGTGGCAGAATAACGCCCGCAATCTCATACCGTATCTTACCGCCATACAGAATGTGGAGTTTCCCATGCTGCTGAAGGGCGTGAAAAACAGGCGTTCGCAGGCCGAACGGCTTTTGGACGCGGTTGGGCTTTCCGCACGAAAAAATTCTCTGTTAGGACAAATGTCCGGCGGCGAGCAGCAGCGTGTGGCGATAGCAATAGCGCTGTCCAATAATCCGCGGCTGCTTTTGGCGGACGAACCAACCGGAGCCGTAGATACAAAAACCGCCGCAATGGTGCTTGACGTATTTAAGCGTATCAACCGTGAAATGGGCGTTACGATAATAATAGTAACTCACGACGTAAATCTTTCAAGATCCATCGACCGCGTGGTTTCCATAAGGGACGGAAAGACGGCCACCGAGATGATAAGAAAACAGCCCATTTCCCACATTGCTTCCTTCGGAGAACTTTCGGAGGCTCAAAAGGCAGAGGCGGAGGCGTCAAGAGAGGAACTTGCCGTGCTCGACCGAGTGGGAAGGCTTCAGCTTCCGAAGGAATACCTTTCCGCTTTGGGAATAAAGGGCGGAGATAAGGTAAAGGTAGAGCTTGAAGAAGGCGCCATACTTATCAGATCGGGAATTAAAGGGAAAAATGAAGATGCCGGCAGGTAGGAGCCTTTTAGGTTGCTCCCGATCGTTAAAAAATTGACAATTTCAGAGCCGAAAATAATTTGGCGGCGCAACATAAATTTCTTTTTAAGCGACTGATGCTAATCCCTTTAAATATAGTGGATTAGTGTTTTGAGTGCAATCTCGTTTTAAACCGTGAGTAATTACTACATTAAATGGGATTGGTGTAAGTCGTATCCATAAACAAAAAATTCATCAAGAAAGGTGGATATTATTTTGGCAAGTATGAACAATAAGCTGAAAAAGACGCTTGCCGCGATAACGGCGGCAAGTATGCTGTGCGGAATGACGCCTGTACACGCCGAAGGCGGAGCAGCGGCGGATAGCGCACCGGCAGACGCGGGCGGTTCATCGCTGAACGAATCTCTCGTATCCGGTATAAGCCGAAGCGATACCTATGCAGGATACCTTAATTCCCACGCGGACGCGGCCAGACCCAAACGGGATATCGTAATAAACGCCAAGGATTACGCTTCCCTTTCCGAGGACGATAACGGAGTAAATCCCGAAACCGTGATACAGGAATTTCAGGGTGAGCAGGACGTTCTAGTCTGGTCCAATCACGGCGGTACTATCAATTACGAATTTGAAGTTTCCGAAACGGGTCTTTATAATCTGGAGCTGTTTTACTACACCGTATCGGGCGAAAATACCGTTATTGAAATGGCGATGCAGCTTGACGGCGAGTATCCTTTCTCCGCTGCCAAAACCTTTACGCTCGACCGCTACTGGAAGGACGAAGCTCCCATAGGAAAGGACGGACGCGATAACGACGTGCGTCCAGGTCAGACCGAGCACGATATGTGGGTAACATACCCCATCAAGGATAAGGAGGGTCTTTTCAATGATCCCTACTTTTTCTACCTTGAAGCGGGAAAACATACTCTGACAGTAACAGGTATCAAATGCAACATTGGTCTTAAAACAATTACCTTTAAAAATTATGACGACGTAGCTCAATACGCGCCGCCTTCACAGTCGGAGCTTGAATCTACCCCAGCTCTTACCGACGAAAACTTTATGGGAACCCACACGGTATTTGTACAGGCGGAAAACAATATTTACAAAACGGCGTCTACCCTTTATGCCACAACCGACCGAACCGAGTGTCTTGTAAGTCCCTCACATCCCACAAAACAGCGTTACAACACCGTGGGTAAGGATACATGGGATAAAGCCACCCAGGCCATTACATGGGAATTCAACGTTCCCAACGACGGTTTTTACACTTTTAACTTTAAGGCGAGACAAAACACCATGAGAGGCTTTTTCGCCAACCGCCGCGTATACATAGACGGCATAGTGCCCAACAACTATTATGATGACGTAATGTTCCCCTACAGCAATAACTGGTACAATCAAGGGGTAAAGGACGAAAACGGAAACGACGTTTACGTTTACCTTACGGCGGGAAAGCATACCATCACAATGGAAGCCATCCCCGGCGAGATAGGCGAAATAATGCAGAGGCTTGACGACGTGGTATACGAGCTGAACTATTTTTACAGACGTATACTGATGATTACGGGTCCGGAGCCCGACGAGTATACCGACTACTACGTTGATACTGCCATCCCCAATCTGTTGGGCGAATTTCAGAGGCTCATGGATACTCTTTACGAGGAAAAGGCCAACATTGAAAAGTTAGGTGTCGGATCCGAGGCTTCCACGCTTGAAACCATGGCAATAGTGTTGGAACGCTGTATCGACGAACCGGACGATATTCCGGTTACGGCGGGAACACTTAAAGACTATATTTCCTCGCTTTCCGCGTGGATGCGCGATTATCGCGATCAACCGCTTGAGCTTGACTACATCGAGGTGCATACCGTACATGAGGAGCCTTCGAGAGCCAACGGTAATTTCTTTGAGAATCTGGCATTCGGTTTCCAAGCATTTATAGGTTCCTTCTTTGAGGATTATAACACTATTTCGGAAACCGCAAACGAGACGTCTCTTAACGTTTGGGTAGGCTTGGCCCGTGATCAGGCTATGGCCATTAACGATCAGGTAAACAGCGACTTCAACGTTAACCATGAAGGCGTTACCGCTTCCATTAACCTTGTTGTCGGCGGTATACTTGAAGCCACATTGGCGGGCAAGGGTCCGGAAATAGCTCTCTTTATCGGTGGTGACTTCCCTATCCAGTTAGCCGCTCGTGATCTGCTGATTGATCTTACGAAATTCCCGGATTATGAAGAGGTAGCCAAGCGCTTCTCACCCAATATCACCACTCTTTATACCTATAACGGCGGTGTTTACGGACTTCCGATTTCACAGTCTTTTCCTATGATGTTCTATCGTACGGATATTCTCAGCGAGCTGGGTATAAGCGAGCCTCCCGAAACATGGAATGACTTTATCGACCTTATCAATATATTCCAGCGCTCATATCTTGACGCAGGTCTTGTCACTCCTGCGGCGGTAACCACCAGCCCGGTATTCGATGCCGGAGACACTTTTGTAATGCTGATGCTTCAGAGAGGTCTGAACATTTACAACGATGATCTCACAAAGACTACTTTCGATCAGGAAGCCAGCCTTGAAGCCTTTGAAATGTGGACGGATTTTTACAATGTATACGCTCTGGATCAGACCTTTGACGCCTTCAGCCGTTTCAGAACAGGTGAAATGCCGATAGTTATCCAGGCTTACACGTTCTACAACCAGCTTTCCGTTTCCGCTCCCGAAATAAAGGGTCTTTGGGATTTCACTTTGGTACCCGGAACAGAGCGCGAGGACGGAACGGTAGACCATACCGTAAACTCATCCACCTCCGGCGCTTTGATATTTACCAAGGCTTCCAATCATAATGCCGCATGGGAATTCATTAAGTGGTTTACTACCACCGATGTACAGGTAGAGTACGGAAGAAGCATCGAAGCCCTTTTGGGACCTTTGGGACGATTCGATACCGCTAACCTTGAAGCTATTCAGCAGCTTCCCTGGTCAACCTCCGAGATGGAGAAAATCACCTCTCAGATGAGCCAGACCAATGAAGTTCCCATTATACCCGCTTCCTACGCCACCACCCGCCATACTAAGAACGCGTTCAGAGCGGTGGTAAACGAGGGCAGCAACCCAAGGTACGCCTTGACCAGCTATAACCGCGACATAAATATGGAAATAGAAAGAAAGAATCAGGAGCTTTCGTCTTTTTCCCACTAACGCGGCACATGGGCTTAAATAAAAGCTATTGTTAAACTCTGAAATAAACTCTGAATACTTCCGCCGCAGAAAACGGCGGCGGAAATATTCATAAAGTGAGGAGGAATTTGATTGGCAGCACAAGCTAACACGGAGATACTCCATATCGAGGACAATAAGTTCCGCTATACTCTCCGTGAAATGAAACGCAGCAGAGGTTTGTATCTGCTGATGGCACCATTCTTTGTTCTATTTACGATTTTTACCTTTGTGCCTGTTGTAATGTCGCTTCCTATGGGCTTTACAAACTTCAATATGGTACAACTCCCACAGTGGGTGGGACTCGACAACTTTTACGTGTTGTTCCTGGAGGACGAGGTTTTCCTTAAGGCGATTCAGAACACCCTTATATTTGCGGTGGTAACGGGTCCCATAAGCTATATTCTCTGCTTCCTGCTGGCATGGCTGATTAACGAAATGCCCGGCGTTTTAAAGACGGTGTTTACTTTTGTCTTTTATGCACCCACATTGGCCGGTAACATTTACACCACATGGCAGCTGATCTTTTCCGGCGATACCTACGGTATAGCCAACGCTTATCTGATAAAACTCGGTATCCTTAACGGCGCAAGACAGTGGCTTACCGACGCCAATTACATTTTCGGCGTGGTAATCGTGGTTCAGCTTTGGATGTCCCTTGGCGCCGGCTTCCTTTCGCTTCGCGCGGGTCTTCAGGGTATTCCCCGCGACCGTTACGAGGCGGCAGCCGTTGAAGGCGTCAAAAACCGTATGCAGGAACTGCTGATGGTAACCGTACCCGCTATGGGACCCCAGATGCTGTTTGCGGCGGTAATGCAGATAGTATCATCGTTTACCGCCGGCGACGTGGGACGTACCTTAACCGCTTTCCCGTCAACCGACTATGCGGCGCATACGATTATGACCCACGCCTATGACTACGGCAGCATAAGATTCGAGATGGGCTATGCCTCGGCGATATGCTTCGTACTGTTCGGAGTCATGATTCTCGCCAACTGGGGCATTAAAAAGCTGCTCGGCAGATATCTGGATTAAGAATAAGCTTATCCCATCAATAAAATTGAAAGGACGGTAGTCATGGCAAGTAAAAAAAGAAAGCAGATCGGCAAATCCAGAGCCGGCGACATTGCGATTTTTATAATGCTCATGTTGGTCGGCTTATTTATGCTGTTCCCCATTTACCTCTCGGTTATCCAATCGGTTAAGCCTTCGCAGGAGTTGTTTTTATTCCCGCCTAAGCTTTACGCCATAGCTCCCACAGGGCAAAACTTCGTCGACCTGTTGAATACGGCTTCAAACATGTGGGTTCCCTTTTCAAGATACATATTCAACTCGGTATTTGTGGCGGTAGTGGTAACGGTTTGTCAGCTCCTCTTCTCCTCCTCGGCGGCTTACGTGCTGGCCAAGGGAGAGTTTCCCGGAAAGAAAGCGCTTAATAAGGCGATAGAACTGGCGCTGTTGTTTACCTCGTCGGTAATGTTTATCATGCAGTATATGGTAATGGCTTTTATGGGTCTTATTGACACCTATTTCGCCATCACGCTTCCCTATATAGCCACACCTATGGGTCTGTTCCTTATGCGTCAGTTTATGGGACAGATTCCCGACGCTATCATAGAAGCCGCCAAGCTTGACGGCGCGGGACATATGAGAACCTGCTGGCAGGTGGTTATTCCCAACGTTAAGCCCGCCATACTTACGCTGATGATATTTGCGTTCCAAGGCGCGTGGCAGGTAACCGGCTACTCATTCATTTACAGCGAAGAGCTTAAACCGCTTCCAACCGTTATGCAGCAGATTTCCTCCGCAGGTATCGCCCGTGCCGGCGTTGCGGCGGCGGCGGTGGTTATAACGATGATCCCGCCTATCGTGGTGTTCCTGTTCTGTCAGAGCAACGTTATGGAAACTATGGCACAGAGCGGTATGAAGGATTAAAAGCTTTTGCCGCCTGTTGACAACCAATATAAGTTAGAAAGGAATGAATATCAGTGCCGTTATTTAAGAAAATCGGCGCGGCCGCTTTAGCAGCGGGAATGACAGTATCCTGTCTTACGCTGCCCGCTTCTGCGGACGAAGCCTATTACGGATATAACTATAACTGGTGGAACGAACCCGTTCCGTCGCAGAACGGCTATGTGGTTGACCGTGTAGTAACCGGCGTTGACCTGGGCGTAGGGACTCTCAGCGAACCCAACGATATATTTGTGGACAACGAAACGGGAGATATCTACTTAGTGGATACCAACAACGGGAGAATAATTATCACCGATGAAAACCTCAACTCGGCTACGGTATTGGACACCTTTACCTATACCGATGAGTTTCCCGAAGATAAGAGTATAGTCAAGAAAACAAATCTTGATTCGCCTAAAGGCATTTTTGTAACCCATTACAAGGGAGAAACGCTTTTGTACATAGCCGACTCCATGAATTCGAGAGTAATTGCGTGCTATGATGACGGAAGAATTTTCTTTGAGTATACAAGACCCTCAAACGACCTTTACGACGCGGACATCTCTTTCCGTCCCGATAAGGTTGTAGTGGACAACGCGCTTAACGTCTATGTTGTTATTCCCTCAATCACAAACGGTATGGTACAGTTCAGCCGCGAAGGCACCTTTAACGGTTACTATGGCGCAAACCGCGTCGAAACAACCGCCGAGGTTTTGCAGAACGCCTTTTACAGCTTGTTTATGAACCGTGAACAGATGAGAAAAAGAGCGAGAGCGGTTGCCATCGAGATCGCCAACTGCGATATAGACGATCAGGGCTTTATCTATACCGTTACTTCTTCCAAAAACGCCGATAAGGACGTTTTGAAAAAGCTGAACCCCGCTGGTGAAAATATTTACCTTAATATGGGTATGGATCAGTTCATGTTCGGCGACCTTCCGCTTTATTACGGCGGAACCTCCTACGCTTCCACCATTGACGACGTGGACGTGGACAGCGAGGGCAACGTGTTCCTGCTGGACTTTTCGGAAAAGAGAATATTCCAGTATTCGGATCAGCTTGACCTTGAATTTATTTTCGGCGGAGAAGGTTCTCAGAAGGGTCTTTTTACTTCTCCTACCGCTATAGAAAACTTAAACGGAAAGGTTTATGTTACGGACGGACGTAAAAACACCATAACCACCTTTAAGCTCACCGAGTTCGGAAAAATGGTGCACGACGCCGTTGAAATGTTCAACAGAGGTCTCTATCAAGAGGCGAAAGAACCTTTCGAGGAAATAATCCTGAGAGACTCAAACTATTGGTTCGCCTACATCGGTCTCGGCAACGCCTATTATACTATGGGCGAAAACGAAAAGGCGATGGATTACTTCTATATGAACAGTAGGGGCGGTTATAACAGAGCCTTTAAGGAGTACCGCATGGATATGATAAGAGAATATTTCAACATATTCATGATAGTCGTACTGATCCTGATAATTGCTCTTGTGGTGCTGTCAAAGGTAATCAAGGTGATAAAGAAAAAGAAGAGAGCGGCGGGAGGTGACGGTAATGCGGTTTGATCTTGATATGCCCGCGTGGAAATGGCCGTTTTATGTTGCGAGACACCCCTTTGAGGGATTTGAGGACGTAAGATGGAAAAAAGCCTATAACAGCAAGGTTGCGCTTGTAATTGTTCTGTGCTTTTTCATCGTAACGGTTGCCGCGCGTCTTATGACGGGATTCGTATTCCAGATGAATTTTGAAAAGGTATTTAATGTCGTACCCTTGTTCTCAAGCTCGGTTATTATATTCTTTATATGGGTAGTGGGTAACTGGTCTTTGTGCACGCTGTTTAACGGCGAGGGCAAGATGCAGCAGGTAATGTGTGTTACCGCTTACGCTTTGGTGCCTTACATTATATCTCAAGTGGTATATATCTTTGCTTCCAACATTCTGACAAGGCAGGAGGGTACAATACTTTCCTTTATTTCGGGATTAGGTCTTGTGTGGTCCGCGGTGCTTGTCATATCGGCGATGAAGGCGGTACATCAGTACACAATGCCTAAAACCATTTTAGCGATAATCTTTACTATAGTGGCAATGGTTATCATCATTCTTGTGCTTATCCTCCTCATCTCACTGTTTCAGCAGATAGTAATGTTTGTATACTCGGTATATACCGAGCTTATGTACAGATTTAACATGAGCTGACGCAGGTGTTCCGAAACAGAAGCAATAAATACACTTACACTTCTCGAAAGGAAGGAATGGTTATAAAATGCTAAAATTCAAAAGAAAGATGCTGGCGGCGATACTGGCGGTAACTATGGTATTGAGCTCAAGCGTTGTTTGGTCGGAAAATGCGGATCAGACCGACGCTGCTCAGAACGATACCCCTCAGGTTGCCGACGGCACCGGAGGCGAAGCGGGTACAGCGTCGGGTGAAACAGCCGAGGACGAAGAAAAGCCCGTTACCGAGGACGAAGCTTTGTCGGCAATGACCGAGGTAGCGAAAAACGACGCTTTTACTATGTATGTCAACGAGGCAACCTGCATATTCGCCATAAAAAACAATAAGAGCGGCTATATTTGGTGGTCAACGCCTTACGATTATGAGTCGGATCCCATTGCGGGAGGAGTTCAGAAAAACCTTATGGCTTCCACCGTTACGTACAGAGCGCTGGACGTGGGAACCAATACCCTTCTGAATACTACTACTCTCTCCAAAGAGGCCAGTGTAAATAAAAAGACCTTCAGCGTGGAAAAAATCGAAAACGGCGTTAAGTTCACCTATGAATTCATGGCTCAGAACCTTTCGATTCCCGTTTCCATCGTACTTAATCAAGACGGCTTTACCGCAAGGGTACATACCGAAGAAATCAACGAAAGGCTTCAGGATGCAGACGATCTTAAGGCGTACAAAATCGTCACCATGAACCTTATTCAGGCATTCGGAGCGGGAAGAGCGGACGAAAACGGCTACATCTTCGTTCCCGACGGCTCCGGCGCGGTGATAAACTTCAACAACGGAAAAACCTCCACCACCGTTTACAATTCCAAGGTGTACGGAACCGATCTGGCGGTAAGCAAGGTGACAATGGGCAAGAAAGACGAACAGGTTTATCTTCCCGTTCTCGGTATTGTCAAGGAAATAAACGGTAAAAACGAGGCTATGTTAGGCGTTGTTACCAAGGGTGACGCTTACGCTTCCGTAAACGCTTCGGTCAACGGTCAGGCGACCACATCTATTAACAGTGCGTGGTTCAGCTTCGAGTTCAGAGCCACCGATACCTACACCATGGGCACCAAAACGCCTCTCACGGTGTTCCAGTCCGGCGATATAAGAATCGAAGACATCGAAGTACGCTACTACATTATGTCCGATGATGAAATAGGAGTGGCGGATCTGGCGGATACCTACCGCAATTACCTTGTAACCGAAAAAGGACTGAAAAATCAGTCAATGGAGGATTCCAACGCTCTTTATATTACCACCGTGGGCGGTACCGTAAAGAAACAGTCCGTTCTGGGTTTTCCCGTAAATATGCAGACGGTTGCCACTTCCTATTCCCAGGCTCAGGAAATGCTTGAAAAGCTCACCGCCATGGGAGTGGATGATATACGGCTGATTTATAAAGACTTTAATGATACGGGCGTAAGAGGAAGAGTTTCCACCGGCGTTGACTACTCCAATAAATTAGGCGGCAAGAATGATTTTGAAGCGCTTTACTCTTATTGCAGCGGCAAGGGGTATACCGTTTATCCCAGCGTCGACTTTATGGAGTATAAAGAAAGCGGAGCGGGTTATTCCTTTACTTTAAACAGTTCAAAGAGAATTACCAACGCTTATGCGACACAAACCGATTTTGAACTGGCCTTCGGTACGCCGATAACGAGCGTAAAGCCCAACTGGACTATTTTGTCGCCGTACTACTGGCCTGACGTATTCAACAAGCTGGTGCGTTCCTTTAACGCGGAGGGAATTGATCATATTTCCCTTAATCAGGCCACCGAAACACTTTACAGCGACTTTGGCAGAAGAAACGTTGATGGCAAGGAGCATATACTCAGAGAGGATGCGATAAGGATACTCACTGCGGGTTATCAGCAGCTTAACGACGCGGGTATTTCCATTATAGCTCAGGAGTGCAACGCATATGCTTTGCCTTACGTTTCGGCGATAACAAATATTCCGCTTTACAGCTCCAACTATGACCTGTTTGACTATGACGTTCCATTCTATCAGATGGTGGTACACGGATATATCCCGTATACCTCAAAGGCGATAAACGCAAGCTCCAACGCGGAAGAACTGCTTCTTCTCTCACTTATGACCGGTTCGGGCATTCACTACGAAATGATGTACGCTACGCCCAACGATTTCACGGACAGCGATTTTGACAAATTATTCTATGCAAACTACGAGGGCTGGCTGGAAAGAGCGGCGGAGGAATATAAGCTGTTTAACGGTATAATCTCCTCGTTAAGTGACAAGACGATAGTAAAATACGATAGACTGACCGAAAAGACTTTTGAAACAACTTATTCGGACGGTACGGTAATAGGCGTCGATATTGACAATTACACCTATACCATGAACGGGCAGGAATACAGTCTTGCCGATTCCTTACGGAAAGGAGGGGATAACTGATGGCTGAAGAATTTGCTTCAAAAAAGGAAGTTCTTGAAACAGCGGCGGAGACTGCCGAAAGCACCGCCGAAACCGCTCCCGAAAATATAACCCAAGCGTCAGGCGAGGAATATGCTAAACGCGGCGGCGGAAAAACCGTTAAGGAAAAAAAGTCGAGGATATCCTACGAAAAGAAGAAAATGCTTTACGGTTACGCGTTCATCGCTCTTTGGATTGTCGGAACGCTGTATATGTTCATTATCCCTTTGATCACCTCTGTACACTATTCACTTTCAAATACCACCCCTGTCAGCGCGGATCGCTGGCAGGAATACGAGGGCATGACGGGTCCCGGTATTTACTGCGAATGGAACAACTTTAAAAACTATTACGACATTTTCAATGCGGATCAGGACTATGTGCCCAACCTCATGGAATCGCTCAGCGCAATGCCCATGGATACCTTTATGATTCTGGTATTCAGCCTGTTTATAGCTCTGCTTTTGAATCAGAAGTTCAAGGCGAGAGGTCTTGTAAGAGCAATATTCTTTATCCCCGTGCTGGTAGCTACGGGTCCCGTGCTCAGTGTTATTAACGGTGATATGGCGAGCCAGGGCGTAGGCGACGCGTCACAGTTCAGCTCCCTGTTCGAGGTGGATATGGTTGACTCTTTCATGGAGTTTATGGGCTTCGCCAACATCAGCCAGTCCGTGGCGGATCAGCTGGGTTCCATTGCGTCCGACCTGTTCAACCTGATCTGGCGCTGCGGTATCCAGACGATAATATTCCTTTCCGCGCTTCAGCAGATCCCCACCGCCGCAAAGGAAGCGGCACAGATGGAGGGCGCTACCGGTTGGGAGTTCTTCTGGAAGATAACATTCCCTACCATCAGCCCCATGATTCTTGCGAACTTGATTTATACGGTTATCGACAACTTCATTGACGCAGCCAACCCGGTAATGGATCAGATTATGGATAAGGCTACCAGTTGGCAGTATGGTGTAAGTACAGCGATGGCATGGACCTACTTTGCAATAGTCGGCGTGGCTTTGGGCATTATTTCGGCTATTGTTTCCAAGTTTGTATTCTATCAAGTAGATTAAGGAGGGACGAAAGTGGCTAAGAAAGATAATAATCTTGAAAAGAACAATACCGCTCCCGTTACTCCCGAAGTAACCGATACAAAAGAAGCGGTAACCGAAAATTCGGAAGCTCCCGCACAGGCCGTAATCGAAAATCATGCGACGGAAGCCCTTAAGGATACCGTCGTAAAGGTAAGCGACGACGACGCGAGAGAAGAAAAGAAGTATACCAAAAAGGAACTTAAAGAGCTTGAAAAACAGCGCAAAGCTCTTCACAAACAGTATCATATCAGCAACATCGAGATAATCAGAAACTACAAGACTTACAGCGATGCGGAAAAGAAGCATTACCGCTACATATTCGGAAGAAGAGTAAGCGATAAGGTGTGGCCGGTATTCAGATTTATAATCCTGTTCGGTCTTGCTTTCGTAATACTTAAGCCGATGCTGTTTATGATTTCTTGTTCGCTGCGTCCTCAGTACGAGATGAACGATCCGTCTATCATGTGGATACCCAAGACCTTGATTTTCTCCAACTTCTCGGAAACATGGCAGGCCACTCATATGGGTTCGGTATTGTGGAACACCATTTCGGTAAACGTAATCTGTTCCCTGCTTCAGGTTGTTACCTGCGCGATAACGGGATACGGCTTTGCCAGATTTAAATTTAAGGGAAGAGGACTCCTGTTTGTCATAGTTATTCTTCAGATCATAGTTCCCACACAGGTTATTCTTATTCCTCAATTTATGCAGTTCAGATACTTTGACGTTTTCGGAATAATATCAATGTTCAAAGGCGGAGCGGAACCCGGCTTAAACCTCACCGACTCACCGATGGCGTTGTATTTGCAGGCGTTCTTTGTTAACGGAATCCGCGCCGGACTGTTCATTCTCCTGTTCAGGCAGTTCTTCAGAGGACTTCCCAAGGAGCTTGAGGACGCGGCTCACCTTGACGGCTGCGGCCCATTCGCTACCTTTATACGCATAATGGTGCCAAACGCGAAAACCTCATTCCTTACGGTATTCATATTCTCGTTGGTATGGTACTGGAACGACTCGTATGTGTCCAATATGTTCTTTGCAGACGCGGACACAATTGCCTTGCAGATAGGCAACCTATATACCACAATTTCAAGCTGGCTGAACGGAGGTACACCTACCGGTGTTGCTGCGGACTTTATGGTTTGGATTGAGGCGGGCTGTCTGATTTCGCTGCTCCCGATACTGATAATTTATTGCTTCCTTCAGAGACAGTTTATTGAAGGTATCGAGAGATCGGGTATTACCGGTATGTAATATTTTTGTCAGGATATGCGTCTTTTGAGGAAAGCAAAGACAGGTTGTTTGAGACGCAACATCAAATTAAAAAACCGTGATTCCGCTTATGCGGGATTACGGTTTTTTTGATAGACGATAAAATCAAATAATTGTTACCCTAAGTCCTGTATCAGATAGCAAAAAGGCCGTGACCCGCTCAATTGCAAGTCACGGCCTTTTACTGCTCGTTGGTTAAAGACACTGATAAGGAAACCCGAAGATCAGTGCTTTGGATAAGGTTTTTAATTATGTCCGCGACTTATACTAATCCTTGGTCATCCAAATTTATTGACTCATACCTTTACCAAAAATTAGTATTAATTAAAAACCGATATTAAGCCGACAAAAATCATACGCTGTAATTCATCTGTACCCCGGATGCTTCGGCATTAGCCTCGGCAGCCGCTTCCTCATACTTTTTGAAGCTCTCCGGCGGAAGTGTGCCGTAGTCCTCTTCTGTAGCGTAGGGGTCTTCCTTTTTACGGTACTTTTCAAAGCTTTCGGGAGGCAGGTCACCGTAATCCTCCTCGGTTGAGTATGGATCCGGTTCTTTTTTGTACTTCTCGAAACTTTTCGGAGGCAATACGGATTTTTTCTTTTCCTCCTCTTTATCAATCGGCTTTTGGGGATCGTCCTTATTTTCCTCCAACATTTTTTCTCTTGCCTCGGCAAGAGCGTTGAGCATATCGGTAAATTCCCCTACAAGAGAACTCTTGACGGTTCTGCTTCCATCTTCTCCGGTTATACCCTGTTTTAAGAAAGCATACATGCTTGTAGTGCCGTCACCGTTGACAGTAAATCCGAGGTGTTCAACAATTGATTTGCCGCCCTCGGTAAGTTTGTCTTTGATTTCGGCGAATTGGTCAGCCGCGCCGTCGATGATAGCCTCGTATTTAGATCTGGTTGCTTCGTCGGAAGCCATTTTCTCCACAAGATCGGGAGTGATCAGAACGTTGATTTCACCTCGACCCTCCGAAAGAATGCGTCCGGCGTCTTCGTCGGTCTCATAGTCGGCAACCATGAAAGCATACCCGGGATACTTCTTCTGAAGATCGGCAAGATACGTTTTTGCCTTATCGCTCAGCTTTGAGTAAGTTTCACTTTCCTTTCGCTGCACAGCGGAAAATAAAATCTGATCCGTTCTGCCGGTATAATTCTTTTCGGCAGCAGTGTGTGACTCTGACGGATTCTGGGTCGGGCTGCTTTTCCCGTAGTTATTGTAGCCTGCGGGAAAGTTGTTCACACTGTTATTGCGTACACCATACATATCGGTTAATCCTTTCCCTTTAAATTACTCGGCGGCTCCTTCCGCCTACACACCGAATCGGCAATGAGAAAATCCCCAAAGTCCGCGTATAAAGCGGGAAGGACGATCGGTTTCCCATAGAATAAACGGACTTATACAAAAAGCCTTTTCGGGTTTTCATTTATTTTATCGGCAATTTTTGAAAAAACTTTAGCTTTTAATTCACAAATTTATTTTTAAAGTCAAAAATTATAAAAGGTTCATAAAAATTATTGCACAAAATTATAAAATGTGTTATAATATTTAATAAGAATGTCGAATACACAAAGCTTTTTCCCAACGGGTTTAGAGTTAAGGAGGAAAAAAATATGCTTCACAGACTTCTGGTTTTTGACGAAACGCCTAAAATAGAAATTTTGTTTAAAGAAATACTTGAAGCGGACGGCGGTGAATTTGAAATAAAAAGAGCATCGGATAAAATAGACGCGGAGATAGCGATAAACGAATATAATCCGGAGCTGGCGCTGGTTTCTCTGAACAGCGGGAAGGCGGTGGCGGCTCTTAAATCGCTTCAGAAAAAGAATATATGTCCTCCCTTGGTTTTTATGGGTAACAACTTGGGTGTAAAGCCGAAGGAACTGCTGAAAGTAAAGGCGGTTGATGAAATTGAGCTGCCTTTTGATCCTGCCGAATTCTGTCTTAAAATAGACGATGACATATATCTTGGCGCGGGAAAGTTTGACGAGCTGACGGGGTTTTTCAAAAAGGGTTGGTTTGACTACAAAATGGAAAAGCTGATGAAGAAAAAGGTAAAAGGTACGCTTTTTTGTATGTCTCTTGATGCGTACAGCTTTGCTGCTAATCCTCCCACAAGGCTTCAGCTTCAGATGGCTTCGTATGCGCTTAAGTCCGGATTTAAGGAGGGAATTTTAGCGATAAACGGTACGATGATATTGGGATTCTTCCCGTCGGAGGGGAAGAGAGCGGAAAATGAAAGATACATAAACGGACTTATCGAAACCATGTGTGCCGCTGCGGATCAGCCGCCCATTTTTATCTGCGCGGGAGCGGCGGAAACCGATATGTATGACTTTTCGGCGGTGGATACTTATGTTTACGCCAATAAGGCTATGGGGCTGTCGCTGGACGCCGGCAAGAATTGCGTAAGATATTATAAATAAAGGGCAAAAGAAGCGGGCACTCCGATAAACTTCAATGCTACCAAAAAAGAAAGGGAAAAAACATGACAGACGTATTGCTGATAAGCAGCAGTCTTGAAAATATAAACGTAGCATGGCGCCATTTCTGTTACAGTGAATACAACGCCAGCGCCACCACTAACATAAGCGCGGCAATGGAAAACCTTAAATCCTCCAAGCCCGCCCGTATTGTTGTGTATTACTGCGGTGAGGACACCGATGGCTTTTACTCACTCTACAACACTCTCAGGAGTGATCCCAAAACCGCCGATATCCCGCTGTTGGTACTTGCCGACGTAAGCTGGCAAAAAGCGCTCACCGATTACGTGAAATTTTATAATACATGTATTTTGGGGATTTCGGTTAATGACGAAAAACTCAAGGATATGGTGAAAAGCGGAGCAAGGTACGGATTTGAAAAAAAGTCTCCCGCTATAAACCGCGCGCCTCCCAAGCGGACTTCGGAGCATCCGGGGTTAAGGGCGAATAAAGGTAGATAATGTCTTAAAAAAGAGGGATAAATTAAAATATCCGAATACGAACGAAAAAGAGAAGAAAAATGGAAGATATTCAGGAAAAACAAAACGAAGAAACGCAGATAATATATGGAAAAAACGCGGTAATCGAAGCTCTGCGCTCCGATTCCGAAACGGATACGGTTTATATTTCCCGTACCGCGGGAGGTATGGGGAAAATTATTGCTTTAGCCAAGGAAAAAGGGGCTGTTATAAAAGAAGTAGGCGAAGAAAAGCTGGCTTCTCTTTGCGCGCCGGGAGCAAAACACGGCGGAATAGCGGCGGCAATGGCTGCGGCGAGCTATTCCACCATTGACGAAATTCTCTCGGTGTCTGAAGAAAAGGGGCTTCCCCCATTTATAATAGCCGCCGACGGGATACAGGATCCGCATAATTTGGGCGCTGTGATAAGAACGGCCGAAGCGGCGGGTGCCGACGGCGTAATTATCACCAAAAGGAGAAGCGCTTCTCTTACTCCTACCGTATATAAAACCTCTGCGGGAGCGGCAAGCTGGATAAAAGTTGCGAGAGTCAACAGCCTTGCTTCCGCTTTGGATGAGCTAAAGGAGCATAACATATGGGTATACGGCGCCGAAGCGGACGGAACTCCTTTTTACAAGGCTAAATTAGATGGGGGTTGCTGTCTGGTGATAGGCTCCGAGGGTTATGGGCTCAGCAGACTGGTGAGAGAAAAATGCGATCAGGTGCTGTCCATTGATATGTTTGGACACGTTAATTCCCTTAACGCTTCGGTAAGCGCGGGAATATTGATATATGAAGCGGTAAAATACAGAAGAAAAAGGGAAATGTAAAAAACCGTGATTTTTTGCGGTATTAGGGCTTGTTTGAAAAATCGGAAACGCTGTTTTTTCGACCCTGAACGGTCATCTTCCGGGTCAAAAAGCCTCTCAAACTACAGTTTGACTGCGTTTTTTTCCTTGAAGCTAACGGGTTTGGGGCAAAAATACGCCATTCCCTCTATTTTTAAACAAGCCATAGAGCGTGTTTTTATTTCAGGCGTACCGCCGGAGCAGCCCCTTAGGTAAATAAATACTTGCCGAAGCAAGGACTGCTTTCTTTTGCGGTTTACCCTTCGGATTAAAGATATGCCCATGCCTGCGCAGAGAGATGGCAGAGGCAAGGAAGGAGAAAATATGCCTAATAATTTTTCACTTGATGATATTTTAGCCGAAATAGACGCAAAAAAAACGGGCGAAACTCCCTCGGCAAAGGTCGGCAGGAAAACGGCAGGATCTGAGAAAAAAAATGATAAAAACGATTACAGCGTAACCTCGATTATAAATTCGGAAGAGCTTAAATCATCAGAACGCGCCGGAAAAACGGAAACGCAAAGTCCTCCGAAAAAAGTCCGTCCGACGGGAGACTTCACGCAAAATGCCTCTAAACCTGAAAAAAAGCCTTCTCCAAAATTTAAGGACGATAATTACAGCGTAACCGCCATAATAAACAGCGAGGAACTTAAACAAAGGGAGAGCAAAAAGGAACAAAAAACGGAAAGAGCCGTTCCTCCCATAAAATTTCCCAGAGCCGCGGCCGCTCCCACAAAAAATGAGACGGATTACAATGAACAAAAGCCCGACGCACCAAGGCCCAAATTTATAAAAAGAGAATTTAACACTGAACAGCGCAAGTTAATTGAAACTACTCTTAAGGCGGAAGAGAACTTTGATAATCCGAATGAACTCATAGATTCCATAAATCCATACGAGGTAAAAAGCAAAGCTGCCGACATAAGCGCGGTTTTGGGCGGAGATACCTTAGGCATAGCGGGAGATGATCTTAAGCAGTTGGCGGAGGCTTCTCAAAAAGAAAGAGTAAAATTAGCGGACTATGGAGTAAGGGTATACGGAGGAGAACAGCAGAATGTATTGTCTCCCGAAAAGCCCGCTTTCGATCCTGCCGCCGCCACCAACGAGCAAATGTTCGTACCGGATAAAAAGCCCCTTTATGAGGCGGAAACCATAGAAACCACCGCCCCCGTAAAAAAGTACATTCCTCAGAAGGAAAAGGAAAAAGTTGACGGGGAGAAAAAACATTCCTCACATAAAATGACCGAAAAGGAGCGCAGAAGCAACGACGCTCTGCTGGAAAAGCTTAATCAGGCGCTTTCCCGCAAAAAAGCGGAGGAGGAAGTAAAAAAACGCACCATGGGGCTTTCGGCGGGTACCTCCGAAAAGTCCCTCAAACTCCCCACAAACGGTCTTAATCTTGACGACGAGCGTGTCATTATGGCTACGGGAGTTATTCCCGAAAGCGAAATGATTAAGGAAAAATCCAAAAGAAAGCTTCGTGATTTTGTTATCGAAAATGACAAGGAAGATGAGGAAGAGGAAGAAGAGGATTTTGACAGCTACGACTCTACCGGACAGATATGGGCCGACCTCTGCGAGTCCCATCGGGTTATCAAAATTCGGTTTTTCATTCTCTTTGCTCTTACCATGTTTATGTTCTTCGTATCGCTTATGGGCGATTTGAATAAGGGAATGATATTCGACTTTTTCGGTTTTGACGTAACATTTCTCGACAGACGCGCAAACGCCCAAGGCTTTTTGTTCTATAATCTTATCGCCGGAGTCATATCCGCCGCGCTGTGCTCTTCGGTCCTGTATAACGGTATTGTTAAGCTGTTTAAAATGAAAGCGGACTGCGACAGCGTCTGCGCCGTTACCGCGCTTACCTCCATTGTGGCCACGGCGATAAATATTGTCCGCTCCGATGATATAATATTAAGTCGCTCTTACATATACATTCCGGTAGCGATAGCGGGACTTATGTTCAACACATTGGGAAAGCTTATGATGGTGACAAGAGCCAAGCGGAATTTTAGGTTTATTTCGGGCGATACCGCCAAATATTCGGCGATAATGGTGGAAAGCGACGCGGCGGCCATGCTTACAAAGGGCGTTGCAGGAGAATTTCCCTATCTGGCGGCAATGAGGAAAACCGAGCTGCTCACCGATTTCCTTAAAAGCAGCTATTGCGAGGACAAGGCCGATCGTCTGAGCGTAAAGGCGGCGCCGATTGCCGTGGGTATTTCCATAATCGCCGCAATTATAGCTTACCTTATTCCTTACGGAAACGAAGGGCTGCACGGTAATCTTTACTGGGCCCTGACGGTGCTCACGGCGGTTATGTCGCTTTCCGCTCCGTTCGGTATGATGTTTATGGTAAACGTGCCTCTGACGAGAGCGGGACGGAGCCTCGCTAAATCGGAAAGCGTGGTATTGGGTTACGAATCGGCGGAATATTTTGCCGAAACCAATTCGGTTATGGTTGACGCTTCCCTCCTTTTCCCCGCGGGGACTATAACCTATTCCAACATAAAGCATTGCAAGCAGCCTAACTCCATAAACAATATCGTTCTGGATCAAGCGATAATTTTAGCGGCGAGCCTTGCAATTAAAAGCGGCTCCGCCATGTCAAATATGTTCAAGGATATGATAAACGATAAAGAGGATATTCTGGTGAAGGTGGAGAACTGCGTTTACGAGGATAATCTGGGAATATTGGGCTGGTTTGGGAATAAGCGTATGATTATGGGAAGCCGCGAACAGATGAAGCATCATGACATTAAGCTTCCCGATATGAAGAAGGTCAGAAAATATGCGGGCGACAATACTGAGATCATTTATCTTTCCGTGGCCGGAGAGGTAGTGATAATGTTTTTTGTCGAACTCAGAGCCAATCCCAATATAGCGGCCTGCTTAAAACAGCTTGCGGCGGAGGGTGTTTCGCTGGTTGTAAAAACCACCGATTCAATAATAACCGTGGAAAAGCTGGCGGAGGTTTTCGATATACCGCCGGAAAGAATAAAGATATTGCCTTACAGTATGCATGAGCTTTATCAGCAATATACGCGTTACACCTCAAGAGGCAGCGGAGCGGTAAGCTGCAACGGCACCTTCAGCGGCTTCGCGGGCGCGGTATTGGCGGCGAAAAAGCTTATAGGCGACGTTAATATCGGTATGTACGTAATGTTGGGAGGAGCGCTTATAGGCGTCGCGTCGTCGCTTGCGGCGGCATTTACGGGAAACGGCTGGCTCATTTCCCCAAGTATGATTTTAGGTTGGAATACGCTTTGTTTGTTGATTACTACGGTTATTCAAAGCATAAGACGGTATTGATGCCGTTAAGAAAAGAAAAATAAGAAAGGGCAGATTTCAATGAGCAAATTTAAAACGGCGGCCATATTCAGCAGCAATATGGTGCTTCAGCGCGAAAAACCCGTGCTGATTTTCGGTGAAGGGGAAAACGGAGACGTTGTAAAGGCCGAAATCGATGGTATAACCGCTTCGGCAAAGGTAAGAGGAGAAAAATGGCAGCTTCAGCTTCCTCCTCACAAAGCGGGAAGCGGCTACACGCTTAAGGTAACCTGCGGAGACTGTGAAAAAGTATTTACCAACGTGGTGTACGGCGAGGTGTGGTTAGCGGGCGGACAGTCCAATATGGAGCTTGAGCTTCAGAACTGCGCCGAAAAGGAAGCGCTGACCACAGATAAAGATCCCGATGTAAGATTTTATTACACCCAAAAAAAATCCTTTAAGGAAAAGGACTTCCTTGAATGCGAGGAAAAATCCGGATGGACGGAATTCAGCGCCGAAAATGCAAAATGCTGGTCGGCGGTTGGTTATTTCTTCGCCCGCGAGGTGGCTGAAAAATTAGGCGTTACCGTTGGCATAATCGGCTGCAACTGGGGCGGTTCCTCCGCTTCCTGCTGGATGAGCAGAGAGTCTTTGGAAAAGGATTCGGATACCAACGAGTACTTAATGGACATCAAGAGACATGCCGAGGGAAAAACGCCCGCCGAAGTAGAGGCCGAATGGGAAAAATATTGGTCGGATATTGCGGAATGGAACAGAAAAGTAGGGGAGTTTTACCAAAATAATCCCTTCGGCACATGGGAAGAGTGCTTAGGCTATGCGGGTCCGATGCTTTACCCCGGTCCACCAAGCGAATTCAACCCCATGTCGGCTACCGTGCTTTACCGTTCGATGATACAGAGAGTGTGCCCTTACACATTAAAAGGCTTTATCTATTATCAGGGCGAAAGCGACGATCAGCGTCCCAAAACCTACTATAAGCTTTTCAGCGGTTTAATAGGATTGTGGAGAAAGGACTGGGGCGACGATTCCCTTCCCTTCCTTTTCGTTCAGCTTCCCATGCATCGCTATAAGGCCGACCCCGATTTCAAAAACTGGTGCCATATAAGAGAAGCGCAGATGAAGGTTTACAATACCGTTAAAAACACCGGTATCGCGGTAGCGCTTGACAAGGGACAGTTTGATGAGATACACCCCACCCACAAGCTTCCAATAGGGCACAGATTGGCTTTACAGGCGCTTTACGGCGTGTACGGCTTAGATAATCTTGAGGAAGAGGCGTTCGGACCGATGTATAAGGATTGCCTGTACGGGGAGAACGAAATCGAACTGCGCTTTGATCATTGCCGCGGATTTAAGATTGACGGAGAGCCCAAGGGCTTTGAAATCGCGGGAGAGGATAAGGAATTTAAATCCGCCGAAGTTAAGATAGAGGGAGACCGTATATTAGTTTCTTCTTCCGAAGTAAGGGAACCCCTTTATGTAAGATATAACTGGACAAATTACGCTGAGGTAACCGTATTTGGTGAGAACGGACTTCCACTTGCGCCTTTCAGAACCTCTGTTAACGATGAAAAGGGCGAATTGTGATTTTTGCAGGAATCTGTGCGGGAGGAAAAGGTACGAGACTGAACCCCGACGGATATTCACGTATTCCAAAACAGTTTCTGCCGTTGGAGAGTAAGCCCGTAATTGTCTATTCGGTCGAAAGTTTTTTGCATTGCGAAGAGATAGAAAAAATATTTGTAGCTGTTTCCGAAGATTTTTTTGAGCATTGTGTCGGTTTGTTCTCAAATCCGAGGATAAAGGTCATAAAAGGCGGAAAAACCCGCGCCGAAACCGTTGCTATTCTGGCGAATACCTGCGGAGAATGCGGCGGGACTGACGAGGATATTCTGGCGACGCATGACGCAGCGCGGCCTTTTGTGAGTACCGAAGTTATAAGACGCTCGATTAAAGCGGCAAGGGAATACGGAGTCAGCGGCACCGCCATTGCCGCCACGGACACGGTTTTAAGATGCCAAAACGGATTTGTTGAGGACGCTCCCGTTCGGTCGGAGATGTTTCTGGCTCAGACGCCGCAGAGCTTTAAATTAGGGCTGTTCGACAGGATATGGAGCGGGCTTTCCGAAAAAGAAAAGGAAGAAGCCACGGATGTATGCGGAATGTTTTTCCGCGCGGGATTAAGGGTAAGGATCGTCCAAGGTGAGAAGGAATGCTTTAAAATTACTTTCGGAGACGATATGGAAAGGGCGGAAGCCCTTGTAAAAAAAATAATTAAAGGAGAAAGTTTATGAGTAAATATTCGGGCACACAAACAGAAAAAAATCTTGAGGCGGCGTTTGCCGGCGAATCACAGGCGAGAAATAAGTATACATATTTTGCTTCGGTAGCGAAAAAAGAGGGCTACGAACAGATCTCTTCCATTTTCCTCAAAACGGCGGATAATGAAAAGGAACACGCCAAAATGTGGTTTAAGGAATTACAGGGTATAGGTGATACCAAAGCAAATCTTGCTTCGGCTGCCGACGGTGAAAACTACGAGTGGACGGATATGTACGAGGGCTTCGCGAAAACCGCTGAGGAAGAAGGTTTTCCGGAATTGGCGGCAAAATTCCGTGCCGTGGGCGAGATCGAGAAGCGCCACGAGGAAAGATACCGTGCACTGCTTAAAAATGTGGAGACGGCGGCGGTGTTTGAGAAGAGCGAGGTTAAGGTCTGGGAGTGCAGAAACTGTGGACACATAGTTGTGGGAACCAAGGCTCCCGAAGTTTGCCCCGTCTGCAATCACCCACAGAGCTATTTTGAAGTTATGGCGGAGAACTATTGATTGTTTTTGGTATAAAACTAAAATCTGAAAATAATACAACTTAAAAAAATATCGGAATTTCCGTCCACTCTGAAAAGTGTGGACGGAAATTTTTAATGCAATATTAATAATATTGACAGACTATAATAATTTCGCTTGCCTTTGTACTGCAAAAGCAAGCGAAATTAAAATATATAAATTCTTTGAATTTTAAAGCATACAGCCAAATTTAAACTATACGCAAATTTTGTAAAAACGGATTTTAAACTAATCTTTGGTTAGGTTAAAATGAATGACAAAAGACTAATTTCTCGCCTGGCTGTCCTTAAGAATAACATCATGGGATCCGCCTTCCACAATACTTGTGGAAGAAACCAATGTGAGCACCGATTTTTCCTGTAATTCGGGAATGGAAAGACAGCCGCAGTTGCACATAGTGGAGCGTACCTTCGCAAGAGTGCGGGTAACGTTATCCTTCAGGCTTCCCGCGTAAGGAACATAGCTGTCAACGCCCTCTTCAAAGGACAACTTATTATCTCCGCCCATATCGTAGCGCTGCCAGTTTCTGGCGCGGTTTGAGCCTTCGCCCCAGTATTCCTTTACATATGTGCCGTTAAGCATTATCTTGTCCGTGGGAGATTCGTCAAAGCGGCTGAAATATCTTCCCAACATTATGAAATCCGCGCCCATAGCCAAAGCGAGGGTTATGTGATAATCGTGAACTATGCCGCCGTCACTGCATACGGGTATGTATACGCCGGTTTCCTCAAAATAGCGGTCTCTTTCTTCGCACACCTCGATAAGAGCGGTGGCCTGACCTCTTCCGATGCCCTTCTGCTCTCTTGTGATACAGATAGAACCGCCGCCTATACCCACTTTTACAAAGTCGGCGCCGCTGTCGGCAAGAAAACGGAATCCCTCTTTGCTGACAACATTGCCGGCGCCTACCTTAACGCTGTCGCCGTAACGCTCCCTTATCCAAGATATGGTAAATTTCTGCCAGTCGGAGTAACCCTCGGAGCTATCTATGCAAAGTACGTCCGCTCCCGCCTCAACCAAAGCGGGAACACGTTCGGCGTAGTCGCGGGTGTTGATTCCTGCCCCCACCACATAGCGCTTTGCTTTGTCCAGAAGTTCGTTCTGATTGGTTTTATGGCTTTCGTAATCCTTGCGGAAAACTAGGTATAAAAGCTTTCCCTCTCCGTCTATTATGGGCAGCGAATTAAGCTTGTGATCCCATATTATATCGTTGGCTTCCTTTAAAGTGGTACCCTCCGGAGCGGTGATCAGCTTTTCAAACGGGGTCATAAATTCTCTTACCTTAACGCTCGTCGCCATTCTTGAGATACGGTAATCCCTTCCGGTTACGATGCCCACAAGCTTGCTGCCGCAGGTGCCGTCCTCGGTTACGGGCATGGTGGAATGACCTGTTTTCGCTTTAAGCTCCAGTACGTCCTGAAGTGTCATTTCGGGGCTTAAATTGCTGTCGCTTTTTACATATCCGGCCTTATGGGTCTTTACCTTCTTTACCATCTCCGCTTCGGATTCAACGGACTGGTTGCCGTAAATAAAGCTTATTCCTCCCTCTTTGGCCAGCGCTACTGCCATTTTATCGTCGGATACCGACTGCATTATAGCGGAAACAAGAGGAATGTTCATGGTGATAGCGGATTCTTCCCCTTTTCTGAATTTGACTACGGGGGTTTTAAGTGATACGTTCGCGGGTACGCATTTATCGGAGCTGTATCCGGGAACAAGCAGGTACTCCCCGAAAGTATGGGAAGGTTCGGAATAGATTTTAGCCATAAATTGCTCCTTTCGGTTATATTAAGTTGCGGTTTTCAAGCGCCCTTTGAAGGGTTACTTCATCGGCGTATTCGAGACTGCTGCCGGCGGGAAGACCGTAGGCGAGCCTTGTCACCTTTACCCCTAAGGGTTTTATGAGACGGCTTATATACGAGGCGGTGGTTTCGCCTTCTATTGTGGGGTTTGTTGCCATAATAACCTCCTCCACGTCTCCGCCTAACCTTGTCATAAGCTCTCTTATGCGTATATCGTCGGGGGTTACTCCGTCGGCAGGGGACAAAAGCCCGTGCAGCACATGATAAACGCCGTCGAAGCCGCCCGCCCTTTCAAAGGCGGAAACGTCCTTGGGGGATTCCACCACACATACGGTTTTTTGATCCCGCCTTTCATCGGAACAGATGGAACAGATATCAGCTTCGGTAAAATTCTGACAGGTTTTACAGAAATTCACCGATTTTCTCGCCTTTAAAATAGCTTGTGAAAATTCTTCCACCTGTTCAACCGGCATATTCAATATGTGATAGGCAAGTCTGCCCGCGCTTTTCATTCCGATTCCTGGGAGCTTGGCCAACTGCTCGGAAACTATAAGCAGGGGCAGAGGGGTGTATTCCGCCATGGTGATTTAAAAGAGGCCGGGCATACTTAATCCGCCCGTTACCTTTTCCATTTCCTTGGTGGATTCCTCCTCCACCTTCTGGAGCATTGCGTTTACTCCCGCTATGATTATATCCTCCAGATCTTCGGGGTTGTCCTTGTCTATGCAGTCGGGATTCAGTTTAACGGATTTCAGCACCTTTCCTCCGGTCATGGTAAGCTCTATCATTCCGCCGCCCGCAGAAACGGAAAATTCCGTCTCATCGAGTTTTTCCTGCACCGCGGCGATATCGTCCTGCATTTTCTGCGCCTGCTTTATCATCTGATTCATATTGGCGGCGCCTTTGTTCTGGTATTCAGCCGGTAATCTTGCTTTCATGTTTTTGTCTCCTTTTGTAATAGTTGTTTTTATTAAATTATCTGTCCTTGACAGCTACCTCAATGCCCATTTCTCTGGCGCGGTCTAAAAAAGGAGTAACCAAATCTTCTTTTTTCTCCTCGTTATAAACCTTTTCGGGAAGGGTGAATATGTCCAGCTTTCCGCCCATTACCGAATAAACCGCGTCTCTCAGCTTTGCCGCACGTATTCCGCTTTTCATCATGGAAAGCGAGGACGGGGTAGACTCCACATATATTTTCCCGCCGTATAAATAGGCCTTGACGTTTTTTAAGATATTTCTTGAAGACGCCGGAAGCAGCGCCGTTATATCGCCCCATTGTGCCAAGGGCTTACAGTCTGCGGGAAGCTCCGTGTCGCTTTCGGGAATCGGTAAGCTTTCCGCTTTTTCGGTGCTCTTCGGGCTTGCCGAGGCGTTCTCTTCCTCCCGTTTTTCTTTTGGTGCACTTTTTGCGGTTTCGGTGTTATTTTCAGGTTCTTCCGTATTGGATTTTACCTTGGTTTGGTTTATATCCGTTTTATCGTGAGCGGGTGGTTCCGTTTTCAAATATTCCCGCGGCTCAAGCCGAGTCGATGCTCCCGAATCGGAAACAGAGACGGGAACCTGGATGGGATAGGATGAGGGCGCGTCGATAAAAGGAACGTATTCATAACCCATATCGGGGGGCGGCTCCGGAAAGGGAATACCGTCTATATCTAAAGGAAGCGCCTCAAGAGAATCCGTATTTTTGTCGGATTCAACGCTTGTCCCTTCGATGGGAGAAGCGGAATAGTCTGCGGAAACGGTTTCGGGCTTTTCCGTAGTACTCGCAGGTGCTGCCGAAATATCCGAAGGCCTTTCCGAATTGTCGGGTGGTTTCACGAAATCGGCGGCGTTAAGATTGTTCAGACGATTTTCCAACGCACCCAACCGCGCCGCCAAAGATGCGGAGTCATTGGAAAGGCGCGGAGAGCAAAGCCTTATCAGAAGCTGTTCCGTCAAAAGCCGCCCCTGACCCGTTTGTTTCATTCGATTTATATTGTCTAAGCTGTCCGATATAAGATCTACTTGCCGCATAATCTCGTCGGAAGAAAGCTTTTTGCATTGCTCCGAATAACGTTTTAACTCTTCATCGGTACCTTTAACAAAAGTACCGCCTACCGATTTTGTAAGCATAAGGTTTCTGTAATGAAGAGTCAGCTCTTCTATAAATCGGGAAATATCTTTCCCCTTCGTTATAAGCTCGTCCAACAGCTTAAGCGCGTCGGCCGGATTTTGAGCTGCCGCCGCTTCGGATACGGAAAACAGATAACCGCTGTCGGCGACTCCTCCGCACTTGCGCACCGATTCTTCGTCCACGGCGCCCCCCTCTGCTGATACGCACTGATCCAAAAGTGACCAAGCGTCGCGCATTGCCCCGTCGGAAAGTCTCGCTATAAGGGAGGCGGCGTTTTCCGTAAGCTTTATATTTTCTTTTCCAGCCACTTCAAGAAGCCTTTTTTTCGCTGCTTCGGGGTCGATTTTGGAAAACAGAAACTGCTGACATCTGGATAATATAGTCGCGGGAACTTTATAGTACTCGGTAGTCGCCAGAATGAAAACCGCGTGCTCCGGAGGTTCCTCAAGGGTTTTCAGGAGCGCGTTGAATGCCGAATCCGACAGCATATGAACCTCGTCTATTATATAGACCTTGTATTTACAGTCGATGGGGGTGTAAATCACCTCATCCCGAATCTGTCTTATGCTGTCGACGCCGTTATTGGAGGCGGCGTCTATTTCGATAATATCCGTACTTCCCTCGGCAATGGCCTTACAGGCTTTGCAGCTTCCGCATGGGTTTCCGTTAACCGGAGAAAGGCAGTTGACCGCCTTTGCCATTATTTTTGCACAGGAGGTTTTTCCGGTTCCTCTGGTTCCCGTAAACAGGTAAGCGTGAGCTATCTGGCCTGTGGCTATCTGGTTTTTCAAGGTTGTGGTAATATGTTCCTGAGAGATGACGTCGTCAAAGGTATTTGGGCGGTATTTTCTGTACAGCGCCAGATACATATAGGCAGGCTCCTTTCTCCGGCGGGGATTGTGTTCTCCGATCAGAAAAATTAGATATTGAGCCTCTCATTACGGGGGCAGGTTACCCGCGCACAGTCGGAAATCCGCTTAATGCTGCTCGGTTCCCCGCCTGACATGGTTCACGGCACCGCCTTGAGCAGGACTTCCTGCGCCCGTAATCAAAGGCTCAACATAAAATCATTTCGCGCTGTATTTGCAATATGATTTTTACATATTAAAGATTGTTGTTTTATATTATAACTCATTTTTAAAAAAAAATCAAGGGGAAAATGAAAGGTTTATTTATTTTTTTACTGGGGTTCAACAGTAATCGGTAAAATTTTCAAATCCGCAAAGCTCTAATACCGAGACGTGATTTGCCAAGGGGATCTCTGCAGTTGAAAGATTCATTGAAAACAAAGGAGCAATACTATAGCAACACAATAAAAAAATAAACAAAAAGGAGCGAAGCGACGCGCTGTCCTTTCCGCTTCCCTTTCGAACTCCGAAAGGGAAGTAGGGGAGTCCGAAGGACGGGGGCAACGCCCCCCAAAAAATGTGTATGCTTGGCACTGTTTTAGCTTGTATGAACTTTTGTTGGATTAGGGGTTGTTTGAAAAAAGAGCAAATGACGGTTTTTTGACCCAAAATGCTTATACTAATCTTTGGTCAAGGTATAGACAAGTAATGACTGACCAAAGATTAGTGCTTGGGGTGCAATCTTTAATCAAGTCTACAACTTGATTAAAGATTGGTATGAATGCTCGTTTGATTATTTCCCTCGGCGAGCGCACGTCTGCCGAAGGCAGTACCACCGACCTCTTGCGGGTGACTTGTAAGTGCGCCCTTATTGACATTGTTTTTTGTGTATGCTATAATTGTAATCGAATTATACAGCACTCTAAATGCAAATTTGAAGGAAATACAAAAAATGAAAACGAACGAAATGCAAAAAGAGGTATACCAAAACAAGCTTATTAAGGGCTTTAAGGTTACAGACGTTAATGAAGAATTCTGCCTGCTTTATGGCTAGGTCGCAGAAGCATATGACGCATGGCGTAAAAATAAAGCAACCGTTGGGGAGGAGCTTGCTGATATTGCTATTTATCTTATGGGATTATCAGAAATTCTTGATATTGATTTAGAAATCGAAACAGAAAAAAGATAACAATAAATAAAGATAGTGCTTATAAGCTTGTTGACGGCGTATTAACGAGAACATCATCGGATGGTTAAATTTCGGAATGGAGGGATAGAATCTGTGAAAGCAAATTACATAAAAACGCCCCAAATGGTATTATTTGATTATGGCCAAACGCTTATTGCAGAACAGAAGTTTGACGGGGTAAAGGGAACAGCTGCTGTCTTACAATATGCTACAAGAAATAAGTATCATTTGTCGGCAGAACAGGTGCAATCCAAAGCAAATGAAATCATTCGGGAATTCGGGAGATTTAATCCTGAAAAAAGGCACTTATTTCAGATAGAAATACCCAATACAATGTTTACGCCTTATCTTTATGAATCGCAGGGAATAGAGATTGCATTAAGCAACTCCGAAATTGATACAGTATTTTGGAATGCCGCTGCTCCGGGAGTGCCGACAACGGGTATAAAAGATTTTTTGGGATATTTGAAAAACAAAGGTATCCGCACAGGAGTAATCAGCAATATTTCTTATGCTCCTTCTGTTGTTGCGGAGCGTATCAACAGGCTGCTTCCGGAAAATACTTTTGAATTTATCATTACCTCAAGTAATTTTATATTCCGCAAACCGAACAAAAGGATATTCGATTTGGCTTTGGAGAAAGCTGAATTACCTCCGGACGAAGTTTGGTATATCGGGGATCACTACGAATGCGATGTGAAAGGCTCCTTAAATGCCGGTCTGCAGCCGGTATGGTACATAGGGGCGATTGATCTGCCTTATGCGATGGAAGAAGGACATTCCATAGATAAAAATATTCCGACAGCAAAAACTTGGAGTGAAATAGAGCGGTATATGGAGATATAGCGTATGCAGAGAACATAAAATGTCGAATTATGGGAAAAATGTACAATGCGGATTTCAATACTGCCGCTTTTGAAGAGATTATGTCAGAGGCGGAATAAACCGCTTTATGCGGTTAAAGAAAGAATAACAAGCTCTGCTTGAGTGGAGTGCTAAAAGAGAATTGGCAAAAATCAATTTTAGGATTACATACATATAATTGCTTCCCCAATTAACTCTTGAATTTTTCTGCTTGCCCGACTGTCGAAATACTTCGTCAAAAACCCTTGAAATATGCGCATATTCCTACGGCTTTCTTCCTTGTCTTCCGACAGCCGTTCGGCGCATAAAATCTTCAAGAGTTAATTGGGGGAGCAATAACAAAATACCAAGATCTTATACTGTGGCTGGTTTGAAAAATCGGAAACAGCGTCTTTTCTTCCCAAAACGGTCATTTTCTGCGTTAAAAAGTCTCGTCAAACGACGGTTTGACTGTGTTTTTTCCTTTAAGCTAACCATTTTAGGCCAAAAACTCGTCGTTTCCTCTTTTTTCAAATAAGCCATAGCGTAAAATATATTTTTGACTTTTTTTCAAAAAGGGTTGTATTTTTTCTAACAATATGATATAATTGATTAGTCTTGATCGTCAAAGGTTCTCAGCGAAGCTTGGGTTGAGTTGAAGGCTTTTGCAGGCAGGACTTTATTCGGAAAATATATTTTGCGATTGGGCTATAGCCAAGCGGTAAGGCAACGGACTTTGACTCCGTCATTCCGGTGGTTCGAATCCACCTAGCCCAACCAAGCTAACCTCTTATTTTGCTATCGCAAAATAAGAGGTTTTTGTTTACAATTTAGGTGGAAACCCTGATGGTTTTCCCCTAAGACCCCTTTTATTCCGAGATTTGAAACGAGATATAAAATCTATTTGGTCACGATATCCCACATCATTTGAAAAATCGTTCTCGGCAAAGCCGAGGACGATTTTTCAAATGGGAAACGGCTTCGGGCTGCGACTTCGTCTTGTCCTCAGCTCGTTTCCGTCCCGATTTTTCTTGAATTTCCCTAAAGAAAATTCATTTTGCTTCGCAAAACCGAAAAATACGGGAGGCTGATTCTAAGAAAACCGGTTGTAATTTTTTTGGTAACGATAACACACCTTATGCCAAATTCCGAACAAACCGTATTTCATATTTGTAATAAGTAAGTAAATAAATCGCAACTGCTTATTTACCTTATGCAACAAGAGGTTACATAAGAACAATCTGACGTTTTACACAAAGGAGGTAAAACAAAATGGCAAAAAAGCCAACTGGTGATAAGAAATTTCTTGATGTCTAAACACCAATATCGGCATCGTATATCCCCCGCATCAAATGTGACATGTTTGTCACACCGGCATCAGCATTTAAATTGCCTGATCCGGACAATAGCTATCTGAGGACACCCCTGCTCAGAATGGCGTTACTCAATGGTGAACCTGGCATGTGCCAAGTTGTAATTTCAACTGGAAGCCAAGATTCGCCGGTGATTGACACCGATCGGACTAACCAGGCAATCAAAATTTGTCAAAACTTGACAGATCGAAACAAGTTTGCTTGCGTTTGGTGGACTGAAAAAATGTTCCCTGGAGGAGAACACTTTTTCGCTGAAAACCTGAAACTCGATTTTAAAGTCGATGGCAGAGCAACCCGGATTGTGTTTCACCCCAACCCGGACATTGACTACATTCCATTGGATGTACTTAAATTATTAAAAGAAGAAGACATTTTTATTGTGAAAGCGACAAAAAGAAGGGAATCAAAGCAAAATGAAACGGTTTCCCTCCATTGCCGATACAATATGATAAAGAATCCTCCGGCAATCGAAATAAAGTTTTGGAAGAATCGTCACCAAATATGTTCAAAAATTGAGTCATATTAAACAATGAATACGGCTGCAAAAACCACCCGCATCATAACAGAGCGAGTGGTTTAAATTCAGTCAAAATCAGTCAAATTTAAATTGTTGCAGCCATTCTTTAATATCATCTCTTGAAGTTTCACTATCGAATCTCTTGCCGTTTTCCCAATCTGCGGTGCAGAGAGTGTGGAGATTATCCGCGCTTGAACCGATTCCGCTGCTGTGGGAGGTGCAGAAAGGAATGATTGTCTTTCCAGAAAAGTCATAGCTTTCAAGAAACGTACTGATAATGCGAGGGGCTTGCCCATGCCAGATAGGATATCCGAGAATTATCGTATCATAGTCGGACATATTGTCAATACCTCCGGATATTTCGGGGCGAACCAAGGGATCGTTTTGCTCGCGGTCGGCGCGTCCGTTTGTATAATACGCAAGATCGGATTCGGTGTACGGCTCGACCGGGACTATCTCGTAAATGTCCGCGGCAAGAATATCCGCAGCATATTCGGCAAGTGTTTTGGTTGTATTGGTACATGAAAAAAATACCACCAGTGTTTTCATATTATCCTCTTCTGTCGTCTCGGGTTGGGTAATACTTTCGGTCGGAGTGCTTTCGGGAAGACTCTGCGGCGGTAAAACGCTTGATGAACTTGATATGCTTGATTGGCTTGATACAGTTGAGATAGATTTTGTCACTGATTCGGATTGTACGGACTTATTATCCGTGCTTTGAGTAATTTCGGCAGTACTGTTTGTTTCTTCGGAGCTTTGCTCCGATACGTTTATTGAAATCTCGGCGGAGGATTCGGTGGTTAATGCAGCGGGGGCGGGCGAGGAAAATTTATCGGAATTTTGGCTTTCACTGTCCGTATTGCTTTCGGGTGAGGAAATAAGTCCCGCCGACAAAGACCCGCTGTCTGTGACCGGTATCGGTTCATTTTCGGAACAGCCCGTAATAAATAGTGTAAGTGTAAGGAGCAATGCCGTAAGTAATTTTTTCATATCAACCTTTCCTTTCGTTAAGCGCTTTCAGCAGATGCGCCATGTTTCGACCGAGAGACTTCATTGTTTCCATACCCTCATTGTCGCTCTCAACCTCTCCCGGTAAACGCCCGTATGCCATGCTCCAATAGGACGAGCCGACGACGTACATCTCCTGAACAAGGAAGAACCGGTTCATAGCGTCAATCGTATTCAATGCTCCGCCGCGCCTTGCGGCAGCAACAGCCGCCCCGACTTTATGTCTCATCAGTCCGGAGTTCATATCCACGACCACCGCCGCCCGTTCAAGAACAGCCTGCATATTTGCCGAAACGTTTGCGCAATACACGGGTGAACCGAGTATAATTCCGTCTGCCCGTTTCATCTTTTCAAATATCTCGCGGAAATTATCTGTACTGTGAACACAATTCCCTTTGCCGCCGCACGCCCAGCAAGCCTTGCACGGCTGAATGGCACTTCCGCCAACCTGCACAAGCTCCGTTTCGATACCCGACGCATTAAGCTCCTCAAATACTTTGTTTATCATGATTGCGGTGTTCCCGTCGCGTCGCGCACTACCGTTTATGCCTAAAACTTTCATATGATCCTCCCCCGTCAATACCAATCGTGTTTTTCATTGCGGTCAAGAGAGTTAATGCGGGTCATTTCCTCATCGGTAAGTTCAAAATCGTATAACTCCGTGTTTTCTTTTATGTGATCGGGATTGCTCGAACCTGGAATGACCACAACGCCCTTTTGTAAATTCCAACGGAGAATAATCTGCGCCGATGATTTTCCGTGAGATGCGGCGATCGCCGAGATGGTTTCGTTGCCGAGCAGCTCGGAAGTATGCCCTCTGCCGCCGAGAGGATACCAGCCTTGAACTGTTATACCGAGGCTCTGAATATAAGGGATAACATCGTTTTCCTGATAGTACGGGTGTATCTCATTCTGCACGAGTGCGGGTTTTATTGATACCTGTGGGAGAAATTGCTCAAGCTCCTTGACGTACCAATTTGAAAGCCCAAGCGAACGTATTTTTCCACCTTCTACGTATTTTTCCATAGCCTTGTACGCCTTTACATCGTCCGCGCCGGGGTGATGCAGAAGCATCATATCAATGTAGTCAATATTCAGCTTTTCAAGTGCCTGTTCAATGGCTGTTTCCGGGTCGGAGAACTGATTCGGATACAGCTTGGTGATGACGAAAATTTCATCGCGCGGAATGCCCGATTCGCGTATGGCTCTGCCGACCTCCTCCTCGTTGTGATACATATATGCCGTATCGATAAGACGTACTCCGCTTTGCAGAGCCGACGTTACCGAGTCGAAACAGGCGTCGCCCGTAAGACTGTATGTGCCAAGTCCGTTTATCGGCATGATATAGCCGCTGTTTAAAGTTACTGCTTTTGAATTAAAATCAAACATACCGGGATTCTCCTTTGTTTCAGTCTTATTTTCGGGCGGACTTTCCGCTGTGCTTGAACTGCTTACGGATGAGGTGCTTGTGATCTCCGAATTACTTTCGGAAGCACTGCTTGTTGTTATTTCCGTTTTAATGTCGGCTGAGCTTTTGCTGTTCTCTGTCGGAACGTCAGGTATATTGACGCTTAATGTACTGTCAATAGAAATGTCTGACATACTGCTTGTAATTGTTGATAAACTTTCGGCCGTATCGTTTGAATTTGATAACATTGGCGGTGCGGCCATACTTGACGGCTCATTTGCACAAGCGGCAAGCGTGACTGCCATTGCAATTACCGGAATGATCTTACACAACCTTTTCATGTTTTCCCTCCTTCGGGTCGATTGTCCTTATCGCTCTTGCGGGAACACCGCCAACTATTGTCAGCGGCGGAACGTCATGTGTTACCACGGCTCCTGCCGCGACAACTGCCCAATCGCCTATTGTAACTCTCGCAAGTATTGTTGCGTTAGAGCCTACCCATACGCTTTTTCCCAGCTTTATCGGTGCGTAGTGATTTATGCGGTTGTTTTCGGGGTAAAGATCGTGATTTATTGTCGCGAATACAACATTATGCCCGATAAGACAGCCATCGCCGATTTCAATACCCCCTTGATCCTGAAAATGACAACAGGAATTTACAAATACGTTTTTTCCGAACTCTATATTCTTGCCGAAATCGGTATAAAAGGGTGGGAAAAGTCTGAATGTATCGTCGATTTTCTTACCCGTCAGTTCGGTCATTATTTCCCGAATTTCTTCGGGTGTGTGGTATTGGCTGTTCAACTTCATTGTAATGCGTATTGCCTCTTGAAAAAGGTTTTTAGCAAATTCTGTCCGCTCGGGAATTTCAGGCGCGCCCTCGCGGAAGCTGTCGATAACATCTTGTACGGTCATCAAATCATCTCCTTTTGCTACATTATACTATGACTGTGTCTAAATATCAAATACATATATTAAATACAAATCAATACTTGAAAAGTATTGAAAAATATGATATACTATAGGCAATACCGCACAAAGATTATCGTGCGGACACGCAGTAGGCTTTATCGTCACATTGTCCGAAACGACGTGGGAATACCGGCGTTTTTCAAGGAGTTTTGGGCAAAAATGACGGAAAAGCTGTAAGCTTATGCGCGGTGTTGCCTATACTCGTTAAGGAGGAACCGCTTATGGATATTCGCGTACTGCAATATTTTCTGACTGTGGCGAGAGAGGGCAATATAACTCGCGCAGCCGAGATACTCCATATGACGCAGCCGCCGCTTTCAAGGGCGCTTATGGATTTGGAGCAGGAGCTTGGAAAGCAGCTTCTGATCCGCGGCAGCAGAAAAATAACCCTCACGGAGGAGGGTTTGATACTGCGCAAACGCGCCGAGGAAATGGTTGAGCTTATGGAGAAAACAAAGACGGAGATTACTTCGTCAAACGAAAACGTCAGCGGCGATATTTACATCGGCGGAGGTGAAACCGAGGGCTTTCGCATTATTTCAAAGGCGGCCGAAAGAGTGAGAAAGAATCATACGGGGATACGCTTCCATCTTTTCAGCGGCAATGCCGCCGATGTAACCGAACGTCTTGACGGAGGTCTGCTTGACTTCGGGATTCTGATTGAACCCGCCGATATCAGGAAATACGATTTTATAAGATTACCCGCCAAAAACAAATGGGGGCTGCTTATGCGCCGTGATCATAAGCTTGCCGGAAAAAAGTATATAACTCCCTCCGATCTCAATAATATTCCTCTTATTGCCTCGCGGCAGTCTATGGCGCATAATGAGCTTTCGGGCTGGCTTGGAAGAGAATACGAATCCTTGAATATTATCGCTACTTATAATTTGTTGTACAATGTTTCGCTTATGGTGGAAGAAAACGTTGGCTGCGCGCTTAGCATTGACGGGATAATATCCGAGCATGAAAACAGTCCGCTTATATTCAAGCCGCTTGAGCCAAAAGTTGAGGTCGGCCTGAATATTGTCTGGAAAAAATATCAAGTGTTTTCAAAGGCGGCAGAGGTGTTTTTGAAGGAGATACAGGAGCTTATAAGATAATTTAATGATTTAAAATTTAACCGGAAGTGTCTTTAACTGCCGGATATTTCGCGCATCTTTTATGTTACGTGCCAGACCGATTTAAGCGAATGATGACAAAAACAAAAAAGGCTCTAACACTGCCATCCTCGGTTATTTCGTTTCGGTGTGTGATGTCACGTTTAAATTATCGGATAATTGCGGAGCGTCTGCCTTATTTAAGATTGTCACCAAAGAATTTTTCCAGCTTGTCAAACGGGATAATATCCGATCTGTCGTAAAGGTCAGTGTGGACGGCGTTCGGAATTATCATTAACTCCTTGTTTTCGGGAATGGGATTCCCGTTCATCATAGCCGCGAACGCGTCCTTGCTGAAATAACAAGAGTGCGCCTTTTCGCCGTGAATTATCATCACGGCACTGCGTATTTCATTTGTGTAGCGCAGCAGCGGCATATTCAAAAACGAAATGCAGCCCGTTTTGTTCCAACCTCCGTTGGAGTTGAGCGAACGATTGTGATAGCCGCGCGGGGTCTTGTAATAATCGTGGTAGTCCTTTACGAAGAATGGAGCGTCCACAGGGAGCGGATCGACTACGCCGCCGCCAAGCTCGTAAACCCCGCGTCTATATTCGGCGGTGCGTTGCGCACTTAGAGCCTTGCGCTTTTCGTAACGCTCCTGTTCGCTGTTTTCACCGTCAAAATATCCGTTGGCGTTGACGCGGCTCATATCATACATAGTGGAAGCAACGGTCGCCTTAATGCGCGTGTCGACTGCCGCGGCGTTCAGAGCCAGACCGCCCCAGCCGCAGATACCGATAATTCCTATCTTTTCTGGATCAACGTTATCTTGAACCGCAAGAAAGTCCACAGCCGCCGAAAAATCTTCGGTATTAATATCGGGAGAAGCCATATAACGCGGTTCACCGCCGCTCTCTCCGGTAAACGACGGATCGAACGCGATAGTCAGAAACCCGCGCTCCGCCATTGTCTGCGCGTACAGTCCCGACGACTGCTCCTTGACCGCGCCGAACGGTCCGCACACCGCGATAGCTGCGAGCTTGCCTTTCGCGTTTTTCGGCGTGTACATATCCGCCGCCAGAGTAATTCCGTATCGGTTGCGGAACATTACCTTGCGGTGGTCTACCTTGTCGCTTTTCGCGAAGGTCTTATCCCATTCGTTTGTTAAATTCAGTTTAGAGTTTTCCATAATAAATCCTTTCTCACAGCTCCGACTTCTCAATTTTATAGATCAGAAAATCAAGACAATCTATTCTTTTTTGGTTTGTGTGTACCTCGTCAAGCAGTTCTTTTCTGTGCTTTCCGAGAGCGTTCAGCGCTGACTGCGTGTTTCCGTTCAATATCTGCCGCGTGCATTCCTCCGCAAGGGTGCTGCCGCAGCCCGCGTCGAAAAGATTTTGCAGCACCATGCCGCGCGTGTCCGAAAACTCCGCCATATCGCTGCCTCCCTTGTGTTTCTGTTTTTATTATAACCTATACCGCCAATTATGTCAAATATCTGTTTTTTATTATAGATTATTCTTGACAGGAATAATTTATTGTGATACAATATAACGGGGTGTTGAAATGGAAATCAGAGTTTTGCGTTATTTTTTAGAGATAGCCCGCGAGGAAAATATGACCCGCGCCGCCGAATCTCTTCACATATCTCAGCCGTCGCTGTCGAAGGAGATAAAGGCGCTTGAGGCAGAGCTTGGGAAAAAGCTGTTCATGCGCACGCGCAGCGGCTTGAAGCTCACAGAGGCGGGAATGCTATTGCGCCGCCGAACGGAGGATATTCTCGAAATGGTGGATAAAACTGCCTCCGAATTTAATTCCCTCGACGAGATAAACGGCGGCGATATTTATATAGGGTGTGCAGAATCGCGACAGATAAAGTATCTGGCGCAGGTGATAAATGGGTTTACGGAAAAATATCCGCTGCTGCGTTATCATCTGTCGAGCGGAAACACCGAACAGGTTGCGGAAAAGCTGGACAAGGGACTGCTTGATTTCGCGTTTATCGTCGAGCCGCCCGACCTGTCGAAATACAATTACATTGAGATACCCGGCGCGGACGTGTGGGGCGTTATTATGCGCAGTGACTGCTCCCTTTCTGAAAAGGATGTGGTGCGCCTCGATGATCTTTTTGGGTTGCCGCTGATATGTTCCGATCAGGCAATGCGCGTGGATATTCCGCGCTGGTGCGGCAAAAACACAGACGGGCTGAATTTCACGGGAACGGTCAATCTGTGCTACAACGGCTCGGTTTTCGTGCGCGAGGGTTTGGGGTATATGCTGACCTTCGACGGACTTATTGACACAAGCGAGGAAAGCGGATTGTGCTTTCGTCCGCTGGAGCCGCCGCTTGAAACGAAGATGTATATTATTTGGAAAAAGTATCAGCTTTTCTCGCCCATCGCCGAGGTTTTTTTGAAAGAGCTGGAGACTTTTTTCGGTGGTCCGATCGATATCGTAAGAGCGTGAAACAAGTGGGTATTGGTGTTGATGAATATAATATTGCTCCCACAATTAACTCTTGAATTTTTCTGCTTGCCCGACTGCCGAAATACTTGAAATATGCGCATATTCCTGCGGCTTTCTTCCTTGTCTTTCGACAGCCGTTCGGCGCATAAAATCTTCAAGAGTTAATTGGCGGAGCAATACTAATCACTTTTTAAGGCAATACCGCGCAACACAACAGAAAACATCACAATCATATAAAATCATATATGGCTATCCCTTTGGTTAATCTGAGCACAAGTCGTTACTGTACAAGGATTTTCTTCAATGTTTAAAAAAATTTTTATTTTAAATTCGTTTATTTTCAATAGCAGTTTTGCTTTTTGTGGTAAATTTTCGCAGATATCACTTATGACAGCAATAACCCAGCTGAGTAAAAGGGATAGCCATAAAATCAAAAAATTATACAGCATCAAACTTTGGGAATGATGCTGTATAATTTTTTGATTTTATCTGCTTGTAATGTTTGTGGCTGAATTGTGCGGTGTTGACTTTGTTTTATCAACCGAAACAAAATTGTTTTATCACATTAGCGGTTTATACGCCATCTGTCGCGCCAACACATTTTCATGTTAAAGTGCAGCTTGTATTAAGATTTGTTTGAAAATATAGGAAATGACGGGTTTTTGACTCAAAACGCTTAGCTTCAATGAAAAACGCAGTCATACCAATCCATTTTCACCTGTATACACAAATTTATTTTCGTTTGTACACTGCTGAGAGGACGCACAGCAGTGTAATTTTTTAATTTCTGTACATTTTTAACAAATTTTAAAAAATTGATAACAAAATTGAAATTTTTTTATATAGTGAAAGGCAAAGAATTATTCGCTCTAAAATTTAATACAAGAAGCGGACCGGACAGACATAGTCTTAAGATCGGAAAAGCAAATGAAAAATTATTTGCTTTTTATTGTCAGCGGTTATGGCAATATTCGCTTTATAGGGCGTGGCAGATTTTCGGGAGATATACCTAAGCCTTTAGAACAATGTTTAGAGATGAGCAAAACGCAATTCTCTTAAAGAGTTAAGCCTTATATGGAGTGATTATATATTGTAGAGCTGCGTTTGCAAAATCGAGTTTTGCGCATCACTAACAACGTTCTCATAGGAGGGGGGACAAGTTCTTAAATGCTCATTTTTCTTATACGGTATACAAGAGAAAAACGATGAGACTTTTTATTTTCGGATATATCACACAGTGAGAAATATTCCTCCGAGGAAGCAATAAGCGCCGCTTTTAAAACTTTGTCAACTTTCACGGCATACGCCCTCCTTTTCAAGTATGGTTTTAAGTCTTTTATTGCCTTATAAATACGCTGACGCACTGGCCGGCGCCGATACCCAAGCATTCGGAAATATCTTTGCCGGGCAAGCTAATAACGAACGAGAGATAAAGCACTTCATAGTCGTCCGGTTCAAGCTTATGTATAGCGTTTAACAGCCCTCCGTCTTATATTGTGAGAACATGATTTCTTCGGCGGACGGGTCCCCCTCAATAGAATAAAAATCATCAATATTTTCCGCCGATTTATCACGCCGTTTATCATATAAATACATTATATTTGATCAAATTTTAAAAAAACGGCAATGCTTCCGATTTTTAATCTATATTATAGAGAGTAAAAAATGTTTCTTTGTCCCGAAATCTTGTCTGTGGCGCCGTGGTCGGAGTCGGGAATTGATAGAAATAATTTTCAAGGAGGAGCGATAGATTAGCGGATAAACAAAAGTAAATGCTTTTAAATTTTATTGCAATATTTTTAAAATCAGAAAGGAAACTAACATGAACATTGTTAAAAAAATTATAACAATTATTTTAGCATCCGCAATTATTATATCGTGTGCCGCAGTAACTTTTGCAGATAATATATCAGCAAACGACAAAATAGAACAACTGATTGAAAATGGATTTCCTAAAAGCTTTTTTAAAAACAAAGATGTTTTTCAAATTGATGAAATATACGATTTTTTCTCAACTTCGGGCAGTGTCCGCGTAGAAGAAAGTACAGCCGGGTTATCTGAAAATTTGTATCCGTCTAAACCTTACCCACTTGGTGAGATTCCTCAGGATCAAATGACTTTAAGAATAAACACTATTTTGGATTTGAACAAAAATAATAACAACCAAATAAAACGTGTTGTTATTAATATTGACTATGAATGGGTAATGGGCAGACCTTTAGTCTGCTTTGACGATGCAATTGCGGCAAACTGGGATTCTTCGGTGTTCGGATTTAACGGCAGCTTTGTAGCCTACGACAACAAAAAAATAGTATTAAGTCCAAACGAATGAATAACGACCAAAACAAGAAATTATCCGTCAGAAGCAAAGTTAGGCGGTATAGGATATTATACCACATTGTCTTACCCCGGAATAGACACTCCTATTCAACATAAAGGCAGTACAATGTTTGAACTTATTCCGACAACATCTCCTATTTATTATTCCGGTTCGGGAAATAATTATACGCAAATCAATGTGGAGTATGCACATAATTGTAGGCGCACTCAGCTTTTCCGTACAGGGAGTAGGTATATCCATAAACGGAGCTTGACCAAAAAGTTAGTATTAGAGGCATGGAAGAGGAATCTCAGACAGCATGGTCAGGAAAACTCATTTGCTCCTGCACAAATTTCTTTACATAATTGTAAAGCAAAGAAAACCGGATAAAGATATGATAAAAAGCCGACTTCGCTTTAATAAGCAAAGTCGGCTTTTAAAACTAAGTTAATGCTCCGAAACAAAAATCAAATCATTCGGCGGGTTTGTAGTAATCAACGAGCCCTACCAGATCGTCATAACGTTTCTTGGAGTTTTCAACGGCCTTGTTAAAGAGTACTTCGGCCTTTTCGGGATTCTGGCGTGCAAGAGAGTTATAGCGAACTTCTCTCATCATAAACGCCTTGTAATCACCCGTAGGAGCCTTGCAGTCCAAGCTGAATGGGTTCTTTCCTTCAGCGGCAAGGGCGGGATTAAATCTGAAGATATTCCAGTAACCTGCCTCAACGGCTTCCTTCTCAACCTGCTGAGCAATCGCCAAACCACCCTTGATGCCATGGTTGATACAAGGAGCGTAGCAGATGATCAGAGAAGGACCATCATAAGCTTCCGCTTCGAGAATAGCCTTTAAGCACTGGTTTTTATCCGCGCCCATTGAAACCTGAGCAACGTATACGTAGCCGTACTTCATAGCGATTCCGGCAAGATCCTTATTCTTGATCTCCTTACCGCCCGCGGCAAACTGAGCTATAGCTCCGATAGGTGTCGCCTTGGACGCCTGACCGCCGGTGTTGGAATATACCTCGGTGTCGAATACCATTATATTGATGTTCTTTCCGCTGGCGAGAACATGGTCAACACCGCCGTAGCCGATGTCGTATGCCCAGCCGTCGCCGCCGAAGATCCAGTTGGACTTCTTAGAGAGATAATCCTTAAGCTTAAGCACTTCAAGCTTATCCTCATTGTCGCAGGGACAAGCTTCCAACGCCGCAACCAGTTCCTTGGTAGCCTTTGCGTTGGCGGCGCCGTCGTTGGCTGTTTCAAAGTACTTGGAAACCAATGCCTTGTACTCGGCCTTGTCGGTTTTTTCGTCAAACGCTTTAAGGTGAGCCTGTGCTCTTGCTCTCAAAGTATCCTGAGCAAGGAACATACCGAATCCGAATTCCGCATTGTCCTCAAACAGGGAGTTGCCCCATGCGGGACCCTTGCCTTCCGCGTTAACCGTATAAGGAGTTGAAGGCGCGGAGCCGCCCCAGATGGAGGAACAGCCGGTGGCGTTGGCAATATACATTCTGTCGCCAAAGAGCTGAGTTACAAGCTTGGCATAAGGAGTTTCACCGCAGCCCGCGCAGGCGCCGGAGAACTCAAGGAGGGGCTGCTTGAACTGGCTGCCCTTAACGGTGCTTTCCTTGAACTTTTCAAGTACTTCTGGCTTGGACTGAAGCTTATGAGCATAACCGAAGTTTTCCTGCTCATTAAGCTGACTGTCCAAAGGCTTCATGGCGAGAGCCTTGGTCTTGGCGGGACAGGTGTTTACGCAAGCGCCGCAGCCTGTACAGTCAAGAACGGAAATAGCCATTGTGAACTTATGACCCGCCATACCCGTAGCGTCCTTGGTTTTCATGGAAGCGGGAGCCTTTGAAGCTTCCTCCTCGGTCATGATAACCGGACGGATAACGGCGTGAGGACAAACGATGGAGCACTGATTACACTGAATACAGTTTTCTGGAATCCATTCGGGAACGTCAACGGCAATGCCGCGCTTCTCGAACGCTGCCGAGCCCTGAGGGAAGGTACCGTCGGGCATGGAAGTAAAGGTGGAAACGGGAAGCTCATCGCCGCGCTGAGCGTTGCAGGGAGTCTGAATATTGTTGATAAAGGATTCCAGATCTTTTCTTTCGCTTACCGCCTTAACATCGGGGAGACCGCCCTCGCAGTTTGCCCAAGAAGCGGGAACGTCAACCTTTACAACCTCGCCGGCGCCTCTTTCGATAGCGGCGTAGTTCATATTGACGATATCGTCGCCCTTCTTGGCAAAGGATTTATAAGCGGCTTTCTTCATATAGTCGATAGCCTGATCCGCGGGAATGATATTTGCTATTGAGAAGAACGCGGACTGAAGAACGGTGTTGGTTTTATTGCCCAAACCGATCTCCTTGGCAACCTTAATAGCGTTTATAATATAGAAATTGATATTGTTCTTTGCAATATAAGCCTTTACGGGAGCGGGAAGCTTTTCGTCCAGCTCGTCAACGGTCCACTGGCAGTTCAAAAGGAAACTTCCGCCGGGGATAACGTCCTGTACCATATTGTACTTGTCAATATAGCTTGGGTTATGACAGGCCACAAAATTCGCCTTATTAACGAAATAGGTGGACTTAATGGGGCTCTTGCCGAAACGAAGGTGGGAAATCGTTACGCCGCCCGACTTCTTGGAGTCGTAGGCAAAATATGCCTGAGCGTACATATCGGTGTGGTCGCCGATGATCTTGATGGAGTTCTTGTTTGCTCCAACGGTACCGTCGGAACCGAGACCCCAGAATTTACAGCAAGTAGTACCTTCGGGCGTTGTGTTGGGATTCTCCGTGATGGGCAGGGACAGATTGGTAACGTCGTCTTCGATACCGATAGTGAACTGCGCCTTGCTGTCGTTATTGTAAACGGCAATGATCTGGGCGGGGTTGCAGTCCTTTGAGCCTAAGCCATAGCGTCCGCTGTAAACGGGTACGTCGGCGAATTTGCCGGCTTTTCTGAGAGCGGCGACAACGTCAAGATAAAGAGGCTCGCCGAGAGCGCCGGGTTCCTTGGTTCTGTCAAGCACGCTGATTTTCTTGACAGTGGAAGGAATGGCGTCTACAAAAGCGTCAATGCTGAAAGGACGGTAAAGTCTTACCTTTACGAGACCAACCTTCTTGCCCTGTGCCAACAGATAGTCGATGGTCTCTTCAACTGTGTCACATACGGAACCCATAGCAACAATAATATGCTCCGCATCGGGTGCGCCGTAGTAGTTAAAGAGCTTATAATCGGTGCCGATTTCCTTGTTGACCTTATCCATATATTCGGTAACAATTGCGGGAAGCTCGTTATAATAATTGTTGGAGGCTTCCTTAGCCTGGAAGAAAATATCGGGATTCTGGGCGGTGCCGCGGAGTGTGGGATGTTCGGGGTTCAGGGCACGCTTGCGGAAATCAGCGAGAGCGTCCTGATCTATCATACCTTTAAGGGTATCATAATCCCAAACTTCGATCTTCTGAATTTCGTGGGAGGTTCTGAAGCCGTCAAAGAAATGCAGGAAAGGAACCTTACCCTTGATGGTGGAAAGGTGAGCTACCGCGCCCAGATCCATAACTTCCTGAGGATTGGTGGAGCAGAGCATGGCATAGCCGGTCTGACGGCAAGCATAAACGTCGCTGTGGTCACCGAAAATGGAGAGAGCATGGGTAGCCAGAGCACGGGCAGATACATGAATAACGCTGGGAAGCAGCTCGCCGGCGATTTTGTACATGTTGGGTATCATCAGGAGCAAGCCCTGAGAAGCGGTATAAGTAGTTGTAAGAGCGCCCGCCGTCAAAGAACCGTGAACGGCGCCGGCCGCACCTGCCTCGGACTGCATTTCCACAACCTTAACTTCTGTTCCGAATACATTTTTTCTCCCCGCAGTGGCCCATGAATCGGTAACCTCGGCCATTACGGAAGAGGGGGTGATGGGGTAAATAGCCGCAACTTCGGTAAACGCGTAGGAAACGTGACCCGCGGCGTTATTACCGTCCATCGTAAGCTTTTGTCTTGCCATTGGAATAATCCTCCTTCTTTTTTTGCATAAATCTTTATTGACTGTCAATACCAGCTTTATAATGGAGCTTTACGGCAACGACAAACAGACGATTCCCGTTTTTCCCAAATCGAAGGTTTTTGATACAAAAATCAAGTATAGCTCCGAAGTAAAAAACACCAAAACCGCCGCGAATCATACGCTGATACCATTCAACGCGTCAATGCCCTATATATTGCTCCTATTTATGCTATCTTACACATTATAACACAATTAGTCCGTTTTGTAAACACTTTAGATTAGATTTTTGAGAAGATTTTTTAAAAATACTTGACAGGCGAGTCGGTGTGGTGTATAATACAGTATGGTTAAAAATTCTTGATTTCTTTTGGGAGAAATTTTATTATATTATTCGGGGTGTAGCGCAGTTGGTAGCGCGCCACATTTGGGATGTGGATGTCGCGTGTTCGAGTCACGTCACTCCGACCACAAGCCGCATTATAAAGCCATTTATGGGTCGTGTAATGCGGTTTTAATTTTATGCAGTAACATTTCGTTACCCCATCTTCAAAGCTACCATTTTGGTAGTTTTGAAGAGCGCCCTGTTTTCTCCGTCGTATTCTTTGTTTACTGCGGCTCAATTTTTGAAAACATTGCAACTGAGTCCTGCATTGGGGCTCAGTTAAGTTTTTATGAGATGAGGTACGCATCTGTATACCCATTTATGCGGTACTCCACGAAATGGGGAGCACTTGTTTTGAAAGGTAGCGTAATCCGATCTTTGAATAACTCAGGGATAAATTGTCCCCAAGTATGGACAATCCAATTCCGTCGAAACGGCAGTTTTGAAATGCCCCTACCTCGCGTTTCACGAAGTGGGGCTGTATTCTTTGGTTACTTCGTCCCAAATTTTGAACGCACACAATAACGATTCGTTATCGAATTTCAAGGCTGAACGACTCGCTCACCGTTTTCAATTGCTCTTTCTCCGCCTTTATTTCAGCCTTGACCTCCACTATTATTGCCGCCAACTTTTCTTCGCATTCCTCGCGGGTTTTGGCGTATATGTTATGAGATTCTCGCTTTCCGTAAGCATTGGTTGGCGTATAGCGCCCCTCATACAGGTGGTCGTTTATCATCGTCACACAGCCCGTGCCGGATTTGCGACATTTGGGCTTGTACGGCTCGAAATCGGGCGGGAGGGTATCTATCCTTGCCCTTTCTTTACCGCCATGTCAAGCGCCTCATGCAACAATAAGTGGGTTTTCCTGACCATGCTATCCGAGATTTCTGTACCATGTTGCTTGTCGGGATGTACGCGACCGTTTTTCTTTACGTTATTATAGAATTTCTGAATTTCATTTGTAGTAAGCGCGGACAGTGGTCGGTTTCCAAGGAATGGCTTGATTTGACACTTTATTACCATCTTATAACCATATAGGGAACTTGGTCTTAGCGTAAAGGTCATGAATTCGTTGATCCATTTGTCAAGCCATTCGCCGAGCGTCATATTGCAGTCCTCATTCTTTGCATCTTTATGCAAGTACCCATATAGCTTTTTGCCCTTGTGTTTTTTGAGATGCTCGGATAGTCGCGAAATAAGAAAAAATATATCTTCACTGCACGGCGAAGATTCCGTTGTTCGCTTTAGCAATTCTTCAATCTTCTGATCCGCTGCTGCCTTTACTTCCCTTTTCATTTGAGTTTGGAGTGTGAAAAGATGATACATTTCATTTCGGAAAATAACGTTCGCAAATATGCTGTGCAAGCTGTCGATTCCTTACAGAGTTACGAAAAAAAATACAAAAACGATCCGATATGGCAGACCTATAACCGTGCCTATAAAGCGCACTATGCGCGTTATTTGAAAAAGAAAATGACGGTAGCCAATTACACCATGACTGAGCATAGGAGTCGCTCTCGTAGCTGATGTTTGCTTTATAACTGTTTCCTCCAATTGTAACAGACACCTTTCCCTAATAATACGTTGTCCAAGGACTGATTACTTTTCCGTAATTGTTAGGATTGTAAAGCTCAAAATGCAAATGAGATCCAGAGCTGTTTCCGGTAGAACCCATATATCCAATCACCTGCTTGCGGCTAATTTTCGCACTATCTTTAATGTCTTCTGCAAAGCCTTTAAGGTGACCGTACAACAGATTAACGCAAACATCTTCGGGAATTTTGCCAAGAACATCATCCTCGTAAATGGACGGAATTAGTTTTTCCAATTCTGAAAGCCGAAACTTGTCCTCCCGCAATTGTCGCTGTTCCTTTGCCAATTGGTGAGAATTAATTTTCTCCTTTTTGGAAAGAAACTGCTGACGCGCGGCATTTTCATTTCCAACTGCAAGAGCCGGCCATTAAACGAATATCATTTAGGGCAGCACCGTACAATGGTGTCGAAATCTTCCGGTCAAAATAACAGCACCAAGGCAAAATACAGTTTTGTTAAATTATGTACGCAGCGGGCACTGAATCAAGCTGCCAATCAGGGTCTGTCAGATAAAATCAGATTCGCCAAAGCGAACACGATATTTATTTTTGAGGTCTGCTTTTCCGGACCTCGATACCGCGTTCGTCGATATCCGAGCTGCCGTTTTACAACAGCAAAGACGTGTTTTGCTTTTTCGCAGCATATTGTCCGCTTGCCGATAATTTATTGATTTGAGATGGTTTCCGATGTCATTGTAACATCATGCAAATTTGCTCCGGTGATCTTTACAGTATGCGCCAAACCGTTGCCCTTGTCTACACCGATGAGCGCTTTATACCCAAAGAACCATTTAATTCCCTTCTTGACGGAATGCGCATCGGAATCACGCTTCTTTTCCGCATTTTTTATTGAAGACGGTGCAGATATTATTGTTGAATCAACAATGGTTCCTTTTTCAAGATCAGACCTTTCGCTTTTAGCATTTCAACCACAGATATTATTCGGGACATAGAGAGCTTGTCCTATAAAAAATTTTTTATACTGCGGAAATTTCTAATGTGTTTTTCAGTTAAGTCTGTCAAGAATCGTTTCGCAGCATTTCTGTATCAAGCATATCCAGCCCGCCGGCAAGATCGGTAAGCTCTGCTTGCAGACAGAACAGATTTGTAGCGGTGCAGGGAAAATCCAAGATCATACTTATGGCGATGACGATCGATATCGCCGCCTCGGGAATTCCCAACTGAGTTATGAGTATTGTTACGCACACCGCAAATCCGCCCGGAACAGGCGGAACTGCTATTGCCAATACCAATGCTATTATAAATAGATTCACAAGCAGCATTGCCGTTATTGGCACCTGAAAAGTCTCCACCATACATATCCCCATGCTGAAAAACAGCACCGCCGCCGCTGGCATAAACACCGATTGTCCAAGCGGCAGTCCGAAGTTGATTATCTTTTTGTCAATGCCAAGTTTTTTCTCACAAGTCTCTATGTTCGTGGCAAATGCCGCCGAGGAGGATGCTGTGGTTAGCGCAATTATAAAGGTCGGCATCAGCTTTTTAATTAACATTATCGGCGAGATCTGTTGATGTACACACACGATCACGATATAGACGGTAATTACGATAGCCAATCCCATAAGTGTTAAAAGCATCGGCTTTATTGCTGTAGAACCTATTCCCGAATTTCTTTTGATAATCATATTAAAGATACTTAAGAAAATTATCAGCGGAATAAACGAGTTCAAGCATTTCATTATAAATTGAATAATATAATCCAACTGCTCCACGACTTTTGAAACAACCGTTGTTTTATCGTTCAGCACCAGCAGTGCCGCCCCGAAAATGACCGCGATAAAGACTATCTGTAGTGTGTTTCCGTCAATGAACGGAGCTATCAGATTTGACGGAATAATGTCAAGCAGCATTTGATACAGATCAGAAAAATCGGCTTGACTTCCCCCGCCGGAGTTTAACACAAAAAACGGAACTGTTGCGAAGCCCACGATCACGAGCAACAGAACGCTCATAAGCAAAAATCTTGAAATCATTCGTTTGCCAATCTTGCTGAATGAGCCAATGTCGCCTATGCTGTAAATCCCCCATAAAACGGAAAAAAAGATGAGCGGTCCCGATATTGCCGACAGAATGCCCATAAATTTTCCGGTAACAGGCTCAATGACATTTACGGATAAAATTTCACGGACGTTTTCGGGAAGCAACGAACACAACAAACCCGCAGCGACAGCAAATACTACCGCTGCGAGAAGCCATATCACAGTTGAACCGCGCTTTTTTCCCTCGGGAGAGAGCGTGATGATATTTTCTCCGTTTTTGTATCTGTGACTTGGCGCAAGTCCCATATTCGCTAACATTCCGCGGAGCGTTTCGGATGAATATTCCTCATCGTTTTCACACGATGCAAACGGCTCAAGATTTTCTCCGGCAACGGCTATCACTATCCGCGGGCGGGAAAAACGTTTTTCGCACCGCAAGATAAACTCGTTTTCCTCTCCAAAACGGTCGCGATAATTCAGCAGTATTTCCTCGAACATCAGCCTGAAACGCAGAACGTTTCTATTATCTACCGAGAACGAGGCAAGGTGTTTTTCTATTTTTTCACTTGCTACATCAATGTTTTCATCGGACAGCCGATATTTTTCCGTGTTTTCCAATTGTAACACCTCACATTATTTTGTTAATCGTTCAATAAATTCTGCTGTCGTATCCGTAAACTCGACCATGACCTCGTCTTAGGCGAATGCCGCGTCGTGCACCGCCTATTCGTAAAGAACGTCTAACTCTGCGGTCTTACCTTTACACCCTGATAAAACGGTCAAAAACACAAGAACCAAGCATATAGATATGATATTTTTTTCATACCTTTATCCTTCTATATCTTCAGAACAATAACGTTTTCGTTCTCGTCATATTTGTGAGATGCCGAGTTGGTGATCCCCCTCAGTGTTATGACGGTGAGTTCCTTTTCATCACCTAATGGATCAAATTCGTCGCCGCCGTAGCCAAATATCATATCGACGGTGTCGTCCTTTTCAGAATACTCTACGTCCATACGGATATCTCTGACCTGATTTTCTCCGATAAGTTTCTGCATAACCAGCTCCTCAAACGCAAGCTGCATTTTGTATATCTGCTTTTGTGACATCATATGCTTTCGTCCGAACTCTTCAAGCTTGGAATTTATTGCGGGAAAATCAAAGCTGTTTTTGTCAATGACCTCGCTTAGCACTTTAAGCTGTTTTATAAATCTCCGAGTTTTTTCCTTTTGGGGATTTTCAAATATCTGCTGCGGAGTGCCGTCCTCGTAAATAACCCCCTCGTCCATATAAAAAATACGGTTTGACACGTTTTTTGCAAAATTCATTTCGTGTGTGACAATAAGCATGGTGAGTCCCTCGTCCGCAAGCCGCTTTATGACCGATAGGACTTCGCCCACCATAGTGGGGTCGAGAGCGCTTGTCGGCTCGTCAAAAAGAAGTATCTCGGGGTCCATCGCAAGAGCTCTCGCGATAGCAACGCGCTGCTTTTGTCCGCCCGACAGCTCGTCGGGGTAATTATCCGCTTTTGACGCAAGACCTACGGTTTGCAGCAGTTCCATGCCGCGTTCGTATGCCTGTTTCTTTGATTTGCCATGCAAATCTATGGGAGCACACATCAGATTTTCGATAATGCTCATATGCCCGAATAAATTAAAGCTCTGAAACACCATTCCCATTTTGCGGCGCAGCCTTGAAAGGTCGGCTTTTTTGTCGCATATATCAACGCCGTCCACCAATATTTCTCCCGAGGTCGGCGTTTCCAAACGGTTGATACAGCGCAGTAGCGTACTCTTTCCCGTTCCGGACGGACCGATAACGGAAATTACATCGCCCTTGTTTATCTCGACATTAACATCACGAAGCGGCGTGATATTCGGATATTCTTTTTTGAGTTTGCGTATCGTTATCATAAATTAACCTCCTTTGTCCGACTTTTACGCTTTTTACTGCGCTTTTTGGGGTCAAGACGTATTTCAATTCTGCCGAGCGCAATGGTCAGCAGCCACGAGATCGCAAAATAAATTATCGCTGTAACAATAAGCGGGAAAAACGCCTCATATGTACGGCTGCGGATAATATCGGACGCTTTTGTCAAGTCCTGTATCGTGATATATCCGACAATGGAGGTCATCTTTACCAGCGAAACAAATTCGCCCTTGATAACGGGGAGAAAATGCTTTGCCGCCTGCGGGAATACTACCTTAAAGAAACTCTGTCGTTTTGTGTAGCCAAGTGCCAGAGCCGCCTCATTTTGCCCCTTGTCGACCGACTCAATACCCGTGCGCATCATCTCGGAAACATAAGCGGAAAAATTGACTGCAAACCCGATTATCGCTACAATAACCGGAGATATATCGATTTTTCCGAATATAACATAATATAATATCATCAAAAAAACAAGGATCGGCGTCCCCTGCATAATTCTGATATACACGGCAGCAATAGCGCGCGGTATTTTGTTTTGACAACGCCGCTGCATACAAACGCCAAATCCCAGCGCCGCGCCGAGAAGTCCGGAGCACACCGATATCAGAACCGTTATTCCGAGACCCGACAGCAGCATTTTCCAGCGTTTTTCCTTGACGAAGTTTTTATAAAAGCTATCTTTTAGGCTCTCGAAAAATCCTATATTTTCTGCCGCCGCGCTTGTGTCCGCCACCATCACGACCACACCGCCATCATAGTTGGCATCCGAAAAATATACGCTGTCCGAACGCTCCTCGGTCACGGTGATGCAGCAAGCCACCAAGTCCGCCTTACCGGTTACAAGCGCGGGTATGATCGCCGCAAAATCCGCGTCCGAAATTTCAAGACCGTAGCCGTACTTTTCGCAAAAACTGCACAGTATATCAATATCGTATCCAACTATCTGCCCGTCTTTTACATAAGAAAACGGCGCGGTGCGGCTGTCAGTGACAAAACGCAGTGTTCCCGCAGATCCGTTTTCGGGCGGATAAGTTACAGCTTTTGCGTTCTCGTCATCGCTCAGCCATTTATCTTTAAGCTCATCTAAAGTTCCATCAGCGGTTATTTGGGAAAGGAATTCGTTAAAACGGTCGCGAAGCGCGCCGCCCTCATCGGTTTTGGGAAACGCGAACGCATAGCTTTCGCGGCTGATATAATCATCTAAAAAGCGTAATCCTTTTTGCTCGTTGCAAAGCATACGTCCGACGGGTTCATCCACAAGAAATCCCGATATTTTTCCTTTGGATAGGGCGACAGCAAGATCCGCATAGCTTTCGTAATACTGTTTGTCAGCGTTTTCTATGTACTCATCGGTCATAGTATCAAATGCCGAGCCTGTTACAACGCCTATGCCGCATCCCGCAAGCTGCGATATATCCGTTATGACCTGCGGCTCGTCATTTTTGTTCCCAGCGCAGCCAACGAGCGTGAGCATGGCAGCAAAAAGCAGCACGAAACACATAGCTTTTCTGAATGTTTTCATTTCATTTCCGCTCCTTTATATGTTTTTCTTGATCTTCAGAAAATTTTTGCCATCCTTGTATTCGTAGGAAATATCGTCCATGGACTTTTTCACCATATAAATACCCAACCCGCCTATTTCGCGCTCCTCTGCCGATAGTGTGATGTCCGGGTCGGATTTGGCAAGAGGGTCATATGGCACACCGTTGTCGATAAAGGTTATCACGACGGCGAGGGGATTTTCCGTGACCTCGACGCGCACGGTAGCAGTACCGATGTCGGGATTGTAAGCGTAGTTCGCGATGTTTCCGAACAGTTCGTCTATCGCCACATCTACCTGACATTGAGTTTTCATCGGGCAATTGAGCTGCTCCAATTGTTCGTCCACAAAAGCGGTCACGGCGGCGACGTTTTCGATCGTCGCATCAACGGTAAGCTCCTTCATTTTAACCCTCCATTCTCGCCTTGTATTCAAGACAAAGCATAGTTATATCGTCAAACTGCGGGGCTTCTCCCACGAATTTATCTATATCCTCTTTAATTACGGGGAGCAGCTCGGCGGGAGGCAGCGCGGAGCTTTTGCCGAGTATTGCCGTCAATCTGTCCATGCCGTAAAGTTCGTTTTGCGCGTTCGTAGCCTCGGTTACGCCGTCGGTGTACTGGAATATTTTATCGCCCACATCGAGCTGCATCTCACCGCATTTATAGCGCATATTCTCCATGCCCGCAAGAACAAATCCCGCTCGAATTTTATGCGGTTCGAATCTGCCGTCCTTTTTGCAGATGTATGGTATCTCGTGACCCGCGTTCACGAAGCGGAATTCGCCGTTCGATAAGTCGAGCACTCCCTCGAACGCGGTGATAAACAACCCCTCGCTGTTGGACTCGCAAAGCAGCTCGTTGACTTCGGTGAACACCTCTCCCAGATCCTTGCCGGACTGTGTGTGATCCTTTATGAGCGTCTTTCCGATGACCATAAACAGCGCAGCGGGAACTCCCTTTCCCGACACGTCCGCCATAACTATTGCGAGGTGGCGTTCGTCCACCATAAAGAAATCATAGAAGTCTCCGCCGACCTCCTTCGCGGGGTTCATGGTCGCATAAATATCTATTTCCTTTCTCTCGGGGAAAGCCGGGAAAATGCTCGGCAGCATATTCGCCTGAATACGCGTTGCGACCGAAAGCTCGGTATTTACGCGCTCCTTTTCGGCGGTTATCGCTGTGAGATTTTGGGTGTACTCTACAATGTCCGTTTCCATTTTTTCAACAGCACGCGCGAGTATTCCGACCTCGTCCCTCTGAGTGATATTAAGCGGATTTGCTGACGGCAGATTTGTTTCCGCAAAGCGCTCAGCCTCTTTCGTGAGCATTCCTATCGGTTTTATAATGCCGCGACGCAGTATTATGGAATACACGAAAATAAACAGAATTATCGCGCCGAGCGTCCAAAAAATAACGTGCAGAACGTAGGCGTTCCGGGCGTTTTCAAGACGCGTCATAGGCTTTTCAACGCACAACATGGCAATAATTTCTCCGTTGGATTTTTTTACGTCGATAGCGGCTGTCGTGTGTGCGCCCGATTCCTTTGAGTAGGAGTACAGGTATTTTTCGGCGCGCCCGCCCTCCGTCATAATTTTTATAACGTTCTCGGTATGCTTTTCATCAAGATCTGATGCGGTATAACCTAACGGATAACGATCAAATCCCGTACTTGAATTTACCGTATCATAAATGTATGTAAGCGTTTTATAATCTCCGCTCACCCTCGCGACGTATATAAACGTGACGTTTGTCGCGTCGGTAAGCGTGTCCAATCGCGCCAGAATACTATCATACTCTTCGTCGGTCTGTCCCGTTTCGAGATATTGCTCGAATTTGTCGGGATTTAAGATAGCCCTTGCCGTTTCCGCGATCTCGTACGCCGAATCGTTATACTGCTGCTCCAGTACCGAGGTAAATTCCATATATCCTACGGTACTGCACACCGCTCCTAATAATATTCCGAAAAGAATTACTCCTATCGTAAGTTTACCCGCTATTCCGGTGAGCTTTTTCATGCTTTTTCCTCCAAGCGTATGATCTGTGACGCAAAAAAGCTTTTCTTTTCCTCGGTGTTCAGAAAATGCGGCATTTTACTTTGCGCCATAGGCTTGCCCCTCTCGGCAAGTATTTTTTCATAATGTTCAAAGCTGCCCTCCCTTAGAAGCTCGATATGTAACGGTCTAATTTCGCGCATATTCAGGCACGATTTGTATTCGGGATTCGCGGCGCACATACATTTCTCAAAGAGCGCGTCCGCATTTCGGGGAGCATTTTTGCACTCCATATAAAATAAATACCTTGGCGATATCCCCGAAAAATCCTCTTGAACGCAATACCCTCGCACCTCGGTTTGCGCTAATTTCGCAAATCGCTTTATAGCCGTATCGAACTGTTGCTGATTGCTCTTTTCACCGGCAATGTTTATCACCTGATTTCGACGGTAGCAGAACTTTACAACAGGCGCTTTTTCGTGCAGTCCAACGATCTTGACGACGTCGCCGAGCCTATAACGATAAAGTCCCGAACGGTTGGTAACTACAAGTTCATACTTTTCTCCGATCTTCACATCGCCGATAAGCAGGTGTGTACGATCTCCGTTTACAGGGATAAACTCAAAGAAAACCGATTCGGGCAGAAGAATATATCTGTCCGCCGAGTCAACGTTTTCCGCCAATCCGAAAACGCCCTCCGAGGCGGCATAGACAAAGTAATGCACAGGAATACCGCCTGAGTATTCGCGCATCTTTTCGGTATAATAGAAAAAGCTGTCGCCGCCTATCGCGAGAATGTATTTCATGTTTTTCCAGATTTTTTTGATGATTCCCTTGTGCAGATCCTCATGCGGAATTCTCCGCAGTTCCCGTGCACGTTCGGGATCAGGAAAGAGTTTTTCGGTAATATATTTCCTTTGCTTTTCGGGGATGTCAACGCTAACAGTGCCGTATTCAATGTCGTTCAGCAGAGGCTCCCAATTACGAATGATATATTCTATTACACCTGCGGCGCGATTTATAAATACGCCGTGTATTGCCGTCAGATCGCGCTCAGCAACCGCAAATCTCACCTTGATATACAGCTGATCCTCCAGAGTTGTGGGGAATAGAATTTCTTTTGGAACACAGTAATCGGAAGAATCAAATTCACCGTTTATATCCAGCCATTGATATACGCAGCTTGAGCGTATCCCGTTCATTCTGCCGTCCGGCATATATGTTTTCGCGAACTCGCCTATCTGAAAAATTTTTCCGAAAATTTGCGCTTCGGTAAGCTGCTTATAATACTCCCGTATCTGCCCGAAAACCGCTTTGTACATAAAAACATAGTGGGCTTCAAAATCGTATTCGGTAAGCGGAATATATTTTTCATCACCTACAGTACCCGAGCTTATACAAAAATATACGGTGTCGCGCGCGGTCAGAATATTTTTTTCTCCGTCAATAATTCGCTCAATGTCAAGGGCGTAATCCTCATAGGTCGAAAGAGGAACTTTTTTCTGATATTCCCGAACAGATTTTATTTGTGCAAAGCTGTATCGCTTGCCGAATTCGGTATTTTTGTTTTCGTTCAACCAATCGAGGAGAAATTTTGTCTGCGCTGTATCCGCGTTTTTTGTTGACATTTCGAGCCGTTTCAGCGCTTCGCCGCCAAACCGTTCATAATTCGTTTTCATTATGCGGACACTCCCCCCTCTACAAAAATCTGCACGGTATTCGTGCCGAACGTGCGCTGATATATAGCCTGTTCGCATATGCTCTCGATAAGGCGTATCCCAAGATATTCCTCGTCGTTATCCGCATAGGCAAGCGGATTGAAGTCGTTTCCCCCGTAGCGAATGCGTATCCCGATAACGCCCTGTAAGGAATATACGCGAAGATCAAATTCAACCGCCATCTCATTTTTATCCGTGATCAGAATCATAATTTCCTCAAGCGCGAGACTTATTCGCATTATCTGTTTCGGCGACATTCCGTTATCCGCACAAAAATCCGTGATCCTGCCGGAGGCATCACAGATATTTTCCGCATCTCCGCTTACGGAGAAATTTATTACGTTACCCGATTTTTCAAGTGAATTATTCAACAATAAAAACCGCGAACGGTTTTTGTGTGAAATTCCGGTTGCAATAAACCATAATATCAGCGTTAATATTTCACCCAAAAACAAAAACAGCCATGGGCTATGGCCGAGGTAAAGCAGCGCAAAAAGGCTCGCGCAGGGCATTAAAAACACGCGCAAAAATATAATGGAATTTGCCCGAAGGTTTTGTCCCGAAACGTTATAAAACCCTGACAGAACGCAGTTTACAAGTGCGGGAATTATTCCGAGAGACAGGTAAGCAAATGCAAACCGCAATGAAATATTCAATCCGTAAGCAAGTGATATAAAGTCCGCACCGAAGATAATTACTGCGGAAAAAATCAGCGCGCACGGTATCCCGCTTTTGAGCTGCCGCTTCATTAAAAGCCGCGTGCTTTCGTTGTCGTGCTCGCCGCTGTAAATTCCGAGCATTGCTGAAGCCGCTTGCGGAACGCCGCTCGTCACGCTTTCCGCGAACGCGCAGATACAGTTGACCGCCGTGAACGCCGCCACCGTTTCGCTGCCGCAATAGCTTAGCAGAAGTGCGTTTATAACCGATACACGCAGAGTTTGAAATAAGTTATTCGCTGCCGACGGACTTCCCGCTTTGGCTATTTCGGAAAATTTCACGCCCTCGGCTTTCACGCAAAATCCGAATTTAAATCCGCTTTTTTTATCGCATAATTTCACAAATCCAAGAATGCACGCCGCCGCTGTCGACAGCACGCTCGCCAATGCCGCTCCGAATACTCCCATATCCAACGCGTATAAGAACAGCACATCAAGTACAACGTTGCCAACTCCCATGACCGTCATCATCAGCGTCACCTGACCGTTCCGTCCGTCAAGTCGCAGAAACCAGAACGGTATGTAGATAAGTATTTTCGCCAGCGCGCCCGCGAGCGTTACGCCCGAATATTCCGTAACAAGCGGCATCACATCAGCGTCTGAACATAGCAAAAGCGACAGCGGTTTCAGAAATAACAAACCGAAAATCGTTATAAAAACCGAAACCGCCGCGCACCAAAAAATAGACATACGGTAGAGATTTTGCGCCTGATCTGCGCGGTTTTTTCCGATTGCATCCGATGCGCGGATAGCCGTTCCGGACACGACAAACGAGCCCGCGATACACAAAACAAGGTACACGGGCAGGCTGAAATTTATCGCCGCTAAAGCGTTTGTGCCGAGCTTCTGACCTACCAGAATCCCGTCCGCAAGTATGTTTATATTGCCGCTCAGCACCGACAGTACGCACGGCAGAAGCGCTTTGTTGTACGCTTTTTTCAGAAATTGTTCGTTTTGTCTGAGTTCCATTTTCACACCGTTTCCCGTTTCGATTTTGCGCACTTCACGGTATACAGAGCGAAGCAAGGCTGCATAGAATAATTCTATCGGATAGGCAATGCCGGAGGAAACTTTAAAACCCTCGTTCGACATTAAGACATTGGTGCATGATACCGCCGACATAAACTCCGCAGGCTGAGTGCACATCAGCCGAGTACCCCTTGTTTTTTGCGTTCCGTGCAAGGTACATTTCCGCAGCCCACACTCTTTAATTGATAAGTTTACGCAGCTTTTTCAAGGTACCCGAATGCAGGAGCTTTACATAGCTGTATGATTTATTCATCATTTCCGCGATACTTTTGAGCGTTTTCCCGCTGTAATAGTGCATAATAACAATGTCACGCTCACATTCGTCAAGCTGTTCCAGCGCGTCTGCAAGGCTTTCAAGAATTTCCTCGTTCAGCAGCCTTTCGTCTATATTATCCTCTGTACAAAGTTCCTCGGGTATTTCGCAAAAACGCTTTGATGTGCGGAAATAATCAATAACGGTGTTTCGGGTGATCGTATAGATCCATGTAGAAAGCGACGCTCTGCTTTCATCATAGCATTTAAGATCATTGAACACATTTACAAACACGTCCGAAACTATGTCCTCAACGTCATGAACGTTTGATATCTTTCCGCGAACATAGCCTGTTACCCTATTCTTGAACTCGATATAAATGCGCTCCTGCTTTTTGCTTAATTCAGCATTTTTATGGAGTTCAATCATCGGAATCGTCCTCCCGTGTATGCGGAAGAATAAGTTCTCCCGCCGCATTCACCTTATCAAGACAGTAATCGGGAAGCACATTGCTGTAACGACTTTCGGTATCTGCTATAATTTTGGCAAGACGCACGTTTTCCGTAAATCTATGAAAATCAAACAGATGTTTCAATGTTTTTTCCATCATTCTCTCCCAATAGCCCCGATAGGCGCAAGATTTTTCCAGCCGCCAAACAACTCTGTAATTCGCTCGTAATAGTGCTTTTTGAAGAACACGCACTTTGCAGTATCGCTGCCCAGCTTCTCACCTGTAAACGCCATAGCAAGAGCGCGGCAGCCTCCAACGCAGTATTTGAAGTACTCGCAGGCTTCGCATTTGGGATTGTTATCGGCAAGGGTCTTGACAGTGGTGCAGACCTCTTCCAGATATTTTCCGCCTTGCAGCAACATTTGCAATCCCGTGCCAAGGTTGCGATCATCTGTCTTTATATTGCCGAGAAACTCTCCGCGTGCGTCGTATGTTCCTGAGAGCTGCAAACATGGGTACACGTTTCCGTTCGCTGCAACAGCGATCTTTCCTCGGTTTCCGCGGCACACGGGCAGACTGTCGCGGTATTCGCCCTCGGCACACTCCACGGGACGAACGCGAAACGCTTTTCTAACGGGGAATATCGTCAGAAACTGCCATATGTCAATATCCATTTTATGAGGCTTTTTGATATATTCAGCGGAAAAACCGAACATCTCATCGTAGTATTCGTCAACGTTAAGACAAGCGCCACCCGGGCTTTGGGCATCGCCGGCGTTCTCTTTCCAACGCGGAGATTCCGATGTGCGGATTATCCGCATTTCGTCAACACTCATTTCATCGAGCCTCTCTGCCGTCGGAAGAATTGTCTCGATATTAAGACGGTGAACGTTGGTTTGCGCCCAAACCTCAAAACCGCTTTCTTTGCACAGCCGAAGCGCCGCAAGTGCTCTTTCCTCCGCGCCATCTTGATTACGAAGCCAATCGTGATGTCCGATCCCGTCAAAGGATATTTTAATAATGGGAGTGCAGCCGAGAGATTTTATTCTGTCGAGCGCCGCTTGATTGATAAAATGTCCGTTTGTGTTTATCTCCGAAACGTACATTCCGCGCTTATGAATTTCTTCAATTATCTCAAAGAAATTTTTATGAAGCATAGGCTCTCCGCCCGTGAGGGTAATTGCGTTCAAGCCGCATTTTTGCGCCTGTTCCAGCATTGTTTTCGCCTCGTCGAGCGTCCATTCGCTCATAAGCGGCGCATTGTCGGCAGCGTTAAAGCAATGCAGGCAATTATAGTTGCATTTTCCCGTGATCGCGTATTCCATGGCGGGGAAGTAACGGTTATCGCAGTTAAGGTGCTTTTGCCATTCAGATAGCGTTTCACTGTCCTTTGCGGGAGAGATAAAGCCCATATTCAAAAATTTTTCCGCAAGCGGAGAATTTTCCGTTATTTCCGTTTTTCCGTCGCACTTCAAAAGAAATTCAAATTCGTCCTTTTTAAGACCTTTCGCGTCGCGGACGCCTTTTATGTAGTACGCGTAAGGAACCAGCCGCCACGAACGCAGCGCGATGTCCGAATTTAATATGTAACAGCTCATAACAGCTCTGCTTCTACAAAAGTTATCCCAAAGTTACCCTTTTGCTGTCAATATTGAACACGCTGAAATCGCCCTCGCAATCGGGATGAGCGGTGCAGTGATCCATCACAATCACCGTGAGATCGTTCTCTCCTCGATTGTCAAAGGGACATGACTGCCAACCGCATCTATTGCACCTGGCGATATAAAACGAGGAATCAAGAACTGCGCCGCCCGCTACTCCGTCGAGCGCGTCATCAGGCAGCGCACCGCTAAATGCTTTTTCCTCCATGGGATTGCTCAGCGCTTTTTTCAAACCGTTTAACTGCAGTTCATTTTTCTTATTGTTTTCCATAATTTACCTCCTAATGTAATTCACTTTTTCTTTTAAAATACTGTAATACGCCCATGCGGGTTTCCGTATTCTGCCGGAATAACTCCGAACAAATGCTCGTTGATAAAGGTAATATGCACCTGATTATCGATCGTTACCTCGTCAATAACAAGGTCATTATCCGCAACATATTCAGTCCGTCGTCGCTTTCTTTGAATAAGGTAGTTGTACGAAGCGGCCTTATATGTTTTATCGGGGTAGATCGGCATATTTATTTTTTGTTTGCGGGATGATTGCATAGCCATAATCCTTTTTCATAGCTCATGTAATTACAGTTATTGCATGCCCCGGCAGCTGGAAGGTGCGTAATTTTATACGCATGTTTTGAACACCGATGAGAAAACGGGTCAACCTTCTGCCCACAGTATTTGCACGCCCAATTTACGCAGCCGTGACCTGTCGTTACCACCAATCTTCCATCGCCCTTATGACAGCCGCCGCCCGAGACATTGTCCAGTTCGTTGTCGGACAGTTCTCCTGTGATAGGGTGCAGCTGCGCGAAATATTGTTTCGCCTCTTCTTCGGTCGCTTCAATACCGTTTTCCTTGGCGATTGCTAACAGTTCTTCCGCTGATTTTGCCTGTTTTGCTTTCTCGATCAATTCATTGTTCATGATAAATACCTCCTATACCTTGTTATTTTCATTGTTGCAAAGCCGCAAGACTTTTTATAAGATATACCTACGCAGTCGTTCACACCGTTTGGCTTCTCATCGGATATCTCGCTGTTCATGTAAAAATCTTCATTAAAATTTTCCATAGCATTTTTCTCCGAAATTTTGTTGTTTTTGGCTTTCATTTGTTTATTCGAACAAAAACCGAAAAGGGCTAATAAATTTCAAAAAAATTTTTACGCTCCCGGTTTCACCGTATTATCAAGCCTTTGTCTCGCGACCAACTCCGCAAAAAATCCGCCGTTCTGAATAAGCTCGTTATATGTTCCGTCCTCTATAATCTTTCCTTTGTCGAGAACGATAATCCTGTCACATTGTTTGATAGTGGACAGCCTGTGCGCTATAACAATACGTGTGCATTTCAGCCCGTTCAGCGATTCAGAAACGGTTTTTTGCGTAAGATTGTCGAGCGCGGAGGTCGCCTCGTCGAACATCAGAATTTTCGGCTTGGGAGCTATCGCGCGGGCGATCATCAGCCGCTGCCGCTGCCCACCCGAAACGCCGCCGCTGCCCTCGGAAATTATCGTGTGCATTCCCATGGGCATACGGCGGATATCCTCCGCAATACCAGATAATTCCGCCGCGCGCCAAGCCTCGTCCATGGTGAGCCACGGCGCGGATATCGTGATATTCGAGAAAATATCCCCCGAAAACAGCTTGCCGTTCTGCATAACAACACCGATATTTCGCCGAAGCGATTTTAAATCGACGTTGGAAATATCCTTTCCGTCAAAATAAACAGCGCCCTTTTGCGGCGTTTCAAAGCCGAGCATAAGCCGCATAAGCGTCGACTTCCCGCAGCCCGTTGCACCGACTATCGCGACGTACTGCCCGGGGCGTATTTTCAGCGACATATCGTCCACCACAAGCGGCATATTCTCGTTGTATCGGAAGGAAATATTGCTCAGCTCAATGCCGCCCGAGAGCCGCGTTATCACCTGTTTCCCCTCGGAAATTTCGGGAACCGCCTGTAAGATCGGCTTCACCATATCCATAATCGGCTTTATCTGTGCAATCGTGAGCGCTATCCCCGCCAGCGACATAAACGCTCCCGAGACCATTCCGTAAGCCGTGTTGAACGCATAATAGTCCGCGACGGACACCCCCGATGACACCGCGAAATAGTACATCACAAGCGTTCCGACAAACGAGATCGCGCTTGAAATTACCGCGTTTATTTTGAGGAGCATCGGTGGATCGTAGCTGAGCCGCGCACCCTCCGCGAAGAGATTTCCCCATCTCGCAAACGCCCTTTTTTCCGCGCCCGAGAGCTTTATCTTCTGCACGCCCGAAATCAGCGCGTAGGACATTCCGCTTTCCTTTGAGGAAATTTCCATGCTTTTTTTGCTGATCCTCATCTGCGCGAACGCCGATATCACCGAGAACAGTACCGTCGCAAACGTTATAATAAGCGACGGTACGACCAGCGCGGGAGCGTAAACAAAAATCTGCGATATGTAAGCAAGTGAAAAAATCGAGGTAAGTCCCGTTGATAAAATCGTCGACACCAGCATATTGCAAAGCGAGTTGATGTACTGCGCCCTCGCGGACAATTCCCCCGAGCCGTAATTCTTGAAAAATTCGGCGGGGAGCGACATCACGCGCGACATCGTAGCCGCCTGGACCGAGATGTTCATTTTCGTGTTAATCCGCGCCATAACCAGCGATTTTACGCCGTTTATCAATAGTGAGCTTATCGTCACGCAGATCATAAACACGGTTATTGCGAGCAGCAGACGATAGCTTCCGTTTTCGATAACTGTCGAAAAAAGCAGGTTATTCAGCTTTGGGGACAGCATTCCGATAAGCGTTATAGCCAGCGTTGACGCGCCTATCAGCATAAAATCGGCGGGTAAGAGCGTCCCGAGAATATACCGAATTAAATCGGGGATTCCGAGTTTTTTCAGCGGCATAGGCTTATAGAACGCTATCGCTTCCTCCTCGAACAGCCCCTCGTTTTTGCGGTTTATTTTCACGCACTTTCCCGTTTTTTCGTCCGTGAACGAATACCCGGAAAGTCCCGTCGGGATAAGCGCGACTACCGCTCCGTCAGCCTTGCGAACTCCCAGCATAGCGCCGACCGCGTCCTTGTACCAGCCCTTAGAGAGCGTCACCGTGCGGCGCATTATCCCGTGCGGACGTAGCAGATATTCAAGCTGCTCGTTCCTGTCCTTGATGTTGTCGGGAATTTCTCGCGTTTTTATGTGATAAAACTTCAGTATCTCGTCAAACGCATTTTTCGCAATTTGCCGCTCGTCGTTCAGCGCCGCCGAAACGCGGCTTCCTATTACCGCTCCCGCGATATTGACAAAGGAGTACGCGAAAACATCATCGTCTTTTTTCTTGCGCTGCTTTATCTGTTCGTCAAACCAACCCATTTTTAATTTTCGCGCCCCCTTTATTCATTAGTCACAAGCGACGTGTAAAAGCCGTTTTTCGCATACAATTCCTCGTGAGTTCCGCGCTCTGCCACAACACCGTTGTCCAGCACAATAATTTCGTCGCAGTCGCGAATGGTGGACAATCTGTGCGCCACCACAATGCAGGTTATTCCACGGTCTTTTATGGACTTCACGACCTCGTATTCCGTTTTCGCGTCAAGTGCGGAGGTCGCCTCATCAAGAATTATTATCGTAGGGTCTTGTGCGAGAACTCGCGCTATCTCCATACGCTGCCGCTGGCCGCCCGAGAAATCCTTGCCGCCTTCGATCAGCTTATAATTATATCCGCCCTCGCGCCGCATAATATCCTCATGTAATTGCGCGTCGCGCGCCGCCATTATCATCTCGAAATCCTCAATAGAATTATCCCACATTTTAATATTGTTCGCGATAGTGTCCTCAAATAAAATTATATCCTGATCGACAACTGCAAGAGAGCCTGTGAAAACACTTCTGTCAATTTCTGTGATAGGTTTTCCGTCAAACAAAATATCGCCGCTCCACGGCTTGTACAAGCCAGAGATCAGCTTTGAAAGTGTGGATTTTCCACAGCCTGAGGTTCCGACAAACGCCACTCTGCTGCCCGTTTTCAGCGTTAAATTAAAGTCGCGGATAAGCGGTTTGGCAAGGCGCGAGTAACCGAAGGTGATGTTTTTCAGCTCCACGTTTCCCGATAATTTATCGTATTCCGCGTCCTCGGAAACCGTGTCGTTATCGTAATTTACGTCGGTAGGATATTCCATAACATCTTCTACGCGCTCCATTTGCGTTCGCATTTCCTGCAATGTTTGCCCCGCGGAAATAAGCGTCTGCGCGGGAGCGGTGAATGATCCCAGAAAGCCCTGAAACGCCATGATCATTCCAACCGTGAACTCCCCGTTTATCGTGAAATAAACGCCTAATATAAGCACGGCGGTGTTCGCCAGGGAAGAAACGAACGCGGGGATCATTCCGAGGTACTGATTGAGCTTCTCAAACCGCACCTGCTGCGTGTTCACGCTCGCCTGATAGCCCGCCCATTTCTCGAAAAAGCCGTTTTCCGCGCCGCTTGCCTTGATCGTTTCTATCATCTCTATTCCCGCGACGGTAGTGCCCGCCAGTTTTCCCGAATCGCGCATCTGCAAGCGCGTGATGTTAATTCGTTTCTTGGAAATTATCCGCGAAACCGCGATATTTATCGCGATAGAGCATAGCCCGACAAGCGTCAGCGGCAGGCTGTAACGTATCATTACAATGAGGTAAAAGAACATCATGGCGGTGTTCAGCGCGAGGGGCGCAAAAGTCTGCACAAGCGACTTCGCCACACTTGCGTTCATGCTCTCGCGCTGCTGAATATCTCCCGCCATGCGCTGCGAGAAAAATTCCATTGGCATACGGAGCACCTTCCACATATATTCCGTGCTGCCGACGACGGACAATTTTCCGTTTATTTTCAGCGAATACACGGTCTTTATCCACTCCACGATAAGCTGCACCGCGCTCATTCCCGCGAACGCCAAAATAAAGGGCATAAACCATTCGGGATTTTCACCCGTCAGCAGTCTGTCCAGAAAAATTCTTGAA